>JAUCSE010000053.1 GCA_030445275.1 Mucilaginibacter sp.
CATTGATTTATTATCTGTTTTATCCTCTGCTGTAATTACTTTTCCGCTTATTGTGGTGTAAGTAATGGCCTGGGTTATTTTATTAACCACAACTTTTAATTTGCCGGTGTTAATCACTACATTTCCATCAAACTCTGTTACTGTAAAACCAACATGGGATGTCCAATTGTTATTTACAACCAGTGATGGCGATTGGGAAAACGATTTCAAAATGGTGTATTTTACTTCGATAATATCGTTACGACATACTTTTATTTTCATCAGTCCCTTATCTAGTGAAAAGCTAACCCCATCAGCTTCTTTTTTATAGGATATGATATTCGCGTTAACATTTTCAGCTTTTAGCCAAAAGCCGGTCAGCAGTATTAAAAACAGGATTAATTTTTGCTTGAGCATAATTTGAGTTTATATCAATTGATGTGTATCTGTGCCATTTGTAATAGTATTTTATTTATGAACATCAACTGGATCGCCGTATAAAATCCCCCTGCCGTGAGCTCCGACATAAACCTTTCCATACAATCGGAGACCTCCGGTGATATCGGATAACAGTCCCTTATTGGCAACGGTTACTATCTTTTTAATACCCTTATTCAATATCATTATTAGATGTGGAATTGGTTTATCGGACGGCTAAATTATGTGGTTTTCTTTATTCACTACTTGCCGATATGTTTAATAATAGGTAGTTAAATGTTAATTTTTCGGTGTATCGCATGGACATTTTCTACTTTCTGGTAGTTTATAACAATTTACCCATATGCTAAGAACCATTTGCGACCTCAGCAAAGAAAGGTGCGTTTTT
This sequence comes from Mucilaginibacter sp., assembly GCA_030445275.1. Classification (GTDB taxonomy): domain Bacteria; phylum Bacteroidota; class Bacteroidia; order Sphingobacteriales; family Sphingobacteriaceae; genus Mucilaginibacter. The sequence goes on from JAUCSE010000053.1 coordinate 806, forward strand.
TAAGGGATAAGTTCCGATAAGCAGACGAAGTTTAAGTTCAAATGGATTATTGCCGGCCAGCAGGAAGAAATCAGGAAACAATAAACCGAAATTACCGGGCCAAAGGAAGATTTAAAAGAGGCGAGAAAACTGGAAACCAAAGAGTTTATCAATATTGCAGATGGTTACCTGTTAAGCCTTTTAGATGTAGGCCCGCAAACGCAAGAGGCGCTGCTGCCCAACCATGGTAAGGAACTCGTTTTTTCACAGACACAAATCGTGTGGTGTTGATTGCCAAATAATCGTCCTGCCATTCTTAAAACTAAACTGAACGCCTGGATTGAGAAATAGATCATTAGCTTTGATAAACTTCCCCTTGGAGCCTGTTACCAATTGTGCGAACGTTCCGTTTTTCTAAGCCAGATAAAGTCAAATCCACAAAAAAACAGGATGCTTTGTAAAACATCCTGTCCTAACACTACCCGGTTACTATGGTTTATAGATTATTGCTTTGGGTATAAGTACCATGAATATTATAGTTTATACCATTTCCAGAGGCATGGTTGTTGGTCACGCTGCCGGAGCCGTTCCACGTATGGATACCGCCCTCATAATTGCTGTTGGCTGTATTGCTATCGATTGTGGCATTTGTTCCGGTAAATGAAATACCGTCCCCATGGGCACTGATGTGGTTCACGCCATTACTGCTGACGGTATTATTCTGGATAAGTATAACATTAGGTGAATCCTGAATCAGCATGCCCGCGATCGCATTACCGGTTACTGTGTTCCCGGTTATGGAAAGGTGATTACAAACTCCGGCCACATGTATACCCGTTCCGTAAGGAGAGCCGGTTAACAAATTGCCACTGACGGTGATGTAGGTAGATTCACGTACATAAATATTATGAAAATATACCGACTTGCCATTATTATGTAAGTTGCAATTCAGGACACAGGCCGTATCCGCGCGTTTAAGATGTATGCCCATCCCTCCGCAGTTGGTGACCTGTACATTGGAGATGGTGACATTTTTGAAATGATTACCTAACGCAGCGATCCAAATTCCGTTGGAGGTGGAATCGGTGGGAATACCGACAATCTTGAGATTTTGAACCGTAAGATTTGATAGGCCTTCCTGAGCGGTAGTGATAATATTCATCGCGGTACTGGATGTGATGGTCGTGTTAGGATTACCGGCACCATTCAACGTAACATTTGCTTTCAGGCGGATTGACGAGGTAATCGTCCAGGTTCCGCTAGCCAGGTTAACTGTACCGCCTCCCGCCGCCGCCACATTATCTATAGCGGTTTGTATATTTCCGCCCGACGCAACGGTTACGGTTAAGCTGTTTAACGCCAGTTTGCTTGCAGATGCGGCTTTAGGATTGCTGGTAACACCAGGATTCGAATCACTGCTTTTTTTACAAGAGATGATTGATAACATGCAAATAGCCGCCATCAGTGAAATTAATGTCTTCTTCATAATTTTTGAATTGGTTAAGTTTTATATTTGGTTGAGTAGTGTTCTGGTTGTCTTCAGTTCAGATCGTTCTATCAAAGAATATCATCCTTCACCCGAGCCATACTTAAAATCTCCGGGAAAGGCATTTTAAACCCATGGCGTTACCTACGAAACAAAATAAAACGGACTGTCACCTATGAAAGCGAATGACAAATGCTTAAAGAGATGGCTGTTATAAGTATACTGACGCTGAATAAAAGCGGAATGCGAACTGATTGAGTTCAGAAAATTGGAAAGAGGATCGTAAACACTATATCCTAAGCATTATTCGGGCAAAACTTTTCCTTCTAACTATCTGAAAGAGAATCAGTCATTCATTAGAGGGGTTTTTAAAATAGTAACCCCTCTTTAAGATTTACTTTACAATGAACGGGAGATCATTACTCCCCGGATAATTAGTTAATAAGTGTGATCAATACTGATTTGCCCACGTATCTCCCCGCCGGTGTTACTTTGGGTAATAATGGTGTAATACCATTTTCCATTCTTAAGATCGTCAAGCTCAGCAGGGCTTAAGCTTGAATTATTCCAGATAACCGTAGTGACACTATCGGTCATGTTTTTAGTTTGCCCCGTCACGATGTTCCTCGTGACGGGTCCTGTTTGGCCGTTCAGGGCCGGGCCGTAAAAATTTGCAGCTGTCATGGTGCCCGACAACCCGTACCAGCTTAATTTGATATTAAATATTTTCGAATTATTATCATAAACCGCATAAAGCCTGGCGGTTCCGGCGGATGTTCCGGCGGGCACCAATTGGGATACCGACCCATCACCGGTAAATACGGTGTGACCTGCATCTACATAATTAGGTTCGCTAACCTTGTTGCAGCTTATAAAAATGCCTGATAGCAGACAGGTGAAAATTACGGCCGGAAAAAACAGAGGAGTTACTTTCATTTTGATAATATCTTTTGACACGCCTGAAGATTAATTGGTGATGGTTAATGTGATCTGCCTTACCGTTTGCCTGGTAGTTGCTGAATCGGAGTTTGTTGCAACAAAAGTTACTACATAAGTACCCGGTTTTGTAAACTTATAGGAATACAGGCCTAAGGGATCGGTTTTGGTTTTAATGGCTATGCCGACATCAGGTGAGACAATTGTCGGGTCAAAGGGCCGCGATATGGCCCAATCCTCGTCGGGAGCGCTGCCAACAGCCGGAGCATTAAACGTTAAACTCGCGTTAGTCATTATCCATTGATTAGCATTGTTTAGAATGCTTTTAATGTAAAACCCGCCATTAGAAAATGAATTGACCTGTATATAGGTAGTATCAGGAAAAAAATTCCGGAAGGTGAAGGAATTTACCACTTCCTTTCTTGGCAAATAAGTAGCCGTTGCCCCAGCAGATACATACTTAAAGGCTATATAAACCGGTTTACCCTTCTGTGTTATATCGGTGATATTCACATTGCCCGAAGCAACGGTTGAGGCACCGGTTGCAAATCTGGCGCGGCCGGATATGTCTGTCCAGGTAGCTTTTTTTATACTCGGGGAATCGATTGAGCCGGAAAAATCCGTTGACGCCAATATGGTTACGTTATTATCCGTCGTTGCCTGGGTGGAAGTACCCGGAGTAGTTGTCGTAGTGGAAAATGTCACCAGGTTTGAATCCGGAGTACGTTGTTTAATATTGGCGAAGGCATAGTTTTTATGGAGTTCACCCGAATAAAATGTGATATAATCGGGATTGCCTGCTAAATTAAAGGTAACCGTGTCCTGCGTGGTATAAATCACGGCCCTGGTGGTAACCTTAAAATCGTTGGGCGGTTTTATGCTAACCTTGTTGCAGCCGGCTACTGCCAGAGACGCCAGGGTAACGATGAAGATAAAGAATCGATTTTTTTTCATTTCACTTAGGTTATGGGGGATTTAATACCCTGGGTTTTGTGTAAGCAATTTGTTAAGCATCAAGTCATATGAGGGTATCGGCCAAAAAATATCCTTTGTCGAAATATTTTGGGTAGGCGCAAGTGCCAGGACTACATTTGCCGGGATCTCGTTGGCGAGGGGCTTAATTCCCGGGTAGGCAGCATTTACTCCGTTGATATCCAAAACAAGGCTTTGGATGGTTGATATTAGTATACCCCAGCGTTTAAGGTCCTGTTGTCTTAGCGCCTCAAAGCAAAGCTCACGTGATCGTTCATCCTGAATAGCTTTTCTAAACTGTTCTTTGGTTAAGTTGGGTGCAAGGTCTGGTACGATGGGCGTGGTTAAGTAAGCAGTAGCGTTAGCAGCTGCCCCGGCATAAGTAAATACCGCGCCTGTACTGGAGGCGGAGGAGGCGCCTGAAGTATTTGTCGGTGCGGTGCCTGTACTGGTACCAGCTGTGGTGACCGTATAAAGCCTCCTGCCTGATGTTACTTGTGTACCAATGGCATAGGAGGTCGCAGCCGTCCATTGATTGCCGATGCTGATGACCGGTGCGGAAGTAAAGCCACTCCCCTGCACCGTTAATAAAGGCGATACCGTATAAATTTTTGTCGATGAATTATACGAGGTGTAAAGTGATATGGCAAGCCCGGTCCCCCCACCTGTTGTATAGGTTAATGTAGGTATCGAAGTATAACCGGTACCGGGCGTGTAACCAATGCTATCCACAATTTTTGTAGCAGCGATCGCGCGCCTGCGTACCTGGTTGACAGCGGCGAAAGCTAATGCCGAAGGGCCGTTAACTTCGTTCTCGGCTTCGGCCTGCATCAGTAATACATCCGCATACCGCAACAAGGGAAAATTTTCACCTGAAGCCATTTGTGTGGACCTGCTTACGGCCGGTTCATACTCCCTGCGCCATTTTGCGGGCGACCTTGACCACAGCATACCTGCGGTTAAAGGGGCCTTTACGGTACCTGAGTAGGTATAGTTGGAACAATTCCAATCACGTCTGTAGTCCCCGGGCTCATAGGCGGCATATAAGCGGGGGTGCAGTTTTGCGTATCCGTACACATAACCGGTATCATAAGCGGCACCACCGGCTGAAGTGCTGCCGTTGCTGCTCGTCATGGTTACACCGACGTAGACACCAACGCCGCCGCCCGCTCCAACCGTGCCAGGAGCTTTTTGACTATAGCCGACCTCCCATATATTTTCCCTGTTGTAAGCATTTTTTGCTTCGTCAATAAACGGTTGCCTGTAATCAGAAAGTAAGGAATGCTGACCGGATTGAATTACTTTGGTTGACCAGGTTAATGCATCCGCATACCTTTTGGTATCATTTACCGGCTGGCCGGCCGCGTACAGACAGACGCGCGCCAGCATACCTTCCACTGCGGTGCGGGTAACTCTCTCAGAATAGCCTAACGACGCGAAGGTCTGATCATAAAGCATGCCGTCAGCCGCGGTCATATCGGTAATGATCTGATCATACACCCGCTTAACGGGTGTGCGGGCAATCTGCCCTTGTGTTGGGTCTGATGTGGCGTGCAGCTGCATCGGAACGTCTCCAAACCATTGCGCCAACATAAAATAATAATAACCTCTTAAAAATAAAGCCTCCCCCTTAGCCTTTCTTACCGTTGCCGAGTCAACCTTGCCCGCTGATGAAACATCAATATTATCCAGCAGCGTATTCGCATAGTTAATGGAGGCGTAGCAACCTTTCCAAAAGGCGGTTAATTGAGGGTCGGTTGCAACATTATTGTACTGTGTATATCCGAAATTGGTATTATAAAAGTAGGTTTCATCGGTGCCAATGGTCATGTAGGCAGAATAAAACTGACCATAGCTTATACCGCCCTTGATATTGACATAAATACCGGATAAGGCAGCCTGTATCTGTGCATTGGACGTATAGGCCTGCACGGGCGTTAACGTACCGGTAGGTACGGTATCCAAAACCTTTTTACATGCTGATAAAGCAGTGATGGAGATGAACAGGATAAGTAATGTGCGTTTCATAAAAATCTATTTTAATGCGTTAAAGGGTTATTTTGGCACCAAGTGTCACCACTTTTGTTCGTGGATATGGCGAAAAATCAAAACCCGGCGTAAGGTTATTGTCGCTGTAAGTAGAAACTTCCGGATCTGGGCCAGTATAACCGGTCAAGGTCCATAAATTCTGAGCGGACGCATAAACACGTATACTTGTTATGCTCCAGCGTGCAAGCAGCCTTGGTGGTATGGTATAACCCAGCTGAATGGTTTTCAGGCGAATGTAAGAACCGTCTTCAACCACTCTGTCGGAGTAGAACCTGGTTCCCCCGGCATTTGCCCTTGGGTACAAGTTACTTGGGTTTGTAGGAGTCCAGCGGTTGGCATAGGTGGCCCACTGGTTCACGTCAACCATTCCCTGATTGACTGCCGGGTTTGACCCGCTTTGTGGCACATTGGTTCCCCCCTCCATCTTAATTCGGTTGGCATCCAGAATCTGATTCCCGTAAGACCACTGCAAAAACACGCTCAGGTCAAAACCCTTGTATGAAAAGCTATTGGAAAGACCACCGAAATGAACAGGATACGGGTTACCGATGGTGGTATAATCCTTAGCATCGATCACCCCATCCCCGTTTAAGTCAACGTACTTGGGGTCACCTGGTTGCGGCGAGTTTGCGGGATTGGTATTGGGGTTCGTAATGCTATTTTTCGTACCATAATAGGGAATACCTTCCTTTAAAACATAATAGAAACCCGTCTGTCCATTGGGTATTTTGTAAAAATCATTCAATTGGTACAAACCTGCCGACTTATACCCGTAAAATTGAGCTACGGGTTGTCCCACTATAGCTATATAGTTAGGTATGTTAGCCAAATTGGCATCAAAAGCCCTGACGGTTTGCAATGACTGAGAACCATTATTTAAGGCATCCAGTCTGTTTTTATTAAAGGATATATTAAAACTGGTTTGCCATGAAAATTGTTTGGTTTGTACATTCACGGTATTTAATGTGAATTCAAATCCCCGGTTGCTTACTTTACCGAGGTTGACAAAAGCGTTTGAAAGCCCTGTTGAATATGGCAACGCAGCATTTAACAACAAATTACTGGTCACCTTCTTATAGTAATCGACCACCAGACTCACGCGGCTGCCAAACAGGTCAAGGTCAAGACCTGCATCCGATTGTACACCGGTTTCCCATTTTAAGTTAGCGTTTGCCGTAGTGCTTACTACCTGATTATATACATTGTTTTCGTTAAACGAGTAATAGCTGGTACTAAAAACACTACCCGCGTTGGCGGTCAACTGGGACAGGTAGGCAAAATCTGTTACCCGGTTATTGCCCGTTGCACCGTAACTCAAACGCAATTTAGCGTTGTCAATCCAGGTTAATTTTTTCATGAATTTCTCCTGGCTTATCCGCCACGCGAAGGCACCCGATGGAAAATACCCCCAGCGATTGCCGGGTGCAAACTTTGAAGAACCATCCGCCCGAAAACTTGCAGTTAACAGGTACTTGTCCATCAAACTATAATTAACCCTGCCCAAAAATGACTGCATGGCGCTGCTTGACGCACCTGAACTTACTGTATACGGCGTCCCGGATCCTAAGCCATTGATCCCAAGCGACTCGTTCGCTATATTGGTAGCGGCGAAGCCGTAACTGCTTACTTTATTGGTTTGCGTTGTAAAACCCACCAAAGCCGTAATATTGTTATCCCGGTTTATCGCTTTATGGTATGTTAAGGTATTTTCATTCAAAAAGCTATAGTTATAGGTATTATTGCGACTGCCATTGACCCCATAAGTTTGTCCGAAGGCGGTCAGGGGGCTGCCCGAGTTCGTGAATGAGTTATGAAACTGGTAATTCTCGCCGTTTTGAATCGTTGCGCCAGCCGTAACGCGTAAAACGAAGTCCTTCAAAAACGTTACATTTACATACCCGTTTGGCGCCAGGGTACTCAGGTTACGCTCGTTAACTTCATTCAGTGTGCCTATATAGGGGTTTACCCTGTTGTTCGCCACACCGCCATTGTTAGGGTCGTTGTCTAAAACCTGGTTATTGGCATAATCGTCCGGATTTATGTTGGTATTACTACCTAAAACAGGCCGGTAGGTCCACAGGCTGGCGATAAAATTGAAGTTAGAACTGTTGACTACCGACCCCGTTGGTACATTTTGAACCGAGGGTATCTGCCCGGAGGAGTTGGTTTTAGCATAATTGACATTTACCCCAACCTTGATAGCCTTGGTAATGTCCTGATCAAGTGTAAATCTTCCCTGATATCTTTTAAAACCACTATTGATAATTAAACCTTCCTGATTATTATAGGAACCCGATATGGTATATGCAGTTTTATCCTTTCTTGCGGAAACAGATATATAGTGATTTTGAAAAACAGGCGTGCTGTTAAAAACCAGTTTTTGCCAGTCAATACCCTGCACATTTTTATAATCCTCCAGCGTTTTCCCATTTGTAAAATAGTAGGCATTGGCATAATAGGGGTTAATATCGTTCTGCAGCCTTACAAACTCGTAAGGGCTCAGCAGCTGCATGACCTTGGTCGGCTTCTGACCGCCGAAATAACCGTCGTAGCTAATTTGGGGCGCAGATGAAGAGCCGCGTTTAGTGGTGATGATGATAACACCGTTAGAACCCCTTGCCCCATAAATAGCTGTCGCGGATGCATCCTTTAATACTTCGATCGAAGCAACCTCAGCCGGGTTTATGGAGTTAAAGTTGGCGTCTTCCTGCGGAAATCCGTCGATAACGTATAAGGGGGCAGAGGACTGGGTTACAGAACCGACACCGCGAATATTAATGACCGCATTACTGCCAGGCTGCCCATCGGATGATACCACCTGAAGACCGGCAACCCGGCCGGCCAAAGCGTCGTCTATGGACTTGACGGGCGCTTTTTGCAAATCCTTGACATTAACAATACCGACAGACCCGGTAATATCCTTGACTTTTTGCTGTCCATAGCCAATAACGACTACTTCATCGAGGCTTGACGTATTTTCGAGCAAAGTTATGTCCACGGTTGTTTTAGCACCTATGGTCACTTCCCGCGACATATATCCAATAAAGCTGAATACCAAAACCGATTGATTACCCGGCGCACTTATGGTAAACTTTCCTCCGTTATCAGTAGTAGCCGTAGTAATTTCGCCCTTAACTTTTACTGTTACACCGGGCAAGGGGCCTTTGGCATCTTTAACTATGCCACTGACCGCTATTGTCTGCGCGAAAACAGGGTATGAACACAAAAAAAACAATATACCGGGCAATAGACACAAACGCCAAAACCACGCAGGGGGTATCGAAATTCGGTTACTATCAACATCAGTAGTTTTTGGGGTAATATTTATTCGCATAAATAAGAGATTAGGTAATTCTGTTAAAAAAAAGACATCATATCGCCAATACCTCACAATTTCGGATTGCAAAAGTTAATGCTGTGGTATAAAAATGCCTGGTATAAATTGATAAATAGCCCTAAAAAAAGGGAACTAGCAGCGGATCAAGGAAAGTTGATCGTACAGAGAGCCGTAGATCAGGTAAAACTTTAAACATACATCTAATATTTAGTTTAATTAATTGGGTTATTACTGCCTTTTGCAAGACAAAAACTTAATAGTAATCAATAATTGGTCTGTCGAATATAGAAATACTAAACCGGTTTACCAAAAAATACAAGAGAAAAAATCGCCGAATTTGAATTATTGTAAATATTTTACTAAACCGGTTTAGAGCATACAATAGTCTTAAACAATCGATTGAAATTTTTTAATTTTTGCAAGACAAAAAGCCAAGCGACAAAAGCAGAATCGGCATTTGTCAAATTGTTTAACAACAACAATTATGGGCTCCCTATTTAAATAATAAATATCTTTTTTAACTGCCTGTCAATAGCCTGGCGTAGCGCGGACCTTCTTTATCATAACCATCTTCCTCTTTTGTAAACCTGCATGGCTTTTCCTGGTTGATTGCCTAAAATTAAGGCCCCATTTCAACACCTATTATTCAGTGTCACTACCTGTTTGCAGGCTGGTACTCACAAAGATTTTGACACTGATGATTTGCGTACCATTAACCTGCTGTGATGGACAATGGTTTTCACTTCTGCGGCAGGTTCATTTGCCGTAAGACGCTCCAGCATCAGGCTGATAACCTGCTCGGCCATTTCCTTTATTGGTTGTGATATAGCGGTTATAGACGGTGTAAACAAGCGGAACAGGTTATAATCGTCAAATACGATCACACCCAAATCTTCGGGGATACGCAGTTCCAGATTGCGGATCGATTCCAGACCATTATCAGCAATGTAGTTTGTAGCAAAAAACACCGCATCCAAGCCCGGGTTCGCCGCCAAAAACTCTTCAATTTCACGGATGCAATTTTCCTTATCATCGTGGTAAATCACTTTTTTTACGCTATAAGGTTGTTTTATTTCGTCTAAAGCGTCCTGGTATCCCCGGAGCCTTTCCATCATCTGTACCTGATCAGAGTCTAAAGTGATGATAGCTATGTTGCGATAACCATTCTTTATAAAATGCTGTATAGCAGTGTATGTTCCGCGGTAATTATCAGCCACTACATTATCGCAAATAATACCCGGCAACGTACGGTCAAATAAAACCACGGGATGCCCGTCGGCAAGTAGTTCTTCCAGTTCGGTCTCTATGCCCGGCGGCGGAGCAATAATATAACCATCAACCTGGCGCGTACGGTAAACCTGTATCAGGTCTTTGGCTTTTTGGGTATTATTCTCGGTACTGCAATAAAATATTTTATAACCATGGTTATAGGCATTTTCCTCCACAATACGGGCAATGGACGAAAAGAAAGGATCAGAAATATCTTCAACCATCATGGCAATGATCTTTGTTTTACCTGCCCGCAAGCCCTGCGCAAATTGATTAGGGCTGTAACCCACCTTTTCAATATGCTTTAATATCTTCTTCTCCAGAATAACGCTGATATGGTTTTCGCGTGCTTTACCGTTTAAAACAAACGAAACCGTCGTTTTCGATATTCCCAAATCATTGGCTATGTCGTTGATCGTTATCCTTTTTTTCATCCTTATTATTGATCAGGTAAACCTGCATCCGATATGTTCATCATGTTATTGGACATTAAAAGTACGAATGTTTGCCTGACATTAACAATTGCCATTGACACTGGTGATGAGATTCCTCGTACTCCAATTTCTTTAACTTTTCCAATCAGCCGATAACACAAAAAATATGGTCAAAAAGAATGCTCAATCATTTAGTTATTGCTTCCTTTCGGCGCTATAGAAAAGTAAAGTACCAAAACCAGTGTGAGCGGGGTCATAACCTTCAGGCTGCATTTTGGCAACCATTTTTTCGGTATAAGGCATTTGCAAACCCTTTATGCGAACGTAATGATTATAAACCATTTGGTATATAGGTATTAACATTCCGCGATCTTTATCAGATATTTTGGTAAGATTTGAATACTTGCCTGTTATTTCCCGATAGGTTTGGAAAGGCACATCGTATCCTAAATTATATCTGGCCACATATTCAAAACCCAGCAGCAAGCGGTTGTTATATTTACCGTACAGGTCGTCGCCCTGGTTATAAGCAATTTCGCAGGTAGATGCCAAACATCCTATTCCGAGTGAGGTGTGTATCTGATCACGGCCGCTTTCCTGTATCTGCCCGGTAACGCCATCTACATAGTGCTCGATATTCCCGTTATCATGTGCATTCAAATAAAAGTCAACTGCTTTGTTGTACATCTGCCGGTCATCTAAAAAAACAGCGCTGCCCATATACATATTGGTAACAGCTGCGCCCCAATTACCATTGGTATAAGGAGGCCGCTTGTAAAAGTCCTCACAAACGGGCAAAAATATTTTAACAAGCATTTTTTTAATTTTTTCCACCTGGGCTACAGTTATGCCTTTGTAGGTGTAACGCAATATTTCGGCAGCATTAACGATCTTGTTGCCTTCTAAACCGGCAAGCAAAGGCGCGTCATTGGTTGGGGGTATCAATTGCAGGGTGTCGGCGTAAGCTTCCAGAATTTCCAGCGACTTTTTGGCATAAGCCTCCTTTTTAGTCGCAGCCCACATCAAAGCGTTAAGATAGGCCGCCGAAAAATCCGCCGCCATTTTAGTACTGGTATATTTAAATTCACCATCACGGGCGATAATTTTAAATGGCCCTTTCATTTTATAATCAGCCTGAGCCAATGGATTTGCCTCCAATAATTTATACGAGCCATATTGCGGCTCCGTTTTGTTCTTTACAGCCTGGTAAATCTTATCGAGCGAGGCCTGCGAATGTAATACGCCCGGATGTACAAAAACATTTTGGGCTGACGCGATCATAACAGGGCAAATCAAAGCGCTGATAAGTAATATCAAAATAATCGGGGTAATTTTTTTCATGGGGTATTTTAATTTTATAAACAAGTGTCACAGTATTGGAAGAACGGTTTAAATACAAAAAAATTACGGCCACCGTATGACTGGATATTCTTTAAAATATACAGCAGCGTCGCTTATTTTAACTCGGTCTGACAGCTTACGGTTTTAGCCTCTTTTTAACGATATCCGGCCCGTTGTAAAAATTTAACAGTACCGTCGGGTTATCTGTTGGGTACAGCACTTAAGTAGTTCAATAGTCTGCCTTTATTTCGATTGTGACGACCTTCGAATAAAGATCTGGGTTGGTAAAACGACTGTTTCAAATTCAGTAGTTGGCTGTTTATCTTCCATCAAACTAATGAGCATTTCAGCGGCTTTTTTACCCATCTCCACACCCGGCTGGTAAACTGCGCTTAAGGTTGGGTTTAAAATACCCGCCTCCTCCATGTTACTAAACCCAAACAATGCGATATCGTCGGGTATGTTCACCTTTAACCGATGTAATAGGGACAGCACCGTAGTCGTTATCCTGTCTGAAGCTGTAAAAATGGCATCAGGACGATCTTCGGCATATAACAATTCGCTCAGGGCGTTCTCGATTTCCTTCCGGTCTTTGCCCCCATGCTGGCAATATTTGATATAACGCTCATTTACGGTTATGCCATTCTGCTCCAGCGCCAGTCTGTATCCTTTTAACCGTTCTGAAGTTATGGATACATTATCCGAACTGGTGATGTGCGCAATCTGACGATAACCCGCTTTGATCAATTGCTTTGTAGCCTCAAAGGCCCCGGTAAAATTATCAGCGATCACCTTGTGGGTATTGATTCCGTCGCTGATCCTGTCGAAAAAAACAATGGGCAATCCTTTTTCCTGAAGTTTCTTCAGATAGCTAACATCTGTTGTTTCCGTGGAAAGTGACATCAGCAGGCCGTCAATGGCCTGAGTTGTCAGGTCATTGACATTGCGAAATTCCAGTTCACTGGATTCATGGCTTTGCGTAATAATAACATTATAATCCTTAGCCTGAGCAATAGATTCAATACCATCAATGACCTGGGAGAAAAACTGGTTATCAATCGCAGATACGATAACACCGATAGACCTGCTATTTCCCCGCTTTATAATCTGCGCAGCGAGGTTGGGCCGGTAATTAAGTCTTCGGGCGCATTCGCGTACAAGTATTTTTGTTTGTTCACTGATCTCAAAGCTATCTTTCAACGCCCTGGAAACGCTCGCCGCGGAAAGCTCCAATTCCTTTGCGATATCTTTTAAGGTAGTCTTTTTAAAATCCATAACTAAATTTTTATTTTTATGGGCATAGATGATCCACGAACCATTAATGTTGTTTTGAGTTCAACTTTTTCCGGATTAATCAAAAAACCGTTTGACAATTGCTTCAACATAATCCTGGTCAGGTTATCGGCGATCTCTTTTATAGGCTGGGCAACAGCAGTGATCGATGGGCCGAACAATGCGAAACTGTTATAATCATCGAATACAACAATTCCGATATCTTTAGAAATCTGCAGGTTAAGTCGCTTCAAAGCTTCCAATCCTGTAAAGGCAATGTAATTGGTGGTAAAGAATATGGCATCGATTTTTTCCGGTTGTAAAAAGGCAATAATCTGCGAAATACTTTTTTCATTGTCTTCGTGATACTTTATCTTCTTTACATATTGTTTTAAGCCATGATCATTTATCGCCTGGAGGTACCCTTCGAGTCGATCCAGCATCTGATTCTGCTCTGACTCCAGCGTGATCAGGGCAATCCTCTTAAACCCATTGATCATCAGATGATCAACTGCCTTATAAGCACCGGCAAAATTGTCAACTTCCACAAAGCTGGTATCAATCCCCGACAGCATCCTGTCGAAAATCACCACCGGCAGCCCTTCAGCGATCAGCGTCTGAATGTCTGCCTCAATTCCCGGAGCGGGAGCTATAATATACCCATCTACCTGGTATCGTCTGAACATATTAATCAGATCCCTTGTCTTCTCCGTGCTGTTCTCTGTGCTTCCGTATATGATCCGGTACCCCTTTTTATAGGCGTTTTCTTCTACTAAACGGGCAATTGAAGAAAAGAACGGATCAGCAATATCTTCGATCATCATACCGATTGTTTTACTTTTGCCCGTGCGCAGTCCCTGAGCCATATGATTTGGCCGGTAACCCACCTTTTCGACATAATCTAAAATCCTCTTCTTAACAGCTTCACTAACTCCTTGCTTTCCGTTCAGTACAAAGGAAACAGTCGTTTTTGAGACTCCCAGGTGTTTAGCAATATCTTTAATAGAGCGTCTTTTTTCCATCGGATGAGATTGAACCATAACATGTTCCCTGCTAAAACAAGGGTTTCATGAATTGATCGTTTTTGATTTAGATGCATCATACCATCTATTTGCAGTATTATTTAATGCATCGTTCTCCTTAATCGTCGTTACACCTGCAGAACGGGATAACGCTATATATTCAAAACTTTGCCTGCCTCTCTAATAGATAAAATCAAAATTTCTTTCCTGGTTCCTTGATTGTTTCTTTAATTGCTTAAACTATAGCTTCCAGCTAAACGTGTTAAAAGATTTTGGCTTTAAAGACAAGATAACTGACTTGCCATTCATTCTCAGTACGACTTGTTTACTTGCCTGGTCGGAATTCATCATTAACAGGGTAACTGTCCCATCAGGATTAATAAAAGCTAAATGGTCATTGCCGCCCGAAGTTTGAATGCGATATGCGCCGGGCATGACAAAATGCGAGAGATGTTTCATGAGGTAAAATTCTGGATTATAACGAATCTCACCGCTCTGCTTATTGATAGAGATCAACATATTCTGTGGCCATCCCCAACTGCTTTCGCCCGAACTATCCAAAACCATATTCCAGTACATATAAGAATTTGCGCCATTGGTCAGGTAATGCTGCAGCAATGTCCAGGTATGTTCCGCGGATGCCCAGTTATTCTCTCCTTCACCACACTCTGACTCCGTCTGCATCAGCTCAAATTTCGGAAATTCCTTGCTGATCGCCGAAATTGCTTTTTTTCCCGCCCACTGCAAACCAACCCCTTTAATATATTTGGATGTAGCTGTATCCGTCAAAATGCGACGCACATAGTCCGGATTTCCATTATTAATGGTACCCAGCCATATGTCCGTAGAAATACTATCGGTTTTAAATTTTGGACCGAGATATTTTCTGATAAACAAGGCCAGGTCCTCCGGCCTCCAGGTACAGCTTGGCCACTGGGGAGCATAAACTACCTCGTTCTGAACATTAATAGCGGAGATATCAATGCCTTCCTTTTTGTAAGCCTTGACAAATCTGGAAAAATAAAGTGCATAGGCCTCCAGGTAACTATTCTCCATTTTAAAAGCAGTAGCATTATCACCTATATTTTTCAAGATGCCCATTTCGTTGTCGCCTCTTTTCATGCCTTTAACACCACCTGATGTGAGCGCATAATGGTTATTAACTTTCATCCAAACCGGGGGACTCCAGGGGGAAGCCCATATTTTTAAGCTTGGGTGTATTTTTTGAGCAGCGTGAATGTAGGGAATAAGAATATAGCGATCCCTATCAATGTTAAAGTTGCGCATCGTAAAATCATCAGGGACATCATCGAGGGAATACCAGCTGAGTGCATAGTCACTTGCACCGATCGGCATGCGACAAATAGAGAAATTAGCGCCGGCCGTTGCAAAGAGTTCTTGTAAAATCTTATTTCGCTGACCGGCATTTAATGATGCCAGGGCCTCCCATCCAATCTCGTTAAAACAGCCTCCGAAACCATCAATCCTTTGCAGCTGTTGCTCCGGATAAATTGTAAGTGTTGGTTGTTCACTGTTTGGAGATTTAAAGGTCAGCTCTTTTTCCTGCGTCCACTGGGCCGCAGGCAGAGAAGAAACCCATTGGATTTTTTGCCCATAGCCTATTGAAATAGCTGTAAAAATAAAAAAAAGCAGACTGTTGATTTTCTTTTTGTTCACGATAGATTTGTTACACTTTCCGATTAGAATAAAAGCTAAATTCGTGATATCCTGATGGTAATACCATGCATTTTCTGACCAACTATTTATCATTATTGACCGGAAGGGTGTCGGGGTAAATGATTTCGATGATATAGACAGCCATTAGTTTTTGATGCTTTGACCCTTATTTCCTCCCCCGTCGACGGTCGCTGAAAAAAGTCATTTTTTTCTTTAACAAACGGGGATATATTCTGCGGTGGGCATTTGAGTTTTGATTCTCATACAATGATCGGTAACTGGCTACGCAGAACTTCTTATTGAAAATTATTTGAGTCCATTTACGGTTATTGATAAAAATTTCTGAGCATCATATTTCGGGGTACTGGCCTGGTCATTAATAAAAATCCTTTTTACGCCTTTAATTCCCAAAGAGGCACGTATTAATGGTTGACCCTGAATCTGTACTTTTAATACATTATCTTCTTTATCTGCGTATAGGAATACTTTGGAGAGTGAACTCAATAAAACCTGACCTCCTTTTCGGAGATAGCTCCCGTTACTAATAAAAACTGATGAAAGTTTTGTTGGGTCATTTCGGTCCGCTCCTACAGGAAAGGTTACGGCACTGAGATAGGCGTCGGTTTCCCAACCGTTGATCTCATTGCTGGAGTTCCGATGCATCAACCTTCCGTCCGCTAAAAGATTGATATACACTTCACTGACCTGCCCGTTTTGAGTAATACGTATCCCGAGATAGTCGTTGCCCTGAAACTTCTCGATCACCGGTATATTTGTGCGGCCGGAAGATGCGTTGGCACCCGATGATCCGGTAAACGTTTGTACTTGTTGATTGCCGTCATTCAACAGAATAATCGCATTTATGAATTTGGTGCGATCGGTCTTTTCCGGTGGCGAGATGACATAATAGGGTATCTTTACGTCGAAGGTCCTGTCTTTAATACCATAATCAACGTTCAGCTTCATCTTCTCCGGAAAATCATGGGGATAACCCAGCGGTAAAGTTTCCGGGTACAAGGGACGAAATAATATACCCGCCTTTTCCCTGGTAATCTCCAGGTCGGGACCTCGTTTCACGGCTGTATCCGCATAATGCAGCAGAAAGTCTAGTTTACCGATATCATAAGTTTTGACATCGTCGATGATCAATATCACATTACCTATCCAAAGGAAATTTCTATAATTACGCAGAAAATTTTTGGATGTAGGTCCCGTAACATCTGCCATAATGTATTTAAGCTTATCACCATCAATCATATGATATAAGTGGCCGGAATTTTTGACAGCGTGATACTCATCCTGGTTATCCTGGGCCTCACCGTTGAACATCAATACATTGTGGGCACGGCTGGTGACAAAATAACTGCTGTATTCAGGCCTGGCATAATTGACATCGCCACCGTCAATGAGCAAATTCTGGCCGTTATGGTAGAGCACAAAAGAACCCGCGTCAGCATGGGCGTGGTTCCAGGTAAATCCGCATTTGACTCCCAGTAAAGTGGCATCGGGTTTCCATGAGGACCGAAGCATGCCCCAGCCCAATCCCGTATAAATTGAAGAGGTTGGCAATGATGGTATGGAGGCAGCGTGCCTGTTGTCCGGCTCGTAAAGCATTCCCATCGGCGTGCTTATATTCAGATCTTCCCGCCAATTTTTCTTCGCGGTATAGCTTAAGTACCAGGAATAGTCCGCTTTCCCTAAGCCCAACGCGATCAATAACTTAATGGGCTTATCTCCGTTGGCATAATCATTACTGTCTCCGAAATTCAGGGACATCAATGGTCCGGCCGAACGGGGATATCCTGCATGCAGGAACCAATCCGCGGTTCTTTGCAATAGACCATCGTAAGGCATTTTAACCGGTTTAAGCGCGTTTGTATAAGCCAGCCTAAATAACAAATATTCTGAAACACCATAATTTGCATAACCAATACTTTCGTAAAATCCACCGTCCGGGTCAAAAGTTGAAGGCTTATTTTCAAGCACACTTCCGGAAAAGCCAAACCATTCCGGGCTATCATCCATAATCGACCGGGCCCATTCCCTTGCTTCCGGAACGTCATTCATTACGGCTAACGACGCGATGCCGGCTTCAAACACAATAGCCGACCACCAATTATGGCCCATGTTATTCAGTGACTGGATTCTTTTATCTTTTGATAACCAGTCTCCGATACTGGGTTCAATACCCAGTTTAACTATTTTCTGGGCTATTTCTCCTTTTTCCGTAGCTGAAAGCGTGTTGTAAATGGCGTCATAAGTTACAGCTGTTACCCAGTTGCTATGACTGGTCCCTAAGCCGGAGTTCCAACGGGGTTCACGATCATCCATACCATCCCATTCCTTGCGATTGACAACATCATCAAGTAAGCTTTTGGCCCGTTCGGCATAACGCCCATTCCCGGTCATTGCATAAGCTAATGCTAACTGCTCCATGTCGCCAACTTTAGGTTTGGTGAGCCATTGATCACAACGATCCTTTAACGCGTTCCAGTTATTGGCCAGGCCGGTATCCGTTTTGATGCGCTCTTTTAGTATTGACGTTCTTTGAGGTGTATAAAAAAGAAATGGATGCATTTTTTTTTCCTGCGCCTGAACAACGTTAAATCCCAGTAAACAAACACCAAGAAGAGAAATTGTCAGGCGGGCCATGTGGCGTCTTTTGTATTGATATCTCATGTCAGTATAAAAATTAGAAAAAAGGATCCGGACTTATCGATTCTTTATATAAAATAGCTGCTTTACCAGGATCGCAATTTCCATGATGTTGCGATGCCCTATTACGTTGATCATAAAAATACTAAAAAAGGAATATCAGCTATTTAAAGTTGAGATTCAGCTTTTCGCCCATTCTTTATTTTGTAATTCTGAACCAATCAAAATCTGCATACCCGCCAATGCGAACATTCGGTTTGCTGATGCAAAATAATCCAACTTTAGCGCCGATCCACTTATCCGGCTTCGCCTTAAATGCATTCCCTATATCATGAAAGTTGATGCCATCTTCACTGTAACTAAACGTACATAACGCGTCAGGAGCGGCAACATGAACCCGCAAATAAACCACTGAGCTTTTTAATCTTTGTTCCGCTAAAATCTCCTCTGCACCGGCATTTAGCGCATCATGACAAACCACTTGTGACACTTTAAAACCCAATTCGTCTCTTGCTATCGCTAAATAACTGTAACTGTTTCCCATCATGATTAATCCGGCCTTCTTATTTTGCCACACATCCCATTCGACCTCGTATTTCAGCCTGGTGGTCGCTGTAAAATCAGGGGCCGGTAGTTTTTGCAGTAACAGGTTAGGTGTCGTCCAAAGATTAACCGCGTTATTATCCTGCGGATAAGCGAACAACCGTAAATAGCCAGAACCTTTAATCTGAGCGCTCCACTGGATTTTAGGATTGGCGTGCCATTGCCATTGCAGGCCAGGTTGATCGCCATTAAATTCGTCACCTTCGGCAGGTGTTTCAATGGGATAGGTTTCTCCGATGTCCGGTTTTTTGTGGGTAAGAAACGGCTCTCCCGTACCATCACCGTCCTGATCATTGCCAATAACCGGCCAGTTGTTCAACCATTTTACCGGCTGTAAATGAACTACGCGTCCGTAAACACCCTTGTCCTGGAAATGAATAAACCAGGGCTCACCTGTTTGGGTCTCTACCAGCGCACCCTGGTGAGGACCGTTCACTGTGGTTCTGCCCTGGTCCATTATTACCTTATCCTCATAAGGGCCATAAATATTCCTGGAGCGTAATGCTACCTGCCAGCCTGTGGCTACTCCCCCCGCAGGTGCCAGGATGTAGTAGTAGCCATTACGCTTATAAAGTTTGGGACCTTCTATAGTGTGATTTTTCCCATGTCCGTCATAAACATGCGTACCCGCATCAATGACAGCGGTCCCGCTAATCTTCATCTTAAAAATAGTAATGAGGCTGTTGACACCGGCGCGGCTGCTGGCCCAGCCCACCCCTAAATAAGCTTTGCCGTCCTCATCCCAAAAGGGAGCAGGGTCAATAACCCCTTTGCCTGGCAATACCAATACCGGTTTTTCCCAGTCACCCGCCGGATTTTTGGTTTTAACCATATAGATACCATAATCCGGGTCGGGATAGTATATATAAAACTCGTTGTTATGATAACGGATGCAGGGTGCCCAAACACCCTTACCGTGTTGCGGCAAATCATAAACAGCTGCCGGTTCCTGCATCTTCAATGCGTGATTGATTAACACCCAGTTCACCAGGTCTTTAGAATGCAGTATGGGCAAACCCGGCATGCAATTGAAGCTGGACGATACCATATAAAAATCACTCCCTACGCGGATGGCATCGGGGTCAGAATAATCGGCATTAATAATAGGATTTTGGTAAGTGCCATTGCCTTTATCAGCAACCCAAACTTTGGATACCTGCGCAAAACCTTGCCGGGTAACCATCAATAGGATCACCCCCGCTATTAACTTGTTCATAAAATCTTTTTTATACATTATTCAAGCTGTAAATCATATTAATTCAAATTCCAATAAACCTCGTAACGCTGATTGAAGTGGCTATCGAAATGCTTTTCTTCAGTGCTTAACCTTATAAAACTTTGCCCCAAACAAGAAAATAACGACATAGCAGATGATCGGCAGATAATAAGCATGGGCAACATTCTGGTTAGCTATTTGTCCCATTAACATAGGGAACAGCGCACCGCCTACAACTCCCATAGCTATAAATGATGAAGCCTGTTGGGTATGACCGCCCAGGTTTTTGATTCCCAGGCTGAAAATAGTCGGAAACATAATGCTGAAAAAAAAGTTGATCATTAGTAAGGCGATGTAGGACGTCCAACCCAAATGCTGTGCTACGATCAGGCACATTAAAATACTACCGCAGGCAAAGCCGGCCAATAGTTTATTGGGGGCGATGTAAGTCATTAAAGATGTACCTACAATACGACCAAGTGCCATCATCCCCATAAACACGATCATGAAATATCCTGCTTTTTCATTACTGAAATGCATAATATCAACACCATAGTTAATAAAATACGCCCAGGTGCCGGCCTGTGCCGCCACGTTAAAAAACTGTGCGGCCACCGCCCATATAAAATGTGCCTGCTGATATAGCTTTTTTTCCGGTGCCGCATATAGATTAACCACATCCGTTTCCGTTGCTTCAACATGCGGATCGGTTAACGCGGGGATTTTTAAAAACATAAAAGCAACCGCTATCAATATAATCACGCAACCGATGGCTACATACAGTGTTTTTACGGAGGTCAGGTCAGTTGAGCGCACCGTGTCCGAACTCAGCAGGAAATAAGAACCAATGGCAGGACCGACCATGGTGCCTACAGCATTGAAGGTTTGTGCGAAATTTACGCGCTGGTCACTCCGGCGCTGATCGCCCAGTGCTGCTGCAAAAGGGTGTGCGACCGTTTCCAAAGTCGCCATGCCACAACCCATAATGAACAGGGCGATCCTGAAAAAGGTAAAGGATGCGGCATTGGCCGCGGGCACAAACAAAAACAGGCCCAAAGCAAATAAGCACAGTCCCAGTATCACACCCGGCTTATAGCCAAACTTCTTTAAAAAATAACCTGCCGGGATACTCATAATAAAATAGGCCCCGAAAACGGAGAACTGGATCAAACCGGATTGGGACTTAGAAAGATTAAGCACATTTTGAAAATGCTTGTTCAACACATCACTCATGGAGTGCAGCAATCCCCACATTAAAAACAGAGAGGTTACAAAAACGAAAGCTATTATAAATTTCCTTTCGGTGAACGCTGGTTTGTCTGGTGTCATATATTTTTAGGTATTTTGTTTGAAGCGGATGCTTTCTCAGCAGGTTTAAATAAGGCAGCGGCTCCGGTCAGAGCAGCTAATTCACCTGTCTGAGCCAGGCCGATCGTCAATGCTTTAAAGCGATCCTTTACTAAAGGCAAAAAGAGTTCTCCTGCTCGGGCGATATTTCCACAGATGATGATCATTTCAGGTTCATATCGCTCTACAGGGCCTTTAAGAAAAGCGCAAAGGTTATCAGAAAATTCTTCGAAGATCATTCGCGTTAGCTTTCTGTTATCCGGGTTGCTAACTAATTCTTTCACATTGCACACCGATCTTCCAGTAACCTCCCTGTATCGCCGCACAAACCATCTCGTCGAAAAATGGTCGTCGGCAATTGATTCCTTATAAGGGTCAGCACCTAAATTAAGATCGCTGATAAGACCATCTTTAAAGAATGCGGATCCAAAACCGGTACCTAAGGTGATGCCCATCAGGTTATTAAAACCTTTCCCTGCACCCGCGATACACTCGCCTAAAATAGTGGCTTCCGCATCGTTTCTAAATTTTATGAGGCTGCCATGAATCTGTAGCGCATTGGAAAGATAATTCTTTACATCAACTCCATAAATCGACTCGTATTTATCGAATCCTTTTATAAAAGACACCCCATGGTCGTAATCAAAAGGCCCGGGCACAGCGAGGGCAACGCCTGAAATATGAACAAAGGATTGCTGCAATACCCGATCCAGTGCATTGCTCCAGGCATGTAAAATATCTGCAGCGCTGCCCTTACTGTCAATATCAACCCTTACTAAGGACTGCTCCAAAACGGTATTGGTTTTACAATCGCAAATGGCGGCTGTCAAATGAGAGCCGCCGATGTCGGCACTTAAGATATAAGGTGTGTAAATGTTTTTGATGGACATCATTGAATTTATTTCGCTATGGGGTTTATGCTGCGCTTTCCAGCATTAATGCCTCATCAGCCGACGGCCGAAGGCTGATATTTAAAGTTGTTTTGGGTGTAACCATTTTTATTATTTTTAACATGGGGTATTGATCCATAAATTCAAACTATAACCAATAGCTTATATCTTTTATCCGCTTCCGAATTTTCAGCGCAGGGTTTAACCTGCCTGTATCGCTATTGGTCATTGTACCCGGTTACCTACTCGCAGGCAAGTTTTTACGGTTTATCTTTTGTAATCTCATTAATGCCTCCAGGTAATAATAATCGGCATAGATGATGGAGGCATCTATTTCGCTGCCGGCCGGATGATGGCCTGTTGAGTGGAGTAGAAAAGCGCTGTTTGTACTCCTGCTTTGGTAAGCCGCCGATGATAATGTAGTTAACATCGCGACAGCTTGTTTGTAATAATAGTCGGCCTTGGCCTTATCGGATACAAAACCCGATAGCTGCAGCAGGGCCGATGCCGTTACAGCTGCTGCCGATGCATCGCGCGGCGCGTTTGGAATGGCGGGATCATTAAAATCCCAATAGGGAATACGATCGGCCGGTAAACGTTGCAGATATACATCGGCTACTTTTTGCGCGAAATTTAAAAACTCGGCTTTTCTAGTTTCACGATAACACATGGTAAAGCCATAAATTGCCCATGATTGACCACGCGCCCACATAGAACTATCGGCATAACCCTGATGAGTTATACCTTTTATCTTTTTTCCGGTTACGGTATCATAGACCACGACATGGTATGAAGTATAATCGGGCCGGAAATGATTGCGCATCGTAGTTTCAGCATGACGAACAGCTATATCATACAGTTCATGGCTTCCTCCGTTTTTTGATGCCCAGAACAGCAATTCCAGATTGATCATGTTGTCAATAATGGTATTATGAGGCCATCCCATTTTTTTGACCATTTGTGGCCATGATAGTATGGTTCCGACCCTGGGATTAAATAAAGTGGCCAGCGAATCGGCAGATCTCAAGATCACCTGTTTGTATGCCGTACTTTTGGTAAGCTGATATCCTTGACCAAAGCTATTCAATACCATAAAACCCAGGTCGTGATCAAAGCCGCTCTGGCTGGATAACGGCGTCAATTCACGGGTAAACCTATCGGCCTGAATTTTCCATTTGTCATTGTGCGTTACCGCATAAAGATCCCATAAAATGCCAGGCCAAAAACCACTGCACCAATCATGATAATCTACATAACGCCATACATTTTTGTCGTGGTCAATGCCTCTTGGGATATTGTAATCTCCTGGCGGTATTTGGTTCAGTGTCTTTTGTGCCTGGTCCGCACAATAGGCAATTTCACGGGCTGTATTTATCGTTTGCGCCCATCCCAAAGTATATACGGATGGCAACAGCCATATGATCAAAACGGTAACTATTATTTTCAATTTGAAGAAGAGTTGGTGAATATTTTGCTTTGTAAATTAACTGAGTTGATATTCCGGAAGCGTGTAGCAGCTAAAAAAGCCTTTCGTGTAAGTATAATAGTAAAGTACTTCATAGGATGTAGGATAATCTTAAAATCGTTTAGCTGTTTTCCGGATTGTTAAAAATCATGGCCTTTTACCGGAGCTCCATTCGTGTTGATCAGTCATATACTTTATTTAGATGGCAATAAGCCCCAAACCTCAATAACAGCCGAAATTCCGCGTTTGTCATCACCGGTGCGGTCAAATGTACTTACAAATGTTCCGTCCCGCCATTCCCCTTCTGACCTGAAATTTGCCGTTTCTGACCTAACTATTGAAATAACACTGTACATATATTCTATAAATTAAGCTAGTTACGATGCGACCTTTTCGTAATTATTCAGGAAGAGGTTTGGTATCTTATTAAGTTCAAACCGGTACTTCGACGGTGTCATACTCATTTTCTTCTTGAATATTCTTGAGAAATGAAATTCAGTGGCAAATCCGGTTGTAAAAGCTATCTCAGAAATTGTCATATCGGATCCAGCAAGCATCTGACAGGCCTTTTCAAGCTTTAGATTTAAGTGGTATTGCCCGGGCGAAATTCCCGATAGTTCCCTAAAACTCCTGCGCAACCAGGTATAGCTTACGTGATATTGCTTCGCCAAATCTTTGATTTGTATTTGTTTAGACCATTGCTCTTGAATTTTAAGTTTTAGATTATTGACGATATCTTCTTTTCGGTTCTGTTGTTTATCATTAAACAATGTGGCGGAGTAAGCGATTCCAAGTAGTTGCATTACTCCACAAGAAAAGATTCGGCTGATAGGCGCCCGATCTGATTTTAGCGATTCAAATAGCTTTCCAAAAACCATTACAAATTCGCTGTTTAGCCCAATATTGGTCAAGAGGTTGTATTTGTTGAAGCATTCCTGTTTCATTAAATATTCCGGATAATGTCCTTTAAATCCAATCCAATACTCTTCCCAACCACATTCAAATGTCGGTGTATACCGATGCCATAACCCTGGCGCAATCAGGAATACGGATCCGGGTTTCACCGCAACCATACCCAGGGATTCAGATTCAAATACTCCGGTACCCGAGGCGATATAAATGAGCTGGTATTCATTTAAAACCCGGCCTTCAGCCCAATCAAATGAATAAGGTTCCGGATGGGCCTGATCGGGATAGGGCTGATATGGCAAGTGGATATGGTGCCCTATATTCATGATCTCGAATCCCCAATCGGGTTCTCCCGGGCATTTATCTGCCGTTTCAACTGTCGTAAAATACTTTCTGTATGGCTCCATAAAATTACTTTTTAAACTGAGAGCCCCCCTTTGTCATGGACATCGACATACATCATGATGTGTACTTAACCGATTTAGTTACCGGGGCATAATTATTCGCCGGTTAGCAGAACCGTTTATACTTGTCAATGAAAATCCTCAGGTACGCTCAAAAATTTATGATTGAACTATAGGCTTGGTTATAATGGGATCCAATGTCGTTCGAAATCGCGATTTGGAACATACACAAATCGGTTTAATAGCCTATACAAATTATTCAAAAAAGGGCGGTAAGGCCGTTTATCGGGTAGTTTTTATAAAAATGAACCGGAGGGGCGAGAAGTTTTGTGGGAAAAACGCTAAACCGGTTATAAATAAACAGCGTGAAAATGGCGGGTAAATTATTGCTTTTACCTTTTCACGCTTCTGTGCTTATTGATAAACTCGGATGGGTTAAGCCCAAAAACTTTAAAAAACTGAGCCCTGAAGTAATGCGTCTGTTGGAAGCCGACTGAGAAAGCAATTTCCTTTACCTGCAAATTGGTATTGATCATCAGCTCCGCGGCTTTACGAAGGCGGATAAACCTTATAAATTCGTTAATTGACAAGCCGGAAATAGATTTGATCCTTTTAAACAGGGCTGACTGGCTCATGCCCAGCTTAGCAGTCAGCTGTTTTACATTAAAGGCATCATCGGTCAAATTCTCCTCAACGATTAAAATGCATTTTGATAAAAAATCCCGGTATTCTTCGGAAACTTTGATGGAATGGTTTTTAAGGGTAATTTCATTGATAAAATAGCTTTTTAAAGTTCTTCTGGTTTTTAAAATACCTTTAATCCTGGCCAGTAATAAATCATTTTCGAAGGGTTTGGTAATATAATCGTCCGCGCCATTTTCCAGTCCCTTCAGTTTAATCTCCGATGCAGAACTATTGGTTAATAATATGAACGGAATATAATTCAACACAGGAGATTCTTTCACTTTTAAGCATAGGTCAACACCACTCATTCCATTCATAAACACGTCGCATACGATGATATCCGGTTCTGAATTCGCAATAGTGGTGAAGCCCAATTCAGCAGTATCGGCTTCGATTACCTGATATTCTTTTATCAATAGGCTTTTGAGATAGCTTCTCAACTCTGCATCGTCGTCAATGAGCATAACAACTGGCTTATCAGAAACCATTTTGGTTAATTTATCTTCAAAACCGGCGCTTACTCCGGGTGTTCCAATGTTTTCGCTTATATCAGGAAAGATCTCGCTGCTGAGATTAGATATTTTGTTATAAATATCCGGTAAATATTCTGCATCGTATGGTTCGGTCGTAAGCGGGAGCATGACAAAAAAATCAGTTCCTCCATTTAATCTGTTTTGAAAGCCGATACGTCCACTGTGAATATCAACGAGCTTTTTTGAAATAAATAACCCGATGCCGAAACCTGATTCCGCTTTTTCCGGGGCTCCCGGGATCCTGTAAAACTTATCAAACAGGTTTTCGGCAGCAATGGGAGGTATTCCGGGACCGGTATCACTTATGGTCACCTTTGCCTGCCCCCCTACCTCCTCAACTTTCAGAACAACAGATCCATGGTCTGGCGTATATTTAACTGCATTTGATAACAGATTAAAGAAAACGATCTCTAGTTTTTCACGATCCGCATGGATGGTCAGACCGGTCTCCGGTTTCTCAAAAGCGTAATTAATTTTCTTGGACTTTACCTGGTTGTTAAAACAGAGGAAAACCTCTTCGCAAAGATTTGCCAAATTAACCGGACCGAGATTCAGGTCTGAAATTTCTTCTTCCGTTTTACGAAACAACATTAACTGATCGACCATGCTCAAAAGCCTCCTGGTGTTCCGGTACACCGCGTTCAGGTCTACCGCGTCAGCATCCTTCTTATCGATAGCCAATTCTCTGATCGGATTAATGATCAGTGTCAGCGGCGCCCGCAACTCATGGGAAATATTGGTAAAAAATGAAATTCGTTTTTCATTTATTTCTTTTTCCTGTACCGTTTTCAGATTGGCGAGTTTTATTTCATATGATAAGCGGGTTTGCTTTTTCTGATAATAGAGATATAGGTAAATGACCGCACCAAGTACACAAAAATAGCTTACATAAGCATACCAGGATCGGTACCAGGGGGGCAATACCGTAATATACATGAGCCTTTCCGCAGGGTTCCAAACTCCGGATGGATTAGTACATTTAATGTGCAAGGTATACCTGCCTTCGTTTAATTTCGAATAATTTGCGGAATGCAAATTATTGACATAAATCCAGGACTTATCCCAGCCTTCCATATAGTAAGCATAGTTGATCTTCTCAGGGATCGAAAATTCCAATGCCACAAAGTCCAGCGACAATACCGCGTTATCGAAGGGCATAACGATGTTTTTTATCTCGTAGATACTGGGCGCATCTTTTACAAATTCACTTTTAGCATCGATATTTTCGTTGGCAATTCTCACCGCGGTCAATAATAATTTCGGAAAATCCGTAAATTGTTTAATACCAGCAGGTTGAAAGATATTAAACCCATTAATCCCACCGAACAGCAACTCCCCGTTACTCAGTTTTCCAGCGGCATTTAAATTAAATTGATTGGATTGCAGGCCGTCAGCCGCATAGAAATTTTCAGACCTGTGATTAACAGGATCAAACTTGGAAAGCCCGTTAAATGTGCTCATCCAAAGAAAATGCTGATTATCTTCCTCAATATTAAGAATGGTGTTATTCGATAAACCATTTTTTTCAGTAAACTGTTCAAAGGTGTGTTTTTTGGTATCATAAAGAAGCAAGCCTCTGCCATAGGTGCCGATCCAAAGGTTTCCATTGCTCTCAAATAATGCCGTGACGGGAATTCCCAGATTAGTCGATGTGGTCGCTCCGGTTCGGGTGTTAATTTGACTGAATCCTGTATAATTACCAACCCAAATGGTATCATCCTTGTTAGCAGTAATCGATATGATCTGTGGTTTAACATCATAGGGAACGGGTACAAATTTCCTGATCGTCTGATCATATACATACAATCCTTTTTCCAAGTTTCCGGGCCACCTGCCCAATACACAACCTGCCCATATACGCTTTTGCGCGTCTATGTAAAGCTTCTTGACATATTTTAAGCCCTTATCTTGCTGGACGAAGGGAATTGTCGTAAACTGCCCGGTCCGGGGATCAAATTTATTAACGCCCCCCCCATAAGTTGCTATCCATAGGTTATTCAACTCATCGCGAACGATGCTGTAGACGCGATTGCTGCTGATGGAATGAATGTCGGTGCTGTCATGAACATAGTTTTTAAACTCACCGGATCGGGGATTCCAATAACTTACCCCTCCTCTTTCCAGGCCAATCCAGATGTTGTGATGTTCATCCTCGCAGAAAGCAGTTGGGAGATTGGAAATTAAGGTATTGCTCGCATTGGATTCATGGCCGATCGTCCTGAACTGGTTTTTCTTATTGTCAATTACATCTACCCCGCCGCCAAAAGTCCCGAACCATTTTCGTTGGTCTTTGTCGACCAAAATAGCGTGAACGATATCACTGGTAATGGAACCTTTATTGCCTTGTTTCATGACCTTGACGCTGTGGACCCCAAATACATCTGCCAAGGCTATGCCGTCCCCGTCAGTAGCTATCCACAGTTTGTTGGTTTTGTCGAAGCCAAGGTCGAAAATCCTGGCATTATCCAGGGTCCCTGTCTTAAACTGATATCTGGAAAGGACTTTATTACGGGTGTCGAGCAATAGCACACCCTGGTTTGTTCCCATCCAGAGTACATTGTTGATGTCTTCCCGGATAGTGTTTACATGGATATTTGCAGGAAACATCAAAATCACCGAATCTGACACGGCATCATATAGCCCCACACCAATACCATCGATCACCACCCAGGTCTGATTGTGCGAATCTGTTTTGATCGATTGGAGCCGGGCATTAGCTAAAATAAAATGACGCTTTCTATCTACGACAGCGATCTGTTTACCTACTCTTTTGCCTTTGTTATAGACGATCAACCCCAAAGCGTTGGTGCCAACAAATACCTGTCCTTGCCGGTTGGTCTGGATAGTATAAACCGGATTGTCCATTTTCCTAAGCTTACCCATGTGTCCATACCGGCTAAAATAGGTGCCTGAAAACTTGAATGTCTGATTATCAAGGATACCAATACCCTTTTCTGTTCCAACCCATAAATCCTCTAATTGATCTTCGGCTATGGTGTTCACCTCCTGACTCGGCAATGATGTCGAATCGCCGATGGTTGTCCTGAATTTTTTCAAACTCGAACCATCGTATCTATTCAGTCCATCAAATGTGCCAAACCACATAAAACCAAAATGATCCTGATAAACGCAATTGACACTATTGTTGGAAAGTCCTTGTTCCAGGCCAATTGATGTTACGGTTTGTGCAAAATCAGCTTCTACCCCTATAAAAATCACAAAAAGAATAGAAATCAGATACTTCATAGATTATTCATAGCAATCGTTCACCTCTATATACAAATATCTAATGATTTGCCAGATATCGGCATAATAAAAAACTCGTTTTCGAAATACTTTATGCAACCAGGCATGCCCACGAATCCTTTTTGACAGAAACGCCAAAATTTAGGTCAGAAAGGCGAAATTCCCGCTTATATCATATAGTTAATTTTGAGGATTATCAATTAACCAATATTAAACCACCAACGCATGAGGAATTTTACTTTTAAAATCAAATGGAAAATTTTGCCGGCTGTATTATCCTTAGTACTGCTGTTGTGTATAAAGGCGAACGCGCAAAACGCGCCCGTTAGCGGTACGGTTATCGATGCCCAGTCCAACCAAACCGTGATCGGGGCAACGGTTATTATTAAAGGCTCTACCGCCGGTACCGCGACGGACGTGAAAGGCGCTTTCAAATTAGCCGTTCAACCGGGGGCTATGCTGGAAATCAGAAGCATCGGTTATCAAACGATGACCTTGCCGGCCGACTTTGCCAAAGCCATGATGATCAGGCTTCAGCCTGATAACAGCAAGCTCAGCGAGGTCGTCGTGGTGGGTTATTCCACCACCCAGAAAAGGGCCACGCTTACTGGTGCGATCAGCACGCTGGACTCAACTACCTTTAAAAATAGGGTGTCCACCAATCCCCTGAGTGCCATACAAGGTTCTGTGCCCGGCGTTGTGGTATCGCGCACTTCGGGTAAACCAGGCCAGGAGAATTGGAATTTTCAAGTTCGCGGTGCCTCCTCAACCAACTCCACGCCACCTTTGGTTGTGGTAGACGGGGTACCCTATACAGATCCGAGTATCTTAAGTTCTTTCAACAATGACGACATCGCTACCATGTCATTCCTGAAAGACGGATCCGCAGCGATCTACGGTGCCCGGGCGGCAAACGGGGTTGTCCTGATCACCACCAAAACAGGTAAATCCGGTGCGCCGGTTGTCAGCTATAACGGGCTTTATGCCTTAAAGCCGGTTGGCTTACTCCGTAAGTATACGACACTGCCACAATGGTATGAAATGGTCAATGAAGGCTATACCAATAATAACGCGGTCAACCCCTTCAAAGCGTTCGAGCAATATTTCCTGAACCCCAACGGGCAGGTTGTCTCTCCGGGCGCTTTTAATCAGCCCGATGAGGCGTTCTTTAACTACGACCTGACCAAGGCACTTTTTACAACCGCATCCACCGACCAACAAAATGTTTCTATTTCCGGGCGTGGCAATAAAGCCGGTTATTATTTGTCATTTGGTTATCTGGATGATGGCAGTAATTTAAAGTATGGCACCAATTTCAACAAAAAATACAATGCCCGCGTTAATACCGATTTCAATATACTGAAAGGATTGAAGATCACCAATCAGCTGTTCTATGAGCGCCAGGACCGTGTAGAACCCTCTGCGCTAAGCACACTCCTATCCGGTCCTAGCAACACGCAGCCCGGGTCACCGCTTTACCGTGCCGATGGTCAGCCGCTATACCAGTGGGGGCAGTTCCTGAGTCCCGTCGGCCTGGCTGAACAGGGCGGTGACAAAGAGCAGGTGGATAACCGTATTAATGAACAGTTTGGTCTGAATTATGATATCAACGACTATTTCCGGCTGAACGGCTCCGCGGCCGTTCGCTATACCCTGACAGACCTCCAGCAGCATGTCAATAATATGAGCTTCACTAACTATGACGGTACAAAGGTCATTTCCCAGTATGGTATCGGGAATGACTTTAACTCCTTCAGAAGGGACTATCAGCAATCCACCTATCAAAGTTATTTTGCGAATGCGGAATATCACCAAACGTTCAACAGTGTACATAATGTATATGCCATGATCGGTGTGTCACAGGAAAAATATCACTATGACACCTTTTGGAACAAAGTCAATAATATGCCACCGAGTTTGAACAACATTGGACAGGGCACCCCTCTTCCGAATGCGAGTGACACCAGGGGCGGTGATATTTATGACTGGGCGATCAACTCCTACTTTGGAAGGGCCACTTATAACTACAAAAGCAAATATTTATTTGAAGCGATAGGCCGCTATGATGGCTCGTCCAGGTTTACAGCCGCCAATAATCATCGCTGGAAATTCTTTCCAAGTGTTCTAGCTGCATGGGTAATCAGCAATGAACCATTTATGACAGACATCAAGTGGCTGAGTAACCTCAAACTTCGCGGATCATATGCGGTTGTAGGAAATCAGGCTGGTATCGGTAATTATGATTACATCGCCACCGTCAACAACAATTCGGGCGCTTATCCCTTTGGCACATCGAACCCTCCCACCAGTGTGACGACGACTTCACCCGGCGCCATTGTCGCGCCTGACCGGACATGGGAACAGGTAGAAACCAAAAATATAGGACTTGACTTTTCCCTGTTGGGTAACAAATTATCCGGAACGGTCGATATCTATGAAAAATATAACCGGAACATGCTAATCGCCGTCGTTTACCCCGTAACATTGGGCGGCACCGCCCCTTTAACCAACAACGGTAATTTAAGAACCAGGGGATATGATTTATCCTTAACCTGGAGTGATAAAATTGGCCAGGTTAATTATTCCATCACGGGTATTCTCAGTGATAATAAAAATAACCTCGTCAACATTGGCGGCGCGAATGTTCGTACTCCTGGTTTAAACGGCGGCGTGCAGGGCTTTCCGATCAACTCCTATTTCGGATATCAATATACCGGCATCATTCAAAACGCCGCCCAGTTAGCAGATTACAAAGCGACATTTTCAGGTGGTGGTTTGCCTGCTAACCTTGGCGTAGGTGATGCGATGTTTGCCGACCTGAACGGAGATCATAAGTTTGACGCCACCGATATCAAATATATGGGTAACAACAACATCCGGATGAGCTTTTCCACCCGCCTGAATTTAAGCTGGAGTAATTTTGATTTTTCCGCTTTATTGCAGGGTGTTGGCCATCGTGATGCTTATAGGAACGGTTCTTTATATCGCCCGGCCGTAGGCAGTGGTTTTAACCTTTCTTCCTTTTTTTACCACAAGACCTGGAGTCCGGACAGACCTGATGCGCCTTATCCAAAGCTGACTTCGGACGCTACGGTTCAGAACTATGATTATGCCGCGTCTAATCTCACCATCAAAAACAATCGGTATATCAGATTAAAAAACCTCGTGATCGGTTATACCTTACCTAAAAGCCTTACCCAAAAAGCGGGCTTGTCCAAGGTGCGCGTTTATCTCTCGGGTGAAAACATATGGGAAGCCGCAGCCATTAAAGACGGCTGGGATCCGGAGGCTCCTGACAGCGTCGACCAGTTTCCGTTCTACCGCACCTACGCGCTTGGTTTAAACGTCACCTTTTAATTGATTTGACATGAAGAATTTCCATAAAAAAACAATAATCACATTACTAAGCATCCTGTCGATTTTGCAGGGCGCATGTAAGAAAGATTTAAATCTGACACCCGCTAATCAACCGACGGACGCGACTTACTGGACGACGCCGGACCAATTCAAGTCGGCTGCTTCTTTATTTTATAATTACTTTCCAACATTTGATTATGCAGTCGCCTACCTTCAGCCTTATGACCTGGAGGCAGATTATAATTCAGATTTTTGTGGCGCACTAACGCCATACAGTGAATCAAGCTACACGCCACCCCTAACCAATGCGGCCTATACTAATGCCTACAGCCAGTTGAGAACAATCAACTATCTACTGGCAAAAGCGCAAACTTATCAGGGTGATGCCTCGGGCATCAAACAATATGTAGCTGAAGCTCATTTTTTCCGCGCATTTGTTTATTTCCGCCTGCTGATGTATTTTGGTGGTGTTCCCTTAATTACCAGTCCACTTACACCAAGCTCAGCCGAACTGCAGGCACCCAGGGCTAAACGTGATGATCTGGTCAATTACATTATTGCAGAACTTGACGCGGCCTCCGCTAATCTCTTAACGGAGGATCAGATAGCGGCCGCTGATAAAGGCCGGATCAGCAAGACCGCCGCACTCGCCTTTGAAGGAAGAGTAACCTTGTTCGAAGGTACCTGGAATAAGTTTCGCAGTAATGCCACGCGAGCCAATGAAATGCTGGATAAATCTGTTAATGCGTCCAACCAGGTAATTACCAGCGGCCAGTATCAGCTATTCGCTCCTGAAAACGGCATTGCGTTAGGTGATTCTACTTACAAATACCTGTTTATACTGGAGAATCAAAAATCTAATCCCTTAGGATACACCAAGGCGAATAATAAGGAGTTTATTATCTCCAATCGCTACGATTACAGCCTAAGACAAATTGGCGCGCTGATCACCCATAGTGGTGTTGGAACTCCAACCAGTAAATTTGCTAATCTCTTTTTATGTAAGGACGGCTTACCAATAGATAAGTCTCCCTTATTTTCCGGTTACGGCACTAAGGCATCAGAATTTCAAAACAGAGATACCCGGATGCAAAACATGTTCCGGATTCCAGGCAATAAATACTATGATAATAACCCCAATCCGCGGTTTGCCTTAGACGGCAGTACGACCACGAACGCAGGCATCGCTTTTGACCCGGTACCTACCGTGACAAATACAGGTTATTTTAATAATAAATACCGTACAGAACGAGGCTCGGCTGATCGTACAGAGGCGTATGACTACCCTGTACTAAGGTATGCCGAGGTATTATTAAATTATGCCGAAGCAAAGTTTGAACGCGACGGATCTATCAGTGACGCAGACCTGAATTTGTCCTTAAATAAGGTAAGAACAAGCCAGCGAACAAAATTACCGGCATTAACCAATGCCTTTGTGTCCGGTAATGGTTTAGACATGCGCACCGAGATCCGGAGGGAGCGATCCATTGAACTGGCATGGGAAGGATTAAGAATCTTTGATATCCTACGATGGAAAACAGCAGAAATCGAAATGAAGACCTCCTTGTTGGGTATCAAATATACGGGAACACCATATGCAACAGATTCCAGATGGACGGCACAGGCGGCGTTGGGTACAGAAAATGGCTTCCTGGTCATTGAGTCTGCTTCGAAACGTTTTTTCACGGATAAGAATTATCTACTACCCCTGCCAACACAGGAAATTGTGGCAAATCCTAATTTAACGCAAAACCCGGGCTGGTAATACACTTCCGTTGCTATAACAGATTGCGATTGATTATTAATTGCAATCTGTTTTTCTCTTATTTTAAGGATCAGTCTGGAATATTATCCTATACTGTGCATGATTTACGATGGAGGTTGATGGTATATCAGGATATCCTGAGAACGATTTCACTCCAGACCAGTAACTGTTCCGTCATGGTTTTACTTCTCCTTTTTGATTGATAATCCGGAAATCAGTTTACCCGCAATACACTATGGCATATCAATTTGCCCCTTATCTGTTGCTGCGCATGCCGGCGAAAAATATCAAGGATTATACCACGGATATTTCCGTTATTATTTCAGACCCGCTATTCCGCACAGCCATATTAATGGCTTCCCCGGTATTTTATTTCAGCCTGAAACGTGCAGGTTTTATTGCCGCCGATCTTTCAGAAAAAGAGCAGCTGACGCTCCTCAAATATTATAACAGGTTCTGTTTTCGTCCAACACCCTTCGGTCTTTTTTCGTCCGTAACACTTGCGGAATGGTCCGAAGAATATTTTCCGACGACCAATGCACACCCTGAATACCGGGCAATCGTCCATACCGACCAGGCTTATCAAAACGCCATTATACAAAACACAGACCAAAGCGCGTTGCCGTCAATAACTATTTTTGAGGGTAATCCATCCATCTACCGCGCATTAAGGGAGTTCCGTTTCTTCCGGACAAGTTTGGACGACAACCTGAAGCACCGGGAGTATCAGCTCCAGTCCATTGCCTTTTCCAGGTTGCTGGATGACCTGATCAGTTTTTGCCGAAATGGTAAAGGCCGGACGGAGATCGTTGACTACATCATTAAAAAAGCTTTATGTGCCAATGATGAGGGCGAAGCCTACGCCGATTTCCTGATCGATGCCCAGCTTCTCGTCAACCGGATGAGGCCCAATATAACCGGTAATGATTACCTGATCCGTTTACAGGAAAAACTCCGGAAGGCTAAGCATACCGGAAATCTACCCGGAACTGTCAGCGACCTCCTTAAACGGAAACATCCGATTCAAGAGGGATATTTCCAGGGACTTAAGGAAAATTTGAAAATGCTATTGCCGGACGATATGAAGGCGTTGGTTCCGGAGGAGCTAAGCATCATCCTTTATCGGGACAAGCAGCACGAAACCCTTGGCAGGAATATTCGGGACAAGCTCAGCAACGGAATAGATGCGCTTATGGCCTTAACACCAGCCGAAAACCTTCCGGCCATGGCCCAATTTGTAAAGTCATATCAACGGTATTTTGAAGGACAATGTATCCCGCTGCTGGCAGCGCTTGATCCCGAGATCGGGATTGGGTACCAGCAACCCGCGGCAGGAAAAGACAACCCTTTACTGGAAACCCTGCATATTCCTGCTCCACCAACGAATGAAAATGTCATCAGCTGGACGGCCGGGCACAGTTGCCTGCTGGAAAACTGGCACAGGACCAATGAAGAGGACCTCCGCGTGATCCGGTTGAGCCCTGCGGAGCTTGAACAACTCGGACCTAAGGAATCCCCCTTATCCATACTCGGGATGTCCGTCTTATTCCGGGAGGCCGGCGATAAAGTATTTATTGAAAGCGCCGGGGGTATCAACGCGCCCGCACTTTTAGGCCGGTTTACGATAGCTGACCCTAAGATACATGCAGCAGCCTGTTCCATGGCTGAAATCCAGGAACAGCAAAATCCCGATTTGCTTTTCGCAGAACTGTTACATCTGGCCGATCCACATGTGGACAATATAAATCGCAGAGCGCATATCTGGCACTACGAACTGCCCATTACCGCGGCATCGGAATTGCCGGTTGAAAGACAATTGGAATTAGCAGATCTGTATTTAACCATATACAACAATCAGGTTTTCCTTTATTCCAAAAAGCATAGCAAATTCGTTATTCCGAGGTTGACCTCCGCTTACAACCATAGCCTTAACCAGCTCCCAATTTTTCGTTTTCTCGCAGACCTGCCCTATCAATATAGCCGGCACAACCTCAGTTTCGATCTCCGGCAATTTTTTCCCGGCTTGTTTTTTTACCCGAGAGTCGAATACCTTTCCGCTATTCTTTACCCCGCCACCTGGGTGCTCCGGGAAGAACAATTGAACCTGCTGCGTACCAGCACCGCAGTGCAGGAGATCCATATATTTAAAAAACTGCGACAACAACTTCGCCTGCCCAAGAAGTTTTCAATGGCAGAAGGGGACCGGCAGCTTGTCTTTTATGCGGACCGTGATGCTGACATCCTTTTTTTCATCCATTGTATCAGGCAGAAAACGGAAGTTATCCTGCAGGAGTTCCTGGGTAATGGCGAGATCCGGCAATACAATGCTTACCTGATACCTCGTGAACGCCTTCTCCTGCCCCCTCCCCCGACAATTACAAATCATTTAAAAGCGGTCAGGTCAAAGATTAAACGTAAATATATTCCCGGGTCCGAATGGTTATATCTTAAAATATATGCACCCAGGGTCGGTACGTCACGATTGCTCCTCAGGTTATACCCCTTACTCCGGAGGCAATATAAACATGGCTGTATACAGCGCTGGTTCTTCATTCGCTATGAAGATCACGCCCCGCATGTCCGGTTAAGAATGCAGGTAAATCCAGAGGCGATCAGCGAAATACTGCTCGCGTTTAAGGCCAAACTGGAGGACAGGGTTCAGCATCATGTGGTCCGGGAATATCAGATCGATGTATACAATCGGGAATTGGAGCGTTACGCGCTCGCCGGTATCGATAAAACCGAGGATTTTTTCTGGACAAGCAGCGAACTGGTGTTGCATTTCATCAATCGGGTGGAAGACAGCACTGTTCATTATCTCTTTGCGCTGCACTCAGTCAGGGCTATCATTGAAACTTTTATACCGGATCAAGATGAACAATTATTATTCTCCTACAAGAGTTATGAAGAGTTCCTGCCGGAGTTTAAAAAAATGCAGGTCCATGTGGAACTGGATAAAAAATATCGTGTACTGCAAAAAGACATCAGGGAGGCACTGATCGGCGAAAACAACAGCTTTTACCGCAGCTCTGCCAAAGCGGCCAGAAATTTCAGAGGATCTATAACTAAACTGCGGGAAAGTGTTCCACAAGAAGATGACCGTATTTTATCTTATTTAAGAAGCATTATCCATATGCACCTGAACCGAATCTTCGCGGAAGAACCAAGGAAGCAGGAAATGATCACTTATTATCTGTTATATAAATTTCTAAACTCGGAAAAAGGAAGAAATAAAAACAGAAAAGAGCATTAAATATCGCTAATACCCGACGATTAACGTAGCCATAGGCTCACATTTTGCTGCCTTTCAGACCTCTTTCAAGGATTCCGAGCGTTGTATTTTAAGTGCTATGTAATAGGCGATAGTTCTGGCCATTACGATTAAAAAGGCGATTCCAAAGGCGATGGTAAAAGGCGTACGGTTTTGGAGATGATCAGACATCAACACACCACCTATCCCCAGAAAAACACAAATGATCATCACCATCCAAAACGGAAGCTTACCCAACATGAATTTCACAAACCTCTTTTTACCCGGAGTCATTAAGCTAAATTTTACTGTGGCTGTTTTTACTGACCCTACAAAGTTATGCAA
The DNA here is from genome assembly GCA_030445275.1 of Mucilaginibacter sp. Classification (GTDB taxonomy): domain Bacteria; phylum Bacteroidota; class Bacteroidia; order Sphingobacteriales; family Sphingobacteriaceae; genus Mucilaginibacter. The sequence continues at coordinate 39,249 of JAUCSE010000053.1, forward strand.
AATCGACTGAGAATGCAGTGTCAATAAACAAACATCCTATATTAGGATGCCCGGTTGGTTTTCACCAAATGTCCGTCCATCAGGTCAAGAAAGCGTTGTTTGTAGTGATTGCCCATAACGATCGATTTACCATCGTCCAGCCTGATCTGACCGCGTTCAATGATCCGGACGAAATTGATATTGACAATAAAGGACCGGTGTACCCTGGCGAAGGCCGGTTTTGGCAAATGTTGTTCCATTTCCTTCATGGTCAGGTAGGTCATGTGCCGGCCGGCTGTCGTATGGATAAAAACATAGTTATCGGCTCCTTCAATATAGATCACTTCAGCAAACCTGACCCTGACCATACGGCCCTTGATCTCACTTTTGACATTAAAAAAATCCTGACCGGTGGGGGGATCCGTTTTAGCCTGTTTCCCTATCTTCTTTTTGGCCCGGTGAATACAATTGATAAAGCGCTCATAATTGATTGGCTTAAGCAGGTAGTCAAAAGCTTCTTTTTCAAATGCCTGGACTGCGTATTGCGGAAATGCAGTAGTAAATACCACCGTGGTATATAGATTTATCATACCCGCCAGTTCAAGCCCGGAAAGCAAACGCATGTCTACATCAATAAAAGTAATATCCGGGGCATGTTCCCCTGGAATTTCGTCAAGAGCAATTAAGGGATTCTGAGTGGAACCGATCAGTTTCAGACCCGGGGTACGCGCGATATACTCCTCTAACAATGTAATAGCACCTGATTCATCATCAACGATATAACAATTCATAATTCAATCTTTAAGGTAACCGTAAAAAAGTCATCCATATCCCTGATCAGCAGGATATATCGATCCTTGTAAAAATTATCCAGCCGCTTCTTTATATTTATTAAGCCGAACCCACTTTTTTGGTAAAGACTCGACTTTCGTTTTTTATTATGTGTTTCAAATAGGAGGCGATTTTCCCGAACTTCCAGATTGATTTTTGCAGGCTGCTTCTTTTCGCCGATGTCCCCATGCTTCATCATATTTTCAACCAGTGTGATCAGTACCAGCGGGATGATTTGAGTGCCAGACAGTCTCCCCTTTTTCCTGAACCGGAGGAAAAATTCGCTCGGAAAACGCATACCGCATAACGCGATCAGGTTTTCAACTTGTGCAACCTCTCTGGCTAGCGCTACTTTCCGGGTATCATCAACGCTGGCCAGCGAATAGCGCATCAGTTCCGCTAAACGCATCACCCCTTTTCCGGCCTGCTCCGATATCAGGTAAACAGCATTATGTATGAAACTTAAAGAGTTAAACAATAAATGCGGGCTGATCTGATTTTGCAAAAAAGCATTCTCGACGGAGATGTATTTATTTTCCAGCTCGAGATTCCTGGCGATGGTTCTAAGCTGGCCGGATTCCATCTCGTGGATTTCTTCTCTGGACCGGAACAAGGAGGCCGTTGAAAAATAGGCCATACTTAACCCGATAAATGTCATTCCCCGGTAGATATTGTGATACAAATAGATCTTCGTAATGGCTAAATGCCCCCGGCTGACGATAAAATGTCCGGTCATTAAATTATCCAGCAAATATTTAATCAACAGGTAAACCAATAATTCCGGTAGAATAAGAAATGCCGAATTAAAATATCTTCTTCGTGTTTTGAAAAAAGCGAAGTTAAGCAGTACATAAGCGTTGAAATAGAACAGGCTTATGTTCAGTACATAAAAAGTCACCACCTGGGCAACTTTGATATGCACATTACCAGTCATGACCACAAAGGCGAGCTCATAGCAAATAAAGATCACCCAAGTGATGACATGCAGCAGGATATTTTTTTTACTTAGCGTCATTTTACCATGCTAAATTTTAACATTTTGAAGCACCATATACCTTTCTACATAGTGCAATTGCCGCTCGGCGTAATAAAGTTCTCTCCGTTCCTCTGTCGGGATAGTTTTGTCCTAAAACTAAAGACCATGAAAAGGCAAAGAACAAAAAGACTGATCAGGAGGATCAACACGATCTGTGATTTCAACATTCCGTACCCGAATAACAATTTCAGCGAGACCGATCCGCCGACCGGAACGGATCCAACTAATACAACAGTTACCAGTATAACGACTATTAGCAGCCCTATTGTTTTGAAAGGTTAAATAATTGTTAATATTTCATTAATAAGCACTATAAGCCGGCTTTTTTGATCATTTCCTCAAAGATTACGGGGGCCTGGAGTGCTCAACAAGTATTTATTTTGTTTAGATCAGCATTATACGATATAGAAAAGTTCGTTAGGGAAGCGCTCGATTTACAGGATCAAGCCAGTAAAGCGGGAACTGCAAGGCAAGCGGAGACGTTCAAATCCCTGTGCACCAAACTGAAGGATAGATGGATACGGGAAATTTTTAGTTCAGCTAAAGAACAGATCATAACCCGGTATATTCAGTTCCATCAGGCCGGTATCACCAGGATGTCCAATGACATTAGCCGGCGGTTGGAGCTGATTAATTTCCCGATAAACAGTAAAAACAGCGGATTGGCATTTTATCAGGAAATATTAACAGAACTGGAGCTGCTCCTTTCCTTTTTGAGACACCAGTGCTACTCCTATTTCGATATGAATTACCAGGTATCCATTTTTCATGGTAAGCAACACTATGATTATATCCTTAAAAATCTGACGGAACTGGAAGCCGGGCCGGAATCGGCCATTGAACAGGCACTGATAAACGCGATTTCCCTATCTGCACAAGAATCAGCGAAAGAAGCCCTTTACTCCGGCATAAGCTACCGCCAGCTGTCTCAAAATACTGGCTTGCTGGGTTTGATACGCCAAGTGCTTTACCCGAAAGCGGGTACTTCTACCATGCAACTGGCCAGCGTGTTATATAAACACAATCTGAACACACTACATTTCTCCAGCTGGTTTAGGGATTACTACCTAAACCAGCTCATTGAACTTGCTAATCATCACGATAAAGAAAAATGGCTGAGTGTAGAAATCAAACGGTTGAGCGCCATTTTCGTCGATCCGGAAAAATCTTTTGAACAGGAATTGCCCTCCATTGATCAACAAATCCTACCCTGGCTACAAATACAATTAGCCGGCATTCAGGGAAAGCCTGCAAAAGCGAAGATCAAACCAAACGGCAACGGCCCTATGCCGCTGGTATTGTCCGTACCCCAATTCGCCATGTTTATCCGTATTTTCCAGCAAACGGGATGCTTCCCTGTTCCTAATGCATCCAGGATCATGCGGTTCTTTACCCGGCATTTTACCACAAAAAAACAGCCTGACATTTCCATCAAAAGTTTCAACCATGCCTTTTACAGCATGGACCAATCGACGGCCGCGGTAGTTCGAGATTACCTTCAAAAGATGATCAATTATGTTAATAAAACCTATTTCCCCAAATAAAGCCATATGAAAAATTAATACGCACAGGAATTGTTAGGTGCACCTGTTTCGGTTAACAGGTGGCAAACCTGGTCATTTAGAAAAATGAATTATGATTTCGAAATTTAGTGATCGATTATACGCTGATCTGAATAAAGATCTGAATGCGCTGGCGCTGGAAGAGGATTTAATGGTAAAACGGCTGGAAAAATCAATCCATGTCTGCCTTAAATATCTCCGAAAACTGAAAGACTATTGTAAATTGAATGATCCGGCAACCCGGGAGGAGGAGATCCGGTTTTTCAAGCAGATCAAACCCAAGTTCAAATGCCAGCTTATTTTTTACCAGTCCCTGCTGAACATCGAGATCCGTAAGCCTATAGGCGACGGCAAGGTGGTTGCGGATTACTATGGTAATGAGATCAATATCCTCAACCATTTTTTCACGAGCAATTTAACCTTCTACCAATATGTGCGTACACAGGGAGCTTACCTTGATGAATACTACTTTGTCCGGGGCAATTATGATGTACACCTCGATCCGGATCAATGTGTGATCGATTTTGATCCGGCCTTTAGTACGACACATGATCATAAACTGGCCCAGGTACTGGCCAGTGTATTATTGGAGGAACACCTGGTACAATCTATTGCCAAGATCAATCAAAAAGAAGCGATCGTGAAAATCGATGCTGAATTCAAGGACTTTGACTGGAAACAAACGAAAGTCGCCCTGATTGAACTAATCTACAGCTGGCATGCTACAGAAGCATTCGGTAAGAAAAACCTCAAGAGCATCGTCAAGTTTATTGAAAGAGCCTTTAATATTTCCCTTGGAAACTTTTATGACACTTATGACTGGCTTTGCGGCCGCCCTTGTCCGACCTCCTATATCGATGAAATGAAGGAAGCTTTTTTAACGCGGCTTCAGAAAAAACTAAAATATTAAACAGGTAAAAAGCGGTTCAGGCCGCTTTTTTTTTTACAAAATGAAAATAGTTGCAGTCCGAGTCGGATTAACTCGGAGTGTTTAAAAAGGGCGGTTCCTGAATTTTGTGTTGTCGCCGGTGATAATGGAGTCACCGGTTAAAACTAAGAATTTATGCTCCACCAAATCTCCTGGCAAGCCTATGTGCTCAGCATTATCCTGCTACTCATTCTGTATTACGGGTATGTAGGTGTAGTTTTTTACAGGACCGAGATCCTGGCATTCTATTTTCGTATTTCGGGGAGGCAAGCTACCCTCGAAGTAAATGACGATCGCCTTATCCCTGTTCCGGAATATGAGATCATGGGCGCGGCGAAACCGGACGATACACGATCCATCCGGGAAGAAAACATCGAATTCGGCCCCACAGACAATCCCGACGACCTGACTACAGAAGAACAAGAAGCAATTGTTATTCCAACAGGCACGGACAGCAGGCAAATCAGCCAGTTTTCGGAAATGATCGCTGAGGTCAAAACCCTGATCCGGGTTATCAATGAATCCGCAGAAACCCGCGAAAACTTCGAAATGCTGTTTAAGCTCATCGTCCAGAAGTACCATGAACTGGGAGGCACTCCCTACCAGCACCAGATCAACGAATTCCTGTTGGAAGAAAGCGAAGGTCAGTTCCCTTTTGAGATCACTTCCGCAGAACTGGAAGCCTACTGGAACAATCATTAACCCCTAAAAATCAGGACTATGAAAATTCATATTTTGAAAATCGCAAAGGATAAAATAAAAGCCGCGGTTAGATTCCTGGCTGCTTTGGCGACTACCACATTACTGGCTGTTCAAAAGTTATGGGCCGCAGACGGTAACGCCGGGATCAACGAAGCGACTACCCAAGTCAAAAGTTATTTCGACACCGGTACCAATCTCATGTACGCCATCGGGGCAATCGTCGGTCTCGTCGGTGCCATTAAAGTATACAAAAAATGGAATGATGGTGAACATGATACCGGTAAGGTTGCCTCCAGCTGGTTTGGAAGCTGCATTTTCCTGGTCGTGGTTGCGACCGTACTTAAATCATTTTTTGGAGTTTGATCAAATCAAAGGAGGATATATAATGGCCATTTATCAGATCAATAAGGGGATCAACAAACCGATTGAGTTCAAGGGATTGAAAGCCCAATATATAGGATACCTCGGTGGCGGCCTGGTTGTACTGCTCATCCTATTTGCCGTCATGTATATCACCGGTCTGCCGGTGTACCTCTGTGTTACCATCATTGTAGCATTGGGCGGCGGGTTGTTTTACCAGGTCTTTCAGCTGAGTCATAAATATGGTCAATACGGGCTGATGAAAAAAACAGCTAAACGTTACCTCCCCGGATACCTCAAGTTCAATTCGAGAAAACTTTTTATTCATCTAAAAAAATAAATCATGGGTATTTTCAGTAATGCGGAACGCGTGTTCCCGGTTTATAAGGTCGAGCATGACTGCATGGTATCCGCCTACGGCGACCTCACTATCGCATACCAGGTGATGCTGCCCGAGATCTTTACCTTGTCCGAAGCCGATTATGAAACCTACCATCATGCCTGGATCAGGGCGATCAAGGTTTTGCCGAAACACAGTATTGTACACAAGCAGGACATTTTTATTAAAAATCATTACCGGGGCGCTAAAAACACCGAAAGCACGTTTCTGACGACTGCAGCTGACAAACATTTTAATGGCCGGCCCTTCCTGGACCACACCTGTTATATCATGCTGACGAAGAAAGCCGACGACCGAAAACAGGCCAACAGCGCGTTTTCCGGTATCATGCGCAAAAGTATTGTTCCCCGGCAGACTACCGATCCCCGGGCATTACCCGAATTTCTGGAAAAAGCCGGACAGTTTGAACGCATACTAAAGGATTGCAGTTTCATCAGCCTTACCCGGCTGAACAATGACGAACTCAGCGGTACCCGGGACCGGCCGGGCATTATAGAACAATACTGTTTTTTACTGGATAAAAATGATCGTCCCCTGCTCAAGGATGTGCATCTGAAGGACGATATCAGGATTGGCGACCAGCATGCACGGTTATTCACCCTTGGCGATGCCGAAGATATGCCCTCGCTATGCGGCAACAGGATCACTTACGAAAAGTTCAGCACTGATCAGACCAAGTTCCCCATCGGTTTTGCCAGCCAGCTGAATTTACTGCTGGACTGCAACCACATTTATAACCAGTACCTGTTTATTGAAGATAGCGGAAAGATATTGAAACAACTGGAGGCTAAAAAACTAAGGCTGCAATCCCTGTCCGCTTATAGCCGGGAAAACGCGATCGGCCGGGACGCGACCAATGATTTTCTGAACGAGGCAATCAGCCAGCAGCGCCTGCCGGTAAAGGCACATTTTAACGTTCTGGTCTGGACAGATCAGCGGGAAGGCCTGCAGGACATCAAAAACCAGGTAGGTTCCGCCATGGCACAGCTCGGGGCGAGCAGTAAGCTGGAATCTGACGGGGCTGCCCAGATCTGGTGGGCAGGCATTCCCGGCAATGCCGCCGACTTTCCGATGAATGACACGCTGGATACCTTCCTGGAACAAGGAACCTGTTTTCTGAACCTGGAAGGCAACTATCGGAGCGACCCGCCATCGGAAGGCATCCGGTTTTGTGACCGGCTTTCCGGGAAACCGGTATTTCTGGACCTCTTCGACTCGCCCAGAAAAAAAGGGATAACCTCCAATATGGGGATGTTGGTCTGCGGTACATCCGGTGGCGGGAAAAGTATGACGGTCAATCATATCCTGCGCACGCTTTACGACCAGGGCGCCCACTGTGTTACAGTTGACATCGGCGGCAGCTATAAGGGTCTTTGTGAATTGGTTGGCGGTTATTATTTCACCTACGAGGAAAACAACCCGATCCGGTTTAATCCCTTTTATATACCCGCAGGACAATCACTGGATACCGAAAAGAAGGAAAGCCTTAAAGCGCTGCTCGTGACCTTGTGGAAGCAGGAAAACGAAAGCTTTAATCGCAGTGAATATGTCGCGCTATCCAACGCCTTGCAGGGCTATTACGAGCACCTGCAAAAAAACACGACTATATTCCCCTGTTTCAATTCCTTTTATGAATACCTGGAAGGCACCTATTCCCTGATCCTGAAGACACACAAAGTGAAGGATAAAGACTTCGACCTCGATAATTTCCTTTACGTACTCCGCCCCTATTACAAAAGCGGTGAGTTTGATTACCTGCTGAACTCAACAGAGAACATCGATCTACTGGAACAGCGTTTCGTGGTGATAGAGCTGGATAATATCAAAGACCACCCTATCCTTTTCCCGGTCGTTACCCTGATCGTGATGGAAATGTTCCTGTCTAAAATGCGTAAACTGAAGGGCATCCGCAAGGTATTGACCATTGACGAGGCCTGGAAAGCCATTGCCAATTCCGGGATGGCAGGATTCATCCAGTATGCCTTCAAGACGATGCGGAAGTTTAACGGGATACCGAATGTCGTGTCCCAGGAACTGGATGACCTGGTCAGTTCACCCATCGTCAAAGATGCCATTATCAATAATGCCGCCATTAAGATCCTGATGGATATGCGCGGGTACCTTAATAAGTTCGACAAACTGCAGGCCACGCTCGGTATGTCTGACAAGGGAAAAACGCAGGTTTTGTCCGTCAATAAGGATAACCGGGATATTTATATAGACCTCGGCGGTCAGGTCATGAAGGTCGTCAAAAATGAACTGTGCCCCGAAGAATACTTTGCCTATACCACGGAAGGCAAAGAGCGGGTAAGGGTCCAGGAACTAGCGGCTATTCACGGAGGGATTGAAAAGGGTATCTCCGCCATGGTCAGGGAACAGCAACAAAAAACAGTATAAACTAAAATCAACATGTCATGAAAACACTGAAACTTCTTTTACTGATCAGCTGCATGCTGATCATTGCAGGCTGTAAAAGTGGTACACCATCCACCATATCCGGCATCTATGTGACTTCCTTTAAACAGGAATTCAGCATGGGCAACGATACACTGATCATCGAAGCGTATCATTTAAGCAGCGGAACTTATCAGGTGGAAAGAAAGTCAGGCTACCATAGGATAAGGAACGGGCAGCTAATGCCTAAGGAATACAATCAACGGAAATGGATGGCCACCTTCGATCAGGACAGGTTCATATTACAGGAAACAGCATATGGCAAGCAAATCTATTTCAAGCCTGATCTGAAGAGTTTGTCCTTCGGCTGGACCTATCACAAAATAAACTAAGTAAACCCATAAACAATGAAAATTTACTCCCGTCAATCCGGCGGGGGAAGGGAGGTATTTATGAAAATTTTCAAGATAACATTACCGGTAAGCCTGGCATTCGTGCTGATTTCCATCTCCGCTGAAAGAGCGCATGCACAGGTGGTCATTACCGATGTGATCAAAGCGGCAGCCACGAAGGTCATCAAAGCGATAGACCTGAAAGTCCAACGGATGCAGAACAAGACCATCTGGCTGCAGAACGCCCAAAAGGCCCTGGAAAACCAGCTCTCCAAACTCCGGCTTGACGAAATCACCGGGTGGACCGATCAGCAAAGGCAATTATACAGCAATTATTACAATGAGCTCTGGCAGATCAAATCCGTGATCTCTTATTACGAACGGATCAAAGACATGACGGTGAAACAGGTGGCGATGGTCAGGGAGTACCGGCAAGCCTGGAGCGTGCTCAGGCGGGATGCACATTTCAGTCCTTCAGAGCTCATTTACATGGAGCAGGTCTACGCAGGTATGCTGGATGCCAGCCTGAAAAACCTTGATCAGATCATGCTGGCCGTTAACGGCTACAAAACTCAGATGACCGATGAGCAGCGGCTGGAGCTGATCAATCATGCGGGTGACCGGCTCGACGAAAATTACGATGACCTCCGGCGGTTCAACAACCAGAACATCATGCTGAGCCTGCACCGGAGTAAGGACCTTAACGATACGCAAACCATCCAATTACTATATGGAAACCATGAATGAAATCAAAAAAAACGCCGGTATACTCAGAATGCGTGCCGGCGGCCTGCTCGTCTATACCCTGTTTACGGCAATTGCTTCGGGTATGGCAGCAAAGGCGGAGGCACAAACCTTCGCGGAATGGTTCAAACAGAAGAGCACCCAGAAAAAATACCTGTTGCAGCAGATCGCAGCCCTACAGGTATATGGCGGATATCTGAAAAAGGGTTACGAGATCGCCGGTCATGGCTTCGGGTCTATTTCCGGGTATCTCCGTTCGGAAAACGGGCTGCATTCGGGCTATTATCAAAAGTTGGAAACAGCGAGTCCACTGGTTAGAAACAATCCTCAGGTCAAAGAAATTTTAGCATGGCAGGCCGATATTATTAACCGGCTTAGCGCCATGGATGCTATTTCCGGTCTTTCGAAGGATGAAAAGAATTATCTCGCCGATGTCAGGAACGCCGTCTTAAAAGACTGTGACGGGCAGATCAGCCAATTGCAAAATGTATTGACAGACGGCCAACTGGAAATGAACGATTCGGAACGGTTGGGGCTAATCGCCACCATTCACCGGGCTATGCAGGAAAATCTCCGTTTTGCTTCGGCTTTCACCGAACAGGTCAAGATCTACGCATTACAACGCCGGAAGGAGTACAAGGACATCGCTGCCGGCAAGGCGCTTTATACCATTCATTAAACCAAGAGTCATGAGAAATTTATTAAGATTGCTCGTTAGCTTCCTATTGCCAACAGCGTTGTGCTATAATCCCGGGCGTGCCGGTGCACAGCGCCAGGAACTGCAACAACTAATCCTGGATATTGAAAAGCTTACCCAATTCAAAAGCATCCTGTCTGACATGAAGACAGGCTACCAGATCTACGCGCAAGGATATGGAACCATTTCCAATTTGTCCAAAGGAAACTTTGACCTGCACCATATTTACCTGGGCAGTTTAATGGCCATCAACCCTTCCATCAGGAATTATGGAAGGATCGCTGAGATCATTTCTATGCAGGCCAGCCTGGTGAGTGAATATCGAAACGCCAGTTCCCGGTTCCGGCAAAGCGGTAGTTTCAACATTTCGGAGCTCAGCTATATGGCTGACGTTTACGCCAGGTTATTGAAGGAGAGCCTGGATGATCTGCTGGAACTCACTAATATCATCACCGCGAATAAACTGCGGATGTCCGATACCGAACGGATCAAAGCCATTGACCGGCTCTACGCAACAAGCTCGGATAAGCTGCAGTTCCTGCGTTCCTTTAACAGGCAGGGTGTTTTGCTTTCTATCCAGAGAACAAAGGATGCCGCTGACAACAGGACGATGAAGCAACTCTATGGTCTAACCAACTAATTCGTCACGTATGAAAAAGAAATTATTATTAACCGCTTTGCTAGCGGTATCGGGAGTGGTTTTTCCTTTATTTTCCCATGCGGAAGGACTGGCCAATGATATCCATGGTTTACAAAATACACTTGACGGCGTTTACGATGACATGCTGCCGATGTGTGGGCAACTCATCGGTATCGGTCGTGCCATCGCGGGTTTTGGTGCATTATTATTTATCAGTTTCCGGGTCTGGAGGCAGATCGCGAATGCGGAACCCATCGACTTTTATCCCTTGATGAGGCCCTTCGCCCTGGGCATGGCCCTGATTATTTTCCCGGGTGTTATTGCCATTATCAACGGCATCATGCAGCCTACAGTGACCGCGACCGGCGGCATGGTTCAAAACTCGGATGCCGCGATCGCCAGATTGCTGGCGGCAAAGGAAGCCGCTATAAAGCAAACGGATACCTGGCAAATGTATGAGGGTGAAGGAGGAGACGGAGATCGGGCGGCGTGGTACAAATACACCCATCCAAAAGATCCCGCTGGAACCGATGAAGGCATATTCGAAAGTGTCGGCAATGACATGAAGTTCGCTATGGCCAAAGCATCCTATAACTTTCGCAATACGGTCAAACAATGGATGTCGGAAGTACTGCAGGTAGTATACGAAGCAGCAGCTTTATGCATCAATACCATCCGGACCTTCTACCTCATTGTGCTCGCTATTCTTGGCCCTATTGTATTTGGATTGGCGGTCTTCGACGGTTTCCAACACACCCTATCCGTGTGGCTCGCTAAATACATCAATGTCTTCTTATGGCTGCCGGTCGCCAACATTTTCGGCGCGATCATTGGCAAGGTCCAGGAAAATATGCTCAAGCTGGATATTTCCCAGGTTCAGAACGCCGGTGACACCTTTTTCAGCTCGACTGATACCGCTTACCTGATCTTCCTGATTATCGGCATTATCGGTTATTTCACCGTTCCCGGAATAGCGGGTTATATCGTCCATGCCGGTGGAGGCAATGGCCTGTTACAAAAAGTTAACACCTTAGTCAGCCACTCCTCTGGTGCCGCTATGACCGGTGGGTCCATGGCGGGGAAACAGATGGCGAACGGCGCCATCAACCTTGCTACCGCGCCGGGGGACTTCATCCAAGGTTACCAAAGTGCGGGCAAGTCAAACCAGGCAGATAGCTATCAGGCGAACAGGTTATCCGGAGATAAGGAGATTTAGTAACCCTTAAAATCAATCATCATGTTTACACACCTCAAAAATATCGATACTGCTTTCAGGCATATGAAAACGTTCAATATTATCCTGATCGCGGCCAATATTTTCACGACCTGTTTTATTGTTTACACCAACGGCAAAACAGTTGATAAGGCGCAGAACACGGTACATATCCTCTATAACGGAAAAGTGCTGGAGGCGATCGCTTCGGACCGGAAAAGCAACCTTCCCGTGGAACTCCGGGATCATATTAAAACCTTTCACGAGGACTTTTTCAACTTAAGCCCCGATGATAAAGCCATACAGGCCAATGTGTCGAAAGCACTTTACCTGGCCGATGAATCAGCCAAGCACCAGTATGACAATTTGCGGGAGTCCGGATATTACAATAACCTGATCTCCGCGAATATTTCGCAGCAGGTCAAAGTGGATAGTACACGGCTCGAAGGTAAGCAGTTTCCCTATACGTTCACCTGCTATGCTACAGAGAAACTGATCCGGTCCAGCAGCACGGTCATCCGTAAGCTCATTACCCAGGGTGAGGTCAGGGACATCAGGCAACAGACCGATAATAACCCCCATGGTTTTCTGATCCAGCACTGGCAGGTACTGGTTAATCGGGATACTACCATTCAAAACTAATCCGATGAGCATATTTAAAAATCAAATCAAATCCCAGGAACCGGAGGATGACCGCGTCGCCAAAATCATTGCCGGGCAAATCATCAGGTGGCAGGCACAGGCAAGCCATCGGTTGAACCGCTGGATCAATGGCTATTCCCGCAAAAAGCAGCGAATTATTTTGATGCTGTCTGGTATCCTGACAGCCGGTGCACTGATCACCAGTCTGACGCCATATGCAGGACAGGTACCGCTGCATACCAAGGGCAATTATATACCGCAGCACATTGGTGAACCCTCGGAAAGGATAAGACTTAAAGACCCTACCAATAAAACAACAGATTCAATAACCAATAAAAAATAATCTTATGGAAAAGCAAGCGACAAGTGGCACCAGGCCACAGCATACCATTGAATTTCTGCGGAAGCGCAAATTCTTCCTGGTATTACCCCTGCTCATCCTGCCTTTTATCACCATGGCATTTCTGGCGCTGGGCGGCGGCAAGACCGGCAAACCTTCCACCGCAGCATCCTTGAATAAAGGAATCGATATGGCCCTGCCATCGGCCCATTTTAAGGATGATCAAACCAAAGACAAAATGGACATTTACAAGGCTGCCGGTAGAGATTCCTCCTCATCCCGGACAGGTATTAGTCAAAGTTTTATACAAAGCATGGGGTTTGAAGCCAGAGCAGGCAGCCATGGCGATTCAGCGGTGATCAACAAAATCATTTCCCCGACTCCATCAAACGCCGAACAGCAATCTACGAAGATCGAAGCCAGGCTGGCTCAAATCAACCGCCAGCTCACCCAGCCGCAGCCGGCCCTTCCCAACGCACCTTATGCCGAAGACCACACTGAAGGGCAAAAAAATGCGGATAAGATCAGGAAAATGATGAACGATATGAGCCCGGACAGCACCCCGGACCCCGAACTGCAGCAATTGAGTAAGATGATGGAACAGCTGCAGGCCATACAAAACCCACCGGCAGTCAAGACATTGCCTATGAAAGCAGAGGCCAAAGCTGATACCACGCCTTTTAAGGCCATACCGGCCGTCATTGACGGCAAGCAAAGAGTGGTGGACGGCGGCGAGGTCAGGTTAAAGCTCGCGGATAGCGTTACTCTGAAAACGATGCTGCTACCCAGGGGACAACTCCTTTACGGAGCTTGCCAGGTCACCAACCAGCGGTTGATGCTCTCCATTAAAAATATCAGACAAGGGACGCATATCATCCCAGTCGACCTGACGGTATTCAGCCTGGATGGCTTACCCGGTATCCCCGCCCACGAGGCAGAATTAGCAGGTACAGCCTCAGGCGGAGCCGATAATACCTTATCGGGCATGCAGTTCCTGTCGATGGATCAGTCTTTGGGAGCGCAGGCCGCAGCCGGAGGAATTCAGGCTGCCAAAGGACTGTTCAGCAGGAAAATGAAAAAGATCAGAGTAAAACTGGAAGATAAATTCCCCGTATTGTTACGGGACAACAGCAAAAGGACACCTGTAAACATCCAATAACAAAATCATCAAAGGCCATATGGAACTCGCTGAAAACTATGATATACTGAAACGTCATTTTGAAGACCTGAATTTTAAAGATCCTGGCATAGCGGATGAACTCCGGGGAGGACTTACAGCTGTTCCTAACCATTTTACGGTAGGTTTTAGCGAGGATTATACCCAATCGAATTTTTGGGCAAGGTTTGAAGTCGCCTGGACAGACAACCAAAATGGGTTTGTCGTCACAGCATATGAAGCAGCTATCCGGCACTGTGATCAGCCGATTTATGATTTTTCCTGCTACTTTTCCCCCGATGTATGCAAGGACGATGCCTGCCAGGTACTTGCGAAAAAGTATTTGTTTCCGCCGGATAACCATGGTTTCCGTAGTTCCTATCATAGCAACAAAGACATCCCCTCCTTTCTTGCGGCTGACAACCCGCAACAAATCAATTATTTCCATCAATTAAATCATATCAACATGAATCAAAACGTAGAATTTCTTAAAAACAGCCTGCTGAACCTGGGGTTCGGTGACAAGCTGAATGCAGACCTGGAAAAACAGATCACTGCTAAAACACCAGAATTTAACCTGGCGGCCCAACATGAATTTAATCAGCATAAAATTGATTATACTCTTCATTTCAAAGCGGGCAATAACCAGGAAATGTACTTCCTGAATAAGTTCGATGCCAGCCTGAAGAATGGAAATGAAGATACCAAACAGAGCTTTTATATCAATAAAGGGAACGGTGTGACCGCCAAAGAAGCCTTTAATTTAATGGACAAGTCAGACGGCCTGGACGGAAGAGCCGTTTTCAAACAACTTTACAATACAGAAGGTGAAAAATACCATAGCTGGGTGAAGCTGGACTGGAAAGACCTGACAGAGGGTGGCAATGCCCGATTAAAGCAACATAGCTTTGATGTAGAAAAATTCCTTGACGGCAAAGGCGTTAAAGAAATGAATGATCCAAAATCCAGAGAAGATCTGATGCGGTCATTAAAGAAAGGCAACAAACAGCAGATCACCGTTGACAAGGACGGCAAGGAGCAGAAATACTTCATTGCCGCAAACCCGCAGTACAAAACCATGAACCTCTTTGATCACCAGATGAAGAAAATAAAACGGGAGGAGCTGTTCCCGCCGTTACAGAAGCAAGACAACAGTGAAAAACAAACACAAAACAAGCAGCAAAAGGAGGAGCTGCCTGGAAAAAAGCAGTCGAGAAAAAATGGCGTTAAAGTTTAATGGTCAAAGGCAGTGCCAGGCTGGCACTGCCTTATTAACCAAAGTATCACCGATGTAATTCAAAAATGATCAAAAAACCTGAACAGAACATGGAATCACTGCGCAAGATAACAAATGGTGCCTGATAGACCCAGACGTATCGCTCTTCATCTATAGCATGGAACTAAACAACAGGTATATTTTTTAAGGTTTATATTTTACCCTTATATTATAAAAATGAACCCAATCATCTTTCAGGGTGGCAGGATCTTTTTTCTTAGCAAGGTCTTTGGGATCTTTACCAATATTGAAAAATATATCGACTTTGTTCCCGTTTACAGCGTAATACAATACTTTAAAATCGCCTTGTAAGGTAACACCCTCCGTGAAATCAGCATCATGCCAGTGACCGTTAATGCCTAACTGAAAGTTTTTTTGACGATGAAATTTTAAGGGGAAGGAAAATGTTGTGTCAGGTCTCGCGATTTCGAAGTGTTGTAATTCTACCGGAATATTGTCTGTTATCGTGTTGACCAGCAGGATAGATTGATCAGTATTGAATTGATAGGTCCAAGTATCAATCACTTGCTGGTCTTTGCGCATGAATTCAAATGTTCGTTGAGTCTCATTATATTTGCCGATATAGAATAGGTTTAAAAACCAAATATTAACATAGTTACTGTTATTAAACACAGGTTCATCATATATCCAGCGATGATCTTTATCTCCCGTAAAAAATGGAGGGATGGTGGTTAAGTATAGTACTCGCTTACTTTTTTGGGAAAAAAGCAGGTATTCTACTTCGATTTTTTCCTTACCGTCTCCAGCTATTTCCTCGTAGTTATCACGTTGTACAATGTAATCACTTTTGGATTTACCTACTTGTCGGATATAAAGCTGGTAACTGGTATCGAGTTCGATCTTTTGGGGCTTATAATTTTCCACATCCCCTTCCCAGTGCGTATAAGTATAAAACCTTCTTATGCCGCAACCTGTTATTAAGAGTAGCCAAGAAACAAGTATCAGAGTCCTTTTCATTTCAAATTAATTTGTTGGCGTGTTATACTGTAGTCTGCACTAATGGAATAACTTGCCGGGTAAGGCATTTGGTGGTATGCATCATAGATGACATAGTGAATCAAGCTTTGAAAGTCATTCGAATAGTCGTTTTCCCTTTTTAATGTAAATCCAAATCCCTTGTTCGTATTAGCCAGATGCAGACTATAGCAGCCTTTATTGTAATACTGCTGTGTGATATCACTATAATTGACAAATGATAATCCAATCAGATTGGAAAGGTTAAAGGCATTTTCCGTAAAGCCGGAAAACTTATGGAATCCAAGTTCAATAAGATTCATATAATTATTAGTAGGGTTCAAGTGGTAGCTTAATAAGCCACCACCCGTATAATAACGATCATACCGATCACCGGTCCCGATACTTTTGATCAAAGCACCACCATCGTTATAATAACTAAACTGGAAGCGTCCCTGGTGGAAATTAATAAAACCGATACGCTGACTTTTCTTTTTTTTATCTGTCGTAAATACCAGGTTGGTTCCAGCGGAAATAGAGAAATGGTAGGGATTGACTAAAGCCGGGTAAACAAAATCCGCGAAGTAATAAAGCGGAATTTTATTGGCTGATAACAAATCCGCACGTCTCGGGGTCAATCTATAATCACTTCCGGCAGTGAAAGTGAATGCGTTAATAAAATCCAGAGTTGTTCGATGTCGCAATTTACCATACGCACTGGAGCCCAAACCTCCGTTGTAAAGCTGCACCTCCAGATTATAGCTTGGTGAAACCGTTTGGGCTATCGTGTACATCAAACCTCCGTTCAAACCAAATCGGTAAACGGGAGGGGCATAACGGTGTTCCTTTAATTCAAAACTAACTGTTAGTTTCGCTGATACCCCAAACTGAATAGGGACTTGGCTTGTATTCGTATTATAATGAACCTGTGCTCCGGCCGTTATTACAAACAACACGGCGATGATGACCAAGTAAAGTTTTTGATGATGGTTAGGCATAGGGATCAATTGGTTTAACTAATGCGTATCCAGGACATATGCCCAACTCAGGGCAGCACAAAACTTAACCAGCGGGACGCTAAAGACACAATCTTCGCTGAAATTATTTTTCACCCGCAGGTTTTTTGTTGAAGTATCGTAGCCCACAATCGTTACAATGTGGTTCGAGGAGGGTGCAGTATTCCAATTGCCAGGGTTAATAAAACGTTCATCACAATAGCCTCTTCTTTCCTTGATTGCACAAATGACCGGGTGACCGGTGGCTATTTCCCGCTGTACGCGCGCCAAAACGGTATCGATTTTCTTATAATCGACTGGTGTTATAATCTCCCTGACTTTATTGATACGAATATCCGGCGGCAGTTGCATTAATCCAGTGTCAAAATGTGCATTAATGATCGCTTCCTTTGTATAAGGGAATCGTGAAAAAAAGTAAGCTCCGTAAGTTTGCAGGACGTACAGGACATTATCCAGATTGCCATAATCGTTGATGTTACCGCCGTACGTTTGCCATGCTATCTTTTTAACGGAATCAGCCCCAAGATGGTAAATAATACCATCCGCGTAGCCAAAGGAAAATGCATGACTCGAATCCGCACTTATGTGATGCTGATAAGCATATTGCGTGCTTAAAGCGACGTAAACAGCAGCATAAGCATAACAATTTGCTCCGTCCTGCACGGTTATCTTCGGCGTACTGGCCTCCAGGGTAAATATTGCCGGGTATTGTTGTGCATATGCTGGGATAAAACAGGTCAGCAACAAGATCAAGGTACCCAGGCCTTTTTTTAAAGTTTTCATTTGACCCTCCAGTTTATTTTTTTGCCAGTGCGGCTATATAATCAATTATGGGAATATCGATCCCAAAATTGACAAAGGTATTTTCCCCTTTAAAGCGTTTATCTGTGTAGGGACATGCGAGCCCAACATTGAGCGAAAGCCCGTTAAAAAAAGTAATTCCCAGCCCGGCACCCGCAATCGCGTAATTGAATTTGTCTTCAGATTTGAGGTTAACAAGATTATACAGTAAACCAGATCCATAAAACATAATATAAACATCACTGATGGTAGGCTGCTGCTGTGGTCGTAGCCAACTTCTTGGATAAGTGCCGGGTTTGTTGTAATAATTAAAATTTTCACCGGGTTGGAATGAATGAGTGTAACGCCAATTCCAAAATTTGTATTTGATCCCGATTTTTTCGCTGGCATAATATAGATTGCCAAGGGATTTGGGGTTACCGTTATTGTCTGTCGCTAAACTGTTTTTGTTTAGAAAACTGGCCTGATTAGTACCCAGTGAAAAAAACACCGAGACGTATACTGCCTTTTTATCTGATGGTGCAAAATGCTGTTCTATAGCCGATACTAAAGCATCGATATCAATATAAATGTACCCTTTGTCGTTTATGGTTGCCGTTTTTTCCGGGATTGGGTTATTGGTACTGTTGCTATTATATTCCACGATTGTATTTTCAATCAAAAAATCAAGTACCGAACCCACAACATCGTTTTTAAATTGGTGCCTTACCAGTTTTAGGAAATCAAGCGTTATCGCTTTTAAAGCGTAGTATTGATCCTGCGTAAGGGTAAAATCCTTGAAATCTGATTTTTGAAGCTGGGTATAAAACGTATAAAGTGGTTTGTACTGATCGTAATTGTCTTTAATAGTATTATAGGCAGAATTCAATGTAAACTTTTGGTCCGCCGGAATGCTGCCGTCAAATTTGCTGATCAACTCATTGATTTTCGCCTGCAGGTCACTGGCTGAAAGGTCACCGTAAGTGCTTAATAAAGTCGTGGTAGCTGTAGCGAGGTTGTGGTCCGGGGAATTAGATAATGTTTTTAAGGCTTGGAGCAACTGCCCCGCTTGTTTAATCTTTGCTGTAAATTGCTGTAAAAGAAATTGGATACTGGTTTTTTCAGCGTCAAATTTAGGTTGGCCTGCGGGTCCGGCTTTATTTCGTTCCACCAGATATACATTATCTGCATCATACCAGGTTTTGAATGTAGGATCATCCAGATCAGCACTAAAGGTAAAGCCAGGGTGGAGATTATCATCATGAACAACGATATCATAGCAAAGATCGATCATCAAATTGAAATTTTTAATATCGGGAGGAATAGTCACATTGGATTGACGATCATTCTGATTTACTCTTACCTTGGCAGCTTCGATGAAATTTGGCCCGATGCTGAATTTATCATCCAACGCCACGAGCACCTTGTTAGCCTTATAATTTTGCTGGACATACATCACCATCCCGTAGATGTAAGCAAATTCTGAGGCATCCTGAATAATTTTCTTGGTAATAACTGTTTTATTTTTACCACTGGTCATAATATCCATTAGGTGATAAATAAAACTATACGTAGTATAATTCTTCAAATGGTCCAAATAGCTGTGATCATTGAATTCTTTAATAATCGTGTTCCTGAACACATGTTGCTTGACTTCTTCTTGTTTTTGCTGAATGACTTGCGTTAGAACTTCCATATCGATTGTCCCCTTATTGATCATAGGACTGTTACCGACAAGACTAATTGTAGGCCCTTGTGCGGATGCGCTACCAATACAGGTAACAAACATCCCAAGGAGCAGGAGTTTTTTCATGATAAGGAATTTTAAGGTCCATGAATGTAAGATATATTCATGGTATAAAAAAGGATATCTGAGAAAATATTTTCGCTAAGTATTTACTTATCAAATACTTAATACCTGAATCAATAACCGGTAGCTTCCATGTGTAAACTCAACCTTAATAACAGAGGGCAGATAAGCTATTTCTCACACTTCCCATTAATGTATTTCTTCCTTTTGATTCCATTTTATAATGGAGGCGGACAATATAGAACCATTGATTGGTATATTCCAGGAACGAAACCAAATTTTGATATACTTATAAATCAATACGACAGGCATCCTTGTCTGCTATTGTGATAAGGTAAAAGTCCTAGCGGCGAATGTTTAGAGTACCTTGTTTTTGATATCCGTCGATTATTGCAATTGTATCTAAGTAATTTCCTTATTTTAATTTTCTGAAATAAGATAAATTGTACATTTGCGCCTTTAAAAAAATAACGACAATGGAAAATTTCGAAAAATTAAAGGAAGTAATTGCTGCCGCTGAAGCAGAGGCTGCAAGTTTTTACGAGAAAGGAAACAAAGCAGCTGGTACCCGTCTGCGCAATGCCATGCAGGCTTTAAAAGTTCTGGCTACTGATATCCGTAAAGAGGTAACAGAGAAAAAAAACGCTTAATAGTTTCAATCAAAGATAAATAGCTGAGAAAGACCCGATCATACTGACCGGGTCTATTAATTTTCTTGCCTTTCTGCCTGAAGATAAGCTCTGCCAGTCATCCAGGAGCTATATATAGAGCCCTTATAAACAAGTGTTCCAAAATATCAGTTCCGGCGAAGGATATAGTTTACTTTTCTCTGTTTAAAAGAATATACCGGGTTGGGGAAATTTTAAAGTAACGGCTAAAAGAAGAGGAGAAATAAGCCCCCGAACTAAAACCGACCTCATAAGCTATCTCCGAAATATTGTAGTCACTGTTCATCAGCAATTCTGCTGCTTTTTTTAGCCGGGTGATCTGAATAAACTCCTTGACCGAAAATCCTGTAATAGCTTTTATTTTACGGTAAGTCTGGGCCCTGCTCATACCGATAGCCTGGGCAAAGTCGGTGGCTTCGAAAGTGGAGTTACCGATGTTGTGTTCAATAATCTCATACGCTTTTTTTAAGAGCAGGTCATCACTGTTGGCAGATATGAGTTTGATCGGCGGGCGATGTGATTCATTTAAAAATTTATTCAGCCATAGCTGTCTTGTTTTAATCAGGTTGTCTACCCGCGCTCTTAAAATCTTAAAACTAAGCGGTTTGGTAATATAATCATCGGCCCCGTTTTTTAGGCCGCGAAGTAAACCCTGCTCATCATCATAGCCGGTGATGAGTACTACGGGTATATGAGTGGTGCGCTCGTCCTCTTTTAACAGCTTACACAGTTTTATACCATTAATCCCCGGCATTTGTATATCGCTTATAATAATATCAGGCACAGCTGTGATGGCTTTTTCAAACCCGGTCAAACCATCTTCCGAATCTATCACGCGATAATCGTCTTTAAATTCATTCTTTATGACCATACGCATATCGTAGTTATCTTCAATAATATGCACTAAAGGCTTTGCTTCACTATAAGGTGTTTTAAATAAAGGATTATCCCGCGAGGGGATATTTACATTAATCGGATCACTCATAGTTCGGTTTACAGGACAGGACGCCCATGTTGTTTATAAAGATAAAGATATTTTTATGTGTATTAAATACAATTATTTGGAAAATAATTTTTAATTTTTCAATCCGGTTTTAGCAGCCACACCGGAACAGCCTAATTATCCATTCTTATGAAAAAGATCGTCAAATTCAGCATGTTGTTGTGCCTTATATTTTATGGCTGCAAAAAGGATCCGGTTCCAGCAGAGGATATACAAAAGGAAATGCTTGCCGCTGTTAATGCTTTAAGGACTACCGGCTGCACCTGCGGTACGACCAATATGCCTCCGGTGCCCGCTGTTATATGGAACGATAAGCTCCAGGTCGCGGCGGCGGCGCACGCAAAAGATATGGTTGTTAACAATTACTTTGATCATATCGCTCCCGATGGCTCATCGCCTATCCAAAGAGCTCAGGAGGCCGGTTACACAGGTATGTATATTGGTGAAAATATTGGCAGCGGTTATAATAATATTCAACAGGTAATAGATGCCTGGAAAAAAAGCGAAGATCATTGTAAGGCCATGATGGATAGTTTATATATAGAATTGGGAGCTGCGCGGTACAATACGGTTTGGGTTCAGGACTTCGGGAAATAAATATCGGGAGATTATCGGGTAAGTATTCGAACACCAAAATTATCGAGGTAAGGTTATTTATTCCCGAATTAAATATGGGTTTAAATTATTTTGATATGAGAGATTAGTATAAACATCTGAGCAATTACTGAAAGTCTTTTAGATAATTATAGGGTTAATTTGGGTAAACCAATAAATAAAATCTAAAATTATGAAAAAAGTATTCTTATGCTCTATTGTAGCACTGGTTATGGCATCATGTCAAAAAGAAGCCAAAACCCCTGCCCCTGTTTCTGCTAACGCGGAGGTAAAGGCTAACTGGTCGTCATCTGCCCAATATGCCTCGTGGAATGCCGGCAGCGGTTATTATATTGAAAACAATATCTGGGGAAGCGGCGCCGGCCCGCAAACCGTTTGGGCAAACACTTACAGCAACTGGGGTGTATGGGCCGACCATCCCAATACCAGCGGAGTAAAATCATACCCAAATGTAGATTACCCGGTTAACAGAACATTCAGTACCCTTAATACGGTTTCCAGCAGCTTTAACGTAACAGTGCCCAGCAGCGGTTCGTACGAAAGCACCTATGATATATGGTGCAATAACTACGCTTATGAAATTATGATATGGGAAAACTGGAAGGGTACCGTAAATCCAATCGCGGTCGGCTATAATGCCAATGGCAGTGCTATAGCAAGTTACACTAATGTAACACCAACTTCCGGAGGACCAACTTATACCGTGTATAAGGGTTCAAACGGATCAAATGTGGTATACTCGTTTCTGGACAACAGCCAAAAAACATCCGGAACAGTTAACATCAAGGATATCCTGAATTTTATACAGAGTAAGGGCGTAACCTTTACGACATTGGATAAGGTCCAATTCGGATTTGAGATCACTTCCTCGTCCGGTGGGCTTAATTTTGGGTCAAACAGTTATTCGGCGACCGTAAACTAACTCTACAATCTATCTCTACGAAAATGACCGCCCTTAAAGCGGTCGTTTTTGTTTAAACAAAAAATAGATATCAAGATAAAAGTTCCGGTATTGGTCGGAGTTGGAATTATGTCAATCAGATGCACTATTGAATCGCAATCAGCAGGTGTAATAATCAATAAGAAAAGCACAAAAGACGCATTTGCGATATATAATTATATGAAAAAACAAGTTATCAAATCCAATTCATCATTTTTACCTTCAATTAACCATATATTATCATACTTTTTTCTTATAATTTATACATATTTTCCATAATTGACATAATTCTTATGCTTTATATATAAAAACCTAAAAAATAAAAGCATTTACCTAAGTATAAAATATATTATTCCTAAAAATATATGAAAATACGTATATATTTTGTGTTTAGAACACCTCCCGTATATCTTTATAATTCACTTAACCCAATTTTATGTCACAGGTAAATTTCAAATTAAGAGCTGTTAAAGTAGGGAAAACTTTGGCAGCATTTGCTCTGGCAATTTTAGTAGCTCAGGGGGTAATGATGGTTACCGCCGATGAGGCCCAAGCTGACGGAACCTGCTTTTCTTCATCAAACATTTGTGGCTTAAACGGCCATAACTACAGCAATCGTACCTATCAGGCTCCGCCTAATTAATTCAGGGTTTATTGCTAAATCATTAGCCTTGACGAAAATCACCCATTTAAATGATTTAGCTAAGGCTAATGATCTTACCGCCTGCAATCAGGCATAACTCGTCTCCTATATTTTTATAACTCACTTAACCCAATTTTATGTCACAGGTAAATTTCAAATTAAAAGCTGTTAAAGTAGGGAAAACTTTGGCAGCATTTGCTCTGGCAATTTTAGTAGCACAAGGTGTAATGATGGTCACAGCCGACGAAGCTCAGGCTGATGGAACCTGTTTTAATTCATCAAACATCTGTGGCTTAAACGGCCATAACTACAGCAATCATACTTTTCAAGGCCCTCCGCCTAATTAATTCAAGGGGTTTTATTACGAAATCATTAGTCTTGACAATAATCATTCGTTTAAATGATTGAGTTAAGGCTAATGATCTTTTAATCTACGATCAACTTTACATATTTATCTTAATCCCCTATGTGTTTTTTCTTCACCAAGAAGTGCTTGATATTCTATTTCTCTTTTTTTTCCTTTCTTCAGGTATATAGCCAGGAAAAGGGGTTAACAATGCTCCATAACCAAGTTGTGGATTCGACAACACATACCGCCATTCCGTACGCAACCATAACCTTAATAGGCAAATCCAATCAGCCTAAAAAAGTGATTATTGGCCAAAAGGATGGTTTCTTTAAGATTTCAGCTCCTGATACTGCCTATATAGGGGTAAACGTCACTTGTAGTGGTTATGTATCAAGATATCTTGCCATCTCCTATTTTGATGATCTTCAAAACAGGCAAAACCCTATTCTACTACAGCAAAAAATCAATCAATTAAAGGAGATAAATATCATATCGGCAAAACCGATCATAAAAAGAGAAATTGATCGGATCTCCTATAATGTTCAAGCGGATCCGGAAAAAAACATCATCTCTGTAGGCGATATCTTACAAAAAATGCCATTGGTGTCCAGCGATGGCTCCAGTTTATTGGTTAAAGGAAGTACAAGCTATAAAATTTTCATCGATGGGAAACCATCAGCCTTGTTCAGCAATAACCCATTAAGCGTACTAAAGGGAATGAATGCCGATAACATCCTTCGGGTGGAAATAATAACAACCCCGCCTTCAAAATACGAAAGTGAGGGATTAATAGGAATAATTAATATTGTAACGGTTAAAAATGGCCCCCAAGGATATACGGCAAAAATTGGGGCCAGGTATACTTCACCGGATGGTCCTTCCGGATCAGGAGCATTTTCGATAAAAAACGGCAAGTTTGGACTATCTGCTTACGGAGGGGATTCTGAACTGAAGGAGCCTAAGCTTTCCTCATCGCTGTATCGGATCTCATCAGCAAGTTCTTTGCAGCAAAATTCAGTCATGCAATCAAAAACTCGTTTTCCATATGGTCACATGGAAAGCAGTTATGAAATAGACTCTCTCAACCTTCTTACCTTAACATTAAATTATAGCGGCAATAATGGCAATAGAAACACCAATCAGATTACCCATATAAGTGATTTAACACAATCATCAGAACAGCTATATAATTTGATCTCCAATTCAAAATATTCCTCCTCGGCCTTAGATATAGGGATAAATTACGAAATCAAATTAAACACTCAACGTAATGAAATATTAACCGCCTCCTATAATTCCCTGTTAAACAGGGAGAATACTAACGTAGGGTCATCCATCATATATACATCCCCAGCAATGGATATGTCATCTATTTTCCTGCAGAATAAATCAGGAAGCAATGAAAATACAGCACAGTTAGATTACACCAACACCATACGTTCCATCACCGTAGAGGCTGGTGGAAAGGGAATTTTCAGGAAAAACTTCAGTGACTTTAATGCTAATAATTTCAATTACCATCAAAATGTATATGCGCTATACAACACATATACCCTAAAACACAAGGCATTAGAATACAAGGCCGGAGTCCGGCTGGAAAGAACCGTAATAAGCTTTGAGGATAGCAGTAAGTTCAGGCGTACCTATACCAATGCGGTTCCGTCGATCTCCATCCTTGATAACTTAAATGAGCGAAGTTCCTTAAATCTGGGATACTCCATACGGATAGAACGGCCAGGAATTATTGAACTAAACCCGTTTGTTGATCGTTCTGATCCAAGATCCGTCAGCACAGGGAATCCATATTTGAACCCCTCACTTAGTAATAATCTCGAACTTAATTACAGCTACTTTAATAATCTTACCATCAATTCCGGTTTAAGTTATAATCATGTATCCAAGGGCATGGATATTGTTACTACTTATAATCCTGGTAATGATTCCTATACAAGTACCTATCAGAATGCAATAAATAGCAGTCGCGTCGGGTTCAACAATAGTATTACAATCCCATTTAAGAACAAGTCTGAGCTGACTTTCAATTCTGATCTCTCTTATAACCAAATTAGAGGTATAGTAAATGAGACTCATTATGAGAATAAGGCCTATTTGATAAACTTATATGCATCATTATCTAAAAAGTTCGATAATAACTTAAGTTTAACATTCAGCAGCAGTTATAATAATGGGATACTGCTATTGCAGGGGAGATCTAACCATACTATTTTTTACTCGGGATCGGCAACCAAATATTTTTTAAATAAAAAACTGGCACTCTCCGGAGCCCTTAATAATCCATTCAGCAAGTTTAGGTCATACATTTTTAAAACGAATGCCGATAATTCCAATCAGGTATTTAATAGCCAAAACTACTATAGAAAACTTTCAGTTGGCCTGTCTTACAAATTTGGGCAGCTCAAATCTTCTATAAAATTAAATCAGAGAGGCATAAATAATGACGATTTAAAAAATTAACACATGGGAACAAAAAAAACAAATATTCTCATAAACATAGTAATTTTCATTGTGACGTTTGCCGGATTCTGTGGTTTCAAATTATATAAAAGAAAACATGATCTTAAAACAAACATCACTACAGTAACCAAGATCAAGTTTGATCACAATATCAATGGATTAAAGCTGCTTACTGATACCTCTACTGATTATCTCAGATACTCCAGGCAGCTCAAGCCATCCTACAGGATCGTTTTAGTTGTTGACGGCAGCTGTTCCACGTGTTTTGAAACCTTAATCAAGTGGAAGGACCTGTTTGAAACGGAGCATTTGCCCTATGAAAAACTATTAATTTTTGGATATGATTGTACTTATCCCCAGTTAAAATATGTTCAGTCAGAGCTACCCGAGTTAAAAGCGCCAATATTCTACGACCCTTATTATTCTTTTGGCAAGTTGAATCATATCGATCAGAATGGAATTAACAAATATTTATTGGTTGACGAAGATTTCAATGTCATCACAGCAGGCAATCCCTTCCTGGACCAGGGAATTATGAATACTTATTTACATTATATAAAATGAAAAAACTGTTGACCATACTTTTAATACCTTTTGTGTTATTCGGGTGTAAAAGACGCAATACCCACATTTTCGATCACGTTACGCGATTTTCAGATTCTTCCTTTATTCACATAAAACCCGAGCTGGTCAAAGGAAGTCTTGATCCTGGTATTGGAAAACATTTTGTTGATATCATGCAAGTTATTAATGAAAATACAATTGCCATTATTGACGATAGAAAGACATTGTCCTTATATGATAAAAACTTAAAGAAAATTCAGGAGTTCAGTTATGAAAATACACCGGGTCTTCAATTGGTTTCGCCGATGTCTATTTTCAAAACCAGGGAGAACGAGTTCAATATATATGATTTGACAACAGACCTCATTTATAATTTTATTAAGGAAACAAGTAATAACTCATGGAAGTTAGCTCGAAAACAAAAACTTCCTGGTGAATTATCCGGATTAGTGAGTATAGCTATGGCTAATGATTCCACAATGTTGGCGACCTCTATTAATAATATCAACGGAAGGCTTATAAACTTTACATTGAAGCCGGAACCTAAAGTTCTAAAATATATTGGTGACAAAATAGATATCAACGGCAATAGCCCTTTCGTTACAGGCCTTGTTTATTGGTCAGATTTAGCACATGACAGTACTGACGTAAATTTCGTTGCTTATCATAAAACCGACATATTTGAGGCTTATAATCGTAATGGGAAACTAATATTTCGTATGAAAGGCCCAGAAAAATTCGATCCTTTATATCGTACAATAGGAAAGATTGACAAGCAAAGATATACTGAAAATAAGGAAACAAAGTCAGCCTTTGTATCCATCGTTTCCGACAGCAGATTTGTTTATCTATTATACTCAGGCCGAACAAATGCCTTTAGTGACAGGCATAAGGCACAAAAAGTCTACATATTGACTAAAACGGGCAAACCTTATAAAACATTTGAATTAAACATCAGCACTGATCTTAATAAGATGATTATCGATAAATACCATGAAAAACTCTATATTACCAGTTTCTCTGAAGAAACGGGAAGCTTGATTTATTCCGTATCAACAAAGACTTTATAAATTCAAATTGAGTAATGTTCTCATCGAACTATAATCTGGCTAAAACGTAAGCAAACTTAAATTTTCTAAAATAAAGCGATGAAGGCGATTCGGATAAATATATTCCAAACGCTTTCCTTTTCATGAAGTTTGTTGAAAAGATCTTCTTAATCCATTCTGAGGTGCTGTTAAAAGCAAATGGTTATTTACCAATCAGGAATATCCTGAATAATGACTTATGACGTTACTCGTCAAACTATAAACATGAAGGTATTTATTAAGAATAAGCCTCTTGCTACGATCCGTAACCAGTTTATTAACTTCGCGGCATGACTACGAATTTTAGGATCACGATTAAAGGAACAGAATTTGAATTTATATCTATGAATAGAGTAAAGCTCCAGGCATTCCAGATTTTTGTATTATTTGAACAGAAAAAAGTGAGGTTTCATATGCAGGTTGACGACAACGATCCCGAAAGATTTTACATTACTGATCCGCAGTCATGCCCTGATGTTCATTTGTCGTTGGAACCAACATTCAGCGAAGCGATCTTACAAAAAGGCCTTGCCGTACCGGCTACTTAACCAGGCCGCCCTTATTTAATATTTTAAAATCCCGTTCCTGATTGATGGACCGGATCGTAAATTCCAAATCAATTTCGCGGTTTCTGATCCGGTTGATGCTGCCAACTATTGTTTCCTGTAAGACTTCATAAGCCTGGCTGAAATTGGCTGTGTCAGGAATGGTTATAATCAGCTTTTCACTACTTACCTGGATATGCTCCCGGTAAGTCTCCGATAGTTCCTGCTGTAAGTAGACCCGCACCATATTTAAATATGCTCCATTCATTATACTTCAAATATATGTTATCTAAAATTTCTTCCCTTATGAAAAATCTCCCGGCTATCAGGCCCGGGCGCTGTTGTTTCATCTGCCCGTGCCAGGGTTAACAGCGGCAGATCATCTTGGTTGCCTATAGTCAACTCACGCAACAGCCTGTTCAGGTTAAAGCAACGTTTGGCCACGACATGGATCACTTCACCCTCGATCTGTAACTTTCCTTCTACCATGAACAATCGGGATTGGATGATCTCCTTACGATATAAATCAAACAGCTTTTCCCATACCACGATATTAGCAGCAACGGTTTCGTCTTCCAATGTCATAAACAAGATACCTTTAGCGGTCCCTGGCCGCTGGCGAACAGTGATCAAGCCGGCAACCTTTATTGGGTCGCCGTCTTTCTTGTTTTTAAGATCATTAATTGGTGTATTGTGCAATAAGTCCAGCTTTTCCCGCACCAGGGCTACAGGGTGATTTTTTAAGGACAATCCAACAGCCGAATAGTCCTGTACGACATGTTCACCCTCGGTCATCAGCGGAAGCTGAACCTGTATTTCTTTCACACTCTCTGATGGCGTGCCATCAAACAATGCTATCGGCCGGTCACCCAGAGCCGACACTTCCCACAAAGCCTGGCGGCGGTCTGAACCTAATGAGCGAAAAGCATCCGCATCCGACAGCTTTTCCAGAGCCGCGTCAGGAACCTCCACCCCACGCAACTGGTCAACATGACTATAAAATGCTTGGCGCCCCGCTATTAATAAGCCCATGTCTTCTTCCCGCAGTCCCTTGACCTGTCGGAATCCCAAACGCACTGCATAATAGGTGCCATCCTTTTCCTCCAACGTATTATCCCAAAAAGAATGATTGACATCCACCGGCAAAACTTTAACGCCGTGATCTTTGGCGTCCCGGACGATCTGTGCCGGCTGGTAAAAGCCCATCGGCTGGCTGTTCAGTAGCGCCGCGCAGAATACATCGGGATAATAATATTTCAGCCAGGACGATATATACACCAGCAAGGCAAAGGAGGCCGCATGGCTTTCGGGAAATCCATACCCTTCAAAACCCTGCAATTGCTTAAAGACCCGCCTCGAAAACCCTTCCTCATATCCCCTGGCGACCATCCCGTCCACCAGCTTCTTTTCATACAAGCCCAATTTGCCATTAGCTTTAAAACTGGCCATACTGCGGCGCAGCTCATCTGCTTCGGCAGGCGTAAAACCTGCGGCCACAATCGCGATCTCCATCGCCTGCTCCTGAAATAAAGGTACGCCCAATGTTCTTCCTAATATCTCCCTTAATTCCTGGGACGGATATTCTATAGGCTCTTCACCGTTTCGGCGGCGCAGGTAAGGATGTACCATATCGCCCTGTATCGGCCCTGGTCGTACAATAGCCACCTCGATCACCAAATCATAAAAGCATTTGGGCTTCAGTCGTGGTAACATGGACATCTGTGCCCGGCTTTCGATCTGGAACACGCCGATGGTATCCGCATGACAGATCATCTCATAAACCTTCGGATCATCCTGGGGAACATTGGCCAAAGTCAGCTTTTTACCATAATGCCGCTCCACCATATCAAATGCCTTACGGATCATGGTCAGCATCCCGAGACCAAGCACATCCACTTTCAGGATACCTAAAGCTTCCAGGTCATCCTTGTTCCATTCCAGCTGCGTACGGTTTTCCATGCGGGCATTCAATACCGGGCATAGGTCGGAAAGCTTATTATCCGTAATGACAAAACCGCCGGTGTGTTGTCCCAATTGCCTCGGAAAACCCATCAATAGCGAAGTAAGTTCCAGCACCTTGTAGATCAAAGGATCATGTGGATTCAATCCCTGCTCCCGCAAGCGTTTCTCGTCAAAGCCTTCCTCACTAAAATCCCAGATCGTAGCACCGATCCGTTTAATGGAATCTTCCGATAGCCCCATCGCTTTGCCGACATCCCGGATAGCGCCACGGTGACGTTCCTGGGTGACCGTAGCCACAATAGCGGCATGCTCACGGCCATAGTCTTCATAAATATATTGAATGATCTCTTCACGCCGCTCATGTTCGAAGTCTACATCAATATCAGGCCATTCTTCTCGCGCATCCGACATAAAACGAGAGAACAACAGCCGGGACTTCATCGGGTCCACGGCCGTGATGGATAAACAATAACAAACCGTAGAATTGGCGGCAGAACCACGTCCTTGGTGCAGAATACCCAGTTCCTCTGCCTTTTGGGTGTATTTATGCACCCGGAGGAAATACGGAGCGAGTTTTCGGCCCTCAATAAAGGCTAATTCAAATTTTAACTGATCCTGAACTTTTTTGGGTATTTGTTCCCCATAATGCTCATGCGCGCCGGCCCTGGTATATTTGGTCAGACGTTCCTGCGGTGTCAGACCATCCATCATTTTTTCTTCCGGCTCAATGTATTTCAATGTATCCAGGGAAAATTGGCAGACATCGGCGATCTTTAACGCGTTCTCCAGCGCTTCGGGGTATCCCCGGAACAAACGATGCAGTTCCTCTATGGGTTTGATAAAGCGTTCCGCGTTTGCATGCAAACGGAAGCCGGCTGTATGAATGGTGCATTTTTCACGGATACAGGTCAGGATATCCTGTAGTTCACGGCGCTTGTTTTCATGATAATGCACATCTCCAACAGCTACCATCGGAATGCCCAACTGTGCCAGGCGGGCCAGCCTTTTAGCATCATCACCGCTGTAGGAACGGGTTGCTGCCATGTATAATGGCTGATCCAGCTTAGCCCGATATTCAGCCACCTTATTTTTAAAATCATCTTCATAATCAAACCGAGTGTTTAATTCGTCCGGTGGGATGATAATGAACCGGATGCCTTCCTGATGCTGATACACATCCGCTTTATACAAATGGCATTGTCCTTTTTCTGCCCTCAGGTTCCCAACCGTCAGTAATGCGGAAAGCCTGCCATAGGCGTCCCGATCGGTCGGATAAGCCAGCAGGCTCGGGCCATCTAACAGATCCAGCCTGCAGGCAGGAATAAATTTGACCCGCAGCTTTTTAGCTGCTATATGTGCCCGCACGATACCAGCCAAGCTGTTACGGTCGGTGACGGCAATAGCTTCATACCCAAGCGCGTCTGCCTGTTCCACCAGTTCATCGGGATGTGAGCCTCCTCGCAGGAAACTGAAATTGGATGTGGCTTGTAATTCAGCGTATCTCATCATCTTTATGCAAAAAACCCGTGTAAATACCATTGCGGCTCGGCATCATAATGCCCCGAGCGGAACAACCAGTAACGCTGCCCGTCCGCATCTTCCACCGCGTAGTAGTCCCGGTGTTCACCCTGATCCCGCCACCATTCCCGTTCAATACGCTCAGGGCCATCGGCTTTTTCAACTACGTGCCGCCTGCCTTTGTAGGTAAATACCTTGGGTGGATAATCCGGTAAGAGTGCCATAACTTCAATGCGTTCGGGCCGGCGCAGCATGCGTACGGGACGCGACCTGTCCGTCCGCCATTTGGTGTCTGGGGTTTCCATTAAGGAAGCCGCCTGTTTTACGGAGCGCTCCGGCCAGTTATGTTCCGCAGGTAAATAGCGGTGAATGGCATTCGCACCAACCTTACCCGCCAGCTTGTCCAGCAGCTCCGCCAAAGTCGCATCCTGTAAACCGGGTTTACCGGCCCATAACTTTTCCTGTATCGGGTCAATATCTTCTACTTTAGGGGCTTCCAACAGGAACAGCTCGATACCCAAAGCGGGTTCTATTTTGCTGATCTGTAATTCAAACAGTTTAAACAGGTGGGAAACGCTATGCGAGCCCCGGTTGGTAGAAATACCTGCCTGCACGATTTTACCGTCGATACGGTAACATTTCAGGATAGCTTTCCGAATACCCTTTCCTTCGTTTTGCAAGCGCAAACATAATGTCTCCAGTAATTTTTGAATAGCGATCTCAATAGCTTTTTTGGTGCTGACCGGTTCCAGGCAAGGCAGTCGTTCCGTGTAAGGTGCGGGTGGAACCAGCGGCATAAGGATCTCCTCTTCCAGACCCAAAACCTGTGCTAATCTTAATAAAAGCCCTTCTCCGAAACGCCTGCGCAATACCGTGCGCGGGATCTGCATAAAACTCCTGACAGTAGTGAACCCCAATTTTTGCAGTTTTTCCAGCACCACAGGGTCTAAGCGCAAAGCCATGGGTGGCAAATTCAGGAGGGCCTGCGCCTGTTCACCTGCCGGTATGATCGGTGTTGTTTTTCCATAACGTGCAACCGCCCAGGCAGTGCCTATGGTATCCGCTATGGCTGCCCGGGCATCATAGCCTGAGGTCCGGAGTTTATGCACGATCTCTTTTAAATAGCCACGTTCACCACCCCACAGATGCGCACAGCCGGATATATCGAGGATCAAACCGTTTGGCATATCGATTACCACGACCGGCGTATAACGGATACACCACAAACCAAGTTGCCGTAATAATTTTTCTTCTTTTCCGGGGATATGATCCAATATCTGCAGATCAGTTGTTATCGCTTTGGCATCGGCGGCTGCCATGCCGCGATAAACACCCTGGGCCTCTGCTACCGGGTTGGCCGCAGTAATGACGATACGGTTGCGTTCAGGCGCAACAAAAACAAAAGGTACGTCCTTTAAATCCGGCTGCTGAAGAGTCAGCCAGTCTGTCGTCAGGTGACGAAACCATATGGCCATAAAACGCTTTTCCATACCTCATCCCACCATTAATTGCTGTTGTTCCAGTACCTGTTTTTCAACCGATCTGAATTTACCTTCCGACCATTCGATGATCCAATTACCTGGCTGGCCGTTGCGTACCCGTAACAAGTCCACCTGCCAGCGTGGAAAGCCCAACCCTGGCAAACCATCAACCGGCTCACTTGGTAAGGATTTGATCTTCCAGCGGGCCGCACAGGCGGTTGATCCCATTTTATCCGAACGGTTACGAAATATAAAACCCGTTACCCGGCTTTGTTCAACGGCCAACTGTAAACGCCGGGATTGCTTAAAATCAACCTCCCGCAGTTCCCCTATAACCGCGGCCAGACCAGCGCATTTTAATGCTTCTTCCATAACCCAAAGGACCTCTTTGTCTTTGGCCAGATTCACAAAGATTACCCGGTCAGGCTCTATACCAAAAGTTTTTAAAGCTCCAGGAAATACTTTTCCGGAAAGGCTGATCCATAAACAGGCACCACCATTTTGCATTAATACCGAAAGTAATCCGCTTACAAAGCCGCCGCAAGCGGCAGCCTGCTCCGTATTTGCACATACCAATTCATGTACGGTGCCCAAAGGAAAAACGCCATTTGGGAAAGCGGCTTCTACCGGACCTAAACCAACCAATTCCCGTGTACCAACAGGCGGCGGCCTGTAGCCTTCCCATTGCAAAATATCTTTTTGCAACTGGCTAATGATATCTTTTTTGGTGCCGGACATTTATTTCAATTTGGGATTGTAAAGTTATGCTAAAAATATTAGCATTTTACATAAAGAATTACAAAATATTTTTCGACTTTTGTTTTATCATGGTAAGTAAGACTTATTTAATTGACAATCTAAGAGTTTGGGTAAAGCGCAAAAACGGCCCGGATGAGGTCGTGCGCATCCTATTGGATCTGGGAAGCAACGACGCGGCACTCTGTTACCAGTTATTTACCGCCTACGATGAAAAACCAGACTACATGGGCAGGATATTGTTTGATGTGAAAGGTTTTTGGATATATGATGGTGATGTACTCGCCGTTGTCGAACAGGAACAAGTAGCAAAGTTTATCCTGAGTTACGTGGAGACTATTTAAAAAAACAAGCACGAGATTTTCCAATCATCCCTTACTCTATTTAATGCTATATCAACATACCGTATTCTGGAATACTTCCGCTACAATGCACCTGTTGATTTCAGCCAGTACTGCCAGGTAGTTTCTTTCTTAGATGTCTAAAATTTCAAGAGG
Organism: Mucilaginibacter sp.; assembly: GCA_030445275.1. Classification (GTDB taxonomy): domain Bacteria; phylum Bacteroidota; class Bacteroidia; order Sphingobacteriales; family Sphingobacteriaceae; genus Mucilaginibacter. The sequence continues at coordinate 74,226 of JAUCSE010000053.1, forward strand.
TCATGGTTGGTCACTCCATTCGTTTCAAATTAACACCTTCAAAGGTTAAAATGCCGTTTTGTATCGTCTTACCTATGGCTTCAGAAAGTTGTTGTTTCATATCATCTGTAACCCTGGAAAAACCCAGGAGTTTGGCTACCAGTGGTATGGCTTCCTGTTCAGCAATGGCGATAGCGCCGCTAACCACCTGCCGGATGGCTTCGTAGATTTCTTCGGGGGCCACCAAGGTCAGCTTTTTATAAGCTGGCGGCAGCTTACTGCGGTCGCGCACGACCGGTGTTTGCTTCTCAGGCGCCCATAAGAACTCGCCTTTTTGGATGACTTTACCTGCTTCCTGTGCCTGATGTAATGCCTGTGTCAGTGTATAACGAATACGGGAACCGAGTTTGGCAACGCCCGCCGCATCGGTGATGCGTTTGGCCATTTCATCAAAATGTACCGGCCCTTCAATTTGTACGATTTCGGCAATCCAGGTTCCGAGTTCATGAAAGGTGTATAACTGAAATTCCGGCCGTATATGCTCAATATGGATCTCTGCCAGTTGATATTCCGGCGTAATGAATTTACTTTCCGTGGTTACTTCCCGGCTGAGTTCCTGTTGCCAGGAATCGTTCTCTTTATCAATTGCTTCCGTTACCAGTTTCGCTTGCTCAATGGTCGTCAATAGCCGGTTCAACTCGCGTGAAGGGTTACGGTACCAGTCGGCGCTCCAAACCTGGTAAAGATTCCAGCCGAACAATTCCAGCACCTGCGTTCGCAACCGATCACGATCAGTAGCCGAAGCTGCGCTGTCATAAGCCTGGCCGTCGCATATCAATCCCAATAGATACCTACCCGGATTTTCCGGATCTACAATGGCCAGGTCCAGGTAGAAGCCCGGTGAACCTACCTTATCACGGACGATATGTCCCGCTCTGGTCAATTGCGCGGCAACTTCTTCCTCGAATGGTCGTACCTCGTTAGGGATAATGGCCTCGGGTTTATCAAATTTGGCAAACTGCGCGAAATACAAAAAGCTTTTCAGCGCCCGGATACCAAAGCGAGCGGATTCGCTGACCTTAATATCTTCTGACGTAATATTGGTAAACACCTCGCAACGCATTTTAGCGCGGGTGATCAGTACGTTTAGTCGGCGTTCACCACCCTCATTGTTCAATGGACCAAAATTCATGGGCACTTTGCCTTCTTCGGTGCGGCCATAGCCGATGCTGATCAGGATGACATCACGTTCATCGCCTTGCACATTTTCCAGGTTCTTGATAAAGAACGGCTCATCGGGGCGGCCGGTAAAATAGGTTTCGGTCGCCGGGCTGGCCTTGCGTTCTATTTCAAGCGACGCTTGTATCGCCTGTGCCTGGGCCGTACTGAAAGCGACTACGCCGAGACTTTGATTCGGATATTTTGAAGCATGCCGGATAACGGCCTTGGCTACCGCCTCTGCTTCCATTGGATTAGTGCGTGTTTTGCCACGATCATAAATCGCCTCCGGTAAATGATGGAAGCGCAAACCAAGGTTTTGTCGCGAACCAGGGCTGGGAAAAATCACCAACTTGTCTTCGTAAAACTCATGGTTCGACAAGGTGATCAGCGATTCGTGCTGGCTGCGATAATGCCATTTCAGCATCCGGGTGGGTGCCCCCTGACCGTCGCACATGCCGAGTATGCTTTGCATATCAGCGGTCACATTGTCTTCTTCTTCGATATCCGTATTCAGCTTATCAAAAAAACTGGTTGGGGGCAATTGGCGGGTATCGCCGACCACAACCAGCTGTTTACCACGGGCGATAGCCCCGATTGCATCCACAGGCCGCACCTGGCTGGCCTCATCAAAAATAACTAAATCAAAATCTATCGCGCCCGGCGGCAGAAAATTAGCAATGGACATAGGGCTCATCATCCAGACCGGCTTAATAGCCTGCATCGCTTTTCCTGCTTCTTCCACCAATTTCCGGATGGGCATGTGACGTATTTTTTTGTTAAATTCGGTTTTCAGGATATTGACCTGTCCACCTGCATTCCCTTTCGGTAAACCTTCCCAATGTTTTAAAGCTACCATTGCCCGGTTATAGTATAAATTGATCTGATCGAGTTTTTTGAATTTCGAAATGATCTCTTCATGGCTGGCCCTCTCGAACTTGGAAAGTTCCGGGCTTCTCCTAAAAGCTTGCCCAATTAAATATTCATACCAAGTCTTTTGCAAACTGATCTTCAACAGGTCTTTGGCTTCGTCCCTATTGGTCGCGGCTTGTGTTAAAAAGATCAGTCCTTCTTTTTCGGTCTGTACACATAATTGATTCCAGTCAATGGCTAATTGTAATTCGTCAAAATGTTCGATCCAGTTTTTCCAGGCAGTCTCCTGGTCAACATAGTCTATTGGAAACTTCTCGATCTCTAAAGCATGCAAAGCCTGGTCACGTTGTTCGTTCAGCATTTTCACCTCGCCTTTTAACGCGGTCAGGTAATTGGCGGCAATCGACGTCGGTTCCAGTTTGTTTAAATAGGCAATTAAAACCGGATTTTTGATTTCTGCTAAATAGGCCGCAGCTGCATGCAGAGATCGCCAGTCAGAGCGTTGTTTCAACCAACGGTTACCAAACAGGGTTATTGCGAAGGAATCATATTGCTGCAGCGAGTGCTCCAGTCTTCGCGCCTCAGAGATCGCATCCACCAGCTTTAGCTTTTCATTCGCTTCAGGAGGCAGGGTAACTTTAAGTAATGCGGCCAATTGTTGTTTGCTTTTACGGTAACCGCCGTTCAGGTTCCGATACCATTTATCACCATAGGTGACAATATTACGGCGTATCTCCAGCACCTCCTGCGACCAGGCTTCGGCGACAAACGTATCTTTATAGTTTCTGTATAGACCTTCCAGCTCTTCACCAGTGGAGAGCAGTTCTTTGATGTCTTCGGCTTTGGTCTGCCAGATGGGGTCGCTTACTTTCAGCGCACTCAAATCAGGTGCTTCAGCTGCCTTAGCCAGCACGTCCTCCAGGGCCGGCAATTCCGTTTCATTAACCGGGATGGCAAAACCGGTTGATTCCCTGATATGGTTAAGAAGCGTTAATAGTTCCGTAACCGCACGCAAGGCCCCTTCCATACGCTGTAAAATCGCTCCTTTGTCATGTGGTAAGACCAGCATCAATTTACTGCCATAGAAAACCAGGTCCGACGGCTTACCAATGTCGGTTAATCGCGCCTGTATACGGTCGGCCCATTCTTCGGCCAGCCGGACCTCCTCGGCACTCCAGTTACTGATATTTTCAATAGGCAGGCTCATCAGGTTTCGGCCTTTAGTCTGTTGGTCAATCAGTAATAAAAAACCGATGACCTGCTGGGCGCTTGTCCCGCTGCCGGAAAGCTGGTGGTTAATCGCCCGGCAATAATCGTTCAGTTCGGTCCGGTATATTTCCAACATTTGGATTTCCAATTCTAACTTTGCCGTTTGAGGTTTACCCAGTTCCAGAACCCGCTTCAACTCCTGCAACACATCGCGCTTATTGGTTTTATGGCTGTGCAACTCCAGGCATGCCATGCCCAGGTCGATATTGTCCAGCCGGCGTTTCACTACGTCGAGGGCAGCCATTTTTTCCGCTACGAATAAAACTTTTTTGCCCTGACCAACCGCATTGGCGATGATATTGGTAATAGTCTGCGATTTGCCGGTACCCGGCGGGCCCTGTATTACCAGGTTGCCGCCGTCCTGTACGGCCAGCATCGCCAGTAGCTGGGAACTGTCGGCATCGACTACCCGAAACAGTTCATTTGCTTTGGTATCGGCGTCCAGGTCGTGCTCATCTTCTAAAATGTCTTCATGGAAGCCGGTTTCCAGTAATGCAGTAACATTGGGATGGTTTTCTGGTTTGGCCGTCTTTGGCCATTTGCCAGTATCCAAATCATTATAGATCAGAAATTTGCCGAAGGAAAAGAAGCCTAATTCTATGGCATCCGTATCGATCGACCAGTTCGCCTCTTTCGCTATGTGCGATCTGATGTCATTGATATAGTCATTAAAAACGAATTCCTCAGCTTCCGGCATGTCCGGAATGCTTAGGTTAAAATCGCTTTTCATCTTGGCCTGCAGGGACAGGTTGGCACCGATCTCGCTGCCCGTATAACGCAGGCGGAAGCGTTCCTGCGCGCTGGAACGTTCGAGGGCGACAGGAACTAAGACCAGGGGCGCTGAACGCAGGGTTTCCGTGTCACCGGCGTCATACCAGCGCAGCATCCCTAAAGCGAGGTATAATAAATTGACACCCTGTTCCTCGATGCTGGTACGGGCGAAGTAATAGGTATTGAGCAAACGGGATTGGAGCTTTTGCTCATCTTCGTCAGTTTGCAGCCGGGTATCCACGTATTTCTCTTCGCCTTCGGGAAAAAGCTGTCCTTCCTTCAGCGCCAAAAAGGTCATCGCTTTCTGCTGCCGGACCAGGATGTCATAAATGAATTCCGCTTTTTCGTCCACGATATGTACGCCTTTACCTTTAGTAATTTTATAGTTGAGTAAAGGGTTTCGGAGGCCCAGGTCAAGCAGTTCTTTTCTGGAAGACTCTAACCGGGCTTGGATGGTTTCCTGCATAAGCCCAAAGCTACTAAAATCCGTCATGATTTATAAAACGGGCCGAACGGCCGGGTTTATTCAATTCGCATTGAAAAGCAAATTTTGATATACTTGTAAATCAATACAGCAGGCATCCTTGCCTGCTATTGTGATAAGGTTTAGGTAAAAGTCCCCGGCGGCGAGCGTTTAGGGGACTTTGTTTTGATACCTCGTCGACCGCTAAAACTATAAGTTCAGATAACCCTCCTATTCAAATTCCCTTAAATCAGATAAATTATACATTTGCGCCTTAAAAATAAATACAATGGAAAATTTCGAAAAATTAAAAGAAGTGATCGCAACTGCTGAAGCAGAGGCTGCAAGTTTTTATGAAAAAGGAAATAAAGCAGCCGGTACCCGCCTGCGTAATGCTATGCAGGTCTTAAAAGTTCTGGCTACTGATATCCGCAAAGAAGTAACAGAGAAAAAGAACGCACAATAATTAAAAGATAATGTTTTGGGAAAGACCTGGTCAAACCTTGACCGGGTCTTTATTGTAAAAAAAGTTTATTATTAATTCGACGGGGTTATTAACAGATGAGCACTAATCAACTCCGTGCAAATGAATAGGATAAACAAATTTCAGATACAAGAAAAAGAAAGCGATAGACATAGCAAGGATAATTAATCCAATTACAGCGGATGTGATTTTTATACCGCCTTTACCTATTTCAAAGGAATTTATTTCAGCTTTGATTTCTGAGTCTCCCTTTTTGTCATCTTTTTGTTCCTTTTTTCTATCCTTTGAAACGGAGTTTGAAAAACGCTCTTCCAATTGACGTAATACAACCTTATTGGTAAATTCAAATTGTTGATAAGATAAATATAATCCCATTAACACCACTAAAATCACCGTTATAAAAATAATAATGGTGCTTTTATGCTGCCATTCGTAAATACTTTCATGTTGTCTTAAATCAAATTGCTTCTTTTCGAGTTGATAGATGCTAATCACATAGTTGATAGAATCAACATATGTTGAATCATCTTTTTGATGAACTATAACAGAAGGGCGGCTGAAATTAGTTTCAGGAGATAATAAAAAGAATATAGTGGCACCTGATATAACCACAATTAACAATAACCTAATATATAAATGTAGAGGTCTCATGGCGTTTAATTAGTTTTTTTAGGTGGCGATTTAGGAGGAGCTGTTTTTTTATGAGTAGGTACTGTTTTTCTGAGTTTAGTAGGATTTCTTTTTAATAAATCCAGATTTACACCCGGATCATCTTCAATAGTTCTCAAAAATCCTTCCTGATTCGCCGTTTTAAATTCTACCCGTCGGTTTATTAAACGCCCTTCTTCACTTGTATCATCAGCAATTGGATCAGTTTCGCCATTTCCTTTAATCCGTAATCGCTTTGGCGAAATACCCAAATTGACCAAATAGGTTTTTACAGCGTTAGCCCTATCTTTTGACAAAGTTACAGCATGTGCAGCGGTTCCTTCAGAAGAAGCGTAACCGACGATTACAAAATATTCGGTTGGGTGATCGTTTAAATATTTTGCAGTCGCATTCAATATCGAGTAACTTTCTGGCCTGATTCCCGCATTGTTTTTACCAAAGTGCACTTGTGTTTTTAGTAAAAGCTGCTGGCCTTTGGCCTTCTTCGCTGTATCTGATGATACGGGCTTGAGACTACTTTTCAAAGAATCCGCCGGAATTGTTTGACTATTTGCATGAAAAGTAAAAAAAATGATCAAATAGCAAAAAGAGATAAGATATTTCATTGAAAGACTTAATTGTGAGCGGTTTAAGATTACATTAAAGTTATGTTCAATTAATGATACTTCCAAATCTCATACACCATTAATTTATAGCAACTGATCTTGAACATACTCAAGGAAAACGTCGTACTGCTCGTTAAGTGGGCCTTGTTTATTTAGAAACGGCAACTATTATACACAAACGATGGCTGTTGGTATGCCCAGTAAAGGATTTTTGTTGTATATTGTTATTATGTATTGAAAAAAGCATTGCGATTTCAAAAGCTTTTTCGCATTATTACAATAACCTAAAACCAAAATCACAATGAAATTTTATTTTCTTCCCTTTTTTTGCCCCTTAAATCGAGGTCTTTCCAGAAAATTAAATAACACAATAATTATTAAAGGAAATTAAGTTATTCCAATGAGTTTACTTCAACAATACCGTAAAGGCAACAAACTCAAATTAAATATTAAATCAACGGTCAATAATTCCTTGATAACAAAAATCGTCCACGATTATAAAGAGCTTCTCCAGCAAAGAAATAAAGAAGGTATGTCTTTCGTGGAAGAAGCAAAAGAACTGGAAATTACTTTCATTGAAAACGCTTCTCAAGAGGATGCAAACGAAGCTTTTGACTTGCTGTTCCTCTCTTATCTGGCCTTACTTAAGACTGATTTTCCCAATATTACTATAAAGCTATATTATCCATTTTTCGACGAAAAAAAAGATCGAAATAACTATTTTTTTAAACTTAATCAACATCGATTACATTTTTTCATAACCGGAAGAAGAGAAGTGTTTCAATTGTATAAAAACAATATTGAATATAAGGCGCGAAGAATATTTCAGTCGGTTTCTTATATTCCACCTCTGCCTGTAGACGCCGTAACGCTAGATACTTTATTTGCAAAAAAACAGACACATAATGATTATCTATCATTAATAAATTTAACAATTAACGGAACAGGCAATAATTTCTTCGATATTTCTGACAGAGAAGGCGTTTTATCTAAAATGCAGCAATTGTTTAAAGAAAAAAAAGACCCTTTACAAAGCTGGAATTCCAGTGATCTTAGCGGATTATATTTTCTGAAAGCTCTTTATGACCTTTACGTTTTACGGCATTATATCAATCTCCACTACGGCCTAAGCAGTGATTACCAGATAGGACAAACTATCGTAAGTTCTAAAGATGATACAGAAAGTACGGTAACCTTTAGAAAAGAAATAGCCAATGTACTCATTGAAACCAGTGCATTTTATTTTAGCGATGTAGAAGCTTATTTTTTTTCCCTAATCATAAGCAACAGTGACCTCTTCAAAATCCCACTAAGTCGGGAGGAAATGCATGCCAAAGTGTCGCCGTTTTTTAGTGGAATAGAATTAGAGCAATTGGCAATAGATACCAAGTTTTTGAGGTCAAAATACATTAATATCTACAAGGAAAATTTAAGACGCATTATTGGATATGTAAAGGATATCTCATATGGTCTTGAAGAATTAGCAAAAAACATCGTAGACCACACAATTTCGAGGCATGGTATTATAACGGCCAGGATATATAAATACAAGCCTATAGTAAGTTTGAAAACCGTTGATGATGAGTGGTTAAATAAATTTAATTCAAATCATAAATTTTTAGATATCAATCTCATTGATTCAGGCTTCGTAAGTATTAAAAAGACATACAAAGAAAACCTCTTGAAAGAGAAAGAGTATTTCACGGGTGCTGACACAGGTGAGTCGACAAAGGCCTTAATGGTAGCTGAGTACAATGATGATATAGGACAAATAGAAAACTTTCAGTTAAGCGACTTTTTAAACTTTAATTCTGTAAAGCTCTACCATCAAATCAATCGAACAAAAGCTCGTCTCGGCCTTTTGATATTTGCACAAACAATTTTATACGAAAAGGAAGCGTTCGTTAGTCTATCATCCAACGACCTATATACCAATGACTTGAGCGGTTCCAATCTTTTTGTCAAGAACGGGGATATCGTTTTTCAAAAAATGGAAAAAATGATGCCATTGGGCACTCATTACAATTTCATCATTCCAATGAATGAAGTTCTGGAAATGAATCAGAAAAGTGAAGATACTTCATACAAGGAAACCAGTATATCGTCTTCAGTATTTATGGAGTTACATAATTACGGGTTCGAGTATTCTTCAAGAAAACGCCTTTTTAGAGTCGTATTTGAGTCCTCCAAAATCTCAACCGACAAATATGCTAAATTGGATGAGTTGAAAGCCCAAATTGGTCAGCAGTTTCATAATGGAATCATTGTGATCAATGCAAAAGACCTCGTTCATATTTTAAGCAACTCTAGCGACTGGATAAGGTTCCTTGCTAACATGCAATTTTCCTCCGATTTTTTCAAAGATATTATCGTTTGTGGCCTTCCATCTACGGTATATGTAGAAATCATAAATATCCTCAAGCTTTTCGATAAAATCTCTTCACAAACTGTTGGATTCTGGAAAAAAGACAGATTTATCCTCTTCTACATCCCTGTTGAACATAACGGAAGCATCTTTTGGTTTAATAGCTTATTAACCGCAGCTCGGTATCGCCAGTTCGTAAAGATGAATGATGAAATTGGTTTGTATCACCTAAACTTTAACAGTGTGGTTGATCAGGAAGTTCCCGTTGGTGTGGAAACAAACGACCTGGAAGTATCAGATAGTCAATTATTTTCAAAAAGTAAAAAACTGTTAAATTTTGAATTACTGATCGAAAATGAATCTAAAATGAGCCTTTTTGAGGATACGATGACGTCCCTGATAAATATACCCATAGATAACGATATTCATGAAGATTAACAAGGACAGGTATTTCAGGAACCTCACTGGTTATAAGATTCCCAGTGGCCATTTTGAACTGGGTTCAAATTTGCATATTAAAGATTACTACTATGCAAAACGGCTTTTTTATAACAGCTTCTACACAAACAGATTCTCATTCCTGATAGTAAAATACATATTGTCCCAGTTTAACCCTTTAATCCAGCGAACTCTTGCAAGTGACAGCTCGAATTCAAAAGAATCAATCATCACACTCCTTGGCTATGAAAATTATTCGGAGTTGCTGGTTAGCAACGTCAGAAAGATGCTCAACGACTATATAGCGGAAAAATTCAAGCTGAAACGAGAAATATTCAACCACGATATTTATACCAAAGAGGGGATTTTTCTAAAAAACCCTGATAAAATAGGGAAACACATCATATCTATATTCCCAATCAGCACAACGTTTTCAACCTCGATTAAAATCCAAGGGGAAATGAGAGAAATACTTCAAAATGAGCCATTCGTCAACTATAATCTCATATTTCATGATCCTATTATCAATTGCATCATTATTTCTAATTCGGAATTGAAAGAAGATAAAGAATTTGGTAATGAGGACATTGAAAAGCAATTTGGATGGGAGTTCTATAATCATATTACAAAGGCTATAGAGATGCAGCACTTCGACAACCAGTTGGGAGAAGTAGGCAATCCTAGCTTTAAGGGTTTTAGCTCATCAAAAAGAATATCACAGAAATTTTTTCTGTCTGTCGAAACTGAATGGCAAAGGATTGACGAATGTCAACAGTGTTATCCGCCAGATCCTCGTGCTGAAGAATGCCTGGTAGAAACAAAAGCCAGTTCAGTAACACCTAATTTAATGTTCGGATATCCCAAGACATTTGAATACAATGAACTAACTAATGCGTATAAACTCTTCAGTATAAAAAAGGGGCCTGATCGTCAGGAGCCTATCGTCTACAGGCGCCACTTTACCAAAGATGGAAAAAATTACATCTATTATATAAGGGTTGGCAAATTTCTACAGGCGAATAATTTGCAAATCAGATCGTGGCTTGCTACAATGCGGGAAAAAGACATGCAGCCACTATTGGATCAGAATATCGTGATCGTAACACCGACTTTGGGATCAAATTCCGGCTTCGTAAATTTGGTAAACGACCAAATATTTTCCGACACTGCCACGATTATCCAATATAATCCAAAGGAAGAGTTTTTACAAAATTTCAAAATATTTTATGCCGACATCTTAAATAATGCTGATGCAGTAATTTTTGTGGATGATGTGCTGTCAACTACGAATTCACTTTCGGATATAGATTTTTTTATTAGGAATGCCCGGAATGATAATAAAGGCATTGATTGTTGCATCAATCTTATTAACAGGGTTGGTTATTACAACTACCTGAAACTGCTGGAGAAATTGAAACGAAGAGTATCTTCGAGAATATTAACAACCAACTTTTTTAGTTTCACGAACATTAATGTTACGCCAATTGCTTACCGAAATAAATTTCCTTACCTTATACTTAAGGACAAATTTAAGGAACTTGCTCAAAAGTCTGTTTTAGATAGCATGAGGATTCATTTCAAAGAAAAGGAAGGCTTATTTGAGCCTTTTGACATCGGAAAACAATTTGATAAGCTGGAGAATGAAAATCATGTCAAGGCGTTATTTCAGTTCCTGTTTTTGCATGAATTTAATAAGCTATTCACCATTAAAAATAAAGACAAAACATATCTACATACCGAACTTATTAACAAGATATTTGAGACTAGTGGACCTGTATCCTATGAGTATTATCTGAATTATTTAAACTTAAAAGAAAATCACAATTCGCTCAATAGCTTCCTGGTTGAATACCCTTTTTATCGCTATGAAATAAGAAATGCCTTATTCAAAGTGTGCACCCTGGATTCATATATCCATCACCAACATATTAAACAAACCGTATTTAAATGGGTATTGAACTCGTTGATCGAAATTGTTGAAAAAATTCTAAGAGACACTAAGGTTAGCGATGAGTTTTTCCAGGCGAAAAATGGAAACGAATCAATGGCTTATTCCCCATTTCAGAACTTCAAGTTTTTATTGAAACGGGGAGCTAAGCTAAAGATGAATTACATTTATTCAATTGCCATGCTTAATGCAATCAGAGTCATACTGGTCGGCATAGAGCGGGTAAAGACAAACACGCATTATCTTATTTCAGAGAACAGTATTTCCTTGTTAGAAGAACCGCAATACCGGGTACTGATTGACCATCGGCGAACCAAAGAAATATATCCCATTGAGTTCATTACATATTATGTGGGGCTTTTAGAAGAACTAATCATAGAACACGAAGCCAAGGCGCTACAATTAGTAGTAAATATTAAAAAAATTATTGATCAGAATTTGAAAGATGATTACTCCGGTAAAACACTTAAAAACTCCTACAACGATCATTTTACGCAACTATTGAGATTACTTGTTCTAGAAAACACATTCATTTTCCATACATCGAGTGATAAATTTTTGAGTAAAGCTGAACGTCTCATTTTATTCTCGGACCCCAATGCAGAAGAATTTGTCGATAAACTAAAGACCTTTGAGCAAACATATTCTTTCCAATTTGCCAACAATATGTTGTCAAGATTTGATTTCGTCAATGGAAGGACAATTTATAAGCAGGAGGATTCAATCTTTATGTCCTTTCAATATATGATGCTATTAAAAGCATTACTTAGAAATGACCTTAAAGAAAATAAAAGCTCCGTTTCGATCAAGGATAAACTTAATAAAACACTCGAATTGATTTGTCAGATACTCGATGTTAAAAATGGCGGTGCATTTTTGGCTATCAAACACAGACATAGGAGTCAAATCACTCAAACCGATGATGTGGTGATCGTTGGAGAATATCAAAACGACGAAGCATTTGAATTCATGGGTGATGATTTAAGCCAGGAAAGTTTGTTATTTCAGGTTTTCAACGGTATTTCTGAAAAAAAGAGCAAATATACCTTATCAACCTTCGAGGTCACATTGGATACCAACTGTCAGTATCATTTTCGTCAAAATGAACAGTTTCAGCCGCAACACTTAAGCTCATTCTACGAATTTAAAGGCAAGATAAAATATAAGAATATTTTTTACCTCCGGATCTCAGATATTGCAATGGATGAAATTACGGAAGAATTTTCGGCATCTTCTCAAGCTGTAATATGCGTTTATAACAATCCGCTTAACGAATTAGAAATGCAAAAGCTCGCAGCAGTAATGAAGAACATCCCAGATCCGGCTAGCCAAAAAGCCATTCCTTTTTTTCAACAAGACGCGGATTCTTCTGTTATGGCAAGCTATGAGCGGTTTGATCCAAAGAAAATCAGACAATTATTATTGTTACGAAATGACCTTAACGCTTTTATCAATCACCATTTGAACAATGATAGTCTCCGCGCTTATATCGACATACTTAATAAAAACAAATACTACTACACGCTGAAACACGGCACTGCTGTTTACGAAACATTAGTTGAGAATTATTTACAAAAATTACATAAGGCTACATCCATGAAGGGAGTAAAGGATAGTGCTGAATTTCTAAAGGTTGCTTTAACTTACCTGATGAACAAGGTAAACCTGATGTCGACTGCTGCAAAACTATTTGACGCGAAGGACGAGCTTTATCCCATGTTTGTTAAACATAAAGTAAACGATTTCGCGGATGCAATTGAAAAGTCATACAAATATGTATTGACCATGGAGCAGGCGAATCTAAATTTCCTGGAAGACACGGATTATGTGGAGTTTGACCGTTCTGGGATACCAGAAGAGTTTTTGTCATGTAAATTCACATTTTGTAAGAATCTGTTGAAAGAGTTGGTATTCGAAATCTTATATAATATTAAAAAGCATGCGGTAAATCCAAATCCATTTGAGATTAATAATCATAATAAACTTAAGATCACAGTCGCTTTAGTGGAGGTAAAGAAAAACTACTATATGCGGGTATCCAATAATTTCTCCGATAAATCTGAGACATTTGTCAAAGATCTTTCTGATAATTTATTAAAAAGGCGCAATACAGATGGCCTAAACCTGATTTACAATATAATAAATATCATTTCTAAAAGGATGGTCTTTCTCGAAGAGCAGGCGGACATCTTTAAAATTTATATACCCTTATCATTTGAATAAATATGGCTAGTATATTGATTATTGAAGACAATATTAATCATTATCGTTTTTTTTTCAGCTTGTTAAATGCGAAATACACGGTTTTTCCTGCAGATGAACGTGACTTCAAAATACTTCGTTCGTTACTTTCAAAAATGTATAGTGACGGAAACAGTATTGGTGTAAAAAAGAAAGCTGTTGATTCAATTACAGAGATTATCGGCGATGCGTTGCCTGATCTTTACATCATGGACTACCAATTACTTGAAGGAGAAGATGCTTGTAACGGATTAGGCTTTGCACGAGATTTCATACGAAAGAGCCGTATTTTGTTCGTAACCGGAATAGATAGTAATAAAATAATTAATAAGATTAACGCTTATACAAGAGATCCTAAGAATGACAACATTATGGATTCAGTACTGAAAGAAGAAAAATTGGATGATGAATTTGCCGACAATATCAGAACAATGGTAGAAGAATTACTGAAAAAAAATGCATCGGATGATCGACCGTTAAATATTTCCAATTTATAATAATGACAGCACCATCTAATTTCAACCAACTGGCAGATATTTTCGACAAAAAAAACGCGGAGTTCAAAGCCTTCGAAAATACTTTTTTAGCCTTAGGGCGGAAACTTAGTAAAGAAGCAATCGAGGAAAATATAGACAAGTTCCAGAAATGGTTATCTGTTTTTACTGATCTTTATACTGCTGTATCCAAAGAGGCGTTGGCGGAGGATACGGCCGGCCATCGTGCAAAATATGTCGATTGGTTAAACGTTCTGATAAATAGAATTCAATTCATTTATTTAACACAGTTGTCTTATCAGCTTAATTATTTATACAACAAGCACAATCTTTTTGTGGCACGCGTTTCGATTTTTATTGGAGTAGGTTTAACCATATTATCGCTTGCATTCCCATATGTTATGCCAAATCAATTCGAGTTAGATATGAAAAGGTTCAAGGATACCAGCGAGGTGCAACATACACAGATCATAAATTTGGAGAACCGCTTGCTTAAATTACAAGCAGTAATGAGTCATAGGGACAGTATTGATAATTCAACACCAAAGTCAAACAAATCAAACCTTCCCGTAAAAACAACAGGTCATTGAATTTCTTCTATAAAGAGACCATGAAACAAGTCCGGCAGCTGAATCTGCCGCTCTCATATTTTTTTGAATTACCAAATTCCAGCAGCAACAATTGCACTGAGCCTAACCGCAGTCCGAGATTCTTTACAGATATTAAATAGTTCTGGATCGATTAACCACACCGAGTCACCTTTGGCCTTTTCCTTTAGTATGTCACAATAAGAAATGTAGTCTGTGGCCTTTGCAATCAATTCGTCAAATCGATTTGCTCTTTCCAAGGCGCTTGCACCACTAACAAAGCCTTTTTCGGTATCCCACTGCACCGCTTGTACCAGTAACGGCCACCGAACCATCACAACTAACCAACGGCCAAGTGTTTGTTCATCTATTTCAGCCAGTTTCCTACCAGGTATAGTGAATCGGAAAAAGTGATAAAACAAGAACAAATTTAAAAAACGCTTAATTGTTCTAGGTGAATCTAGGTATTCTGCAACATCGATTACAAGGTTCTCCAATTCGTTGTCATCCATGTGGTAAGTCTTAAAAGCGCTGCTCAAGATTTTCTCCTGAAATACAGAAACGGCTTTGGTATTAAATAAGCGGATCTGTTTTTCCAACCTGTCCTTTTCAGGGTTAAAGATATCTTCCGGGTCAGCAAGGGTGTCCAGCTCTACTTCAAATTGACGATACTCCTCTAATAAATCTTTCTGTGCATCGTCATCCGGTATATTTTCTATATCAATGGTAGCCAGTAACGTTTCAATAAATTCTTGTTTCTGCTCATTATGCATAGTTGGAATATTCAAACTTAACTGAGAAAACTTTTCTAAAAAGAAGCGCCCTATGGAGCTATGTTGACTTTCAAGTTTACCTATTTTGCCCGCAATTTTATCATATGCAGTGTCGAGCGACGCAATTACCATTTGCGGATCTTGCCCGGTAATAAAATAACAATTGGACAAATCGCCGCTCATAAATGCATTTATAGCCTCTACAACATCTACAATAACCATCGGTGAACATCGGTCCAAATCGTCAATGAATATAATCGCGGGTTTATCCGGATTAATCACTATTTCAATTGCCTGTCGCAAGTCATCTTCCACGGCTTGTAAATAGCCCATTTTCTGACGGTATTCGGGTTGTAAAACAAACTTGCCAATCTCTAATTCCGGTGGTTTTTTATAATCTTTAAAGATTTTATAAAAGGCTGCAGCGATCCCAACTGTAATTGGCAAGCCGTTAATTAGACTGGGCATTACTGTTGAGTTTGCTGCTAGCATCCGTCCCCAAGGGATGTTAGTAAATAGCCAGGAAAAGCCCAACCCAACTATGGCATAAATCAGTGGAAGTATGAATTTCCCCATTAATTTAAATAATAGTTCGTTTTTGAGCTTGTCTCGATCAATCCTTTTGACATTAAGCTTCAGCCAAAAACGTTCACGGTTAACGGAATCAAGTTGTAATGACAACTGTCGAATGATCTCATCGGCTAGGCCCGCCCAAACCTGTTCACTCTTCTGGAACTTCCAAGCATTAAACCAGATTACTGGATAGTCCAGTTTTTTAAAGGAATCAAAAAGTGTTTCTGTAGAGTTAATCCAGCCCAGCAGCGTTTGGATGGAACTTATGGGTCTTTCCTTAATAACTTGTCTAATTGGATCTTCTGCGTGGATTTTCTTTTGAATAAAGCGCATCAGGCTCGTTTTACCTTTTCCCCACGGTGCCATGATACTGATATTAAACGGCGGCCTACTTAAGTTTGAAGTGATCAGGCGAGCAATAATAGACGCATAGGTTTCATAATTTAGCAAATCAACGGAAGCATAAAGGTCAGAATGCATGAGTGTTTTAAGGTTGCGCTGTCTGATATTCTCTGCAACTTGCTCCTCAACGTCTTTGTTTTCTTGGGTTGTTTTGGGTTGTATCTTGGTGAGTATTGATTTGAACCTGGGCTGTTGGTTGGCAGGCTCATCGATCCACAAGGCCTTTATATCAGGAGCATATAAAATACGCGAATATAATATGCCGTTATTATCGGGATTTTTACAAAGAATTTGTCGTTCTTTAAAATACTTGCCGACGGCCGACAATAAATCCGCTTCTTCTACATTGTTGAAAAGCACTTCTGCTATTTTGAAACGATGATTAACCGACAACATTGTCAGGTTCTCCGCAGGCTGTTTCAAGTAAAGAAATGCATTACGAATGCTGGGTGTTAATACTTCATTTTCATTGAAATGTGCCCTGAAATTGATTAGATTTTGGATCCAACGAGTTTGATTGACAGAGGACAGCGCCATAGTACGCTTGTCCGTATATCTGTTCCATATTTTCTTGTTATAAGCATGGCGATCAATATAAGCCACCAATTCACCGCAGAGTATCAGGAAGCGGTAAGCTTGGGTGTCTTTTTCGATAGTTTCCAGAAATTTGCTAAATACCAGCTTTGAGGAATTGAATTGTTCCAATAAACCTGCAAAATCTACATCCTGGGAATACCAAGTTATGTATTCGTTGAATTTTTCCCTTGCGTATGAAAAATAGAAGTCATCTGACTGCATCATCTCCTTCACCCAACGGACTTTCACAATGTCCTCGACTACATAATCAAAAACTAATTTAACAGCATCTATGGATAATACTTTTTTGATATTTGGCAGGATGCGTTTGTTTATCTCCTCGTCAATTGTGTAAACGGTGACACTAGTAGTCGGCAGAATTTGGTCAAAAGATCTACTTATGACATGGTAAACTTTTTCTGGGTCAAGGTTTCCTGCACCCGTACCTAGCAATGGTATAGCAATGGTCGAAACATCTGTTGGCAATTGTGAAGCAAGGCGTATTATAATTTGATAGATAGCGGTGTAAGAACTGGTATTACCACTTACGCTGCACGCAAAAGCAACATATCGCCATTTCGAATGACTAGAGATTGGTAAAATGGTCATATCTCCAAGCTCCGCTTGCGGAACCACATCAATCAACTCAAATTTTTTAACTATTTCGCTAAAACTGTCAGAAAGCGTTGCAACTGTAGAATGTGGAATGACGATAAGATCGACGCTAGCGGCTTCGATATCATCAATGATTAATTGTGTCATATTTAAAGGTCGTCAGGTCCTCTAAATTACTCGAATGGTACGGATTAAAAAAGACTTATTTTACGCCTTTTTAACTGGCAAATTAGTTATTTATACGCGTTAAGGATTGAAGTGAAAAGCCCACAGCGGAGCGAGGACTTGCAACGAAAAGCCTGGCCGAAGGCAACGCCAAAAAAATCAGGAAGTTTTCTTAAAATTAAATAGCTCTTGTATGTCGACATCTAAGCCAATAGCTATTTTTCTAAGGGTTTTAAGCCGTAAGTCGACTCTCCCCTTTTCAATATTTATTAATTGGTGATGCTCGATTTCGGCAATCAATGCAAATTCACGTACGCCAAGATTCTTCGAAGATCTCAATTCTTCGATTTTCTCCCCTAAGCGTAAGCGTAAATCATTTTCACTGATTGGCATCAGCGAAATATCATTCTACTTTGTAAAATAAATGGTACATAATTCTGTACCATTTGGAAAAAATTGCTTACTTTAGTGTTTTAAGCATCGATTAGATGTGAATACTTTAATTATTTTTGCGATTCTTCATAGATAAATAGAAGCATTCGCACTTAAAACTCGCTCTGGGAAACTGGTAATTTAATGGAAACGAGTCGATAAGTGGAATGCCTACGCTATAGGCGTGGGCTCACTTATTTGTTTCCCGGTATACCAGTACCTCCAGAGCAATAAGTCGGGTTCCACGCCTTCTTTTGCTCCGGCAAACAGCAGAAAACCCTTCTTCAATCACATACAGGGATGGAAGCAAAACTCAGATCAATCAACCAACTCAGACTCCTCAGCGCCGAAGAAGCTATAGAGCGGATCTTTGACGGCATTGATTCCCCGGCGCTTAAAGCGGAGCTGTTCAAGTGGTTTGCCTTCGGTACGACCGGTAAAGGCAAGGAACTGCATACCTTAAGCACGGAAGAGTTGGGTGACCTGATGGACAAACTCCCCGATCTTGTCCTGGCCCTGTATACCTACCAAAAGGAAATTCAGAAAGGAGCAGACAAATGACCACGATTCCCATGAACCAATGGTTACTTGTCATTTGCCCGCCGGAATGACAAGCACCATAACGGCAGCCAGATCAGTTCATAGCTAAACCTCCCGCTGCCGTTATGGACCTATCCCAGCCCTGCCTGAACAGGCACCCCTTTCCTGATTTTTAAACACAACCCAAACTCACACATGAAAAAAACGATAATTTTTATGGTGCTGGCCACGCTTTGTCTTTTTTCCAGGTTGCCGGCACAGGAAATCAGCCCCCAGCAAACCATCCTGATCAAAGGTGTAGTCACCGACGAATCCGGGAACGCGCTGCCTGGCGCTTCCGTGCAGCGTACAGGCGACCCCGACCTGTCCATTACCGATAAAGACGGGCGATTTCAAATCCCAATCGGTCCAATTAAGGGAACCCTTATCATCAGTTATTTAGGCTATAAAAAGCTACAAGTCCCCTACGATCAAAGCAGCCCGGCACCCCTGGTAATCAAACTGCAAGCCGACCTGAATAACATCAACGAGATCCAGGTCATCGGCTACGGAAAAACCACGAGACGGCTGAACACGGGCAATGTCGCCACGATCGATGCCCAGACCATTGCAGCGCAACCCGTGACCAATGTGGTTTCCGCATTGTCCGGCAGGATAGCCGGAGCCGTGGTACAAACCACCAACGGCTTACCCGGGGGCAATGTCAGTATCCAGATCCGGGGCAAAGGCTCCATCACGGCGGGTACTGATCCCCTGTATATTGTTGATGGCGTACCCTTTCCATCTGTGGTTGTTGATGCGAATAATATCCTTGGTCAAAGCGCGATCAATGGTGCGGTCAGCCCTTTAAACAGCCTCAACCCCAGCGACATTGAAAGCATCAGTATCTTAAAAGACGCGGATGCCACCGCCATCTATGGCTCCCGGGGATCCAATGGCGTTGTGCTGATCACCACTAAAAAAGGAAAATCCGGCAAGACCGTTATTAACCTGGGCGTATCGGAAGGCGTAAGCAGGGTGGCGAGCATGCCCCGGTTATTAAACGCTCAACAATACCTGCAAATCCGGCGGGAAGCTTATCACAATGACGGCACCGTACCTTCCGCTGACCCCAACGATGATTCTTATGCCCCCGACCTGATGGAATGGGATACAAAGAAATCAACGGACTGGGCCAAATACCTGCTGGGCAGGACAGCCCATTTTACGGACATACAGGGCAACATTTCCGGTGGAAGCCAGCTGACCAGTTTTATCATCGGCGGTAATTACCACTCGGAAAACACGGTGCTGACCGGCGCTAATAACTACACCCGGGGCGGAATCCACACAACCTTACAACACAGCTCGGCCGACCAGAAATTCAGTCTCCAATTCACAACCACCTATAATTCGGATAAAAACAGGCTGAGCAATATCACCTCCAACTTCACGGGGGACCTGCTGCTCCCGCCCGACTTCCCTTTGTATGATGCCTCCGGGAATTATAACTACTACCTGGGCTGGAACCCACTGGCGGACCTGAGCGCGGTCTCCAAAACGACAACGAGAAACCTCAACATCAATATGCTCCTAAAATACACCATCGCGCCCGGCCTCGACCTGAAGGCCAGTGGCGGATATAACCGGATCGATGTGCAGCAGGTGATGACCTACCCCACCAACTCCCAATACCAGGGCAGCAACAATTTCAGCAACTTTGGCAACAACAGCAACGAAAGCATCATCGTTGAACCACAGCTCACCTATAACCGGCATATCGGGGAGGCGGAGCTTACCTTGCTCGGGGGAGCAACCTACCAGCGGTCCGGCAAGACCAGCGAGCTGACCCAGGCCAGTAATTTCAGCAGCGACCAGTTATTGGAGAATGTCGGCGCGGCGACCGCCTTCACCCTATTCAATTCCAATACCGATTACCGGTATGTCTCCGTCTTCGGCAGGGCTACGCTCAATCTCAAGGAAAAATACCTGCTCAACGCGAGCCTGCGGCGGGACGGCTCCTCCCGCTTCGGTCCCGGGAACCAGTTCGGCAATTTCGGCGCGCTTGGCGCAGGATGGCTGTTCGGGGAGGAAGACTTTATTAAAAAAGCCCTGCCGTTTTTAAGTTATGGCAAACTGCGGGCCAGCTTCGGCAGCACCGGCAACGACCAGATCCCGGACTACCAATACCTCTCCACCTATGCCGCCTCGGGTTACGTTTACCAGCAAATTGCCGGTCTGCAACCTTCGCGTATCGCCAATGCCAACTTTCACTGGGAAACCACCAAAAAACTGGAATTCGCCGCTGAACTCGGTTTTCTACATAACCGTCTGCTATTGAACATCAGCCATTACCGGAACCGGACGAAGGACCAACTGGTCAACTATGCCCTACCCTATATCAGCGGGTTCAGCTCCTACCAGGCCAACCTGCCTGCCGTCATTGAAAACTCCGGCTGGGAGCTGGAGCTGTCCTCCACGAACATTAAAACGAGCTCCTTCTCCTGGTCAACGTCCTTTAACCTCACCATCCCCAAAAACACCCTGCTCAAATTCCAGGGTCTTGCTACCTCCTCCTATGCCAGAAGCCTGGTCATCGGGGAACCGATCACGCGGCTGTATGGCTACCGGGTATCCGGGCTTGATGCATCGGGACTCCCTTTATTCGACACGCCATCCGGCACACCAACAACCACGCCATCCTCAGCCACAGACCAGTACTACACGATCGGCAAAGGTTACCCGGCTTATTACGGGGGAATCGGCAATACCCTCACTTACCGGCGCTGGACACTGGAGATCTTTGGCCAGTTCACACGGCAATTCACCCGGGGCGGCTTTACCTCCACACCGGGTTTATTGACCAATAATTTCGCGTACGCGCTGACCCGTTGGCAGGGGCAGAGAGATCAAACGATCGTCCCGAGATCCTCCAACGACTATACCTACAGTTACCCGTACAGCCAGTCATCCGCCATTATTTTTAACAGCTCCTACTTCCGCATTAAAAACATCGCGCTTTCCCGCACGATCGACGCCAAATGGTTGGGCGGAAGCCAGCAGCATTTAAAAATATACCTGCAGGCACAAAACCTGTACACTTTCTGGAATAAGAACATCCCGGTTTACGACCCGGAAACCGGTGCAGGAACCAATATCCCACCCATGAAAACCCTGGTTGCAGGCATACAACTCACTTTATAATCAACACCATGAAATTAAAAATATACCCCGCTATCCTGGTCATCGGCATGATCGGGAACAGCTGTAAAAAACTAGTCGAAGTCGACTTGCCACAAAACCAGCTGAGCAGCCAGGCGGTGCTGTCCGACAGCACGACGGCCCTTTCAGCGCTGGTCAATATCTACGCACTCTTCCCCAACACCATTGACCAGACTTTCCATACTTCCCTGTCTGTTTACAGCGACGAACTGGATTATTCCCAGAACAACCCGGCGATCAATGAATTCCGGCAGTCGTATGTATCAGCGGCCAATACGCGCGACCTGACGCTCTGGAAGAACTTTTATTTTATCATCTATTCCTGCAACGACCTGATTGGTAACCTGCAAAGCGGGGATGCGATGCCGGAAAGCAAGGTCAGGCAATTTACGGGAGAGGCCCGGTTTCTCCGGGCCTTTGCCTTCTTTTATTTAACCAACCTATACGGCCTGGTACCCCTGCCGCTAAAAAATGAGGTCAGTTCGACAGCGCTGCTTGCCCGCAGCGACTCCGCATCCGTTTATCAACAGATCGTTGCAGATCTCCAGTCCGCCCGGGGGCTGCTGCCGGTTACTTACCCTTCGGCCGGAAAAGTCCGGGCTAACCAATATGCAACCACTGCCTTACTGGCCAGGGTTTACCTGTACCGGCAGGATTGGGCCCAGGCTGAGCAAGCTGCCGGGACCGTCATCAATTCCAGGCTATACCAGCTGAGTGCACCCGGTCAAACCTTCACGGCCGGCAGCGCTGGCACCCTGCTGGAATTCGCAACGCCAAACGGGTTTAACAGCAGTTCGACAGAATTCATCCCGCTTTCCGGCAAACCCAATTACCCGGTTTCGGCCCACCTGATCACCCAATTTGAGCCGGGCGACCTACGGTTCAGTGCCTGGATAAAATCCACAAAAGTTGCGGGGACAACCTATGATTACCCGAATAAATACCATAACCGCTCGGCAAACACCTCTGCACCGGAGTACCTGGTCGCGCTCCGCTTAGCCGAGCAATACCTGATCCGGGCAGAAGCCGAAATCCGGCAAAACAAGCTGGATGCCGGTCTGGCAGACCTCAACACCGTCAGACAAACGGCAGGACTGACAAACCTGACCCTCAGCAACCAGGCCGAACTCATCAACGCGGTTTATCAGGAACGGGAAACAGAGCTCTTCACCGAATGGGGGCATCGGCTCTTCGATCTGAAAAGAACGGGCCGGGCGAATGCTGTACTCGGCGCAGCCAAGCCGACCTGGAAAACCAATATATCCCTGCTATTGCCCATACCTCAAAATGAAATCATCCACGATCATAACCTGACCCAGAATGCGGGCTACTGATCCTATCAAACCTTTAATCCCATTCCACATGTGCTATCAAAAAATATTTAAAATTGCCCTGCTGCTTATGATCATTTTAACCAGCTTACCAACAGAGGCTCAAACTGAAAAGCCCGCAACCGTCGAACTAAAAATCGGGGATACCCTCCCAGCCCTGCTGATCAGGGATTTTCTACCGGCACGAAGCAAAAGCATACCAGCGGCCGATCTTTATCACGAGGGGTTGCTGATCATCAACTTCTGGGCAACCTGGTGTATCCCCTGCCAGGCGGAACTGAGCAGGCTCGATTCGTTGCAGGACAAATTCAGGGGACAATTGCATGTCCTTTCCGTCGCTTATGAAGATTCGGTCAAAGTCAGGAAGTTTCTGCAGTCACGGCCGGACATCCACACCAGCAACCTGATGATGATCACCGACGACAAGATTCTGATCAAATGGTTTAAACACCGTTTTGTCCCCCATAATGTGTGGATCGACAGCAAAGGCGTGATCAAAGCGATCACCAATGGCGAAGAAATAAATGCGGAAAATATCGCCTCCTTTCTAAAGCAAAGCACCCTATCCGTGGAAGTTAAAAAGGACAACCTCAATTTCCACTGGGACCAGCCCTTTCACTTGGGCGACAGTTCGTTCGCTTACCGGTCAATCATCACCCCATATATCGATGGTATCGGTGGGGGTGACATCTCCTGGGGAAACCACCGGTCCGGGATGACCCGATATTTTGGGTTTAACAAGGCGATCGTCGACCTTTTCTGGGTGGCCTTCACCGGAAACCCGGAATACTACGCGGTGGACTACCGTTTAGTAAAGATTCTGACCAAAGACAGTATCAAATTCTTCAGGCCGGCTATACATGGTGATCAACCATCCCCAACCCGGTTTAAGCGCCATAAAGACTGGGATTCAAAATACACCTTTTGTTATGACCTGACGATGCCCAAAACACCGGACAGTCTATTTTATGCCTATGTCCAAAGCGATCTCGAAAGATACTTTCATATCACCTGCCTCCGGGAATATCAACAGATGGCGTGTAATGTGATCAGCAAATCCAAAGGCAAATATTCGCTTGCCGCTTATCGCACGACATCCGATTCTGTTTCAACGGTCGCTATTAAGGATCATGCCCTGATCATCAGCCATGCTACCGTCCGGGACCTGATGAATAAAATCCTGAGCACCTTCAATTCAAAAGACAATTTGTGGCTGGACGAGTCCGGCATCCATTTCCCCATAAACCTGACCATCCCGCTTGACCGGGAGAGCCCGGTAACGATGACGGAAATCAGGAAAAAACTGGCCGCGTACGGACTAAGGGTCAGCCAAGAAAAACGGCCCTATCCGATCATGGTTTTAAAGGATAAGGCGATCTAAGCTCCGTATGCTATTGAGCATCAAAGATCGCCTTCCAGGCACACCGAACTGCGAAGGTTAGCACACACCACAAAAAAGGATATCTCCCGATACCCTTATCCTATAAATTAAATAAAAGCAGGCTGTTCCCAACTCAGGAGACAGCTTGCTTATTCCTGCTATTTAATTCATTATTTATGATAGTGTATTTAATACACTGATTTTAATTATTCAACGAAAACATAGACAAATAGAACCTCAATTATATCATCTAAATACAATTTAACGTCTAAAATTATTATTTAAAATCAATTTTGTGTAAGTAATTTATTTTCAGGCTTTTATTTTATCATAATTTTTTATCATATTCTTAAATATATATCAAAAATTAACATTATCAATCTAATTAATTGATGATTTTTTATAAATTATCAAAAAACATTAATAACACATCAATAAATCTCATGTTTTAATGAGGATATAATAATTTATGGAGAGAATAATGGTATTTTTAGAATAATCAACATAAATTTTCATACCAATCAAACAAACATGAACTCAAAACTACATTTCTTACCCCTGGGGGCACTGCTGCTGTGCTGTTCCCCGCTTTTTGCGCAAAAATTAACAGGTACTGTGTCCGGCACAGGTAAACCCATACATGCCAGCAGTGTCCGGGTAACGCCTTCGGGCACCGGTACCATCACCGACATCGATGGGAAATACAGCCTCCCTTTAAAAGCAGGTTCCTATAAAATAAGCTTCTCAGCCGTAGGGTTTGAAACGAAGATCGAAACCGTGCAGCTTGCTGCCGGCGAAACCAAGGTATTGAACATGGACCTGAGCTCTTCTTCCGAAGCGTTAAAAGAAGTGATCGTGGTGGGGAACCGTGGAGGTGGACGCACTAAAATTGAATCGGCAGTTCCCGTAGATGTGATCAAGATGAACCAGG
This sequence comes from Mucilaginibacter sp., assembly GCA_030445275.1. Classification (GTDB taxonomy): domain Bacteria; phylum Bacteroidota; class Bacteroidia; order Sphingobacteriales; family Sphingobacteriaceae; genus Mucilaginibacter. The sequence goes on from JAUCSE010000053.1 coordinate 99,550, forward strand.
TTGACGCGACGACCGCAAAACCGGACCTGATGAGCCAGTTAAACCAGGCTGTACCTTCCTTTAACTATAATAAACAAAGCGGCGGCGATGGATCTGATGCTATTGATTTTGCCAGTTTGCGCGGCCTGGGTTTTGATCAAACATTAGTATTGATCAATGGGAAACGTCGTCACCTTTCTGCCTTTGTCAATGAGGTAGGTACCCGTGGGCGCGGTAACAGCGGTACTGACCTAAACGCGATACCTGAAGCGGCTATCGATCGTGTTGAGATATTGCGTGACGGGGCATCGGCTCAATATGGATCTGATGCTATCGCGGGGGTAATTAACATTGTTTTGAAACGAGATGTAAATCACCTGAACATTACCGGCGGATTCAGCGGGTATAATGATCATAAATACAATACCTTGAATAGTGTAGATCCTTCCGCTTATTATACCGGAAAGCAATTTGACGGACAAACATTTACCCTTGGCGCAAATTATGGTTTGCCAATCGGTAACAATGGAGGTTTTGTAAATTTTGGAGCCAATTATTTTAACCAGGGTAAAACTTTTAGAGCTATACCCGATACTAATTGGCGAACAAACCCCAATGCGCAACCAGTTAGCCGGGAGCGAAGAGCTTTTGGAGATGGATCTGTTGTAACGGGCGGGGGAATGTATAACATGGAAATTCCTTTAAACGGTACCAAAACAACCTTTTATTCCTTTGGCGGGTACAATTATAAGCACTCCAATGTTTATGCTTATACCAGGAGCTGGAACTTTGATAATGGCCTTCGTGCCAATCCTACAAAATTCCCGACAGATGCTGCCGGTAACCTGATTTTTGTACCGGGTATCATGAAGGTGCTGGGCTATCCTGACGGATCAATTGGTCCTAACAACGTATATTACAATCCAGAGGAAGATGTTTATATCAAAGATTTATCGGCTGCCATTGGATTCAGGGGTACCACATCAGGCAACTGGGATTGGGACATCAGTAATAACCTGGGTAGAAATGATTTTCATTACTGGGGCGAAAAGACCTTTAACGCGTCCCTGCCCTATGTTCCGGGCCAGCCGATACAAACGCGTTTTGATGATGGTGGATTTAACTTTTTACAAAGTACCGCCAATGCGGATATCACCAAGCATTTTGCAAAAGTTGCCAAAGGCCTGCAGCTTTCCTTTGGTGCCGAGTACCGTTATGAGCGTTACCAGCTTTATGCGGGTGAACCAAACTCCTACATCAGCGGCGGAGCCACACTGCCGGATGGCACCCCAAAAGCATCCGGATCGGAAGGTTATCCCGGCTATCAGCCCAGTGATGCGGTAAAGGCCCACCGGTCCAACGAAGCCGCTTACGCGGAGGCAACGCTGGATGTAACTGATCAATGGCTCATTGATGGAGCGGCCCGGTTTGAACATTATTCGGATTTTGGTTCCGTAAGCACCTTTAAATTTGCAACGCGCTATAAACTGACCGATAACTTTAACCTTCGCGGCTCTGCGAGTACTGGTTTCCGTGCACCTACCTTGCAGCAAATTAATTTCAGTAATACCAATACCAGTGTTATCGGCGGTAACCTCGAATACACCAAACTTGTTCCCAATTACTCCGATATTGCAAAAACAGCGGGTATCCCAAAGTTAAAACAGGAAACATCTGATAACTACAGCGTAGGCTTTGCCTGGCAACCAGCAAGCGGTTTTACGGTAACCGTTGATGGATACACTATAAAAATAAGAAACAGGATAGTTATCTCCGGCCTGTATAACCAGGGCGATGCCACATTAGGAGCGCCTTTAAATAACTTATTGTTAAGTCAGGGAATTAGCGCTGCACAATTTTTCGCCAACGCGGTAAATACCACCAATACTGGTGTCGATATCGTATTAGACTACAAAAAGCATTGGGGTAAAAATCACTTTTCGGCCTTATTAGCAGGGAACATTCAGAATTTAACCATTAATAAAATTAATATTCCTTCTACTTTTAAGGGGTCTCCATCTGATAGTGCTACTTTCTTTTCAGACAGGGAACAATATTTTCTGAAAGCAAGCGCCCCCAGAGCAAAGTTTACGCTTAATACGGAGTATGGGGTAAGTAAATTTGCTATAGGTACCCGCTTTACCTATTTTGGCGATGTGAAGGAACTGGGCTTTGGCGAGGCTCCGGCCCCGGCAGGTGCTGCTGATCCGTTTTTCCCTTATGTGGCATTAGATGATGGAAGTGGCGTGGTAAAGGAAATATTTGACTTTAAGCCTAAAATAACTACCGACGTATACGTGTCTTACAAAATAAACAGCACTGTATCCTGGACAGCCGGTGTAGATAACCTGTTTAATGTACATCCCAGCACCAACGTCGTAGCGGGTTCAGTTGATCCAAGAGGCAGCAGTTCTTTTGGTGACAGCGAATCAGGAGGCCCCTTTGAAGCCGTACAAATGGGTTTTAATGGTATGCGGATATTTACCAAACTGGCGCTTCATTTTTAATCTGTTTCCATGATTTAATGAAGGTGCTGTTCTGCTTTATTAATCTATAAGCGGTTCAGTTTTTCATTCTTCTTTCTTTATTGAACATCATTTCAATTAACTGGTTAACGGTTAACTGAAATGATGTTTTTATTAGTGAAACAGCCAATGGAGATGCCAAATTTCCCAAAAAAGATCCGACCTGCTTTTCGGAATAAAGGGTTCCCTGGGTCTACCTGGCAACTCCAAAGCCTCAGACCGGAATATACCCGGCGACTCCTTTTCATAAGCGAAGTTTATTTTAATTAAAAACCCCACCTGTAATAAATCACCTCCGGTGATTATTTCTATAGGTGCTGTAAAAAATTACAAATAGGTAAATAATGTATTGAATTACAAAACCTGTTGATTACTGATCAATAAAATTCAAAAGTGTAAAAAAAACAATTATTTTTAACCTGTTTATATTATCCTAATTATCAAAAGAACATACCCGTCGAAAAAATGGATGTGCTGGCTATTAAGCCGCACAGAAAGACATTTTAATGGCTGGTTCCGGTATCGGGTAGATGCTGAAATAACAATGAAAACGACGAAAATTATAGCTTTTTGTTTTGCACTGATGGTGCTGACAATGGGGAAAACATTTGGTCAGACCCATATAGAGATGATGCCTAAACTCATAGAAAAGGATGGTCGCCATGCCCTTCTGGTGGATGGAAAACCTTTTCTTATCCTCGGTGGACAAGCTCACAATTCAAGTGCCTGGCCGGGTATGATGCCGCAGTTATGGCAGGCAGTCGAAGCCATACATGCGAATACCCTCGAGGTACCCTTATACTGGGAGCAGATAGAAGCACAACAGGGAAGATTTGATTTTTCATTGATTGATACCCTGTTAAATCAATCCCGAAAGCATCAGGTACATGTAGTCCTATTATGGTTTGCCACCTGGAAAAATGGCAGTAACCACTACATGCCTGAATGGATGAAACGTGATGCCGCAAAGTACCCCAACATAACCGGCCGGAACGGACAACCTGCAGATTCCCCTTCTCCAAATGTAAAGGCAACCCTTGAAGCGGATATCAAGGCTTTTAAAGCAGTGATGGATTATTTAAAGAAAACAGATCCGCAACATACCGTCATTATGGTTCAGGTTGAAAACGAAGCCGGCTCCTGGGGGAGTGTACGGGATTATGCTGCGCCGGCTCAAAAATTATTTGAGGGCCCTGTTCCGGCTGACTTGCTAAAGGCCGAAGTCCTGAAGTCTTTGAATGTGCCGGTGGTTACCGGGGGCAGCTGGCAAAAAGTGTTTGGAGAAAGGGCCGACGAATATTTTCAGGCCTGGTCAATTGCCCGATTTGTAGGGCAGGTCGCAGCTGCGGGTAAAGCAGCCTATCCATTACCTTTATATGTCAACGTGGCTCTACGGGACCCGCTCAGTAACCCAAGCGCAACAACATACGAAAGCGGGGGGCCGACAGATAATGTGATCCCTATCTGGAAGATTGCCGCACCAGCCATCGATCTGCTTGCTCCTGACATTTACCTTTCTGGCAGCAAAAAGGTATTAAAGGTAATAGACCTATATGACCGCGCGGATAATCCACTTTTTGTACCAGAGGCCGGCTTAATTCCGGAAAATGCGAAATATCTCTATAAGGTAATTGCCCATGGAGGTATAGGTTTTTCACCGTTTGGAATAGACGATAACGGCCAGGGATCAACGCCTGCAGAAGTCACGAAACGCCTGGCACCATTTGCACAGGAATATGCCATGGCCGCTCCGATGATGAGAGAACTGGCAAAATGGAATTTCGAAGGAAAAATAAAAGCGGTTGTTGAGCCTGAAGACCATGCGGAGCAAACTATTGACCTGGGAGCATGGAAAGCCACCGTATCATTTGGCACCGGAAGTGGAAATGACCTAAAGGCTAATACCCAACCTATTGGTAAAGCGATGATCATCCAACTGGATGAAAATAAATTCATCCTGATCGGTACGCGCTGCCACATTACCTTTCAACCCACCGGAAAATACACCGGCAAAGCCTGGCAATACCTAAAGGTGGAAGAAGGCCACTATGAGTACGGAACATTCCAATCACTCCGAATCCTTAACGGCGATGAAACAGATTTTGGTGGCCCCAGTTTTGGCGACATACCAACCGTATTGCAAACCACGTTAATTTTAAGGTAAACAGCTGATAGGAATTTAAGATCCTGAATAGCAATAAGTCGTATAATCAACGGATACTACCCTGATCTGTACCGGCCGATCAAATCGCCTGCCGGGTATAGTAATAGGACAACACCGCTTTTCATCACAAGCTCGCCATAAGCCGTCGTTTGGAGCTGAGTCTAGTGCAGGCGATAATGCCAGATTCCTTTTGACATACCTGACATTTTTCATCAAATTTCCCAAAAAACAGTTCGGGAATTGACCAGTAAGGCTCCTTACCGGTCAAAAATTTAAACCCATCTCTTTTTATCAGTTATAACTATGGATATAAAGCGCATTAATTACCCTTTATTGGTTCGATGTACTTTCAACAGGAGTTACCAGGTAATAGCTGAGCTCCAGATCGGCAAAGGTGTAAAGTAACCTCAGAATTCCTTCAGCGTGTCCCGGAGGTACTTTTAAACTCTTTTGCTATAAAATTTCGAAAATTTTCGCAATCGCTATTTTTTCAAAAGCCGGCGTACTGTTCATCGGTTACCGGCTCCAGCCAATCCACTATACCTTTCTCTGTATTAATACCCACAGCGTAATGGGTAAATCTGCCGTGAGGTGTTGCCCCGTGCCAGTGCTTGACACCCGGAAGGATATTAACAATATCACCGACCCTAATCTCCCGGATCGGCGAGCCTTCCTGCTGGTAATAACCTACGCCTTGTGTGACTATCAGAATCTGATTGCTCGGATGGGTATGCCAGTTATTTCTGCAGCCTGGTTCGAAGATTACCTCTCCGATGCCACAATTGGTAATTTCATCCGGTACGAGACGCATTTTTAGCCAAGCGGTGCCGGTAAAGTATTGGGCAGCGACCGGACCGAATCCTTCCGGCGCTGTATATTTTTGCTCTTGATTGTCCATTTTTTTATAAATTGTTGGATTAATATTGAATTATATGACGTTGTCTCTTTTAATAAACGTATCGTGTTCATTTCCTTCGTCCTCATGCTGTTTTGATGTTAAATTTACGTTTGTTTTCATGGTATGATGATGATTAAATTGATGTTTGTTTCAGCGCATTACCTCCTATTTAGGTGGTAAAGCAAAAGCCATAATAGAGCCGGACGGATTTTCAGGAGTGCCACCAACAGATAGTGCGATATACTGTTTGCCATTTACCTGGTAGGTGCAAGCGGTAGCATTGGCCAATGCGGGCAATGTAGTTTGCCACAATAGTTTGCCGGATACTTTATCAAATGCCCTTAACTTTTTATCATCTGTTCCACTGATGAAGATCAGGCCACCGGCGGTAACTATAGGCCCCGCTTTGCCCTCCTGGCCGGTTTCAGGTTCACCTTTTACCTGCCGGGTGCTATCGTTGCCAAGCGGAAATTGCCACGCATAATCTCCTGTGGCCAGGTTGATGGCACTTAAAGTTCCCCAGGGCGGTGTGATAGCCGGATTGCCACTTGGGTCTTTCCAGGTCTTATAAGCGGTAGTGTTTATGTACTGGTTAGCTTTGGCACCTTTGCCATCAACCGCAAACTGATTATTGGCATTTTCCTGTGCTTGCGCAACTGATGCACTATCTGCCCCCCTTTCCATGGTCATTAAGTCGGGTGCTTCTGTTGATTTGATGTAAAACAGATTAGTTGCCGGATCAAATGCTGCGCCGCCCCATTCGCCGCCGCCTCTTGTTCCGGGCAGTTCTAATGTACCTTTCGGATCTGGCGGCGTAAACAGCCCTTCGTACCGCATAGACCGGAACTTCATGACCAGTGAATCATGGTCCGCAGGCGAGTAATTGCTCAGGTCGGCTTCGGTGATTCGCTGCCGGGCAAACGGCTCGGGTTTTACGGGAAAAGGTTGTGTAGGCGACGCTACTTCACCAGGCATATGCGATGCCGGAACTTTCCGCTCCTCAACAGGAAATAGTGGTACACCTGTTTCCCGGTTGAACACAAATACAAATCCTTGTTTGGTGATCTGGGCAACAGCATCAGTTTGTTTGCCGTCTTTGGTGATGGTAATCAACGCTGGCGGAGCAGGCAGGTCGTAATCCCATAGATCATGATGTACGGTTTGAAAATGCCAGACATGCTTCCCGGTGGCAGCATTCAGCGCCACCACGCAATTGGCATACAGATTATCACCTTTTCTTTCGGCTCCCCAAAAATCATACGATGATGAACCCAGCGCCAGGAAAACCATGCCTCTTTTGCTGTCCACGCTCAAACCTGCCCAGTCATTCACGCCACCCACTTTTTGGTAAGAATCCGGCGACCAGGTTTCATAACCGGCTTCTCCTGGATACGGAACGGTATGAAACGTCCACACCAGTTTGCCGGTCCGGCAATCATACGCCCGGATGAAACCCGGTTGTGAACCATAGGTATCAGGCACACGGCAGCCTATGATCATTAAATTCTTATATACTGCGCCCGGAGACGTGAGCGACACATAGAATTCCCTATTTTTTTCACTGTCTCTCAGCCCAACTTTCAGGTCAACCTTACCGCCGCTGCCGAAGCCCGAAATAGGCTTGCCCGTTCTGGCATCCAGCGCAATCAGGTGGTTATCGGCAGACATCAGGATTCTTTTGTCATTGCCGTTCTCCCAGTAAGTTAAACCCCTGTTTACTTCCGTGCCATTCTTACCATTCAAGGGATCGAACGACCAGATCTGTTTTCCGGTGGCAGCATTTACCGCGTAAGCGCCCTGGTTTGCCGACGTAGCATATAAAACACCATCAACAATAATAGGATTACATTCACTTTTACCCGGTCGCGCACCTGCTTTTTTATCCTGCAGCGTAAACGTCCATGCCGGTTGTAACCGGCTTACATTTGCCGGCGTAATTTGAGCTAAAGGCGAGTAGTTTGTACTTCCTTCATCAGATTTGTATACCGACCAAGTACGGCCTATAGATATCTGCGCGCTACTCTTACTGCAAATGAATAGCATGATGAGGAGCAGCAATGCAGTCCCGGCTTGATGTGAACCTTTATTTTGCATACCTTTTTTATTAGAGAAGTTTGACTTTGTTATTACTAACCTAACGGGTTTTATATAGTTGCCATATCGATAACATAACGGTAACGCGCTTGTTTGTTCACTACTTTATCCCATACCTCGTTGATCTCTTTCACATCAATGATCTGGATCTGCGGATATATTTTATTTAAAGCGCAGTAATCCATTACTTCCTGTGTTTCAGGAATCCCACCGATCAAAGAGCTGTTGTAATTCACCCGGCTAAACATGAAATTTGTGTTGTTAATCGTAAACAATCCGCCTTTCGGCTGGCCTACCTGGGTAAAGCTGCCGTATGGTTTTACACAGGTTAAATAGTCAGATACTTCAAAAGCGTATGGAATGGTAGAGATCATGTAATCCAGCATTCCCGCATAGGGTTTTAACTTATCGGGTGAATCTACAACGATCACTTCCTTTGCTCCGAATCCTAAAATGTCCTGTCTCTTACTTTCGCTGGTCGTAAACGCGTAAACCTCGGCACCTTTAGCAACCGCCAGTTTAATGGCCAAATGTCCCAGGCCACCAATCCCTGCAACACCTACTTTATCACCTTTTTTGAAATCAGCTCGTGTTAACGGGGAATAAGTGGTTATACCGGCACACAGCAGTGGGGCTGCATTTTGCAGGCTGATGCTTTCCGGGATCTTGACGGCAAAATGTTCCTTCACAACGATATTATTCGAATAGCCCCCCTGGGTAATACCGCTCGGGGAAGTTTTATCCGGGTTACCGTAAGTAAACAAGGTAGCATGATTGTCACAATGATGCTCTTCGCCGTTTTTACAGCTGGTGCATTCCATACAGCTATCCACCATACAGCCCACACCTGCTTTGTCGCCCACTTTGAATTTGGTTACATTTTTACCCACTGCCGAAACGATGCCGGCAATCTCATGTCCCGGCACCTGCGGATACGGCTGGTCGCCCCAATGGCCCCTGATCTGGTGAATGTCCGAGTGGCAGACACCGGAGAATTTAACGTCAATCAGGATATCGTTGTCACCTACTGCACGGCGTTCAAAATTCCATAAAGTAAGTTTGCTTGCTTTATCGTGTCCGGCATAGCCTTTGCTTGTTATATTTTTCATAAGATTTGTTTTTGAATTGTTTTCCGCGAATAGTTTGACCGGGCCGGCAAGCATGATGCCTGCGCCTGCGGCGGCTGATTGCCGGATGAATTTTCGGCGGGACGGATTATTATCGTTTGATTCCATTCGATTTATTTTTTGAGTATTACAGTTTAGCTGTCCTGGGGTAAGATCCTTACGGTAGCCGATTGCGCCCGGCTGCTGATCATATCAGCCAGATATGGACTGCCCTTGTATTTCTTTTTATAGGCCTCATCTATGCGATGGTCAATATTGCGGTCATAAACCGGTTCAAAACTCACCGCCTTCACCATATCCGCGGCTTTTATGCGCCCGGCCTTCTGCTTCAGGGCCGCCTTGTGCCATCGTGATGCAATGCCACTATAAGCGCGCACATATAAGTCGCCATCCACTACTACTTCCCATACCCATGTAGGCGTACCATAGGTAACACCATCTGCCCTGAAAGGCGAGATCTTCAAATCGTCTGCCTTATCGATCCGTGTTAATTCATCTGTTGTAAATTGTTTATTTAATACGCTCATGATTTACTGTTTGGTATTTTTCATCAATTCCGATTTGATCTCCATCGCTATAGGTGCAACCTCCATTAATTCCAATGATTTCACCATTTTCAATGTCCCGCTTTTATATTTCAAGAAATGTGGTGTCTTTAAATGCTGCTGATAAGCAGCCTCGCTGGCGTACACTTCAAAAACGGTAACCTGTGTCGGATGTGTCTTATCGTAAACCGCCTGTAAAGCAAGCACACCTGGCTCTACCTGCAACGCTATTTTAGCCTGCTCAGCCATTGCCGCCAGGTATGCAGTGAGATAGGCGGAATAGACTTCGATTTTGGCGATACGAAATTTCCTGTTATCATGCTGTGCCGAAGCTTTCTGGCTGCTTAAAGTGACCATGATGCCAAGAATAAATAGAAATGTTCAGAGGTTTTGAGCGCTCATCTTCTCATGATTTTAGTTTTTATTATTTTTTGGCAGCCATCAACTTTTCGAGTGTTGCCCTTGCTAAATCACCCTGGGTTTTACCCGCTGTTTGACCGACAATATGGAAAGCATCAGTCAACTGGGATTCAGTAAGCCCGGTGTTCATACCTATGAAGATATGTGCCTGTAATTGTGAAGCTACGCCGGTCATAGCGGCCAAAGCAGAAACCGTCACGAGTTCCCGCTGCTGATAGCTTAAAACATCACGGCTGAAAATATCAGCGAACAAATGTTCCTTTAAAAAAGTATCAATAGCGGGTGCAAAGGTGTTGGCCCCTGTCAGCGTTTTTTCTTCGCGGCCGGTAAGGGTTTGTAAGGTCTTTTTCCCCGTTTGGTATTTATCCGGATCGTTAACCGGCGACGCGGTTTTACCTTCTGTGTCGGTTATGCCTTTTGCTTTACGGTCTTCTAAAACGGCCATCAAGGTGGTAATGCCGTTCAAACTGCGCGGGAATCCGCAGTAAGCGTAAAGTTGTACCAACACTTCTTTGATCTCATTGATCGTTAGCCCGGCATCCAGCCCTTGATTAAGCTGGATTTTCAGATGTTCGATATCTCCTGTCGCTGTTAAGGCCGATATACGGACGATGCTTTGCTGTTTATGATCTAATTCCTGATTGTTTTTCATGTTGTTTTGTGCGTTACTACCTATACAAAAACAGGTGATATTTAATATCAATATGATGGACAATACCCTTCTCATCAGTTTGGTTTTTAGTTAGCTTTGGGGCCGTTATATTCCTGATCCGTTACGGGCCTTAGCCAGGTAACCACGCCCTTATCAGCGTTTGGGATTATGGAGATATGTGTCATTGAACTGCCCGGTGCAGCACCATGCCAGTGCTCTACGTTGGGCGGGCAAATGATCGTATCGCCTTTATGAACAACCCGTATAGCTTTTCCCTTCTCCTGTGTATATCCTGTGCCATCAGTTACGAGCAAGATCTGACCGGCATTATGGGTATGCCAGTAACTGCGGGCACCCGGCTCAAAGGTTACTGTTCCTACAACACAGTGGAAAGTACTATCAATGGGTACCAATGTTTTCACCCATACCGTTCCCGTAAAATTAGCTGTTGTTTTGGTACCTTTTGGAAAAATAGTCCCCGAAGTGGTATCCTGCGCCTGGCTGCCCAGGTGAAAAAGGCATATGGAGATGATGGCTATGATGATTATTCGTTTCATAAGAATTTGTTATCTGTGATTATTACAGCGTAATACCGCCATCTACAACCAGGTTGTGACCCACCACCATACTTGCTGCATCACTGCATAAAAACAGCACAGCACTGGCGATTTCTTCAGGGCGACCTAAACGCCCGGCAGGTACCATCGCCAGCATGCCATCCAATGCCTCTTTCTGCCCACTGGCAATCATTTGGTCTGACATTGCCGTTTGAAAAAGTCCCGGACTAACGCTGTTAATCCGGATGCCCCGGCCTGCATATTCTACAGCAGCACTTACCGTTAAGCCAATCACGCCATGTTTAGCGCCATGATAAACACCGCGCTGCGCACCAGCCCGAATGCCGCCAATTGACGAGCAGTTTACGATAGCGCCGCTTCCTTGCTTGCGCATTTGCTGCAATTCGTATTTCATAGAGCTCCAAACACCCTGGTAATTGATTCCGGTAACTCGGTCGAAATCCGCTCTGGTTTGATCGGCAGCTTCTGCCAGTTCATTTTGAATGCCGGCGTTGTTATAGGCGAAATCCAGGCGGCCAAATTCGGCAACGGTTTTGTTCACCATTTCTTCCACCTGTTTGTCGTCAGAAACATCACATTTAATAGCCAATGTTTTGTGTCCTTCCGCTGCCAGTTTCTCCGCAGCAGCCTTCACTGCGTCTTCGTTCCAGTCTGCCATCGCCACTGCTGCCCCGGCTTCTGCGAATGCTTTTGCGGTTGCCAGTCCTAATCCTGATGCTGCACCTGTAACCAGTGCTACTTTACCTTCCATTATTTTCATGATCTGTTATCTTATTTGTGATAATACAAAGGTCAGCAGGTTGTTAGAGATAATGCTAACACAGAATACAGGTTTACCTACCATTTTTACAGGTTCGGGCATAACTATAGCGTCCGGTGGGAAATACTGTTAAATTTGAATTAGTTTTAAATGAATAAGTGATGGAAAACGTATTAAGGATAGATACTGTAAGCGAACATGATAAATTTTATCACCAGGAAAACCTGCACCCTTTAGTGAGTGTGATTGATTTTTCGGGCACGGTTCCCGAGATCTATGCTTCGAAAATGAACTTCGGCTTTTATGCCATTTATCTGAAAGATGTGCAATGCGGCGATATGAAATATGGCCGTCATACTTACGACTATCAGGACAGAACACTTTTATTTGTTGCCCCGGGTCAGGTCATTAATGTAAATATTAATGAAGATTACAAACCACAGGGCTATGCTTTGCTTTTTCACCCAGACCTGATACATGGTACACCACTGGGTAAGCATATCGATGACTATACTTTTTTTTCCTATGAATCACGCGAGGCGCTGCATTTGTCTGAAAAAGAAAGAAAGATCGTACTGGATTGCTTTGAAAAGATCAAATATGAATTGGACCAAAGAATGGACAACCATAGTAAAATCCTCATCGCAGCCAATATAGAGTTGTTCCTCAATTATTGCGTTCGTTTTTATGAGCGGCAGTTCATTACCCGCGCTGATGTCAATCGCGGTAATATCGAAAAGTTCGAGAACCTGTTAAAAGACTATTTTCATTCAGACAAGCCGCAAACCATGGGGTTGCCGGCAGTAAGTTATTGTGCCGACCAGCTGCATTTATCGGCCAATTATTTTGGTGACATGGTTAAAAAGGAAACCGGTAAAACAGCCATGGAGTATATTCAGCTGAAGGTAATGGATATGGCCAAAGAACGATTATTGGATACCAGCAGGTCGATCAGTGAAATAGCTTATGACCTGGGTTTTAAGTATCCGCATCATTTTACACGGGCATTTAAAAAAAGCACCGGTTATACTCCGAATGAGTACAGGTCACTTAACTAATTACAATGATCTAAATCACCCTTTTTCAAAATGTCATTTTACGTAAATCTTCCATAAAACAGTTCGAGCAATGTCCAGTAAGGGCTACTGGAACGGCAAAAGCCCTGAAAGTCGAACTTCTCTATTGAGAATCAACACTTTCAGGGCCTTGTTACTTTCATGCTATTTGTCTTTATTTACAGAATACAGCCTATAAATCACTGAAAAAGAACATATTATATATTCGACCTTGCCTCGGTTAACCAATTAGTATAAGTTACATAATACATTGAAAATCAACGCAATGATGTTCTATAAATGTTTAAATTGTTTATTGGTCTACCAATCCTCATTTCTACTTTTTTCTTTAGAATATATAATAAACAATCATGGTTAATTCTGTGATTGTGCGTATTACTTCAGCGGCCGCTACGTCTGAAAAATGTGCAAATAACGAATATGCTTTTACTTCCTCTGTCGTAATATCATATCTCCGTGTCAGATCTATATTTATTGGGTTTTCCATAAATAAATTAGTTCTCAGTGGTTTGATTCATTGGCTCAATTAAAGTTAAAATGGCCTCAATGTGTGCAAACAAACTCCGGTTAGAACTAAAGAAAACAGTTTTAAAACCTGAGGGAACCGGATACATAAATCTACCATACCTTGAAAGCCAGGAATAACCTGACCTCCAAATTAATTATCTGAACGGGCAATAAATTAGCCCCCCCTTTCAAATATTGGTTATGCTACAGGATGCTTAATTTCAATCTGCCCTGAACCACGACCAAACAGCATACTCTGTGAAGCGGCGATTACTTCATGTGGAGAACCAAGACTAATCTGGCTGGCTTCATTTAACTGGTTAATCTGTTCCTTTGTCAAAGTAAGATCGAGCGAGGAAAGATTGTCATCGAGTTGCTTCAGATTACGCGGGCCAATTACGGTAAAAGTCGACAAGCTTGCATCATCATATTTCTGACGGATCCAAGCCAGCGCAACATCAATTACTTTTGTACCGGTTTCAACAGCTATTGATTCCAGCAAATCCAAAATGCGATTTTCACGTTCGTCCTTTGAATCTTTTACCAGGAAACCGCCCGCCAGTGCCTTTCGCGAATTAGGATCGGTTTCTTTACGGTATTTACCGGTAAGCGTTCCTCCGGCAAGTGGTGACCAGAAGGCAACACCCAGTCCAAGCGCCTCAGCCATAGGTAATAAGTCCCTGTCTGCTGTTCGCTCAATAAGGTTATATTCTACCTGTATGCCAACTATTGGTGCCCATCCCCTAAGGTCAGCAAGCAATGAAGCATTTGCAATTCGCCAGGCAGGGAAGTTAGAGAAACCAGCATAATTAATTTTACCCGAGCTAACCAGGTCATCAAGACCTCTTACAATTTCTTCAATAGGCGTTTGCTCATCGGAAAGATGAACCCAATACAGGTCCAGTCGATCTGTCTTTAGGCGTTTAAGGCTTTCTTCAACGGCGCGCATCATCGTTTTTCGGCTGTTTCCCGTAGTTTGCATATCCCGGGTGCCCATACTGTATTTGGATGCCAGCACAAAATTGTCCCGCTCACCAGCTATAAATTCACCCAAAAAGTATTCTGATTGTCCAGCCTGGTAGCCATCTGCCGTGTCAATAAAATTACCGCCAGACTCCGCATAGCGGTCAAAGACCTGTTTTGATTCTTCTTTTGAGGCCCCAAACGGCCATGCGGTTCCGAAATTACCTGTGCCTAATGCCAGCGTTGAAACCCTTAACCCTGATTTTTGTCCGAAAATCTGATACTTCATGATAAAAAATTAAATATTTAAAAAATAATGATCGTTATATTTTGTGATGGTAAAATTGAATTTTTGTTTCATATAAAATAATGAACGTTATATTTTACATTAAAAAAATTACGGAGTTATCATGATATTTTTTGCAACATCAATAGCCATGTTCACTACTTCGTCAGTTTGCTTTACACTTTGAGTAGCGCTATACATTAATGTCCCAAATTCGCATAAGGCGATAATATGCATTGCCGTTTTTCCGGCATCGGTATCAGCCTTAAAAACACCTTCAGCTATTCCCTGTTCAATTGTCTTTACCAAATCTTGTTTCCATGATAACATACCTTCGGCGGCTTTTTTCCTTAAGGGTTCCAGTGTATCATCAGCCTCGGTGAGCGTATTCACCATGGGGCAGCCACCAACAGGAAAAGAAGAGTTGGCCGAACTATGAAAAGGTTTAATGTACCCCAGCAGCCTGTCCCTTATATTTTTGTGTTTGTTAACCTCCTGATGTAACACCCCGCAAAAACAGGCCATGTTATAATCTAATGCAGCAAGGGCAACTTCTTCTTTATTGGCAAAATTGCCATAAATGCTGCCGCTGGTCAGCTTCGTTGCCTCAGTCAGGTCGGTAATGGACGTGCCGGCATACCCTTTTTTGTTAAAGATAGGTGCCGTTGCAGCAATAATATGAGCCCTTGTTCTTTCTGTCTTTGACGATTTCACAGTGCAAATATAATGATCATTATATTTTATCGGTCATGTCAATGTAAATCCATGATATAAAAAAGTTAGACATATTGCCGCTTCCTTCTCCTTCTTATTTATAAGAGTTATTTATAAGAGGCCAACCGGCGAGAGCTGGCCCGAGAATTCAGTGTTATCCATCTAATTCAGATTCCAATAGATCACATACCGTTGCTTATCGATTTGATAATAGGGCATCAGGATGATTGGCCTTGGCGCGATGCCATTAGTTCCAAAAATCAATGGCCGGCCGGCGACAGGAATGATGCAATCATCTAATCTTCGACCGTTCACATTTAGTGAGTTGGTGATGTCTTTCGGAATCATGTAATCTTTGTAGTCAAGTTGATCTTTTGCAAAAGGGGCCGGAGCTTTTATTCCCTCCACACCCATGTCACCAGCGAGGACAAGCGGACCATAAGCGATCGCAGCTTCTTTGGGATTATCATTGGTGGCCACTAAACGCAGGGACATGGGGTAAGTAACGGTTACTTTATCGCCTGTTTTCCAATTTCTCTTTAACTCAATGTAGCTGCCCGGCTTTTGTGTTATTTTGATCACCTTCTCGTTTACCGTAACGGCTGCACCCGATGTCGCCCAGTAAGGATACCGGACATATAGGGATAACGGGCCGGCAGGTGCTTCCTTCACGGTCAGATGAGTCGTATTTTCTTCCGGGTAAAGCGTTTGCTGCACCAGTTTAAAGCCCTTTTGTTTCCAGTTAAGTTCTGAGGGGATAAACAGATTAATATAGATGCCGTCATTGTTATGGTAGTAGATGCTCTCGGCGTACTTGGCATGATTTTCAAAACCGGTACCTACGCAGCACCAGAACGAATTTTCCTTTGAGCTGTAAGTTTTGAACAGGCCAGGTTTAGTGGGCTGTAAATAAGTGACCATGCCCGTTCCCTCTTCCTGTGACGACAAGATATGGTTATATAAGGCGCGTTCGTAATAATCCGCATACTTGACATCCGCTGTCCACGTGAATAAATGACGGGTCAGTTTAAGCATATTATAGGTGTTACATGTTTCTGTGGTGCTGGCTGTAAGATGTTTGGAAATTTGGTCGGGAGCAAAGAAATATTCACTATCACTGTTTCCGCCGGTTGCATAAGTATGGTGATCAATAACAGTTTGCCAAAAAAAAGCGGCAATTATCCTCAACTGCTCTTCGCCCGTCAATTCGTAGCCGCGTGCCTCCCCGATTATCTTCGGGATTTGCGTATTGGCGTGAACACCCGCCAGCTTATCTTCCTTATTTGCCAAAGGATCGAGTATAGCGTGGTGATAAAAAAGCTCCGCCAGCTTTCGGTCGTTGACATTTCCCGTTATCGCATACAGATTATAAGCTACCTCATTCATTCCACCAAATTCCGTTTTTTCCATGGTAGCCAATTGTTGCGCCGATAAAGGCTCCAGCTTGTGAAAAGCCCAGTCACTCATTTTTTCCACGACCTCCAATGCCTGCCTGTTACCGGTATACAGATACATATCGGTCAGCCCGGCCATTACTTTGTGGATCGTATACCAGGGTGCCCACACCTCTTCCCCTTTGATGGCTCGGTTGATGAATTGTTTAGGAAAGGCGCTCAGGTAACCGTCTTCATCCAAAACCTGCTGGCATTCGGCAAGGCCTGCTACCAACGAATCAGCCTTTTGCTTGTAAACTATTTCGCCTGTTGAAGCATACATCAATGCCAAGCCGGAAAGAATGTGGCCCATGATATGCCCGCGCAGCTCACCGCCAGGTGCTTCCCATCCGCCCAGGGGCTTGGCAGTTGACGCGATGCCTGCATTTAACCGCCAGGTATGCAACAGGCGCGCATTGCTGATACTCAGCATCCATTTGGCATCGCGTTCCATATTTTGTTTGAAACGGCTATCCAGCAGCTTCACATCCTGCAAGTTAAAACTTTGGGCTTTTACAGCGATCTGCGGTTGGATTTGCAATGCATTCGCATCCTGGCCGATATATTGGGAAAACGCGGGCGTGCACACTAACATCCCGGCACTGGAGAGGCAAGCCATCAAAAAAGCTTGCAGGGTTAATTTTTGTCTCATAGTATAAATTCGTAATAGCTGTTATTAAAAAATAAAAGGGGGGGCTGGTGTTCCTTGACAAGAAACTTAATTCAATGGTGTATACATAAAATTCCTGAATTTAACCTTTCCGTCACCGATAGCACAAAGGCCTAACCGTAGACTTAAAAAACCACTCAGGACATTATGGTTATAGCCGGAAACTTCTAAGGAGTTTTCTATTTTAGTCCATTTTTGCCCGTCAACGCTGTAATACATATCCACCGTATTGTTGATGTTTTTCAAGCGTAAAAATACATGGCTCTTCATCACTCCTTTCGCAGCCGGAAATTGCCAGCCCCGAAGGTTGGCCAGGACATTTTCCTTATCTGCTAAAACCCCCGAGTAATATTTATTGTCATAAAAAAGGACCAGTCCGCCTGTTGCCTGACCTTCAATCATTAATTCCACCTGGGCGATATAGGAATGATTCGATGGAATGCAGAGTAAGGGTGCGCAATCCCCAACAGAGTGACCCTTTGCTTTTATCGTTAAGCTTTTATCCGCCACATGAAACCTGCTGGTATCATAGGCCCCAAAGAATTGCCATTGTGGCTTTAAATCATTACCGCTAAAGTCATCATCCAATGAAAACAAGCTCTTCGAAATACTTTTAACGGGTCTTGCTATGGGCTCATCTGTTTTCATACCAGCAGGTAATTTATACCAGCCGTCCTTTGTCCATTCTATGGGTTGCAGTAAAGTCTGGCGGCCCATATTGTAGTGGCCATTTTCATAAGCGTGAAAAACCATCCACCATTTCCCCCTGGTATCTTCAAACACGGTGCCATGGCCCTTGGACCACCATTTTTCTGCATTTTCCTTAGTCCTGATGATCGGGTTATAGGGTGAGTTCTCCCATGGACCAAAAGGTGACTTCGCGCGTGCAGAGATCACCATATGGCTTGTCGCCGGACCGGCTGTTCCGCCTTCCGCGACGGTAAGATAATAGTAATCCCCCCGCTTCACCACCTTGGGACCTTCCATACAGAAACATTCGATCGACCATTCCCGGGGTATCTTCCAGCCGTCGTATGCGTGTTTAAACTCACCGGTAACAGCAAGGCCATCATCAGCTAAAGGGATATAGCCACCATTATTGAAATACAGATAGCGTTTACCCCGGGCATCGGTAAAATGACCGGGGTCGATATAATTGATCTTCAAATCCACGGGGTCACTCCAGGGCCCGTTAATGGCATCAGCCGTCACGACATAGGTGCTGTTACCCGCCGGAAAGTAGATGTAATATTTGTCCTTGTATTTAACCAGGTCGGGGGCCCATACTGAGCCGACATATTTGTGCAAGGCATGCGTTACCGGTGTCCAGTTGATCAAATCTTTTGAATGCCAGATCAGTAGGCCCGGGGAGTACTCAAACGAAGAATGCACCATATAATAGTCACTGCCATCGCGCAATAAACTGGGATCGGGATAGTCGCCTGCAAAAACCGGGTTTAAATAATAACGATCCCCCCTGGCGCTGCTGTTGACCTGGTGCTGGGCATTTGCTAAATAAGCCAGCAAAATGAGTACAAAAGTTGCCGTAATTTTCTCCATAATTTATTGATGATATCCGGTTTATCCCATTAACTCCGGGACATTCTGATCCTGTTTTTTAAAATGATTATCGTGATGGGTTAAACCTCAATTAATCCGGTTTATCTTAATCAGCAGCACATCATTCTGCCGGATAGCCAATTGTTTCTCAAAATTGCCGGAAGAACCGACACTCACTTCCTGCTGCTCAACCGGCGCATCCTTGCCGTGTTGCCTGAGCATGCTGACCTGTTCCATTGTCAATTGCGAGGGCGACCCGAGTTTGAAATACGCCGTATACGGGTCGTTTGCCTGGTAGCCGATTTTGTATACGCTTAAAGTATATTTACCCGGTCTTAATCCCTGTAGCTTCAATTGCATCGGCTGTAAAGATTTTGCAGGCAGGTTCCTTTTGTAAAATACCTGGTTATTGACGCTGTTCCCCGGGTGATCGATGGTAAAATCCCAGACCAATGCCTGTACATTGCCCTTTGCATCCTTGCAGACTATGGCGCTGGAATCCGGGCAGCTCAGTTCAGTATCCCCCAGTTCATGCAGGTACTTGAACGCGTAATACGCCGGTTTTTTAATATCCTGGTAATTCATCAGGCCAAAACCTCCGTGAAAAGGTGTGGCCCGGGGGCCGGCCTCCTCGAAAATATCGGTAAATGTCCAGTAAGACATCGAGTTAACATCCGGCGCGGCCCGTTTGACCGTATTTAAAATATAAGCGGCCTCATGATAACTGTCGTGAATGGGGTCTGAGGGCGTATAGGATGCGCTCCACTCGGTATAATGCAATTCCAGATCCGGCATGACGGATTGTGCTATCTGCCTTTTTGAACGGCGCATGTTGTCTGCAACAGCATACCTGTTCTGGCTGAGCACCGTTCCGGCATTACCCGTTGCATCCAAAAAACCCTGCTTTACACCATAATCATGGGTACTGATGAAATCGATCGGTACTTTCTGTTGCGAACAGAAAGTGATCATTTCGGGTATCCATGCATTACCAGCGGTAGCTGGACCGCCCACGCGATAATTGGCAGACACACTTTTGATGGCCGTAGCTGTTTCTTTATAAAGTTTGAAATAATCCTGCTGTGTGCCGGTAAAGAACGCCCCTTTCAGATTGGGTTCGTTCCATACTTCAAAATACCAGCTGGTCACTTCCTTTTCGCCATAGCGCTGCGTCCAGTGTACAACCAATGCTTTGATCAGATCCTTCCATTTCTGATAATCCCTCGGCGGTGTAACGTTTCCTCTCCACCAAAAAATAGTCTGGTTACCACTGGCTAAGGCACCGGGCATAAAGCCCACTTCAACAAATGGCTTCATTTGAATGGACCGTAAATAATCGAACAATTCGTCGATATACTGCCAGTTATAGATGGGGTTTCCATTTTTGTCTTCGAAGTAAACCCCCATATCGTCTGATAACAGCCCGTGAAAGCGGATATATTGAAAACCGCATTCGTCATGCGCAATTTTAAGTTGCCGCTGCCAATCCGCCCGTAAGCCTTCATTGGCCCGACCGGCGCCGACGCACAAACTGCCACTTTTAGGCAGTGCCCCCTTTACCTGTTTGACATCAATATTAATCGTTCTGTTATTGGTAATCGTTTGAGCCTTTGCTGTTATGCAAATGAAGACGAATAATATCGCTGCACTGTACTTTACTTTCAACATGATGGAGTGGCTTTGCATGAATAAATAATCATTGTTATGGAAAAGATAACCAAGGTGCCTGATTGTCCCTGGCGGCATTTCGGTTTATTAATGAACATAAAAAGAGGTTACCTGCCTGATATCTTTTGACGAGGATGCCGCCATTATTTTATACTCGCCCGGCTCAACTACCCATTTACTTAATTTATCATCAAAATAAGCCAGATCATTTACATTGATATCCATGGAAACAAGCGCTGTTTTTGCTGGTGCTATTTCTGCTTTTTTAAAGGCTTTAAGTTCCTTCTCCGCCCTAAATACACCCGGGTTAACCTTGCTGATATACAATTGGATAGTTTCTTTACCCGCCATGCTGCCTGTGTTCTTAACTTTAACAGCGACCGCTATGTTATCGCCCGTTTTATAGTTCTTTTTATCTGTCATTAAGCCGGTATAGGCAAAACCGGTGTACGATAAGCCATAACCAAAGCAATACAACGGGTCTATCTTTTTAGTATCGTACCAGCGATAGCCGACTAATATCCCTTCTTTGTATTGAGCGGTCAGGTCGTCACCCGGATAAGTATTCAGCGCAAATGCCGGTGAATCATGTAGGGAAACAGGGAATGTAAAAGGCAGTTTACCCGAAGGGTTAATAACTCCCTTCAACACATCAGCCAGTGCGTTACCGGCTTCCGACCCGTTAAACCAGGACCAAACGATGGTATGGCCCGACTTTTTAATTTTATTCAGATCATATGGCGCGCCCGCCATGATTACAATAACTGTGTTGGGATTAACAGCGGTAACAGCATCAACCAGCGCTTGTTCTCCAAAGGGAAGTTCCAGGCTTTTACGGTCATGCCCTTCGCTTTCATACTCCCGGTTTGACCCAATACACAAAATGGCGACATCCGTTGTCCTGGCAAGCGCCACAGCCTCATTGATCAGGGCTTCATCAGGTTTATCATAACCTGCATTTTGTTCATCCGTATTATTCGCTAAATAGTTGGCCTTATAGCCTTGCGCGAACCTGATCTCGGCAGTTTTGCCAAATCTTGATTTGATACCCTCCAGGGCCGTGATCTCATACCTGGCTTTTACCCCAGCGCCATAGCCGCCCGAGGCAAAGGTACGTATGGCATTATCCCCAATTACCGCGATACTTTTGAGGACATTTGTTTTTAAAGGAAGCACATGCGCATCATTCTTCAACAGAACGATGGACTCTGCTGCGATTTCATATGCGGCTTTCCCATGTGCAGGCGTAGCGATAGACCCTTTGGGATGATCCGCGCTCATGGAGGTATGGTACATCAACCATAGAATCCTGCCCACTTTATCATCGATCGTTTTTACGGAGACTTCACCCGCCTTAACGGCGGCAAGCAATGGTTTGGCAAAATACCACTGATCATAAGGCCCGCTTGAACCCATTTCAATATCGAGCCCATTGTTTGCCGCGGCGACGGTATGATGTACCCCACCCCAATCCGACATGACCACACCTTTAAAGCCCCACTCCTTTTTTAATACTTTGTTCAGCAGAAAATCATTTTCAGAACACCAATAACCGTTCACCTTATTATAAGCTGACATAATGGTATAGGCATTACCCTGCTGTATGGCCGCTTTAAAGGCCGGCAGGTAAATTTCGCGCAAGGCCCTTTCGTCAACCACCGCGTTGACGTTGTCGCGGTGAACTTCCTGGTTATTAACTGCAAAATGCTTTACGCAGGCCGATACGTGCTGGCTTTGAATTCCCCTTACGGTCCCTATAGCCAACTGGCCGTTTAAATACGGATCTTCAGCATAGTACTCATAAGTTCTCCCGCAAAGCGGCATCCTGCAGATATTAAACGCCGGGGCAAGCATGACATCTTTTTTACGCGCATTTGCCTCCTCACCCAAAACAACACCATATTGATGAGCCATTGCGGGGTTCCAGGTGGCGGCAATTGCCGAACCATTGGGCAAGAAGGTAGCAGAATCCGTTGTCCAGTGGGCTGAGTTCCAGTCAAAACGCAATATCTCTTCGCGCACACCCAAAGGACCATCATCGCAAGTCAGTTCGGGGATCCCCAGGCGTTTTACCCCTCCCGAAGAAAACAAGGCGTTGCCATGCAGCATTTCGATTTTTTCCTCCAGCGTCATCTTTTTAATGATACTATTGATCTTAGCCTGCAGCCCGACTTCCTCTTTTTTACTTTGTGCCGAAACATTCATGAACAAAAAAAGAACAGCAACAGCTATTGTTACAGACCTCATCATAATGACGGGCCATTTCATCTGCTTCCCACCTCCTGCCGGCAATGACCTGTTTCCGTCCGGCGATTTTCCGGATAATGATTTTACAGACCAGGCGCCTATATCCATGGCCACCGGTATAAATGAGCTTATCAAAGAACTTAACTTAATCATACAATAGTTTATTTGTTTACGACCTCCATATATTGCTTACTAATAAAGCACTTATTTTATTTTTTCATTTTCAATGAGCACATATTGCACCGAATAACCCGGCGAGCTGACGGTGATACGTTTACCGGTTAAGGCTGAGAAGGACTTAATTTTTTCCACAGCCGATACACCACCAGCTTCGTATTTGCCTCCCTGGCCGTTTACAAATACCTTTTGAGAAAATTCTCCGTTATCATTTCCCCCTGTGAGCGTATACAAATAGTAGCGTTTACCAGGAATAAAGTTTTCGGTTTTGATATGCATAGTTTGCTGGCTCAACCCCTTATTGATGATGACCAGGCCAACCTCCCCAGAACTAAACCTGGACGCGTAAACCAATACATCGCTGCTCCCGGAAACGGACGACTCAATCAATTGATCACCGAAAAACTTTTGGAAATAATACATGTAGTAATAGACAGGCCGGGGATTCCATAAAGGTATGCCAGGCTCATCACCCTTGCTAAACATACCATGATCATTACCCTCACTATAACCATTCGCGAGGTCCCATCTGCTCGCCATTCCGTACTTATTTTTAGCTAACTCCCCAAGGACGATCGCTGCATGTATGCCATTGATATAGGAACAGGCCTGTTTTGATCCCGACGCAAAAATATTCCATTCAGTTAAAGCAACCGGTTTTATATCGACATGGTAATCATGGGTCAACTGATGCATGTATGCTATTATTTTAGCAGTTTCGGCGGTAGCCGTATTTAATATAAGCGAGGCTGATGAATTTTGATTATAAGGCGTGTAATAACTATGTACAATAAAAAAGTCAGCCGTATTATGAGCCATTTTAAAAAAACCCGCGTTCCAGTTCTTCTCTATCTCTCCTTCCCATGATTTTTCCTTCGGCGTCTCGATAATAACAGCTCCGATATATATCGTGGCGCCTACCTGCCTGGCAGCAGCCTTCATAGAATCGGCAAATACCTTAAAGTGCGCTCCGTATAATTGCCCTGTAATATACCGGGGCTGGTGATCCTTATTTTGAGCAGTGTCAATTTGAAAACCAGCCTGCCAGGCCCCATAATTTTCGTTCCCTACCTCCCAGAATCTGGTTCGCCCATGATCATGGCGCACCCAGTCCGCAGCTAAATGGGCTGCCTTTTGAACCGGGTTAGTGCCGGTGCCATAACGGGCGTAACCATAATTTACGCAAATTATACCCGTACTATTAGTTTGCTTTAAAGTAGCATAATAATTATTCAGCGATAAGGTGTTTACATCTTCGTCCCGACCATACCAGATTCTCTCAGGCTTCTTCTCTCTGTTATCTCCATACAGGATAGTATCGGGTACATCCGCCTGTTTTTCTCCGGGAGCAGCATTCCAAAAAAACACGTTGCTGAGGTTACCACCCGGATAACGTAATATCTGTGGCTGCAGCGTTTTGATATCATTCAAAAGTTCAGATTGACCAACAATATTGCTCATATAAGGATTCGTATTGTTACCATAAATATACTTAGATACCTTACCAGTCACTTTGCCATAGTCAACTGTTATATCTACGCTTACGGCAGATGTTGGCTGATTGTATTTTATATAATCTCCAGGAACAGGAGCCGTTTTGGTTTGATCACCATTAAGGAAAAACCCTTGTGTATTTTGCGCATAAGCCTGATTACCTATGGATAATATCACTATACAAAGTAATTTTATTTTCATTTTCATATGTTAACCTGACTCTATTATTTTTTCCCATCAGCTACCAGGAACACCACCGATCGCGGAGGCGCCGAAACCTTCACACTGCTATTCATCGCTGATGAAGAAGCGGTAAGGGTTAAATAACTGGTGGGTCCGCCACTGGTGCCCTCAGGCCCGTTGCCATTGATATAAACTTTGCCGGAGAACTCCCCGTTATCAGCACCTCCTGTAAAAGTATAATAGTAATACCTCGTGCCTGGTACGAAATTCTTTATACTGACACCTACTGTTTGTGTTGAGGTCCCTTTATTCACCAGTACTACACCGGCTTCTCCCGACGAGAAGGATGAGGCATAGCTCAATATATCGCCGTTTCCCCCCTGTACAGTGGAGCTTATCAGCTTGTCCCCGAAATATTTCTGAAAATAATACATATAGTAAAATGCGGGCCGGGGATTCCATTTACTAATGCCACCGGGCTCATCACCGGCATTAAACATACCCATGTCGTCGCCGTTGTTCCATCCGTTGGCCAGGTCCCAGCGACTGGCCATGCCAAACTGATTCTTCAGCAATTCACCTAAAACCATGGTCGCATGGATGCCGGCTATAAAGGATGTCATTTGTTTGGAGCCGGTAGTAAACAGATTCCATTCGGTGAGTGCGATCGGCTTTAAAGATACACCACCTTGTGTTGTCGTAGTCTTCATCCAATCCATTATGGCCTTTGACTCGGTCACCGGTGTGTTCAGAATAGTTGCTGCAGTTTCATTATCCGATCCCGTAAAATAATCATGCACGATATAGAAATCGGCGTTATCACCAGCGGAAGCAAATAAACCGGAGTTCCAGGTTTTGTCAACAGCGTTCCATGAGTTAACCGGATCTGTCTGCACTAGTTGAGCGCCAATTTTAATCTGAGCACCTACATCAGCGGCAGCTTTACGCATCGAGTCGGCAAATACCTTAAAGTGTTTACCATATAAAGCTCCGGTAATGATCTGTGGCTGACCATCTTTATTTTGGGTAAGGTCAATTTTCCACCCCGCCTGCCATGGCCCACCGCTTTCGTTGCCAATTTCCCAATATTTGGTTCTCCCTTTATCATGACGCACCCATTCCGCGGCCAGGTGCGCAGCGACCTGATCCGGGTGGGCGCTCGTACCGTAGCGGGCATAGCTATAATTGACCGTGATGATACCCGTGCTATTGGTCTGCAATAAGGTATTGTAGTAATTATCCAATGACAATGTCCAGCCGGCTGTGTTATTACCTAACCAATAGTTAGCTGCCACTGTATTCCCGTTGGAATCATATAGATTTGCCGGTACATCAGCCGGTATTTTTCCATCCCAGAAGAAAACGCTGCTGATGTTACCTCCCGGAAAACGAAGTATATTCGGTGACAGGGCTTTGATATTGTTCAGCAAAAGGGGTTCAGTCACGATCTGGGTCATATAGGGGTTGGTATTATTCCCAAAGAGATACTTAGGAACCTTGGTTGTGACGGCACTATAGTCCACACTTACTGTCGCCGTAGCGGCATCGACGGGCTGAGCAACATTGGTATGGGATGGTACTGCAAACGTTTTAGATACCCAGTCGTCCAGAAAAAAGCCGGCCGACTTAGCAGTTGTCGGATCTGCTTGCGGTGTTATTTTTGTAGTGGTCGTATCAGCTTTAACGGGCGTAACATCAGTTTTACCGTTATTTTTGCAGGCAACTAAGGCAAGCAAGCAAAAAGAATAGTATTTCATATCGGACATGAGGGGCATAAATTTATTTTCTGATCTGGTTTTTAACAATCACGATCGTGCCTACCGGCATCTTTATCGAAATCTATGGCGCATAGTCTGGGTGAAAAATACCCGCTCCTGCACTCGGCAGTCGCGGGCACCATCAACTAAAACGCTCTTTTATTTAATTTTTACAATACGGAAATCATCAAATCCCACATTCACATTTTGCGTAATACCACTGCCATTATTAATATAAAACAGTTCTATGGGCTGTCCCTTGATATCGTTATAGGTCGAAATACCTGGGAACGAACTCAATGGAATCGATACGGTTTGCCAGCCTGTCGTGGTGAATGTAACCCGGGTTGAACCATTGATTAACCATGGACTCCAGGCATAGGTATGGCTAAAGTTAAAATCAAAGTCTATTTCGCCCGAACTCATCCCAACCGGTACATTGATCTCGAATTTTATGGCAAGATTAGCCGCCGGTTCACTGCTGCTGATGGTTGAGGGGTAGGCTAACTGGCTTCCGTCTGTTGGTGTTGCCAGATCGCCAACATAATAAGTCCCGGCAGTAATACCCTGGGCATTCCAGTATAAAAATTTACCTCTGCTTGCTTTTATAGCCGGACTTGCGACAGAAGATACCACAACCGGCAGGGCGCTCCATGGTGTGAAACCATTTTTATCGTCAAAGTTTAAAAACACATCAGCGTTATCATTCAATACGGCATCGATAACTGATGTAGAGGTACCGTATTTGGTCACCACCACTACCGGCCCCGAAGCGGTAACACCGGCCGGCACCGTAACCGTGGCTGATGATCCGGCAGCATTACCGGCAAAGGTAGCAGCGGCTATATTGCCGGGAAAGGCAACGCTGTTTATCGCAAATAAACCCGCCCCGTTCAGGGTGATTACGTCGCCCGCATTGGGCATCTCATTAGAGATGGAGGTAATATAAGGCGAGGGCGCGGAGATCGGGAATTTATATGTCACTGTACCGGTGGCAGTAGTTACCACGATGGTATTAAGCTGATCACTCGTAATCGTGGCAAACGGTATCGTGGCGGGTATGGTCACCGGGAAATTGACATCAGAACCCAGGGCGGTATTAATAGCCGCTTTGGTTCCATCAAAATATACGGCCGTTATGCCCGTTAAATGACTACCCTGTAAAACCACGTAATCGCCGGGATTGGCTTTGGTCAGTACACTATCGCCGGGAGCTGCCTTGTAAGCTCTTACACCGGTGATAACCGGGTTACCGGAGCCCTTGGTGGTATTATCCTTTTTACAGGATGATTGCATAAACACCATACTTGCCAAAGCCAGCAAGATCATGGTGTTTATTATATTTAGTGAGATCTTTTCCATCTTAAAAACTTTAAATTGTTTCATATGCTGTTTTCAGTTCTGCCCTTATGTTAATAATAAGGAACCGGCGCCTGCGTAAGCAGCGGATCAGCCGTAACCTCCACTGCGGGATAAGGCAGGGTATAATAGGCAGGAGTAACCTGGGTAATTGCCGGCTCGGTAACAACGCCCGCTGTATAGGTGAATGCATTACGGTGTTGCGCTTTGATGAAAGCATCAGCCTTTGCCGGGTTGTAATCATGCAGCCTTTTCAGATCAAACCAAAACTGATATTCCAATGCGAGCTCGATTCTCCGTTCCTTAAACAGCGCATCAAATGTTAACGAAGTGGCAGCCGTCAAACCAGCTCTCGTGCGTATCTGGTTAAAGTAGTTTAAGGCTGTGGCATCACTTGTACTTGCGCTGGTACCCAAAGCGGCTTCCACATATACGAGGTATACATCGGCCAGCCTTAACAAATAATTGGGCAAATCACCGTGCATCAGGGTAATATTATCGCCCCGGTTTGCCAACGGGCCGCCGATCACATATTTTTTGATATAGGCACCGCTCGCATCAGTCATGCTGTAGCCGTTGGGGTTCTGGGCGGTTATCAGCTCCGGGTAAATATCCCCGTTCAGCATAAAAGTAGCTTTGCGACGCTTATCAGCTAAATCGTAATCATCAAACATATCCTTGCTGATCCGCAGGCCATCCCATCCGCCGCCGCCAATACCATCAATATTTGGATCTCCTTCAATGGCGGTTTGCCTGAAATCATTGGTTGTCCAGTCCGCGCCTGCAGCAACGGTAAATTGTAAGCCAAACAGCATTTCCGGATTGTTTTTATGGAGGGTTAAAAATGCATCATAGTAATCCGGGTAAAGCGACAGGCCGCTATTATTGATCACATCAGCAGCATAATATTTAGCACTGTCCAGATCGGCCTGGACACGGGTACCGGTAATACCAGCCCTGGTTAAAAAAACTTTGGCCAATAAACCTTTGGCCGACCATTTGGTGATGCGGCCCGGATCATCGGTTGAGGGCAGATTTGACGCGGCATAGTGCAGGTCGTTTATGATAAACTTGTAAATATCGCTCTGTATATTACGGTGCAATAAGGGCTTATCGACCAGTTTATCGCTGCTTTCCACAATAGGTACCGGCCCCCATAATTGTACCAGGTAGAAATAAGCGACAGCACGCATAAACCGGGCTTCGCCAAGGGCTGCGTTTTTGGCCGAACCTAATGATGCCGGGCTAAAACTGGTCACATTATTAATGGTTGTATTGGATTGCGCCACGACGTTGAACAACGACGACCAACCATAACTTAATCCACCATAACCATTGGCGATGGTGAAGTTTGTAAATTGCGAAGCGCTGGTATTGTAGGGATTACTAACCGTATTACCCGACATAATATCGCCCACATACACAATAAAAGGGTAGTTAAAATCAAACCAGGGTTTGGTGTATAAACCGGCAGTGGCAGCCCGGAGTTCAGCATTAGTTTGATAGTAAGTACCGGCAACGAGCTTATCTGTTGGGATCCCTTTATTCAGAAAATCTTTTTTGCAGCCATTCAGACCAAGCAATGCAAATAAAGAAAAGATCCATATTTTGTTAACGTGTTTCATGTTTTTTCTTTTTAAATGACGATTAAAGGCCCACATTAAAACCGAATGTATAAATACGCGGAGTTGGGTATCTGCCCCAATCAATACCTGATGTTAATGCATTGGTACCCTGACCTGACTGATTCGGAACGTTGGTACCGATTTCGGGATCATATCCGCTGTATTTGGTTATGGTAAACAGGTTTTGGATATTGCCGTATACCCTTAATGAATGCACGTGCAGCTTAGCCACTACCCCTGTTGGTAAATTGTAGCCTACAGCGATGTTTTTAAGACGCAGGTAAGAGCCGCTCTCGATAAAACGCGAAGAAATGCGATAATTCTGATTAGGGTCTCCGGACACCCGGAATCCCGGTACCGATGTCCCCGGATTGGTAACATATACATTATTGACATCGGTGATAGATCCGGTTGGGTCAGTCATGGCAACTTTGGCGTAATTGTTCAGGCTGGCGAAGTAACCCGTTTGACTGGCATTAGGATCCTCATGCAAAACCCTGTTGTAGTTTAATATTTTGTTACCGTAGCTACCGGTGAAAAACAGGGTCATGTCAAAGCCTTTATAACTGAATGAGTTATTGATGCCGTAAGTGAATTTAGGTAGCGGTGAGCCCAGATTGGTCATGTCATTGGCGTCAATTACACCATCTTTGTTTAGATCCTTGTACTTGGTATCTCCAACCCATACACCCTGGGTATAGTCAATAATGGCACCCGCCGGTAGGGCCGATGATTTTAAATCGGCAGCGTTTTTGAAAACACCCTGGGCCACATAGCCATAAAAGTCGCCAATGGAACCGCCCACCGCGGTTTTGCTGACGATTATACTGGCGTTATTGATCTTACCATACAAAGCACCGTTGGCATCATTGAGTGATAATATTTTATTCCGGTTTAAGGAAAAGGTTAAGGTTGTAGTCCAGGAAAATGCAGTGGTCTGGATATTCCGTGTATTTAGCGTAAACTCAAATCCCTTGTTTTCTATAGATCCTATATTGCCCCATGGCGCGCTTAAACTGCCTGCCCCGTTAGTACCGGCATAGCCCGGCAGCGGGATTTGAAGCAATAAATTATTGGTTTTGCGGCTATAAACATCTGCGGTAAGCTGGATGCGGTTTTTCAGGAAGCTGATATCAAGACCAGCATCTAAGCTTTTAGAGGTTTCCCATTGCACGTTCGGGTTGGCTATGTTTAAAACATAAGAACCCTGGCCAAGACCCACGGTACCGGTTGCAATGGATGAGCCATAGGTATAAGCGGGTAAGTTGGCATTGTTGGTCAGTCCGTAACTCATTCTCAGTTTGAGCTGATCAATGGCTTTAGCACCTTTCAGAAAGCCCTCCTTCTCGGCATTCCATGATCCGCCGAAGGCATAGGTACCTACCCATCGTTTCCCATCGGCAAAATTGGAGTTGCCGTCCTTGCGGTAAGTGGCAGTCAGGTTATATTTATACAGATAGCCCGCGGTTACCCTGGCCAGGTAAGATTCGTTGGAATAGTTATTTGATCCGCCGGAGTTCGACGCGGTAGTAGCAGTGCCCAGGCTTAGGTCCTGTGGGTTATTGGCGAAAAATCCGGTACGGCCGCCGCTTAAATAAGTATAGGTACCTGAACTGGCCTCATGTCCGCCTGTCGCATTAATATTATACTTGGCCGCATAATGGTCGTAGCTGAAATAGTTACGTATGGTGAAACTTTTATTGTTGGTTGCCGTAACCGCAGCACTGTTAACCGGGTTTAATATCCCGTTAATGGTAAATGTAGGATAAAACTGGTTGACATTGCCATAATCAAAATTGCCGGTTACCTCATTATGCAGTTTCAGGTCCTTGGTAAAGCTAATATCCCCGTAAAAATTACCATAAGCCTGGGAACGCTGTACCTTATTGGTATTGATGGCAGCAGCGGCTATCGGGTTAGGATTATAGGTATTGGCTACCGTTTGACCGGGTGTTTGGACAGCGCCTATACTGCCATCAGGATTAACCGGGGCCACATTTGGCGGGAGGTTAAGGGTGGCATTGATCAGATCGTAAACGCTGGCGTTGACATTTTCCTTTATACCCGAAAACGTTAAATTGGTCCCTATTTTTAACCAGTTGGTCGTTTTATTGTCCAGGTTAATTTTCAGGGCAGTTCTTTTAAAGTTGGAACTTAAAACGGTACCATCCTGGTTTAAATAACTGCCACCGATATAATAGGTTGTGCGATCGTCACCACCACTTACAGATAAATTGGCATTATACATACCTGCGTTTCTAAATATAGCTTTCTGCCAATCAGTACCGGTGCCTAAATATTGTGGATTGGCAAAATCGGTAAGGGGCGTACCACCTGTAACGGCGGCCCTGGCATTTAAAAAAGTGGCGTATTGCTGTAAATTCATCATCGGCAAATATTTGGGCACCTGCTGAACGCCGTAATAATTGTCAAAATTTATTTTAGGCACACCTACCTTCCCTTTCTTGGTGGTAATGATAACAACACCATTACTGCCCTGTGAGCCATAAATCGCGATAGCCGACGCATCTTTTAACACATCAATGGAGGCGATGTCGTTCGGGTTAATGGTTGATAATGGGTTATTGCGGGTACCGCTGTTACCCATATATACCCCTCCGGTTGATGAAGGCTGCCCCGGTGGGATGATCACCCCGTCAATCACATATAAAGGATCAACACCTGCATTGATGGAGCCTAAACCACGCACCTGGATAGAGACACCCGCACCTGGCTGGCCGGAATTCTGGATAACGTTAACACCCGCTACCCTGCCCTGTAGGGCCTGATCAAACGTGGTGGATACGGTTTTTCCGATATCAGCAGCAGAGATGGAAGCGATAGACCCCGTTAAGTCCTTGCGCCTGGCGGTACCATAGCCAATTACCACCACCTCGTTCAGGGCATTGGTCGTATTGGTGAGCGATACGTTCAGGGTATTCACAGCCGTTACAGGAACCTCACTTGATTTAAAACCGGTAAACGAAAAAACAAGTATATCGCCGGCTTTGGCATCTATACCATACATACCGTTCGCATTGGAGGTCGCGATGTTGGTTGTTCCTTTAATTTTTACGGTTGCGCCCGGTAATGGCTGCGCGTCATCTGCACTGACTATTTTCCCGACAATGCGGTGGGTTTGTGCATAGCTGGTCAAAGAAAAAAACAGCGTAATAACAAAGAGCCAGCAACGGATCGCTGTTCTTTCTTTTGAGTTTTTTCTCATGTTTAAAATAAATTTAGGTTGGTAAATAATTGGTTCATAGTTCTTTGGTTAGTGGTAAATTGGATTTAATTTTCATTCATATTAATTAAGGATTGTGTTAATATTCCATAGGATATATAAGCATCACAATGCTGCGGGACGGCCAGTAAAGACCATTTAACAGCCGGTAGAGCTTATTTATCAAAGCAAAAATTAAATCAACCTTCTTGGTTTTGTTAGTTTATAATTGAGCGGAAAGAGTTCAGCAGTATATTTTAAATACATCGCATGGAACATATATTCTCGGGAATAAAACTATGGTAGTTTTAAAAAAAGGGATGGCAGGTTTGATAATGAATATAGACCAAATGTTAATTCGATTACAATCGATTGTAATTAAACTATTTGACCGACGCATTTCACATACGTTTCCTGAATTGAAAACAAAAAAGTCCCTTAGTGATGATGGTAATCATAGATAAACCAAAGGGGTGCCGGCATCAATCCATGTAAGAAGGGGGGACTGTTACTTATTTTCTGTTTCGGTTAAAATTTTCTTTTGGCGAATGGAACTGACGTAGGCGGACGGAAGTATCCCATATTCATCCTTAAAGAGTTTTGTAAAATATTTGGGGGTATTAAAGCCAACTTCATAGGATATTTGGCTTATACTCATCTGGCTGTTCTCCAGTAAATACACTGCTTTTTTTAACCTTATTGACCGGATAAATTCAAGGGGCGATTTGCCGCTAAGTATTAAAACTTTTTTATAGAGCGATACCCGGCTCATATTCATCTGGCGGCTTAGCTCTTCAACAGTAAGACTCTCATTTAAAATATTCTGCTCAATATACTCCACCATGTTTCTTAAGAACTTCTCATCGTCAGACGGTATATCAACTTCCTGTAGCTGTACATTCATTTGTTTTTTATAGGTACGTTTGAAAGTATCTTGCAGGATTAATAAATTCTTAATTTTTGAAAGCAGTATCTCAAAATTGAAAGGTTTGGTCATGTAATCATTGGCTCCGATTTCGAGCCCTTTTAATTGCTCTTCCTCACCGGTTAGGGCGGTTAATAAAATAATGGGGATATGTGAGGTACGTCCGTCGTTCTTAATTTTTTTACAAAGTTCAATGCCATCCATTTGAGGCATACTGATATCACTGACGATAATGTCGGGGTGTTGTGATAAAGCCTTTTGCCAGCCTTCCTTTCCATTGGTGGCCTCCACAATAAAAAAAGTATCCTTAAGATTGTCTTTTAAATAAAAACGGAAATCATTGTTGTCCTCTACCAGCAATACAACCGGCTTTTTATTGGCATACTGGTGTTTTAGTCTTTCATTATCCTCCTCAGGCTGACCGGTATTCAGTTCTTCCGGTTGCTCATCGTCACCATCGGCTAAAATAGGCATCAAGCTATTTTTAACGGGAACAGGCAGTCTGATAATGAAACAAGAGCCATGATCAGGCTCGCTTTCAACGATTATTTCGCCACCATGCATCTTAACAAACTCGCGGGTGATGGCCAAACCAATACCGCTGCCCTGGTTAATCAATGATTCAGGAATATCATGCTGAAAGAATCGCTCGAATATTTTATGATGTTTTTCATAGGGGATACCTATGCCCGTATCTATTATCTTAATTTCAAGCAGATTGGGGTCGGGTGTCGTTTTTTCATACACCATATTCAACAGCACACTTACATGGCCACCTTTCTGGGTGAACTTAAAGGCATTGGAAAGTAAGTTGAATAATATCCTTTCAATTTTGTCATGATCGAAGATTGTCACCAGCGTTTCTACTTCGCTGTCGAAAGCAAACGCGATGCCTTTTTCAGCCGCCATGTCGGTAAACGATAAAGAAATCTCTTTAATAAACCGGATAATATCGCCGGGTTTACTATGCAGTTTCAGTTCCTGTACCTCCATCTTACGGAAATCAAGCAATTGATTGACCAGGTTTAGCAAGCGCCTCGCGTTTCTCTTGATCATATTCAATTGCTGTTTCTGCTCTGCGTCAGCATGGCTCAGCATTCTGTCAACCGGTGTGATGATCAATGATAACGGCGTTCTGAACTCGTGGCTTACATTTGTCAAAAATTTAATTTTCAACTGGTCAAGTTCATGCATTCGTTTAACTTCCTGCCGTTCCTGTTCGATTAATAGCCGGGCCTCCTGTTTCTCCTGTTCAGCCGCAAATTGTCTTCTTATCTTTTGTATGCCCCGCCGGCGGACCAGGAGAAGTGCGCCTGTCACCAGCAAGAGATAAATGATATACGCCAGGGTCGATTTCCAAAACGGAGGAAGCACCTTAATTTTTAAGGTGATGTAATCCGGGTCCCAGGTACCCTCTGCGTTGATGGCCCGCACTTTAAAAACATAATCGCCGCCGTCGAGATTAGTATAGGTGGCTCTTCGTGTTGCATTGTCCGCGTTAAGCCAGCCTTTGTCAAAACCCTCCATCATATACTGGTGCCTTACCTTGCTGGGATTAAAAAAATTCAGCGCGGCAAATTCAATAGTAAAAACATTATCACTATGATTAAGGGTAACTTCCCGGGTTGCCCAAATCGCTTTAGTGAGCACCACATGTCCGTTAACAGACTCGTTGGCGGCTATACTCTTATTAAAAAGCTGGAAGTCGGTAAAAATCAATTTAGGCTTATTGATGTTGGGATGAATGCTTAAAGGATCAAAAATATTAAAACCGTGGCCGCCGCCGAATATCAGTTCACCCTTACTTGTTTTCAGGGCGGCATGCGCGTTAAACTCCCTGCCCTGCAGGCCGTCGGTTTCATCAAAATTTTCAAACTGAAAACGATAGGCGTCTTTCCCAGGTGATACTGTTATCCGGCCCACACCGTTCGAGGAGCTTAACCACATCGCGCCTTTATTGTCTTCCAGTATGTCTAATACAGCATTATGGGGAAGGCCGTTTTTCTGGCTAAGTGAGATGATTTTTCTTGTTTCAGGATTTAAAATACTCAATCCGGCCTGTGTTCCCACCCATATCAAACCGCGGCTATCCTGGCTAATACAATTGACATTATCATTTACTAAACTATTGGCATCATTCGCGTTTCGGTTGTAATGAATCACCCGGTTATCACTTCTCATGATAACATCAATACCCAAATAACCTCCTACCCAAATATTTCCGCTTTTATCTTCCATCAATGAAGTTATCAGCGGGCTTCTGATCTCGGTTTGTTTAAAAGGGTGGTAGAATGTTTTTGTTGAGCGATCAAAGATTTCCAGCCCCCCGGCAAATGTCCCGATCCATAAGCGGTGTGACGAGTCTTCCAGGATACTCCATACCCTGTCATCTGCAATACTGGTGGCTACTTTATCATTATGCTTATAATGCGTAAAGGTTTTTCCATCAAAACAATCCAGTCCTCCAAAATACGTACCTATCCATAATTTCTGGTCATGATCGATGCACAGGCTAACAATAATATCGTTGCTTAAGCTATTGGGAATCCGGGCATCGTATTTATATTGGCTAAACTTTCCTGTTTTGCGGTTGAAATAAATCAACCCGCCACCATTGGTCCCTATCCATAAATTCCCCAGCTTGTCCTCAACAAAGTTATCAACGTCTTCAAAGCTCAAACTACCAGGATCTGAAGCAAAATGCCTGTAAAGCGGGAACCTGATGATATTGTTATGATAGTAACTTATCCCTTCCTTAAAAGTACCGGCCCACATAATACCGGTATTATCCTTATAAAGGATCACGCTGTTTTGTCTTAACGATTTGGCATCGTCTTCCTGATTAAGTAAATAAGTCATCCTAAAGTTCCGCTTATCCAGCACATTGATCCCGCCATGATCAGTGGCTATCCATATCAGACCGTCGTCGGCCTGAACGATATTGCTAACGATATTGGATTTTAGCTTGGTGTCCTGCGATTCCCTATCAATATGCCGGAGTACTCCCGTTGAAGGGCTATAATAATACACACCCATATTTACGTTGGATGCATAAAGCCACAAATCGTTGTCCCGATCTACGGTTATGGAATAATTACTACTCCGCCGATTTAAAACACTGGCATGATAGGTAATTTTATCCTGTTTAACATCCAGCGTTTCAACCGTGCCGTCATAATAAACCAGCCAAATATTGCCTTTTACATCTTTGGTAATATCGGCAACGGAATTGGAGTATAAATATAAAGACGGTTTAGCACCTGCATGATCATGATAACGTTTGGTCTTCCGGCTTAGGACATTATATCTATAAACGCCGGAGTCGGGGCATACAAACCAGAAATCCCCTTTATCACCGCGCAATATTTTAAGGACATTAGGATAAGCCGGAAGCTTTAAAGAATTGATCAATAATGACATATCACTATTAAACTGTTCCATTTCAGGATCATAAAAACAATACCCGTTACGGGTTAATATCCATAACTTTCTGTCTGGTCCTTCAAAAATATTTACAATAAAATCATCGATAAGCGAGTTCCTGTTATAGGCATCATGCTTAAACACTTTCACGGTATAGCCGTCATAACGGTTAAGGCCCGATGCTGTGCCAAACCACATAAAGCCTTCCGAATCTTTGAATATGCAGTTAACCTGATTGTGCGACAGTCCATTAGTTATATCGAGTTGCGAAAATTGATATTGGCTGTTTTGCGCAATGGCATTGGTGCAGGTCAGTAAAATAGCCGCAAAGAGAATATAAATTTTTACGCGCATCTGGATACAATTGGAAAGACTCCCGCGACAACTTAATGTTCATAAAGTCAGTACACTAAGGTAATATAAATGTATGTACACAGGCAATAATTGTTAAAAAAACAATAAATATATTACCACAGGGCCTCTGAAGCGAGCAATAAGAAAAAGCATCCGGCAATGTGCTTATGCTTTTTGCTTTGTTGGTACCAAAAACGGAATATGGCAGCCGGTCGATGCAGCATGTCCCAGTAAAACATTATTTATACTTAAAGAGGCTATTCCTTTCGGAACAGCCTCTTAGAATGGAACTTAATTACTATACCGCAAAGTAGCGGTATTCGGGCCGGTACCGGAACCCGCTACCTTGGTTCCACTGGCGCACAAGGTAACAGAACCGGGGCAAGAATAATCCGCGGTTGCCTGCGAAATTGTCGCCGTCTCATCCAAAGAAGGATCACGGGTGCCATCGTGGTTGAATTTCTGCCATTCATAGGAGGCATCCGCCTGCTTCGGCATGGCCTGAATTTTCGAAATTACACCTCCTGAGATACCGGCAACTAAAGCCAGGGCTAAAAAGCCGTTTTTAAACTTTTTCATAAAAGAAATTTAGATGAATGAATTAATCCGTTTTCCAGCAGGCAACGGTCTACCTGATTCTACGCGCGCGAAATATCTTTCTATTTGTATTTTCCAGAAGGAACATCCAATTTTTGTTTTTCAAGAATGACTAAAGGAATGAGGCCGATGACAATAAACAAGGCATTGAATATTAAATGTTGCCTCCAACTCAATTTGGAAATGATCCCTCCGCAGGAACAGGGTAAATCCAGTCCGGATAAAAGCATTCCGGTAATGTAGATTTCGAAAACCAACAATAAAATTACAGCCCCATAAAGGCCTGTCAAACGATAACGGGCGAAAAATAACGTAAGGACTAAAAGCCCCTCCACCATTGGTAATATCCATCCCAAAAAAGGTGCGGTTATTTTCATGAGCGAGAAAGGAGACTGTTTCATCTGAAAAGCAAACCGATGATAGTCCAGCAATTTATTGATCGCGGTGTAGCTGAACAATAACATTATTAAGGCTACACATATATCAGCAATTAATTCCCTTTTCATAAGCATTTACTTGATTTCCCATCAAAGTAACATCTAAAATCAGCGGGAAAACAGTTATAAAAGGGTGGTTAATTTAGTGGAATGGATATTTATTATTTTCCGGTACTTATACAACCAGCTATCTATTCACGCGGCATAAATTCGTATATAGGAACTATTTTATTGAAAAAAGCCACAACCCTTTCCCCCCTTCAGTGGAGGATATTAATCATCGACTGTTTCTTCAGCCCTTAATTCTGTTGCCAAAATAAGTTCGATGTCTTTCTTGATCTGAAGAAAACTCTTCAATACCATTTCTTCCGTTATATTTCTGATGACAGGCAATTCCTGGTAATGATCTTCTTCATTTTTTATCGCTTGATGATCGTTGATGATCTCATTATGAAAAACCTTAAGCTCAATTTTATTTTCCGGGTCATCTGCTACCATGCCAACAAACTCACCAGAAGAAAGGGTGGATATTTTTGAAGCAGGAACAGCAAAATCAAGTTGTGTGGATTTGCTGACGGAGGTATCCTGACTGTTTATAGTAACGCTTTGCCGTTCTTGCATAATTTTACCAAATCGTTCACTCAGCTGTTTGGCCGTATCGCCTGTGACTTGTCCGGAAACGATATTACCGACAATATTCATAATCACTTCTGCCTGCTCCCGTCCGTAGTCTTTTTTAAGCTGGCTATAATCCTGAACCGCGAGGGTGGTTGAAACCTTATTGGATCTTGCGGTCGCAATCAAACTGTCGATATTATTAATATAGACGGTTGGAAACTCGTCAAAAATCAAACTTGATTTCAATTGTTTCTTTTGATTGACCAGCTTAATCATTCGTGAAATGTATAAACTTAATACCGCTCCATAAACCTGTTGCTTTTGTGGATTATTGCCCATGCAAATTACTTTAGGTTCGTCGGGGTTATTCAGGTCAAGCGTAAAATCATTGCCGGATAAAACATAATATAGTGACGGGGAGGACAGCCTCGCGAGGCTTATCTTTGCACTTGCGATCTGCCCTTCTAACTGGTCAAAGGCTTCATTTTTCCAGGCGGAGATAAATGGATTGATTAAAACCTCAATCTCGGGTTCCATTTGTAACAATGAAAAAAGTCGTTGATAATCAATCTGTGAAAGCTCTATGGCATGCGGAATAGAGCAAAACTGGCCACCACGATATTTTCTGAGATACCACATCAGTGCGGTCAGAAAATTGATGGGCGATTCCACAAAGAAATCACCCTGCCGTTTAATCCATTCCCGGTTCAACCCCAACATGAAAGTCCTTGACGATTCCATCGCGTCGGTAATATCTTTCATACAGGACGGAATAACCGGGTTGCAACGGTGCGTTCGGGACAAATCCTCAAAGTTGATCATATAGAACTGTGGTTTCACCGCATATTGTCTATAATTATTTCTGAGCGTATTAAATGCAATCCTGGTCAGATCATCAAATTTAAAATCATAAATGAACATACTGAAACCTTTCTTAATATGCTGAGTAATGATGTGCCTGATGACAAAATATGATTTGCCAGCGCCAGACGTGCCCGGCACAAGCGTACCGCGAAATGGATTAATAATATTGATATAACTCTTCCTGACTTCATTCTTTAACCTGTATTGGGCAGGTAAATTAATGCTGTATTCGTTTTCGAGACGCCGTTCTTCCTGAGGAAATGTTTCATTTTCCCGGTTAAAGATGTCCTTGTTCAAATTCACGTGAATGATCCTGAATGCTAAACTGACACCGGAGAGAAATAGCAGGTAGCCGATGCTCGTAACGCTTATATAACAAAATGCCAAAATCAAATAGCTTTCGTTCAGGTATAATATCAATCCGCTTATATAATAGAGTATCAGTCCGACCAGGCTATAATAAACCGCTCTTTTTAAGCCCACCTTTTCAGCTTTTCTCCCTTTACTGCCGATTAACGAAACGATCAGAAAAATCAAGGCCGCGGTTTTTGTAATGACGATATTTCTGAATATCGAAAGTTTATAAATGTTCGAGAGTAACCGGTTTACAATAGCGTAATTCCAATGAAGTTGTTCAAACGCTCCATAGCAGGTAAAATAAAAATGGAGGATCAGTACAACGATGCCCAAAAACCTGGTAAAATCTATGATCTTTCTTAAAGCCTGTTCGTTTTCTCCTGTTTGCATAGTCTTAATGTTTAGAGGTTCAACCTTTTTCGTTTCTTCTTTTTTTTCAATTGGTGCGGTATGGGAGAATCCTGTTCCGTAGGATGGAGCAAAGCTTCCAGCAGGTTCATATCATTGCTGAAGTTGGTTTCAGCTTTGCCAGGTATGATTTCATGCGTCGCATTGGTCGAATGACTTTCGTTCTTTACAGAACTCTTTTCATTCCCCTCACTATTCAGTTGAAGAACGATAGCATTCGCGCTGTACACCTTTCCAAGATCACTACCGTTAAAAACGGTCTTGTTTAAATGATCTATAAATGTTATTCCATAAAAGCGACCCTCGCTGTTTTGCCGGAAAACCACTTGTACATTTAACTTCTTCAACTCTTTTTCAAACTGATTCTGTGTATGGGATTCCAATAATACCTTGTTGATCTTTGATTTAAGCTGATCCTTAAACGGGCTTCGCAAATAGGCATTCATCCTGAAGCGGTCCTCCAATAATTTCAATGTTGGTTTCTTATAAAGGCTGCTGGCTTTGATCGGCACTCCTTGTTTTTTACCTTTACTATCAAGCGCCCAGTACAATAATCCATTATTTTTAAACATCACCGAATCCCTGGAACCTCTGTCGGCAGCAATATGATAAGTATGGAGAATCGCGTTAAGCTCCGGCAAACTGGTAAACTTATAGTTTTGGACGACTTCATTTACTACATTGGTTACAGTCCGTTTAATATCCGTTTTTCCGTATTCCAGGGCTTTGAGTTGCTCCGCCTTTAAGGGTTTAAGGTCCTGCATTTTGGAACTTGCCTGAACCAAACCATACTCTAGCTCAATTGCCTTCCGGGCTGGCTCCGACCTTACTCTTCCGATATGGTGTAAACTGATCCGCTCGCCATCCACAGTAATGTTGGTGGTCAGCACATGCACATGAGGATGACCGGCATCGTAGTGCTGATAGACCAGATAAGGCTGCTTGCCAAATCCAATTCCCGCCATATAGTCATCTGTTATCCGAAGCAGTTTTTCCCGTTCCAGGTTTTCAGTTAAATCAAAGTTGAGCGAGATGTGCACCGTATTTGTTTTAGTCAATTGATTCCTGCCTGCCAGATCTGTGAGCCTTAAAAGCTTGTCGAAAAGTGACAGTACTTCATGGTCTTTTGCAAAACCACTCGCCGCGATAAGTTCGGCCTTTCCGGCGTTAATCTTATTTTCATTGTAGTTCAATGCGCCTCTCAGGCTTTTCCCGCTCTTAATTTTTGCGACCATAGATCCGCGTATTTATTCATCTGTTCCTTGATTTGCCTGATGGAGGGTTCCAATTTTCCATTAATTACCGTAAGCAGGTTCATCCATAACCTGGCATCCGGGAATCCATGTGCGCTATTGATCTGCTTTACAACCTGGTTCAAGTTATTGCCAATGGCGTTTAACTCCCGCCTTAATAGTATCAGCTCTTCCAATACTTCATCCATTGATTTATCCCTGTATAAAATGGTTACCGGTTTACCCAGCAATACAGCCCTGCCATAATCACTCATCTTCCGGAAAACGGATTTCTTGTGCTGTCTCTTAAATAATTCAAACTCCTCATCGTTCAACCGGAGGTTTAGCCATTTGCCTCTGTTATTTTGCTGATCATTTACCATTTGCAATCTTCATTAAACCGACTTCGGAGTGTTTAATCCATTGTTCCCGCAACGACCCCGGAGGGCGGGCAAGATCCGTTTGTGTAACAAACGTACATCTTGCTAACTGCAAAAAGACAGCAGTTCAAGTCCTCCTCTATCTCTTCAACCCTTATCATATCCTCCATAACTAAATGATGACGATATCGTTTAATTCCTCACATAAAAAGAAATTTCTAAGTTTTAATCTGTGGTGCCTTTGCATCAAGAAAGAACTTCAGCGCGAGTATATTGATGTCCTTTAAAGAAAGATCTTGATCAATTCCATAGGACTTCATCCGCTTCAGCAGGCCCTTGGGTATCCATGTATTTAGTTGGGCTTCTTCCTCCTTGTCATGGATAAAAGACTTTACCGGGTGCACTTCCTGAATAGGTATTTTTGGAGCGTCCGTCTTCAACTTATTAGCAAGGCTACCCAATTTGTTTTTATATTCCTCCATAACTAAATGACCGTTATGTAATTACATATTTGCATAAAAGTGTATTTATACAATTACATATATCTGCACTTGCATAAATGAAGAAGTATGTATGTACATAAATCCATAGAAATGTAATGATGTATTTATGTACTGATAAGGTTTACGATCTCTTCGGCAAGGGAAGTAATTTCTTCCTTGGCCTTCGCATCTCTTGTTTTAAGGATTCCGGAGGTCATAGCAGAGCGTGTGATGCTTACCCGGTCGTGTATCATCGTTTTTAACAGTGGGGTTCTAAGGCTCTGTAATAACGCAGTAATGTCCTTGGTTATAGCAGCTCTGGGTTTAATCATGTTAAGAACGATGCCAGCTTTCAGTTGCGTGTTTTTTGCCTGGGAAAATTTGATCAGGGCAAGTGTTGACCGGATGGCCATCACATCAAAAAAGCCGGCCTTTGTCGGAACCAACACAAAATCTGAAAACTGGAACAGATCTGTTAATTTGTTTGACAAATAGGGAGGTGTATCAACAATTATCAGGTCGTAAGCTAAATAGGGAATGTCACTGATTTGCTCCGGGGATAAAATGCTTAACCCTGGGAAATCATCTTTTACATGATAAATGCTCCCTTGTAAATCTGAATCAACTAGGGCTACCTTTAATTGATCCTGAAAGCACAATGCCAGATTAAGCGCCATTGTGCTTTTGCCTACGCCACCCTTTTGGTGCGCTACCGTGATAATCTTTGCCATAACTACTATTTTCTATATTACTGTAAATACACAATTATGTAATTCTGTATTCCGAGAATTACATAGCAAAAGTGACGGTAACTACAGGCAAAACATTCCGATATTATCCGAGTCGGATATGAACTTTTTAAATTATTTCGGTCGATGGCTGAAATTTAGTTTAGTAATAATTTGGATGTTGAATAGGAGACAATAGGAAGTTTCCCGGGTAAGTGAACTTATTAGTATTGGAAAACCCACGACCTCATCAAATATTAATTAAAATTTCTTTTGAAATACTAGTATAACTTGAGCAAGGCTCGTGAAATATCTAAAACTTATTTATCCTTTGTGAAACCATAACGCATATCTTCGCTAATCAACAAAGAAATTTTAGGCGCGACAATGTTAAAATATTGCGCTCAATTGAGTAATAAGTCTAATCCAGCAAATGAAACGGAATCGAGCATACGGAAAATTCATGACGCGTAACGTAAACGTTATCAGTTTTTATACAGCTACCATGGCTGGTTTTATATTCATACCTCTGGTTTTTGGGAATTTCTTTGCGCTGCAACTTGGAGGAATCACGCTTTGTACAACAGTATTTTTAGGGTATCTGAACTATCAACACGTTCAGGACAGATTATTTAAAGACCTATTCCGCGAGTTTAATGAACGTTACGATAAATTTAATGATGAATATCAGCGAATAAAAGATGATTACGATGCCGATCTGACGATTGAAAAGGTTGACCCAAAGGATGTGAAGATCATGGTTGACTATTTAAATCTATGCACTGAAGAATATTTTTGGTATGAAAAGGGTAGAATAGAAGAAACTGCCTGGAAAAGCTGGGAATCGGGAATGCAAACTTGGGCAAAGTTGCCCGCGGTGAAGACTGTGTTTTTCAGCGAAGTCACTACATGGACCACTTCTTATTATACCGGCTTTCAGGAATACTTTAGATCTTTAATTGACACTCAGTAACAAAGATTCTAGCGACCAATGTTGCAGCATCGCATCAAGCGCCTCTTTTTGTTTTACGCTTTCCAATGAGTAAATACTGTCTGCCACTAAGTTTTTACCTGCTTTAAAGTTAGCGCTCCAAACACTGTCATGGAAGGTTAAAAGAATAAGCAGTAGTGATATGCAATTTTTAATGGTCTTCATAGTTGATATTTTATAAATTGCGAGGTCAATATTTTCATCTATTAAGTGTTAAATTATAGAGGTTCCACGTTGATCGAACACCACATTCCGTGAGGTGTTCAATATGAAAGATTTACGCCCATTGGTATTCTAATTCTTAGTCAGTCGGTGTTTGAAAG
Source organism: Mucilaginibacter sp. (assembly GCA_030445275.1). Taxonomy (GTDB): domain Bacteria; phylum Bacteroidota; class Bacteroidia; order Sphingobacteriales; family Sphingobacteriaceae; genus Mucilaginibacter. Next base: position 144,353 of record JAUCSE010000053.1, read on the forward strand.
CAATACCAAAGTATTCTCCGCTATACAGAAATACTATAGGATTTACAACCTACTGACACGATATAAATATAGTATCTCGTTTTTAGCAGAAGCCCTTACTGATGGCATAATTGGTATCCAACTGTACAAAACCCAAATGGTCGATCAGTCGGTAAACGGCCTCTATGCCCGTCCCAAACTGCGCCCGCCTGGCCAGTCCGGCCGCCTCCAGGATGATCTGCCTGGCCTGAGATTTGGAAAGAGAGATCGCCTCCATTAACCCAAAATAAGCAATTTTTTTTCATTAGCGTACTGTCGTAATTTACCGTTAACGTGTTATTCACTACATTATGGGTAGTGTCTCAGTTTGAAATTTAATTTTCACTCGTAACCTCAACCCCATATCGTATTGCCGCTTCAAGTATATCAATATTTATATCTTTTAGCGTTTTGAACTTAATGCAATACCCGGTTACGCTCGCCTTGCCTAATTTTTTTCCATACGTTTGGGCTAAGTATGTCTTATCTTGGATACCGAGGATATAGACAGAGATTCCGGTTGTGTTTGTACTCAAACCAATTTGAAAAAAATCCCTGGTCTTTCCATCAGCATATTTTATTGTGTAAAATCCATAGCCTATATTAGGGTTACTAACAGTTTTATTTTCGCTGTTTTTACCATTGTCGAACCATAATTTACAACCGGGTAAAACTTTAAGTATGTGATGATGCAACTCTTGAATATCACTACGCTTTGGTTCAGGTTGGCCAGTAATATACTCTTTGATTTGTTCTTGTACGTTCATATTAAATTACGGTTTGTTTACTCTGGCTTTTCAAATTTCGCTTTATTTTTAGTTATACGCAGACTTCAAACTGAGACACTATCACAGTATGTAATTGCAATATTTTGCTACTATTTATCAGGTTTATGTTCAAATAACGAACCAACAACCTCATAAGGGCCCTTAACTTCTCCCCAGCCCCAGGCGGGGATATGATGATTTTCATTGACAGGATTTTCGGCTAATTGTGAATTGATCAGCGCAACCCTGGTACCCCATTCAATATGCCCAACAAAAGTTGACCGAAACTCGGGGTCGGCTGGCATTCCAATTTCGTCAGCACTGGCCAATAACAGATCCGCCCAACGTTTGCGCTGCAGCTCCGTTAAATGCTTTCCGATATGCTTACCTACCATATGACTCAAGGCATCCTCTCCATATTCCTCACTATACAACTTCGGCCCTTTCAGGACTTCAACTAAAAAATGTGCCACGTGGCGGGAATGTTCAGGCGACATATGCCTGAAGACCGGTTCCAAAAGATCGTCTTTTAAAACCTTTTCATAAAATACATCTGTAAGCTTTTCAAAAACAGCTACACCTCCGGCCCATGCACAAGGGCTGGGGATTTCCTTTTTATTTTCCATCTGTACAGGGTTTAGTTTGACCTAATTCACTTTTTTATTGTTTTGTATAAACTATTTCGGGAACGTTTACATATTTTTTGCATTGAATAACCAATTTAATAATAATTTAGTGAGAAAAGGCATTATAACGTAAGTCATTAAACCCACCAAAATAATTACACTTAATAAGCTCCGTAGTAATTCAGCTAAACCCATTGCACTGAACAATCTTTGAAATAAAGGGGTGACTGTATTGAGTAGTATGAAAATGGTAGCGATGGTTATAACCAACATTTTCCATTTTACAGGGGTTGTAAGGTTGCTTTTCTCATTTTTATTTTCAAACCAAAACTCAAGCCCGGTAAGTTGTAATTTGGGCTTTATCTGATGAAAGAAATCTTTGCCTGACTCAACTTGTTTAATCCTTTCTTCAGCGTTTTCCTACTTCATCAAATTTTCGTACGTATTAAAATGAAATATGCTTATAATCTCTTTTTGCGGATTGTCGAGTTCAACAGAATCTCCATGTATACTCAAAGACAGGATAGTTGTCAATAAAAGGCCGGTTCCAAATTTTATCCAATTAATTTGAGTGAATATCGTTATAAACTTAAATATTGTAAACCATCGAGAAATCTCCTGATTGAACAGGAAAATTTAAAAGTATAACAGGCGGATATGTAAACGAAGAAACCGCCATCCATAGGACTAAGGTCAGTTATTTTAGACCGATAGAAGCATGTTTGGAACGATTTAACCTTATTTAACTGGGCTTGATCCTGATTAACCTCAACCTGCCATTTAAACCACCTTTATTATTTCTGAAAAGTTTGGATTAAAACGCGTTAAGCATCCTATTATGGCAAGATCACTTATTCAAAAATAAGCCGGCACCTGTACTTTGCCCTACCGAATTTTTAGTTAGGTTAAGGTTGTCCCTGGTAATTCCGTCATCTTTGACATCAACCAGTTCTATTGTTCCTGTTTTTTTGATATTGATTTCTTTGATATGCTTGTTTGGTTCGGCAAAAAATCTATCCTGTGCCTTTGGATAATTACCCAGGTAGTTTTTATTATTAGTAATATAAGAATCACGGAATGTGTAAGCAGGCTGCCCTTTTTCTACAGGATAAACCATTACATAATAGCAATTGGTAACAATGTTATTTTTGAAGGTAAATTTTGGCTGCGTTCCATCAAATCCATACCAGATAGCAGTATTATAAGCGCCGTCAATGATGGAATGCGTCAACGAAAAACCGTTGATATTCCCGCTGAGCACAAAAGCGATTTTGCTATTGTGAAAGATACAATGGTCTACATGGATTCCCTGACCGGCAACCCAAAATGCACTTTGAATTGCTGAAGAATTCGCTTCGCCGATAAAAAGGCATTGCGTAACATTCAACCCGCTTAAGGTTTTATCCTGTCTCCTGATTGGATAGTAGTAATGTACGCTTGTATTTGGGTTTCCGACAAACTTCAGACCTGTAATATTTACATTGTTTTGGGAAACAAACAGCCCTTCGCAATGAGCGAATTGATTGTCAGCATTATTGCCTGATATAGACAGGATTACCGGCATACTGGCAGGTTGCCATGCTTTATCGTCTGGCAATGTTACAGCCTCTATGGTATACGGCTCTCTACCGGCAACCGATCCTGCCGTTTTTAAGGTAAGTTTGTGACTAACAGTATATAAACCTGGATTTAGCTTTAAGATGACAGGCTCATTGCCTCTAAAGCTGTTTGTTTTTAACACTGCTTCGTCAAGGGATAGTATAGGATCATTAACTGTTCCTTTAGCATTGTTTTTTCCTTTTTGACCATCTACGTAAAGGGTTTGACCCATTATTGCAGAACTTTGAAAAGCGAATACAATTAATAACATAAATATCATCATATAACGGATTTCTACTGTGCGCAGCGTTGAATTATTTTTCATTCTGCAAACTTCGAACTTACCTTTTGTTGCGGTAATTCAAGCGGCGTTCAACTTTGGTTCAAGTTGCATCATAATGCTTATCAGTTACTTATAATTTTGCTGAGGCGGCTTGGTTTCGCTAATTTTGGAATATATCAGATTGATAACAGCAGCGAATTAATATAACATTTTAACATGGGCAAAGAAGAGCCATATATTCGCTTATGGCGGGAACTTTTAGAAAAGTCTTTAGGCTGGGAAAGCAGCGATACCTGGAGTGAGTATGATTTTGAAAAACTGAGTGAAATTATGTTTTCCAAAACCAATGCCCGCTTAAGTTTGTCGACTTTAAAGAGGTTATGGGGAAAGGTACAATATAACAGTACGCCAACAATGGCTACACTTAATGTTTTGGCCCGTGTTCTAGATTTTGAAGATTGGAGAGCCTTCAGAAAAAAGATGGACGAAAATAATTTGGGGAATGAGCGGTCAGCGCAGGAAAAGCCAAATAGTTATCTAAGCTATAGGCGTCCATTGCTGATCACTATATCGGTAGTGTGCGGAGTGTTAATATTATTGGTCATAATAAAAATTGTTAACAATTCGGTTAAGAAGACCAAGTATGACACAATGAAGGAAGTTTTTGAAAGCAGGGTGGTTTCTGAGCAAATGCCTAATTCCGTTATATTTAATTATGATGCTTCGGGTGATCCAGCAAACGAGATATATCTGCAGCAGAGCTGGGATCCGAAACGTACTGAAAAAATCAACAAAAATGGAAAGCAGCATACTTCTATCTACTATTATCCGGGATACTTTAATGCGAAGCTGGTAGGCGATGGACAGGTGAGGAAGACGGCCAGTGTGTTTATAAGAACAAATGGCTGGATGGGTATTATTGACAAAAGCCCTGTACCTGTTTACCTCAATACCGATTCGATGAATTTAAACGGTGGTTTGGGAATAAAGATGCAAACATTTGAAAAACTGAAAGGGTCAAGCGTATTAAACGATTCCTGGGTGCACTTTTATAATTTCCGCTATTTCGAGGGTGCAAGCGGACATGATCTTGATTTTGAGGTTACTTTACGAAATACATCCGGGCCTGAACAATCGTCCTGTCGGAAAGTATCGGTAGAAATCGTTGGAACGGAAAACGAAATCTCCATTCCGCTTTCGGATAAGGGATGTATTGCTACCCTTAATCTGTCTTTGGGCAGTGAAACGATCTATGGTAAAGATCACGACCTGAGCGCATTTGGTTGTGATTTTAATTCTTTTCAACATCTTTCCTGTAGTATTCAAAATAACCATATAAAAATATCACTCAATAATAAAGTCATTTATTCGGGATTAATTGCTGAGGATATTGGTAAAATTGTCGGAATTGGAATTGGGTTTGAAGGAGCAGGCGAAATCAAATCTGTTAAACTTGGCAACCGTCAGAAAATAATCTTCCGGCAGTTTTCTGGAAAATAGCATATTTAGTCATTTTTGATACAGCGTTTGGAAAGGCGGATACTTATTGATATTATGCCCGGAATAGGGGCGATTTTGGTTGTCACCATATCCGCAAAAAGAAGCTGTTGAAATGCTATGAGACAATGCTATAATGAAATCATAAAACTTTTAATTTATTTTAATTTTCAGATTTGGCACAACGCAACTCAAAGAAGTAGTAGCGCGAATAAGATTATCTTAAAAAGAGTATAATAGTATAAAAAAGGGGGTTAAAATGGCTAAGAGAAATAAATCTATTCCCATAAATAAAATGACCGATCATTTCGATGCGGGTATTGCGTTTGAAAGATTAAACCTTAGCAAATCAGAAGAAACAATATTAAATTCTTCAGACGAAGCGAGAATAGCACATAGGGAAGATCGTCATTCCTTCTTTTTACTTGAAAAGGGAACAGTTGTTGTTGAAATTGATTTTCAAAAATTCGAAATTAAGCCGTTTTCAATTGTGTATATGCATCCTGACCAGGTGCATCGTATTTTGAGACTTGAAAATGTGACCGTCACTAGTTGGGCGATCAATAATGAAAGCCTGAATCCAGAATTTCTGAAGTTGCTGGAAAGCTTCACTCCAGCAAAACCCTTAATGTTGGAGCAGGAAACGTTTTCCTTAATTTCCGAAGCGGTATCTCTTTGTATTAAAATTTTAAAACGTAAAAACGATAAACTTTATCACTCTTCATTAAAAGATAGCAGCAACGCATTAATCTCACTGGTTGTTTCACAATATTTGGCATCAGCTAAACCGACGGAAACGCTTTCACGATTTAAGCTTGTTGCAGATGCCTTTAAATTATTATTGGAAAGTAATTATACCAGCGTCAAGAGCCCTACAGCGTATGCTCAAAAATTAAACATATCTGGTCCTTATTTGAACGAATGTGTCAAAAATGCGACCGGCTACTCCGTTTCCTATCACATACAACAACGTATTATTTTAGAAGCAAAACGTTTGCTTTATCATTCCGATAAGTCTGTAAAAGAAATTTCGTCTCAACTGGGCTACGATGATTATCCTTATTTTTCAAAGCTTTTTCATAAAGCCGTCGGGTTGACACCACTAACGTTCCGGAATAAAAACCTCGATTAGTACAATACCTACTTTGTATTGACATTGGTTGCCCTGATTATAGGGTGTTCCTTTGTGCTGTAAAATCAACTCTTAAAAAAATGGGATCAATACAAGGAAAAAAAGTGCTCGTTTCGGGTGCAAGTATGGCCGGTCTTTCAACCGCTCTATGGATGAACAAATTAGGTTACAACGTCACTGTTGTTGAAATGGCTAACGAACCCCGAACTGTCGGCGGGGCTGTTGATATAAAGGGACCTACCGTTGCCGTGGTTAGGCGTATGGGAATTTATGAGCAATTAAAATCGAACGCTTTGAGTTTGGAATTGATTGAGTTTAAAAATGCTGAAGATGAAACTGAAAATTCAATTTTGGTGATCGACGAAAAGGAGGAAAATTCAACTGATGAAATAGAAATTGAACGGGATAAATTTGTGCGTATTTTATTAGATGCGCTAAATAATGAAGTTGAATTCATTTTTAACGACAGTATCACGGCATTAAACGAAACAAAGGACACAATACAAGTTACTTTTAAAAGTGGACCTGTACGGGATTTCGATCTGGTGATTGGCTGCGACGGTATTCATTCAGTTGTGAGAAAAATTTGGTTTGGTCATGAAACTGAATATTCACATTTTCTGGGAGCCTATTCGTCTATTATCATTCTAAACAAAGTGCTAATAAAACAAAATACTATGCAAATGTATAATGTGCCAAATAAGGCTATTATGCTTAACGCTTATAACAATAAGACCGATATTATTTTTTGTTTCAATTCAGAAAAAGAAATCACTTACGACTACCGGGATATAGCGCAACAAAGAAAAATCATTTTAGAAAAGTTTACTGGCCAAAGCTGGAGAGCCGCAGAATTACTGGAAGAACTGCAACATTCGAAGAATTTTTACTTCGATAAATTCTGTCAGATAAAAATGCCCTCGTGGACAAAAGGCCGGGTGGCGTTGGTCGGGGATGCAGCTTATTGCGCTTCGCCCGCTGCGGGAATGGGTGCGTCATTGGCAGTAAGTGGAGCCGGGGCATTAGCGGATGCTTTGCAAAAACACAACGGCGATTTTAAATTGGCTTTTCAGGATTATAACAACAATTTGCGGCCATTTATTGAGGAAGTTCAAGCCCAAGCCGAATTGGATTTAAAAGAAAATTTTATCCCCAGAACCGAAGAAGCTATAAGCAAAAGAAACACTACAGGTTTTTAGTAAACGAACGATGCATTTACAATATAATAGGTACAGTTACAGGGATATATCACTTACTCTGCCTTTAAGCTTTAGGCGGGTTATTCAGCAAGTCCCTATTCGTCAGCACCATCCTGTGAAATTCTGCAGGGTCATAAAGCCAGTTACTTCTGATTAAAGACAATCTCGATAATTCTCTTCATTTAAATATTAGTTACAGTTACCACTAGTTAAAAACTGAACGTTTGCTTTGGCCTACATCGTTCAAAATCTTGAGAATATCATCATACTTGTAATAAAGTATGCCACCAATTTTTGAAAAAGGCAGCGTACCATTATCTCTTAACGTTTGCAAGGTGTTTGTTGAGATTTTAAGCAAATTTTTAACCTGATAGCTTTTTAACCATTTCTTCGGTTCTTCAGTTGATTTACCTACAATTGAAATAATCTTATTAATTAACCGTTCTTCAAACTCTTGCAAATCCTCTTTCGTTATAATCTCTGCTGCCATGATTATTATCTGGTTTTGGTAATTGAATAGAACAAATCTCTTCATTTACTAAAATGATCCCATCCGATATAATCCGAGTCGGAGTATGATTTTTTTAATTCCAGATTGAAGTTGCCATTAAAAATTTTTATTTATTTTTGTAAAGCAGAACGTTAATAGCGTGCAGATTGCTACGAGAACTTTGATTTTAAAGCTAATACCTAATCCGTAACCTTTAACGCCTCAAAGTTTATAAGTATATAATAATCAACTACATACAGCTAAAGGTTCGATCCCAGCTGATACCACAAACAGCCTTCTCAAAGAAATCTGAGAGGCTGTTCTGTTTTAATTATCTGTTATAAACCTTCTTAGTTTACCACAAGTGACACTCGCGGTGTGTTATCACATCTTCATGCGCTCTATCCGTCGATCAGATCTACCTCTGCAACATTCAAGGTCATTTATTGGTTACTATGTATCCTCAAACTCACGAGGATATCTGACTGTGCCTGAAACACCATATAGACCATCTTTCTCTAGTTCAATAGCCATAAAAATATTCTTTTTAAAGTAAAAAGTTAATTTCATAAAAAAATACCATAAGAGTTACGGCACAAATGGAATGGTCTTAGGCTATATTCATAGTGTTGAGAGTTGGAGATTGGGTGTGTAGCAATCATTAATTAATATAATCAAAGTTTTAAATCAATATTATCAAAACCAACAGTAGTGGATATTGCTGCCAAACCAGATGAAACAGCTAAACCCACAGATACCTGTTTTTTTAACCGGCAGGTTGCTGAACCGATTTTTGTCCAGCTTTTTCCGTCAACAGAAGAATAACCGGAGAATTCATTTCCTCTTCGCTGTAAACGAAGCCAGTAATATCCAGTCAGGCGGCTAAAGGCGACTACTGGTTCCGAAAGTTCCGGGTTTGATGCAACAATCTTTACTTTATCATCAGATGTAGCCCGGGAAAGCAGTCTGGTATACCATTGGGGCGCTTCTAATTGCCCTGATGATTCCGGCTTTATTATACATGCTACCTCTGATGCGTTATCGGCCAATCCTTCGCGTATAACCAGTCCAAAACCGGTGAACTGTGAGCTAATCTGCGGAACATAGCGGGCAGTGATAGTTCCGTTTCCGTTCAAAGTGGTATATACAAATTTAAACTGGTCATGGGTAGCCTCTATCCCTTTCCCGCCAGCTATTATGGTGAATTGTTGCCCGTCAAAACTTGCGGTACCTTTTTGTGCCCCCTCATCCCCAATGTTTGCCTGCTCCCAATTGGCTGGAAAACCTGTTGTGATGCTAACCGGATAGGCGTTTACACTCTCGCCAGATATATTAGATGCGGAAACAGTATAGTAATAGGTTCGATTATTCGCTCCTTTATTATCATGGTATAGGGAATTGACAATGTTTCTGGCTAAAACCGAATAAGGTCCATTTTTCTGTTCCGCTCTTTTTATGGTGTAATATTTCGCACCTGTGGAGGCTACCCAGGTTATGGTATTACCGTCTGTCAATGATGTTTGTGCTAATAAACCGGCTGGAGCAGCCGGTATGGTATGGATACTGTCGTCGCGATCTGTCGCGGTTGTTCTGGTGTAAAGCAGCGTACCGAATCCCACATGATCAGCACCCGGAAGCCCTTGCTGTTCAGGCCTAATCTTTTCTGCAGCTTGTTGGGTATAAGGCGCAGCTAAACCCATGCGTTTTACATAGTGGTTATAGATCTGCTCGTATACAGCCCGAAGTCTTCCCCCGCCTTCTGTTGATAGCTGTTGGTGCATATATTTACCTGTCTTATCCATCGCAGGCGCATACGGCACATCCTGCCCCAGATTATACTTCGCGGTATATTCAAACCCCTTTAATAAGCGATTATCAGCATATGCATACAGGTTTAATCCCTGGTGCCATGCCATTTCTGCACAATCACCCAAATGAGCTATACCCAGCTGAGTATGGCTCTGATCCCGTCCGCTTTCCTGGCATTGCCCGGCTTCGTTAATAATATAATTAACCAGGCTACCATCGCCTGCACCATTGATATAATAATGTAAAGCCCGTTCAAATATGGGGCGATCGTTGCAAAAAACACCTATCGCCATCATGGTTTTCATGGCTGCAGCATCCCAGTTGCCATTGGCAAAGGGTGCAAAATCTTTGATAACCGGGTAAATCACTTTCCGAAAATGTTTCTCTGTATTTTCAATGCCCGCCGCGGACCAACCCGAATGGGTATATCGCAAAATCTCCGCAGCATTTACCATTTTAAAGGGGCCAAGTCCGGCCATTAGTACGGCATCACGCCCGGTGATTGATTTTAATGTCGATGACCACGCATTAACAATCTCAATGGCTTTATTCGCATATTCCTGTTGACCTGTGAGCGCCCACATTAATGCATTTTGATAAGCGGCATTTGCATCCGCATCATAAATACCCTGCCCTATAGTTGGATTTCTACCTACCATCTTCATGGGCCCTTGTATATAATAGTTACTTTGCGATTGTGGATGTGCTTGAAAAACCAGAAAACCGCTATATACAGGCCCCTGTTTCTCCTTTATTGCCACTTTCATCCGCTCTATATCACCCTTGTTTTGCAGTAATCCAGGATGTATAAATGCCTGCGCTTTTACATCATCAAATGGACATATTAATAAAAAGCCGCATAGAAGTAAACATAGTCCTCTTATATAGTTCATGGTTTCATTATGATATTGTATCTTATAAAATATTGGTTTTAAATGTTTTTTAATACCTCAAAAACTATTTAGCTTTTGTTTTCCGGTAGTATGCCAATAAGACCCTTACATTATCTGATAATATAAAAAGTTTGTTCCACAGGCTCTGCAGATTGGTATAAAGGTTCTGTTCCCCTCCCCCATTGGTAAGCGACGACCTTAACCTTTACAGGATATTTACTTTTAACAGGGATGGGTGTAAATTTAATCATCTCTTTTTCCACGTATGCCGGCCCCGAAATAATATAATAATCTACGGGTAATCCCGAATTTGATGTGGCGTGTAAAGTCTGTTCTTTTATATCATATTTCACATTCTGCAATTGGGGAAATTTGATTTCCTGGGATTTTCCGACCACCAATTTAGCAGGTATCGTCATTTTACCCGGTTGCACCGCATGACGATATTCCCAATCGCCTGCATTTTCCTCCTGTATCCAAAGTTCACCGCCCATCCCTGTCCGATCAAACTGTAACTTGAATGAGGTAAGGCCTGTTTGTATTGCCGGGCCTGTAATCACTCTAAAACTAATGGGGCCGGATGCATGTCCAAGCTTTTGGCCTGCACCAATAAGTTCTGAGGGCATTTCCGGTAAAAAGCCGCCTTTTAGTTGAAAAGAAATACCGTCAGCTCCCGGCAAAAATTTCAAAGCAGCATAACCTAGTTTGGCTACTGGCAATAATTGGGCATCTTGTATGAACGTAAGCATTTGTCGCTTGCGTTCTACACGGTCGCCTTCAAACTCCATCGCTGCCATTGCTGTTTCCTGGTCAAAAAACCAATAGCCACTGGCGCTTCCACCCTTAAATGATCTATAGGGGGCTGGCTTAAATTCATCCTTTTCCATACCTCCTGCACCAGTTAACCAACCTGATGATTTATCAACCGATTTTAAAGCGATTTGTCCCGGCCCTGGCAAACGGTAATGACACGCTTTACGGATATAAAGCGCAATAAACTTTGCCAGATGGGCTGACCAATCGAAATGCCCGCCGCCCGGATCGGTCACTACACCAACCAGATTATCTGCATCGCGGACACGTAAAGCTAAAGCGGTTTGCTTGACCACCGGCCAGTAAAAATCACGGTCGCCGGGTTTGGTTGCCGGATCCAGTACACGGTATTGGGGCCACTCCGTGGTTTCTCCCACTACATAACAAAGCGGAATGTCTTTAAACTTCAATGAATCTGGTAGTGGTATGGTTTTAACAGGGATGCAGGCGATAGTACGCCCGGGCAGTGCATTGGCGAAGGTCCAGGCAAAATATCCATTGGCCGAATGTCCCATTGGTATTACCGGGGCTTTTTTTAATTCCTCGTAACCCGACTCTTGTGCCAGCTCATCCATCATTTGTTGAAAAACGGCTTCCATGCCAGGTTTCATATCAGCGGTAAAAGATTGGTCACTCTTTTGTGCGGGGCCAACCCAGATAATACCCAGCCCCATCTCTGCCGCTGTACGGCGTATTAACGGATCCTCCAACCAGTTACGCTCCAATAAGTTAGCCAGAGATATGATCACACCTTTAACCTGCTTGCAAGCAGGAGGTATCCATAGATAAGCATTCCGGGTACCGACTTTCGCGCTATACTGATAAACATGATCTTCAAGTTTATCCTGAGCCCAGCACCTACCCATCAAAATAAAAACAGTCAGCAATAAAAGGGTAATCTTAGAGGTCATGGGGGCTACAACTTAATTTCTATCATTATTTATTGATCCAGAATACACGCTCAACCTGCTCTGCGGTTTGCAGCTTTGGTTCATTACTATTGCCGTATTGCCAGGCTATTACCGTTACTTTTACCGGAAACTTGCTGCGAGGCGGTATTGCAGTCAAACTTAAACAATCACCTATTATTTGCGCTGGGCCATCCTGTACATAGAAGCTAACAGGGACATGGGCATCTGACATAGCATTGAGTTTTATCTCCTTTTTATTCGGTTGCTGATCGGGTATAGCCGAAAAGACAATATGTTGTTCTTTCCCTTGTGAATTTCTGGGAGGTATTGACATTAAAGCCTGCTGCACTGCCGGTTTATATTCATTATCGCCCGGGTGGCTGGCCGAAAACCACAGTTCATAACTATGAGAAGATTCATAAAACCCTTTTTGAGGATGAACCATGAATGTGGAATCATTGATTTTAACAAACGGCCCGGTGATGCGGTCAACGGTGATAGGTGAACTATCTTTAGTATGATCAATAGGCCACCCAACCGGCATATTTGCCCAGTCTGCAGGTCTTGGACTTCCACCGGGAACCGTATCATAAAAGGTAGTATGTACTTTAAAAGTAATACCATCAGCCTCTGGCTCAAATTTCAGGTTAAACTGTTGATGGACATTATGCTGCTCCAATAACTTACCACGTTGCATATAACCAATCAGTTGCGGCTTCTGATTACGGTGTTGAGCCTCATAATCGGCTGTTGCATTGGCCATCTCCTCATCAAAGTACCAGAAAGCCTGAGTACGATCACCCTGATATTGATCAATTGGTGCAGGCTTTGCCGAGGGAATCTGATCGAAGCGCCATTTATCAACCAGCCAGCCTGTTTTTGCAGGATCAGTGGGTATTAGTTTAGGTGCCCGCCCATCAGGAGTATTTTTAGGCATGCGGTATTGAACCGTTTTTTTTAAGTAGAGCGCGATATAAGCCGCCTTACTGTCGGTACTTGCGAAATGAAACTCTGCCGGACAGGATAGCATACTTAATGGCATCAAAAGATGAGCTTGCCTTTCCTTCAATCCTTCTGCTGACCAATTGTTGGCAGCTTCATATTCACCCATTGTTTCCAGACATGGGATATAATCAACATTTCTGTTTCCCCATATATCGGGGGCAAAAGAAGGATGCCTGAAATATGGCCATTGCCCGCTGACCGAAATGGCAGCTAACGCCCGTTCGGAATTCCATGCTGCCATATAATAGGGATTGCTTGCTGCGGCCGAATGCCCCAGACCAACAAAAGGGACGTAAGCAAGTTCGGAATAACCGGATATTTTGGCCAGCTCATTCATAATACTATTGAAAGTTTCGCCAGCACCCTGATCAAAATGAAATAAAAGATCGTATGCGGGACTTACCCAGACTTCGGCAAACCCAAGTTTTCCCATCTCCTTTCTGAAACCTGAATTCTCCAGTATGGATTGTTCTTCCATATTATTCTGCGCAAAGATGAACGCCTTTACTTTTTTGCAGTCTGGCGGTATCCACAAAAATGCCCTTGCTTCGCCAGTATTTTCTTTAGCACTTTTTACCGATACCGCCCACTGCCATACTGCGTTCTGTGCAATAACAGCAGTATTGAATAATAAACAAATATGCAGCATGCTTAGGCACGCATATACCTGATATCTTTTCATTTTGAACCGGGACTATCACCGGGATTTACCGGCGTTTGAATAAACCGGAGGCCTTCCACATGTTCACCAATCAATATATTAGCCATATCACCTGTTTTATAAAAACCGGGCTTGCCTGACATATTATCCGCAATTACCTTCCCATTGATCCTAAGGTTTTCAAAAACTACATTTTTGATGCCCCGCGTTTCGTCATAACCCGAAATGACGGAAAGATTGGCCTTATTACCATTGTATGCGATATCTTTAAAGTATATATTTTCAATTCCTTTGCCCGGAGAGGTATTATAGTAGTGATTATACATCACACGCATATTCACCAATTGCCCTTTCCGGATATCATCAACACGAATATTGTTAAAGGTAATATCCCTCAATAAATTACTGTCGCCAGCATTTAAGGCCATACAGCCTTGATAATCTATTTGATTTTCATGCTGATCAAGTATATCCACATTGATAAATTTAATTTTCTCGAGCGTGTCAGGATGAGCTGTATCACCATGCGTACCGATGAGTACAGGATGAGCAACATCTGCCCAAAGGGTTGAGTTTTGGACAGTAATATTTTTTGTATTTCCATAATACTCCCAGCGATGTCCGTATATGGCCACACAATCATCAGAATTTCGCATATAAATTTGACTGATAAGAATATTGGAACTGCAAAAAACATCTATCCCATCAGCATTTCCTTCTGAGCTAAATGATTTGATATTACTGATGTTTACACCGGCTGATTGGCCAATGAGTATACTATACTTATGTGGTAGCACAACAAGCCCATCTACCCCCACATTTTTAGAGTACTCAATGGTGATCTGGTCATTACGTCCACGCTGTTCTTTTTTGAGTGCATTTGGAACCGGTTTGTCTGCTGAATTTATTAATGGTAACTGCGTTAATATACCACGACCCATGATATGAACATTCTCAACCCTGCTTACCAACAATTGACCCTGAACAATAGCCCCGCCATCAATGTAAACTGTTTTGTTGGATGGGATTTTTAATATACCTATTTGATGAAATCCGGGGCCGTAATAAATAACATCGGGATTGGCCTTTGATGGTTTTTTCGTTTCAATTGGATTGGCAAACAATTGGAGATTATGAAAGATATCATCATTAACCTCTATTGAAATATTACGAGGTTCTGTTAAAGTAAAAACAATGGTATTCCCCACTATCTTAGGAATAATTCCGTAGGCAGATGGCCGTATTTTAACCTGTTGGATAGGGCCTTTTTGATAAGTAACCGTTACTTCAACCTTACCTGAAAAGTCGAAATATCCAAAGGCTGTATGTTGAACTGTATTTGTAGTGCCAACAACTTCCGTTACTGACGCAGTATAAGCAGGTACCGGCAACTCCTGGTGCCCGGGTTCTTTTACCGTGATCTTAAAGTCTTTATTTAAAACAACACCATCGGGTGCTTTATAGGTAATCAGTTCTGCTTTAGCATAAAGGCAGATATTAAAAATCATTAAAACAAACAGAAAGTTTTTCTTCATTAGTTGATTGTGTAAAAAATAAATTTTGACGGTTCCGGTAAAAGTTCAGCTACATTATCCTCTTAGTATCTGGCAAATCGCTTATAATGGCTGATACATCTGTGTTCCGAAATATTTCCAGCACTAAATTGCCTTGAAAAAAAACCAATAAAGGGTGGTTAACGGGTCAAATAAAGGGGGGATATAGCGTGAAACATATTAATTGCCGACGAAATACTAATGTTTATTTCTTGAATAAGAAATGCTAGTATTTAAATTGTCTTTATTGATAAATATTTTTCTGTATTTGCGTATAAAATCTGATGGGTTCATTTCAAATAGCCTGTTAAACTGCTCCCTGAAATATTTGATATCCTGAAATCCAATTCTGAACGCGATCTCTTTAATCTGCAAATCAGTCTGGATCATTAATTCAGCAGCTTTTCGCAACCTGATATACCTGATGAATTCTGTACTGGATAAGCCTGAAATCGATTTGATTTTCCTGAATAGCTTTGACCTGCTCATCCCGATTTCATCAGTGAATGCCTTTAAAGAAAAACTCTCATCTTCTAAATGGCTTTCAATAATCCGGATACATTTAGCCAAAAATTCACTGTATTCAGCAGGGATTTTCAGGCTATTATTTTTAAGCGTGATTTCGTTAAAGAAATAGTTTTTAAGTGTGCTGCGGCCCTTTAACATGCTTTTGATTCGCGCAATCAGTAAATCACTTTCAAATGGCTTAGTAATGTAATCATCGGCCCCGCATTCTATACCTTTAAGTTTGATCTCAGGTGACGAGCTACCAGTTAATAATATAATAGGAATATGACTAAATGAAGGCGATTCCTTCATCTTGGAGCAAAACTCCACACCATTCACGCCATTCATAATTACATCACAAACTATAATATCCGGTTCACAGTCCAGCACGTTTTTAAAACCCGCTTCTGTATTCCCCGCCTCATGAATAATAAATTCATCCTGCAATAACTGTCTGATATAACGTCTAACCTCCGCATCATCATCAATCAACAAAATGACAGATTTTTTATTGACCACATCATTCATAATTTCGTCAATATGCGCGGTAGATGTCATCAAATAGCTATCGCCCATTTCAACCGGTTCAGTAATCAATTCCTGTATCAGTGGATAGGTGACTTTGCTCTGATCTTCCGCCTCCTCCAGAATATCGGTAAGCATATGTTCGCTTATTTTAGGTAAGCATATTTTAAATGTGGTACCCTTTCCTAATACACTGGTGTAGGATAATTTACCATTATGTTGTTCTAAATATGTTTTTGCAAGGAAAAGACCGATCCCAAATCCACTTTCCTTTATTTTATCTGCATCCTGATTCAGTCGGTAAAATTTTTCGAATAGCTTTTCTCCGGTATCCTCTGCAATCCCATAACCGGTATCCTTTACCAATATTTCTATAAATTCATCGCCCTTGTTTACACGAATACTGATGGAGCCGTATTCGGGTGTATATTTTATAGCATTTGACAGCAGATTAAACAACACGATTTCAAGTTTTTCCCTGTCTGCATAAACCTTAATATTGTTATCATGGCAAAGAAACTGATAATCAATTTTTTTTGCTTTAACCTGGTTATTAAAACAAAGGAAAACTTCATAACAAACATCTTTCAGATTGAGTATAGCAGGATTCAGATCGGCCACTTCATTTTCAGAACTCCGGAATAATAGCAACTGATCAACCAAACTCAACAAACGCCGTGAATTGCGATATACTGCGCTGATATCTATTAAATCGATATTAGTTCCATTGCTGTGCAACAGATCTTTGATGGGGTTAACAATAAGTGTTAGTGGGGTCCTCAGCTCATGCGATATATTGGTAAAAAAGGCTATTTTCTTTTCATTCAATTCCTTAACAAACTTCACTTCATATTGTAATTGGGTCTGTTTTTTTTGATAAAAAAGATAAGCGTAAATACCTGCCACAATACAACCTAAATACAAACAATAGGCCCACCAGGCCCTATACCAAGGTGGTAGTACATGTATACTTAACGAAATTTGCTCCGACATCCAGCGACCTTCGGCATTGGTACATTTTATCCTGAATGTATAGTTTCCTTCGTCAAGATGGGTATAATTGGCAGAGCGTACATATTCGGAATAAGTCCAGCCCCGATCCCAGCCTTCCATATAATAGGCATATTTAATTTTGTCGGGGGCAGTATACTCTAATGCTGTAAAATCAAAAGCAAAAACAGCTTTATCATAGGGCACTTCTATTTTTTTAATGACATCTGAAGAAATACTCCGTACCCAATCTGCGTTTTTCTCTAACGCCTGATTATTGACCGTTATTCCTGATAATACCAGTTTAGGGATGCTGTTAATATCGGTGACTTTTTCGGGGTAGAAGATATTAACCCCTTCTATGCCTCCAAATACCAATTCTCCCGTATTCAGGACAGCCTTCGAGTTATAATGAAACTGGTTACTTTGCAATCCATCGCTTTTGTAATAGTTTTTAAAGGTTTTGGTACGCGGGTTAAATTTAGACAAGCCATTAAAGGTACTCAGCCACAAATCGCCTTCCTTATCTTCTAATATATTCAATACAGAGTTATTACATAACCCGTCTTCGGTGGTATACCGGGCAATAATTGCAGCTTTAGCACGGTCAAATAACACCAATCCTCCTCCTTCGGTCCCGATCCAGAAATTATGATTACGGTCTTCGTAAATGTTGCGTAAATAATATCCCAGTTCAAAAAAACGATGTCTTTTATTTTCTCTGTCTATTTGAACTAATTGAGTAAGCGTTCCTGCCCATAGTCTCCCCTCATTATCAGGTGTAAGGCTCCACAGATCTGAAAGATTGGTGTCAAATGCCGTAAAACGGTTACCTTTTTTATCAAAAGTATATAGGGCACCGTTGATGCCATCCCCTTTTAAGGTCCCAACCCAAATATGCCCGTCCTGATCCCGGCACATGGTTGATATAACCCTGTTTTCGGTATTGGATAATGGATTTATACATTTATAACGGTCGAATGTATGTGTTGTCCTGTTATACCTGTTCACACCGTTAAAAAAGGTACCTGCCCAAATATTTTTCTCATCATCCCTGATGATATTGGTTACAAAATTGTCGCTAAGTGAACTGGTATTTCCTGTTTCGTTTTTAAACTGGCTGAAAACATTTGCTTTCCGGTTCCATACTGCAATACCTGCCCCCTCAGTGCCTATCCATAAATCGTCATTAATATCCAGGTAAAGCGCATACATTGCTCTTTTAGGTAGGGAACGTTGATCTGCGGGATCATGACTAAGTGTTTTAAACCGTCCTTTCTGTGGGTCAATGACATTAACACCTCCGTTAAGAATACCAATCCAAAACCGGTTATCCTTATCCTGATATATCGTATAGGCAGCATCGTTTGAAAGCGAGCTGATCCCGTTGTCAGTCCTTAAGTAACTAACTTTCTGTGTTAAAGTATTGTAAATATTTATCCCTCCCCCATTGATGGTCATCCACAACTGTCCTTGCTTATCCAGTACCATATCTGATACTTTACTAAAGGTCAGTTTCCCCTTAGCCTGATCAAGTACTTTGGTCATTACCCCTGATTTATCCTGATAAAAAAACAAGCCCTCGCCCGTTCCTATCCAGATATTACCGTCATGATCAGGTTCGATACAGTAAGCATTTCTGACTGCAGAACTAACAATATTTAATTTATGGCTATCACTGCTGAGTATACAAAGCCCAATCTGTGGTATAAATACCCAGATCCGTCCCCTATTATCAGGTTTAATAGTCTGAACATCATAATCCCATAACTGCGCTTTGCCCTCACTAATAGGGATCGGCACAGCCGGATTTGCTGATTTGTCTTTAAAAAGCAAACCTTTACCCAATGTTCCAAGCAGCATGTTGCCTTTTTGGTCAGGCTTGATGACGCGCACGCCAACCGTTATTTCCTCGCTTTGGCCACTTTGTCTGGATATATAATTAACCGTTGAAAATTTGCCCGAAAGATTGTTATATATACATGCTCCTCCATGAGTACCTATCCACATATTGGATTGCTCATCCTCTGTTATTGAAAATATATAATTATTGATGAGCGAACCAGGGTCCTTGAATTTATTCCGGAAAATCTTAAAACTATAACCGTCGTACCTATTGAGGCCATCATATGTCCCGAACCATAAAAAACCTTTATGATCCTGATAAATACACCTGACAGAATTATTAGATAAACCCTGATCAATACCAATATATGACAATGGTTGACACTCCGCCATTTTCACATTGCATAAAATAAAAGAAAACAGGATTAAAAGCTTGCTATACTTCATGTTTGCAAAAATGATTGTTCTTATTACACTTAATTGGTTAGCACAAATATGCGTGAATAATTTTAACATTTCCGTTAAATTATCAGGAACAACTATGAAATTACAGGTGTGGTATAAAGATAACTAAACTGATTAAAAGCATCAATAAGCATCGTCAATAAAAGACGACAACCATAAACCACCAAAAATGGCAATACAATCATTATAAATCCATTTTAAAAGCTATAATAACCACCTACGGGCAATTATTATAGCTTTACCAGCTGCTACCAGCCGGGATTTTGGACAAGTTTAGGGTTTAAAGATATTTGTTGTGCGGGTATAGGATATAAATAATTTTTCTCGCTAAACTGCCTCGCTGTCTGATCGGTGATCAGGCAACCATTGGCATCAATAGCGTTAGTAGGAATGGGATTTATCGCATCTGGCCCTAGTTGTGCCTGTGTGCCTATGTATTTAGTACCTAAGGGCCATGGGCTAATGAATTGCGCAAGGTTACCATAAGCCGTACCGCCAACATTGCTCACCAGGTCGGTAGCAGCACTATGCCAGCGTTTAATATCATCAAACCTGAAATCTTCATCAAACAATTCTATCGCACGTTCACGTCTTATCTCTGTTCTCATATCCAGGCCATTGGCTCCAACAAAACCATTACTTAAAGGAGGCATTACATTATCTATATTAACACGTAAACGAACCAGGTTCAATGATTTATTCAGATCGGCATCACTTATTGACCCATTACGCTCATAAACAGCTTCGGCATAATTCAACAGTACCTCTGCATACCTTATTACCGGGTAATCTTCAGATTCAAACTTATCAGCTACAGCACGTTCAGAGATCCATTTCTGACTGCCATAACCACCACCGGGTTTTGCAAATTCTGCTGTTGCCCTGTCGGCCGCATCATCTGTCCAGTTAACACGGGCATTAAGTAAACCAAACCAATAATATCCACCAGGAACCTTCAGCGTGTACCTCATCCGGTTATCCCGATTTTGAAATTCAGAGAGATAAGTCTGAAATCCCTGAAAAAGTGGAGATTTTTCAATAGGAAGGCCATCTTTGCATAAAAACATATTGGCATATTTTCTATTTACACCTGTACCATTGTGTGCAGAACGGCTGATGTTTACACCCGCTACTTTTACAACATCATCATACCTTACTGATAGTACATATTCATGATTGGCAGCCTTTGTTACACTGGCCGGGTTTGATTTAGGGTTTTCTAAAATAAACAGGTATTTCTGAGCCGAATCGCCTAAGATTGTACTGTTGCCTCCCAACGCGTTTGATGCTACGGTTCCAAACAGTGCGTATTGATTGCTGCTGATAACTGCATTTGATGCTGCTATAGATTTGTCGAGCAAAGCGTTATATCTTGTGGCATCTCCGCCTCTGGATTTTTGCCAGGTGCCTTCATAAAGAGCCACCCTCCCTAAAAAGGCTTGTGCTGATGTTTGCGTAACCCTTCCATAATCTGCAGAACTGGCCGTTAAAGATGCAGGCAGATCAGGAATAGCCGCCTGCAGATCAGATATAATAAAATCAACAACGGCATCTCTTGTTGCTCTTGAACCATATAATTCCGGCGAAGTCGGATCAAGCAGTGTGGTTACGATAGGCGCAGCGCCAAATTGTTGTAATAGATCAAAGTACACATAAGCCCTGAAAAATTTGGCTTCGGCCACATATTGCGTTATAGCCGATGGGGTTGAATAAGCAGCAGCTTTTGTCAGTAGATAATTAGCGGCGCGAATTCTACCAAAATCCCTTGTCCAGTTACCCGAGTTACCGTTATCGGGGTCAGTAGCAGGTATATTGTTTGTACCCGCACCAAAACTTCCGCCGCCGCCTGATACATCTGACCGGCCATCAGAGTGGGGATTATCAGTAACACCCTGCAAGGTTGAAAAGTTTTTAAGCCAGTCATAATACTGATTGGCAAAGATTTTAAAATCTGTAGGTGTTTTAAAATATGCCACGTCAGAAAGCTGATCAAGCGGCTTCAAATTTAAAGATTTGTTACAGCCATATTGGCTAAAAGTGAATAGTATCGCTATCAATACTATCGTATATTTTTTGCTATTTATTTTCATTTCAGTTGATAGTTAAAATTTAGAAAGTAACATTAGCACCAAGTGTTACATACCTGTAGAAAGGATACCTTTCGTTTCCGCTTACGGTTCTTGTTACTTCAGGATCCCAGCCGTCATGAATATGCGTTAACTCAAATAAGTCGCTTCCTGAAAAGTAAACACGAAGCCCTTTGATGGCTCTGCTTCTTTCAAGCCATTTTTTAGGTACTGTATATCCTATTACCAGGTTTTTTAAACGTACATATGCCCCATTTTGAACAGACCATGAAGATATCTGGTAGTTATAGGTATTGATCTGCCCATTTAGTGCAGAATGCAGATTAGGATAATAAGCATCAGGAGTGCTTGGGGACCATGTATTACCAACATATTGATCAGTTTGTCCCTGATAAATTGACCCAAAAGGAATCCGCATATTGCCTGATCTGTAAATAGTTCTTTTTGCAACTCCCTGGAAGATCGCATAAAAATCAAATCCGTTCCATTGTGCACCCAGGTTTAAGCCAAAACTGTATCGTGGGTCATTACTGCCTAAATACACCAGATCGCCAGGGTTGGTGGTACTTGTACCTATGCTTAATTTACCATCACCATTAACATCTTTGTATGAATTATCGCCCGGGCGAATCCCAGAAACCTGGCCTGCCGGATTAGCCAAAGCCGAAGGAACAGGTAAGTTTATATTATTTGAACTTCCTGCAGGTGCGTATTTGGCATTATAAGCATTTACCTGTGCCTGAGTTTGCAGGCGGCCATCATATTTCAAACCAAAATAAGAGTTTAGCGGGTATCCTTCTACAGTTCCATTAAAGCCTGCATTCAATACATTGGCACCACCGTAATGAACCAGTTTGTTCTGATTATCTGTAATAGTTCCACCAATACTATAAGAAACGCTGCCAATTTTTGATTTCCAGGTCAGGCTTCCTTCATAACCCCATGTTTTCAGATCGCCAATATTTGCGGCTGGGGCTAATGCTCCCAAAACTCCTGGATAGGTTTGGCCAAGCAGCATATTACTGTTTTCGTTGCGGAAAACATCAAAACTACCTATTAAGTGATTATGCAGGAAACCAAAATCCAACCCTATATTTTTCTTTTTTACCGTTTCCCAGGTTCTGTTTAATGAAACTAAAGCTCCTGCGGTGGTAACATTTGTAACCGGACTTGATCCAAGCAAGGCACCACTGCTATTTGCTCCTAATGATTGTATATAATCATATAACCCTATCCCCCCCTGGTTACCGCTTGTTCCGTACGATGCTCTTAATTTAAGCTCATCAAAAACCTTCTGATTTTTCATAAAGCCTTCATCAATGATTCGCCAGCCGGCTTCTAAACCACCAAAAAACTTCCATCTGGTGGCTGCAATAAACTTGGAAGATCCGTCATATCGCCCAATGGCTGTTAATAGATACCTCCCCTGGTATGCATAAGTTGCCCGGCCAAAATATGAGCCTAATGCATAGTGGTTCTGAATTTCTCCGTTTGTCAAATAACCACCTGTTGAATTGCTCAAACCAAGGCCTAATGAAGGAATATTATCATTACCCAAATTATATGTTCTGGTGTAGAAAGAATTAAATTCATCTCTTTCATAAGAGCTACCAAGCATTAAGCTAACATCATGTACTTTATTAAAAGTATTATTATAAGCCACCCTGCCACTCAAATTGTAGTAAGGCTCTGTAATGTTTCCTCTTTGATACCAGGTATTATTAACATTATTATTACCACCGGAAGATGGCAATGTTTGTATCAGCACATCACCGGCATAGTTATAATATTGAACTTGCTTTTGCTGTATCCGGGTATCCTGAAACCAGGTATTATAACCTGCTACACCGGTAAAAGTTAAGTGTTTGGCAAAATTATAGGTAACCGTTGAGTTAAGCAGCGCCCTGGTATTTACTTCTAAATTGGAACCACCGTCTCTGGCTGCCGCTGCCGCGCTAAAAACCGTTCCCCATGCATATGGCTGTCCTTTTGACGTGAAAGCTGGCATTCCGGGCTGGGCATATTCACTAAGTGCGCTATATCCATTATAACTATATAGAGATGGTTGTTGTATATTGTTTCGCTCTAATGATATATTGGTTTCCAGCTTCAACTTATTACTAAAGGTATAATCATTATTGAATCGCAAATTATAACGTTGGTTCCCATTTGTCCCCCATCTTAACTGACTTCCATCATTTAAATATCCTAATGATACACGGTAGCCCTCTTTTTCTGTCCTGTTTGAAAAGCTTAGGTTATGCTGTGTAGATGTTGCGTTTTGCCACAAGATCTTTTGTTGGTTTGTATCAAAAAAGGTAAAGTCCTTTACGTCATTAAAAGGAGGAAGTGGCACGCCATTGTATAAAGTTGTACCAACCGTACCTGTATAACCGGGTAGCTTTGCAATATCAATATAACCAGAGGCTGGTGGATTTGTAGCCAGTTTGGCTAACTGATACCATATGTAATCAGTTGGAGCTACGCCATATCTGTCATTTGTTAGCGCTTGCATTAAACCCTCTCCCCATTGCTTGTCATTAATAAGGGTTGGCTGTAAGCCGAGGAGTTTTCTGGAAACAGAGCCATCATATTGAACTATCATTTTACCAGCCTTGGCTCTTTTGGTGGTGATAAGAACAACGCCATATGCAGCTCTTGAACCATAAATGGATGCTGCAGCATCCTTTAAAACCGAAATACTTTCTATATCATCGGGATTGATAGAGTTTAATGCAGCATTACTGCTTGTGTAACTATTATTAACATCTGGTTGAAAATTACTTGATAAGGGAACTCCATCTAATATAACCAGCGGGTCTTGTCCATTTGTTGAGGTTGCACCCCTGATCTGGAAATTCCAGTTCTCGCGCCCCGGCTGCGCCGACGATCTGGTTACAATTACCCCTGGTATCTGTCCCTGTAATGATGCCAGCGGGTTATTGATTGGCCCTCTGTCTTCAAATACCTTTGATGATACGGTTGCTATGGCTCCTGTAAGCGTGGCCTTGCGCTGTGTACCATAACCCACTACAACCACTTCGCTTAAGTCACTGCTGTTGGCAGCTAAGGTAATGGTTATGGGTTTGTCGAAGTCAACCACGACCTCTTTGCTCACATAACCGATGTAACTGATCTGCAAAATAGCTCCCGGCAGCGCTTTAAGTTTAAAGGTACCAGTTGCATCGGTTACTGTTCCGGTTTGGGTTCCCTTAATTTTTATAGTTGCCCCAATGATCGTTTCATGGGTTTTGGCATCAATCAACTTCCCCGTTACCATCTTGTCTTGCGCCATGGAGTTCAAACAGAACAACAAGGAAAGAAAAAGCGTAATTGTAGCAGTTTTGTACCTTGATAACAAAGTAAAATTTTCCATCATAAGTTAGTTTAAATTAAAAATTGGTTTACTAAATTGATTTATTGACCAATACATGAGGTACCGATATCAATAGTTGTTTATAATTTGGCTGCTAATGTATAGTGTAGAAAAAAAATAAAAAGGGGTGTACGGGGTCAAACAGCGGGGGGTAAATCGATTAAAATACCTCTTATTCACATAACTGAGCAGATAACCCGTATTTGATTTGGATTTTTATAAAAAACCAACCCTGTGGCTTTGTATAAGAGGCAAAAGTGTGTGTACTTTGTTAACGTTTGTTCGTTCAGAACTTATTCTTCACTAGTCTTTTAACCCGAAATCACCATTTATTTTTGTTCGCGGTAAAGAAGATCCCCTAATGGTAAGTGATGTGGGAATAACCAGTGTTTTAACCGGCTTTTTTATCTTGGGATCAGAAATACTTCTTAGCATCATATGAATTACCTGCTCTGAAATTTCCTTGATCGGTTGAGCTATGGCAGTAATAGACGGTGTAAATAGTTTAAAAAGATAATGATCATCAAACACCACAACACCTATATCCCCAGGAATATGGCGATTTAATAGTTTTAGCGCTTCCAACCCACTTTCAGCCAGATAATTGGTTGCAAAAAACAGCGCATCAATTTCTTGATTGGCAATTAAAAAATCCTGAATTTCCTTAATACAATTTTCTCTTTTATCATGATAAGCTATTTTTTTCAGCAAGTACGGCTTGCTGGTTTCATCTAAAGCTTTCACATAGCCGGCCTTTCTGTCAAGCATTTGAGTTTGATCAGATAACAAGGTAACCATCGCTATATTTTTGTAGCCATTATCAATTAAATGTTTAACAGCCTTATAACTACTTACCAAATTGTCAACCACAACATTGCTGATTTCCAGTCCGGGCAACGTTCTGTCAAACAACAGTACAAAAAAACCATCATCCGTCAACTCTTTTAATTCCAATTCAATACCAGGCGGAGGCGCGATGATATAACCATCTACATGCCGGATACGATACATCTGAATCAGATCTTTGGCTTTCTGCGTATCATTTTCGGTACTGCTGTAAAGAATCTTGTACCCTTTCTTATATGCAATTTCTTCCATCATACGGGCAACGGCCGAAAAAAAAGGGTCTGATATATCTTCGACCAGCATACCGATCATTTTCGTTTTACCGGTACGTAAACCCTGGGCAAAATGGTTGGGTCTATATCCAATCTCATCTATATAGGCTAATACCCTTTTCTCTAATGTCGTACTAATGTTTTTTTCACGTGCCTTGCCATTAATAACAAAGGAAACAGAGGTTTTTGAGATACTCAGTTCTCTGGCAATGTCATTGATAGTAATTTTCCTCTTGATCATTATACTGGCATTTTTAGGTAATATGAATAAGCAACCGGTATATAAAAAGCTTGATGACCGGGATGATATCGTTTAAGCTAAATTAAAGTGCAGCCTACAGAAAAAAGGGGGACTGTGGGGTCAAATAAGAGGGATAACAGGCTTGCAGGTTCAGCTTTATGATAGTAATTAGAACCTAGCAACTTAAAGTTTAGCCTGGCGGTGCACGGTTACACGCTTATGTTTTATATTGGGGAGGCTGGCTCTCAGTATATCTCTTACCACCAATGGTAATACCGGGCTGGTCAAAAACGGATTAAAGCCATTTTTCATTTCTGCAACACGGGCCAAAAAAAAGCCATAAACACGATGTCGCTTATCTATCCAGGGATACGCGCCGGCCCAGCTTGGGCTACTGATGAGTACCGGGTTTCCTTTTGCATCCATTTCCTCCCGCCATTCACCTAAACCATAGATATCTCTGCGGTGTGTTGCGCGCACCTTTTCAACAAACTCGCCAGGAAACACTTTTGCTTCACCAACCTGGTTGGCCTGCATTTCATTTATCGATTTTACAGATAATATACGCTTACCCTCAAACATCCCATCATGGCTTATCATGTTCAGGAAATTCGCATAATCAAGTAATCCTGCTCTAGCTCCGCCACCCAGCATGGGGCTTTGCCCATCAACGTCGCTCACCGGTGTAAAGTGGGTTAGTCCCATTTGTAAAGGCCGGGCTATTTTTTCCTGAAAAATCGTTTCCCAATCCTTCCCGGTTGCCCGTTCGGCCATACGACCTGCTACTTGCATAGCCAGGCCGCCATATTTAAATTTGGTTCCTGGTAAAGTATCAGCAGGCAAATCCACAATATGCGCAACTGATTCTTTTAATGTTTGATAATTATCTGTATGACAGCCTGTGGGCTGGTAATCAGGATATCCAGCCGTGTGCGATAATAATTGGCGTAGTGTAGCTTCGCCTTTAATGTCTTTAAACTCGGGCAGCCATTTGCTCACCTTATCATCCCATGAAAGCTTGCCTTCATCAACTACGGCCGCTATGGTTGCCGCAGCCAGCCATTTACCGGCTGACGCTATATAGGCAACCGATCCGGGTGTATAATTGCCAAAATATTTTTCATGAATTACCTGATTGTTTTTTGCAATGAGGATGGATGCTCCGCTATAATACCCGCTATCTATCCAGCCATTAATCCTTCTATCGAGATATGAAAAATCAAACGTTGCTTTTTTACTGCTTAATTGCGCAAATACGGGAATATTATTTACCAGCAAACAACAAAAAAGCAAATTGCAAATCGGGCATATATTTCTTGACCTCATTAGTGCTTAACCTTATAAAACCTGGATGCAAACAGAAAAATAACCAAGTAACAAATAATGGGCAGGTAATATGCTTTAGCCACATCGTGATTGGCAATTTGCCCCATGATCAACGGAAAAAACGCACCGCCAACTACTCCCATGGATATAAAAGAGGAGGCCTGCTGAGTATGGCTGCCCAGGTTTTTTAACCCTAAACTAAATATGGTTGGAAACATGATACTAAAAAAGAAATTGACCATCATTAAAGCGATATAGGATGGCCAACCTAAACCTTGAGCCACAATAAGGCACATCAACACGTTGCCTAACGCAAAAATGGCAAGCAGTTTATTGGGGGCTATAAATCGCATCAGGTAAGTTCCAACAATACGCCCGGCCGCCATCATGGCCATAAAAATGCTCATGTAATTCACCGCCGTCTGACTGCTTAACTTCATTACATCATGCCCATAATTAATAAAAAAGGCCCAGGTACCGCCTTGAGCGGCAACATTAAAAAACTGAGCGATTACCGCCCACACAAAATGCCTATGCTGATATAATTTTTTAGTAGGCGCGGTATCTACATTAACCGCGTCAGGATCTGCTGCTGCAACCTCCGTGTGAGGCTCTGTTAATACCGGGATTTTTAAAAACAGGAAAGCGACCGCGATCAATAAGATCACACAGCCAATACCTACATATAACGTTTTTACAGATGTAAGGTCAGTAGAGTGCTCGGTAGTTGAACGAAACAGGAAATAGGAACCTATAGCTGGCCCTATAATAGTACCTACCGCGTTAAATGATTGGGAAAAGTTAAGTCGTTGATCACTGGTACGCTGATCGCCAAGAGCTGCTGCAAAAGGATGCGCTACCGTTTCGAGTGTTGCCATACCACAGCCTAAAATGAATAGGGCGATCCTGAAAAAATTGAACGAAGCCGCGTTTGCAGCGGGTACAAATAAAAAGGTACCGGTGGCAAACAGAATCAACCCTAAAATAACACCGGGCTTGTATCCAAATTTCTTTAAAAAATAACCCGCGGGGATACTCATTATGAAGTAAGCTCCAAATACCGATAACTGGATCAACCCGGATTGCGACTTGGATAAATTTAAAACATTTTGAAAATGCTTGTTGAGTACATCACTCATTGACAGCAATAAACCCCACATTAAAAATAGTGAGGTAACAAAAATCAGCGGGATGATAAATTTCTTCTCGGTAAAGGCTGGTTTATTGGTCATTGGTTATATTTTTTTTATAAAGATATTCGTTGTGGATTAGAATTTGTGCGAAAAAGATCAGCAACTCCAATGAGCGCAGCATACTCCCCTAATTGTCCGATTTTCAAACTGGTCATATTTAACTGCCTGGACACAACCGGAAGAAAAAACTCTGACGCTTTAGCGATGTTACCACACACAACTAGCGTTTCTGGTCTGAAATGCAACACAGGTTCCAATAAAAAATTGCCCATATTGGCTGCAAACTCGCTAAATACTACTTTGGCCATGGGGCTTTCTTTTGCAATTAAAGCGAGTTCACTCACCTCTGTAATTGATATGCCTGATAATTCATAATAGCGTTTTAGAAACCATCGGGTAGATAAATGATCATCAGCAATGCTATCTTTATAAGGTTCGCTGCCCAAATTTAAATCTTTGGTAATACCATCCACACTCCAAGCTGAGCCAAATCCGGTACCCAATGTGATCCCAATAATGCTATCTGCCCCTTTGCCTGCGCCGGCTGCTACTTCTCCGGCTATTGCGGCTTCGGCATCATTCCTGAATTTGAAGATCTCAGCAGGTAGTTGCAGCATTTTTGCTAACTGTTGTTTGATATTCATTCTATAGATCGATTCGTATTTACTAAGCCCGGTTATATAAGAAACACCTGTTTCATAGTCAAAAGGCCCAGGCATAGCAATACCCACCCCCGAAATGGCTACCTCAGTTTTTCTCAGCGTTTGAGATAGAGCTTCTGCCCATGAATTCAATATATCTTGTGCACTTCCCTTGCTGCTGAACCCAACGCGGGAAATAGTATCTTCAATAACACTGTCTCTTTCTCCATCATATATGGCTGATGTAATATGCGTTCCGCCAATGTCAGCAGTTAAAATAAATGAACCGGATAGTTTATCAATTTGCATTTATACTCTTATGTTATTTACGTTATCATTTCTGTGCTTCATCAGTAATATAAATCGCCTGGCCGCCTGAAGCCTTTAGATGAATATCCAGAATAGTTGCAGCATTTACTTTTTGACGGGTTATTTTCACGTGTGTGGCTGTCTTAACGGATGGATCATCCGAATAAATACTGGCTATATATTTTTTCTCTTTTGATAAAAAATTGAGCGGTAATTGTAATCTGCGGGCCTCCTTATTGGTAATGGTTCCCACAAACCATTCTGTTCCTTTACGTCTGGCAGTAGTAATATACTGTCCGGGCATGCCTTGCATAACCCTCGTTTCATCCCAGGTGGTAGGGATTTTGCTCCAGAACTCCAGTTCGGGCTCCTGGTGATATTGCGATGGATTATCGTACCAAAATAAAGTTTGAATTGGGCTGTAATAAATAGCAGCTAATGCCAATTGGTGAGCATGGGTGGTTTTTATCCGGCTATCAAAATAACAGATCGTATAATCAGCCGGACCTGCTATATACCTGGTAAAAGGTAAAATAGTATTGTGGGTGGCATCTGGCATTTCTTCGTTACCCCGTATACCTTCGGCCGTCATTAGATTTGGCCATGTGCGCTGTTCGCCAGTAAGGCGCCAGTCGTCATGAATATTGACCATCATCCGGCTGGCGGCAGCCTGCTGTATGGCCTTCTCCATCCAGGTGGTCCAGCGGTGCGATCCTACCTGCACAAAACCAAATTTAATGCCTTTTATTCCCCATTTATTATATACGGCAAACAGGCTGTCGCTTTGTGCCAGCAGCGCTTGCTGGTTAACATAAAGCCAAACCCCTATTCCCTTATCCTTACCATACTGAATAATGCCCGGTAAATCAAAATCAGGTATAGCAACCTTCGTCGCATCAGAATCGAAACTGAAAGCTGGCCCATACCATTTCCAGTCAAATAATATATACTGCAGGTTCTGTTGGGCAGCAAAATCAATATTGGCTTTTGCGTCTGCAGTGGTTTGTGTCATCACCCGCATAATTTTACCTGGTTTTATCCAATCAGTATTGCCGGTTATTTTGCTTTGCTCGTTTAGATTAAGTATTAAATAGTCATGCTCAATTAAATCGCCTGGTTTTTCAGCCACCATGATTACCCGCCAGGGAGTATACACGGGCGATATCAATTGAGCTTCGCCAAACATTGAGGTAATAATGGTATTGGGCTTATTGGTGCTTAACTTAAATTTGGTACGTGCATAATCAACCATTTGTGCTTCGGCAAGTGATGCAAATAAGCCGTTTGGCAATTCCAATGTTAATGGTCGCTCGCTTTCACCGGGCCAGTTGAATAACGGCAATTTATAATAAGGTGCCTGGGCCCAGTTAGCAAACCAGGCTTGTGTGCCTGATGGTAAGCTAAATTCGGTATTTTCCGCAGTTACATTATAATAAGTTCCCTTTACATTCTCAGGGAAGAAATAGCGTATAGCCACCCCTTCATTATAAACCCGCAGCTGCACCTGCATTACATATATTGGGTTGCCGTCTTTTACCAGTGTAACATCTACTTCATTATAATGATCTCTTATCATCCTACTTTCGCCGTTTACCGGTTTCCAGGTGGTATCATGGATTACTGTTTTGATCTCCTTTATCTCCAGGTTTTCGCACCAGTCTTTATGTTGATCTATCTTTAGGGCCATTGCCTTTTCTGAAAGCTGGTTATCCATTTGTATATTCAGGGCCGATTCTTTTATCACCTCCTTACCCTTATAGCTCACTTCATAATACATCATCCGTTTGTTATCACTAAGTGATTTTTGATGAAATTTTAGCATCAGATTTTGATCTGGTGATTGTAGATTAACAGAAGAGCCTTTTACCGTATTTTGTCCTTTAGCAGTTAAGGTGATAAATGAAACCAGAGCCAATAGAAAATATCTCATTTAACGTGTTTTTTGATGATTATTATAAACTTTTATATGCTGTAATTTATCCAGCCGCATTAAGGCTTCCAGGTAATAATAATCGGCATAAATAATGGATGCATCTATCTCGGTCCCGGCAGGGTGGTGCCCGGTTGAGTGCAGTAAAAAAGCGTCATTTACATTGCGGCTCTGGTATGCTGATGTGGAAAGCGTTTGCAGCATGGCCTCAGCCTTCTGTCGATAAATCCGGGACTTTGGTTTATTTTTTATTAAGGCTGATAACTCCAGCAATGCCGAAGCAGTTACGCATGCAGCCGAAGCATCTTTAACAGTATTAGGTATAGCTGGGTCATCAAAATCCCAATAAGGTATCTGGTCAGCAGGTAAACGGCTTAAATATACATCGGCTACCTTTTGTGCAAAATCTAAAAACTCCCGTTTCCTGGTTTCGCGGTAGCACATGGTAAAACCATATATAGCCCATGATTGCCCTCTAGCCCACATACTGTTATCCCCATAACCCTGATGGGTTACCCCTTTTATCTTTTTCCCGGTAACCGTATCATATACCACCACGTGATAAGAAGTATAATCGGGTCTGAAATGATTATGCATCGTAGTTTCCGCGTGTTTAACCGCGATATCATATAAATGCCTGCTACCGCCATTTTTTGAGGCCCAGAATAACAGTTCCAGGTTAATCATATTATCAATAATGGTATTGTGTGGCCAGTTCATTTTTTTTACCATCGATGGCCATGATAAAATAGTACCCACCTTTGGGTTGAATAACGTAGCCAATGAATCTGCTGATCTTATAATCACCTGCTTATATTCCGGATCTTTAATTAACCGATATCCGTTGCCATAGCTGTTAAATACCATGAAACCCAGATCATGATCAAACCCATTATGTTCAGAAAGTGGCTTTAACTCCCGTGTGAATTTATCTGCAGCTGTTTTCCATTTTTCATCATGGGTCCCTTCATATAAATACCATAAAATCCCGGGCCAGAAACCACTACACCAATCCTTATAGTTTACATAACGCCATTCTGTTTTATCTTTATCAATATTACGGGGTATATTATTATCGCTTATAGGAATAGCATTTAACGTTTTTTCGGCCTGTGCTGCACAATAATTTATATTGGGCAATACCTGCAAACTGCTTTGTGCACCCGCCTCAAGCCCTGCACTCAAGATGATCACAAAAATGAATACAGTAGCTGATCTTATGATACTAGAATGGGCTTTCAAATAATTGTCTTTCATAATTTTGCTATCATTTCTCCTTGCCTTGCTATTTCATCTCATGCATCCATTTCATTAATCTTATATAAAGACATTTGCCTTATATAATGGATAGATTAATAGTTACTAAAAGGATTTAATGATATGTGCAAAAAGCATATCTGGAAAAATAGTTTATAATTGCGTTTCGAAAGTAGAGCAAAGCAAAGATTCATAAGGGGGTTTAATGGGTCAAATAAGGGGGAGGGTTTAAACAAAAACAGCGTAGACGTATAGCCATGCCGTTTTTGTTTAATTTAAATATAGGTTTCCCGTTCTTCTTTACAACAACAGGTATATCATGGCGCAATGGTCCATTGCTGATTATTACTAGTGTTGCTTGGCCAGAATTGCATAATAGCCCCATCGGTAGTTCCACCTCCTGAATCAAGGCATTTACCATTGGTGCGGTTAACAATTTTGTAATAAGAACCCACAGGTATTATTGTCCATTGCTGATTAGTACTACTGCCGCTAGCCCACTGCGCAACCGTTGATCCATCGACAGTATGATCATAACTATCCAAACATTTGCTGCCGGTTAAACAAGCCAATTTGTAGTAACCACCAGTATAAGTTATTGCCCACTTCTGATTATTGCTGCCGCTCGAAGCCCACTGTGTCACATTTGCCCCGTTGGTCGTTGAACCCAAATTATCCAGGTATTTTCCGCTGGCGCGATTGATCAATTTATACGTGCCATTGGCTATTGACTGTGCCCCTACAGAATGGGTTAAGGTACCAAATCCTAACTGATCGTATCCACCGCTATTTGGCCCATAATCGCCACCACCACCTTCCGGTCTTACGTTAGTAGCATACTGGCCGCTGTAGGTTGTTCCGGTAATACCATGTGATTGCTGATAATTATAGATTAGCTCCCAGCTTGGGCGAATGTCCCCTCTTCCACCTTCCGCAATCACCGTTTGTGTTTGTGCCGCGCAATTTTGCCCATTGCCCCAATTGTACGTGGTAAAAGGCACCGTGTTTCCAAGATTATAGCTGGCTGTATATTCGCAAACTGCCAGTGCTTTATTATTTTCATAGGTAAATAGATCCTGTCCCTGATTATAAGCCATTTGGCAGAAAGCACCCAGCAAAGAAATATCCAGACATTGATGTCCCTGATCCCGGCCCGATTCCTGTCCCTGACCTAACTGACCCGCATTGTATAAGAATGGCACCGCATGATCAATTGCCCCATTCCCTGCACCAGTTTTGAAGTAGGTTATCGCCTCATTAAACTTATTGGTGTCATCGCATAATATGCCTATTGAAAGAATTGATGCCATACTGCACAGATCCCAATTTGCCCAATAATTGGTGATACAAGCCCCATTGTGGTTTATCAAAAAATCATGATTCATGGGATAAAACACGTTGAGCATCATATTTTTAAACCTGGTAAAATCTGTAGCCGACCAGCCGCTGTAGTCGCGCATGATCTCGGCTGCATTGGCAAACTCGTAACCGTATATGCCAGCGGCAAGCCATCTATCTGCAGATCCGCCGATAGATTTCAAAGTAGATGACCATGCGTTCATGATGGCTACCGCCTTATTTCCGCAGGCTACATCACCATTGATTTTCCAACGCAAGGCGTTTTGATAGGCGGCGGCGATGTCATTATACAGCTTTGAATAATTTTGCGGCCAACCAGAACCTCTGTAAACTGTATCTGCAGGCCCCTGCATAGAATAGGTTGATGCTGAGTGCGAGTTGGCTGTCAGTTTGTTCCATCCGGAAAGCCAGGGATTTGTACCTGCGCTAACCATGGTTTGCATCCTGATAAAATCAGCCTGACTGTGCAACATACCCGGATGGATAAATGCTGAAGTTGCATTTACAGACAATTTGGAAGTGGATGCCGGCGAACCATTCGCTGTTATCAGCGAAGGTGATTTTTTACACCCCAATGTAAAGATCAATGATAAACAACTAAGAAAAATTAGAATTTTTGGCTTCATTTCATTAAAAATTTAGGTTAAAATATAAATTGGTTAATTGGTTACAGTATAAAATATCTGGCAAAACGCAAAACCAAACCTAATTACCTCGTATGGAGTTAATTAATAATTAAACAAAATGCAGCCAGAATAACAGAGATGGCTTTCGTGTTGACTATTAGGCAATAATTGTAAGTCAAACATATGGTAAATCATAAATAGCCGTGAGGGGCTAATAGACCATTTAAGGGGGTAATAATTAATAATATTTGATTATTTTGCAGGTATACAATGCATAGTTGCTTTGCACTACCTATTTAACCACTCTTTTTTATTAACCGGATATATTACAACAATTTTGGATCAGATGCCCCTCTCCCAAAACGATAACTCAAGGATATTTCATGGGTAGCATTATTAAAAATTCCTAAATTGGTTGATGATGTACCGAACTGATAATGCCCCCCTAAACCTTAAAATGGCCCCAAAAGCTACAATTAATAAACTTCGCCCCTGCTGTTTGCCCCATTATACCCACTCCTGGTCTCTTTCCTTTAAATATATTTAGCCCTTCAGTTAGAAAGATATGGAGCCTCAGCAATTGGGTAAAAGTGTCGTAACTTGCAAATTGTTTATCACGGTTCTTTTAGCGCGACTTATTAAGCATAAAGATTGTAACTAAATTGGCACTATGAATTTTGAATCGGTCACTATAAAAGATATTGCAAAAGAACTTGGAATTTCTGCTTCGTCCGTTTCCAGGGCTTTAAATGATAGCTATGAGATCAGCGAGAGAACCAAAAAACTGGTGATTGAATGTGCCCGAAAACTCAACTACCAACCTAATTCTATGGCCCGGAGCTTAAAACAGGGTAACAGCAAAGCTATTGGTGTTGTAGTACCACTTGTTGACAATCGTTTTTTTTCGCAGGTTATTGATGGTATTGAATCCATCGCTCATAGCAAAGGTTATAATGTTATTTTTACGCAAAGCCGCGAGTCAAGCAAACTTGAAATGTTTAATGTTGATCATTTAACATCGCATTCTATTGATGGTTTATTAATGTCGCTTTCTACCGAAACAACTGATGTTGGCTACCTGAAAAAGCTCCATGCCAAGGGGTTACCCATTGTTTTTTTTGACAGGATCTGTGATGAGATCAATACACACAAGGTAATCGCGGATAACTTTATGGGGGCATTGGAAGGCACAACTCAGTTGATTAACGCAGGTTATCGCAAAATAGCACACATTACCGGTTCAATTAATGTTTCCATAACTAAGGAACGGTTGAATGGATACAAGTTGGCATTAGAGCGAAACAATATTGCGGTTAATGAGCAGCATATCAAGTATTGTTTATATGGCGGTAAGGACCGGAAAGAAATTGAAAACATCCTGATTGAGTTACTTTATGGTGAAAACCGGCCGGATGCCATTTTTACCGCTTCAGACATGATAACAACAACCACGTTTTCCCTTTTACACCAATTGAAGTTCAGCATACCCAAGGATATTGCAATACTGGGATTTAGCAATGTGCAGGAAGCGGACATTTTAAACCCATCATTGAGCACCATTTACCAACCAGGATTGGAGATGGGTAAAAAAGCGGCTGAGATGCTGATAGGCCTGATTGAAACTAAACGACATATTATTAACTTTGAAACAGTAACACTACCCACACAGGTTCACATCCGTAATTCGTCATTACGGGCAGAGTGATAATATTATTAATTGTAGCTTACCCCAAACTCAGAAATTTTAAAACCTCGGACAGAAACACATCGGGATTTTCTTCAACAATCCAATGAGCTGTATTTGGAATACGTACCGCAATAACATCATCTGCCACCTCGTGCATCATGTCTTTCATGATAGATCCACTTGTGCTTATGTCGCCGCCAACAGCTAAAACAGGAATGGTCAATTTTCCTTTCTTTTGCAGCATCTCCCTGTTATCAATTACATCCTGATCAAAGGCACGGTACACTTCCAGTCCGGCCCGGATAGCCCCAGGCGCTGAATAAGCGGTTGTAAATACTTCTATATCATTATTACTTATCGCACCAACATTAAATATCCGGTAGTTGAAAAACGATTGAAGATATGGCCGCTCGCGACCAGCTATCAGCAGTTCTGGTAAGTCGCGAACGGTATGAAATGCAAAATGCCAAACCCGGGGATCAGATCGTATTTTATCAAAAGCCTTTGTGCCTGGTAAAGGAGCATCTATAACAATCAGGTGCGATACCGCATCCCTATATTCCTGGGCATAAGCATAAGCCACCATCAACCCAATATCGTGGCCCGCCATTATTACGGGCTTGTCAATTTTAAGGTGCTCCTTTAATAATTTGTAAATGTCGGCCGCCATGGTGCGCTTGTCATAGCCAGAGGCCGGCCGCCATGAATCACCCGCTCCCCGATAGTCTGGCACCACTACCCGGAAACCTGCACTAACCAAATTAGGAATCACGAATCGCCATTCCCACCATGTTTGCGGAAAACCATGAAGTAGTACTATAGTCTGGTCACCACTCCCAGCCTCCACATAATGAATACGCAAAGAGGCATCAATCACGGCCATACCATGGGTTATTTTTATATCGTTTTGGATCTTTTCTTCAGTCATGTTCATTTGTCAGCAGTTTATCTGTTGCAAAGATCACCCGGCAATTACTTAATTTAGCTTTCGTTTCTAAGGAATCAACCCTCAAAACTTTCGAATCGAAGTTTTTTAATTTTTGAGTATGCAGATAGATGAATTACATTATGCCATATTGAACCAGTTGCAGCTTGATGCAAGGGTAAGCAATGCAGAAATAGGCAGAAGGGTTGGCCTTACCGCACCTGCTGTGGCCGAAAGAATAAAACGGATGCAGGGCGCTGGAATAATAAAGGGATTTACCGTAAACATCAACTTCGGGCAATTAAATTATCAGCAAAAAGTGTTGGTAGCCGTAAAGTTACCCCACGGCTATATTAATGCTTTTTTAAAAGAAGCCGAAAAGATGGAGGGCATAACCGATATTGTCCACATCACGGGCGAATATTGTTTTTTTGTGGGGATAACTGTTGTATCAACAGATAAGTTGAACCTGATACTGAACCAGCTTGGGAAGTTTGGAGAAACCACCACATTTTCGGTTTTGTCAGTTCCCGTAGAGCATCAACCTATCAACCTGCCGGTAAAGAAAAGAAAATTAGCAATAATTTAGTAACATTGACCTCAATAATACCATTAACCTGTTAAGGGACAATTAAGCCTATGAAATTAAATACACGCCAGAAACCATGGTTGATTGCTCTTTGCTGCCTCACGGTTTTCAGCACCTTGTGCTCCTTTTATCTGGTTAAACAACCGGCATTAAAAGTTGGAGATGAATCTCCCAAAATTGTAAATATCGTCAATTTCATCCGCCTGCTGGAACCGCGGGACCCACAGATCACTGAGGAGGTATTGTACCAGACGGTAGTTAAGCAAGTGGAGATCATGAAAAAATACAAACTTGGCGGCACATTCCTGTTGCAATATGATGCTTTGCTCGACCCCAGGTATCAAAAGTTACTATCGGCGCTTCCCAAAAACTCTTTTGAAATTGGTGCATGGTGGGAGATCCCGCAGCCGCTTGTTGAAAAAGCCGGGCTAAAATGGCGGGGACGCTACCCCTGGGATTGGAGGGCAAATATCGGTTTCTCCACCGGCTATACTCCCAAAGAGCGCGAAAAGCTTATTGATGTGTACATGGCCGATTTTAAGAAGATATTTGGCTATTATCCTAAATCAGTGGCATCATGGTTTATTGATGCCTACAGCCTCAATTACATGTATGTAAAATACCACATCGTTGCTTCGGCAAACTGTAAAGATCAGTATGGTACAGATGGCTATACCCTGTGGGGCGGTTACTGGAACCAGGCTTATTACCCAAGTAAGCTCAATTCCTATATGCCGGCACAACATGAACAGAATCAGATCCCGGTACCTATTTTCCGCATGCTTGGCAGCGATCCAGTAAGGCAGTACGATACGGGTTTAGGTTCTAACCGGCAAGGGGTAATCACCCTTGAGCCTGTGTATAAATTCGGCGGCGGCGATCAATCCTGGGTAAACTGGTTTTTAAATGCATTTGCCAATGATGATGCGCTGGGATTTAATTATACCCAGGCCGGGCAGGAGAACTCCTTTACCTGGGATGCTATGGCCAAAGGCTTTGAAATTCAGATGCCCCTGATTGCAAAACTCAGGGATGAACACAAGGTGAGGGTAGAAACACTGGAGGCATCGGGCCGCTGGTTTAAAAACAAGTACAAGGTTACACCGCCTACCTCTTTTTCGGTTAGTAAGGACATAGAAGGCAGCGATCTTAAAACGGTATGGTTCAACAGTCGTTTTTACCGGGTTAATATCCTGTGGGAAAAAGGTGGGTTAAGAATCCGCGACATTCATTTATTTAATGAAAAATTTCCATCTATATATGAAACACAGGCGGCCACATCAAATGAGTGTACCTTTTTTACATTGCCCGTTGTTGACGGCTATATATGGAGCGCAAAGGATCAGATTGCCGGTTTACGATTAAAGGCCATAGTTGATGGAAAAGAAATATTACTGCAGGGAAAAGATCCGGAATTCGTTACAACGGGGGCCGAGTCCATTCGTATTACCTGGCCTTTAAAATCAATTGACGGAACATTTGAAATTAATTTGAGTGAGCGACAAATAAAAATGAAATTGGTGACCGCCAAAGCCATCAACTGGTTTTTCGATTTGAATACTGCAAATGGCATTAAGTTGCCGTTTACCGGAATAAATGATAAAAGCCTGAATTGCCAATTTGAACATATGAATTACGCGGTTAAAGCCGAAAAAGGATCTTTTACCAAGCCTGATAACGGATCTGTGTTGAGGGTAAGTCCGGAGTTGAATACGATCAGATTAGATCTTGATGAAACCGTGAATAAATAAAATTGTTACAAACTTTGAGGGTGTAATTTTGTTGAACTAATATGATATTTTGCAGTAAGTAATAGGTGATATGCGTTACCCAACGCGTATCAAATTACCCCGCATTAATTTACTGATTTTTCCTGGTTAAATAATATACTAATGATGCAAATAAGGCGTTAAAATTACACTACTTATTCAACTAACACCAATGCTATTCCTGCCGGTGTTTCTATTGTTTATTGATAAAAAATAAAGCTTATGGAAACGATCATGGTACAAGAAAGAGATACCGCCACTTTAGAGGTACTCACCGTTGCTTTACAAATGGAGAAGTTTCAGGTTTGTGGTTTAACCGACTACAGCGATAATGTGCTGGATATGATCAGGCTGCATCACCCAAAGCTCGTGCTGCTCGACTGCCGGCTTAGTAATTATTCGGGCAAACAAATTTGCCATTGGATCAAGTCGCATTTCCGAAGTCTGCCGGTGATTGCCTTAAGCTGCGATAACCATATCGATGAACATTACCGCGAGCTGGGTTTTGATGACTATCTTAAAAAACCTTTTGACCTGGACCAACTTTACTACGTGGTCAGGAAACAGTTATCAGGATACAAACAGAAAAAGAAATACACCGCATTAACACTATAAATACCTATTAAATTAAGGTTATGGATATCAATTACTGGTGGCTTGGTCTGTTTATCATCCTGATGGCCATGCTTGTGATTTGGCTGATCAAAAGGAACCACAAAGACGAAAAAGAGTATGAGAAAGAACTGATAAAGTCAGAACTCCTGCCGAAGGGTGACAAAGACTATGATAAGCCATCACCGGATAATGTTTAACATAAAAATCAAAGGTTATGCTGCTACAGAAAAAACAAACAGCTGCTCCTAGTCAGCAAAGAGCGCAAGTATTAAGGACTGAAGGGCCACTTTGTGAAAAAGACGAACAGGCCTTAGCAATAGAACGCGCCAAATTGCTTCAAAAAGAAGCTCTCGAAAAATGGCAGCGCTTAAAAAGGGACAGATAAAAAGAAATGGTGTTGGCTCAAAAGTTAGCACCATTGTTGTATCAGGCACCTGCTACGTTCATCTATACCTTTAACAAAAAAAGCGCCCCGGATCTCACCCCAGGACGCTCCATAGTATCCATGTACTATTCAAACTAAATCTCAATTTATAAACTGAGAGATCTTCTGTTTTTAGTTCACCCGTCTAAAATCAATATTGGTCAGTTTTATGCCGCCGGTGCCCAGACTAGCCCCACCCGACTTAATAACAACATATACGGTACCAGCAGTTGGAAACGTAACAATATTGCCTGTCCCGGCACAAGATAATTTTGATAGCAGGCCGTTAAAAGGTGCTTTTCCACAACCAGTCCAGGTATTTAAGGCAATTCGTTTACCGCCATCACTATAATCATTATTTTGTGTTGGGGCTAAGGTGCTCACATAAACCTCAAACCAGGTATCTGTTGCACCAGAGCCCGCTACGTTTAAGTCTATCTTATACTGCTTTTTGGCTCTTATCACAAAAGGTTGAAAAATACCCTGATGCCCGTTATTGCCACCTGATGCCAATATGCTGCCGTCATCATTAACTTTAAAAGTGACATTATCATTAGCGGCAATTTTCAAAACCTGCCATTTTGTCTTATCAACCATATTGGTTTTTGGCGTAACAGCATCAAGTAATTGATCGGCATCAAAATAAAGGATGGCTCTGCTCATATCGGCATTAACCTCCTGCTTGGTTGATTTGGCTATCTTGATACCTAAAGCCACTACTTTACCGCTGTATTTATTTAAACCGGCAATCTTTATTTTAGGAACAATACTGCCCTTCATGATATGGTTATCAAAAACAACAGAATCTTTTGCAGCCAAAACATAGTCGGCCGGGTCTAAAACTATCGTATTGGCCGGCAATGCACCTGATTGCTTTAAACCGGCAATTGCTGTATTATCGGCACTTACATCTACGGTTAAGGGGTCAAAGTTTGATTCGCCGCCACGGTAAACCGCAACAGAGAAATTAGCCGTACCAGCTGTACTATCCACCGCCAGTTTACCATCAGTAAGTGCATCTATAAGGCCGTTAGCCTTTTCAGCAGCCGGTAAATAAACCTTTACAGCCGGGTTTGATTTAACCCCTTCCAAATATTCCTGCTTACAGGATGTAATTGCCAGTACCAAACAGGCCGACAATTTTAATATTGATGATACATGAATTCTCATAAAATATTTTTTACAATTAATAATTAGCTCACAGGCTCACCACACCCACAGATGTGATGAGCCAATTGTTATTACCAACCGGGGTTTTGTTTCCAGCCGGTTTTTGAAATTTCACTTTGCGGAATCGGGTACCAGTTCATTTTTTCAGTAAAGGATCTGTTTTCTAATGGTTTAACTGTGTAAGTCCCTGTGCTGGTAATATCAATACGATTTACCGGGGTATTGAAATATTGAACTCCTTTTTTCCACCTGCGTACATCCCAGAAACGGTTATTTTCAAAGCTCAATTCCACATTTCGCTCATGCTCAATTGCCTGCTGATTTAAGGTGGTTAAAACCGGCATCTTAGCACGTTGTCTTACCAGGTTTATGGCTTGCAGGGCCGTCATACCATATCCTTGCGGATCGGCGCTGGCACCATAGGCATTGAACATGGCTTCGGCATAATTCAACAGAACTTCACCGTATCTGAAATAACTCCAGGAATGATTGGCGGTTGTAGCATTTACCAGGTCAATAGATGGATTTACCCATTTTGACAGGTAGTAGCCTGTTTTAGTTGCACCTTGTTTTGGCAGCCCACTATTACCTCCTGTAAATGTTTCAATAAGTTTGGAACTGAAAGTAGCGCCATTATATACTACTGTGGCCGCAAAGCGGGAATCGCGGTTGGCATATGGATTTGCCGCATGTACCGGGTTATTCCAATCAAACGGAACAGCTACCGTTACATTGCCATTTTTTTGCAGCACCTCAAAATCGCTTACCAGGTTTTCAGTGGGTGTAATGCTCAAGCCTATACTGTTTTGAAACACGATAGGGAAATTATAAAACTCAACAGTATTTATACCCCCATAACGGCGATAGAAAATAAGCTCAGGCGATGTTGTATTATTTTCCCTGAATAGATTAGTATAATTGGCATCGAGCGAATATGCTTTTAAAGCTATTACATCAGCCGAGGCCTTTGCCGCCTGGGCCCAGGTTGTGGTTGACCCGTTACCCGTAAAAAGCGGACTTGCCCCATATAATAACGCTTTTGCCTTTAAAGCCCTTATGGCACCTTGTGTAACCCTACCGGCATCATACCATGAATAAGGTGTCAAGTTAGCTGGAATTATAGCGCCAGCCTTATCACACAGTGACGCGATGTACTTAATGCATTCATCAACCGTGTTTCTTTGTACATTTTTCCAGGTGTTGGGATCATTATAATCAAGCGGTTGCTCAAAAATGGGTACACCTCCATAACGCTTTACCAGTTCAAGGTAAAAAAATGCCTTCAAAAACAAAGCTTCACCCTGCATAAACTTCACGTTGTCACGAGCATTAAAGTAAGCTGATGAATCTGACGTGGTAATTTTATTCTTGATATAGGAGATATCTACCTTGTCCTTATTTTTCAGGTAAAGGTTAGCCTGCCGTATTCCGTCGAAATTAGCATTCCAAACATCATCAGGATTGGTATATTGGTTCCATGTACCATTGTTAAAAGCCTGTGATCTGTCTTGTACATTGGTAGCCTCCGCCTCGTCAGAGGCGGCCTCCATTTGCAGATCGCCATTAACATAACCAGTTGTAGCAGTCGAATAGAAACCACTTGGCAGATAACTATACATATTCCAAACCACTCCCTGTACATAAGTATAGTTAGCGTAAAGTTTTTCTACAGAGATATC
The DNA here is from genome assembly GCA_030445275.1 of Mucilaginibacter sp. Lineage (GTDB taxonomy): Bacteria > Bacteroidota > Bacteroidia > Sphingobacteriales > Sphingobacteriaceae > Mucilaginibacter. Next base: position 188,262 of record JAUCSE010000053.1, read on the forward strand.
GGCCTGTATGGTTTTAACCTCCAGGTAATCTTTTTTACAGGAGTAAAGCAGTGCACTCAGAACAAACACTGTTGTTATATATCGATTTTTTTTCATTTCCTTGTAATTACAAAATAGTTTATTACTACAATTTCAATTTCAATCCAAAACTTACAGCCTTCATCAAAGGGTATCCCATAGAAAGTTGTTCGGCCTCCAGGTCACTGATTTTATCCCATGTAAAGAGGTTGGTTCCATTTACAAAGACCCTTACAGCATCAAGCTTCTTTAAAAATCCTTTTTTAGGCAAAGTATAACCCAGTTCCACGCTACGCAGCTTTAAGAAATCGCCGTTACGCATCCAGAAATCAGAAGGCTGATCATTATTGGCGTTACTTTGCGTAGACAGACGCGGGGTTGTAGCAGTATTTGCTGTTTGCGGTGTCCAGCTATTAGCAGAAAATACAGTAATACTGTTACCGCTGGTTGTAAACGGATGCGTATAATAATAGGAAAGACCATCAAGCAGGCTAACTGTACGGTGCAGCACACCCTGCAGATAGGCATCAAAATCAAAGCCTTTATACTTAAAGCCCAGGTTAAAACCTAAGGTAATTTCGGGTAGCCTGCTATACTTCAATGGTATTTTATCATAATCATTGATAATCCCATTACCATCCTGGTCAGCAAATTTTAAATCGCCGGGCTTTACATTGGTATAGGAGGATGATGGTACCCCGGGTTTTAAATTACCATTAGCATCAAAATCAGATTGCTGGTAAAATCCTTTATATACCAGACCCCGCATTTGACCAATCGGATATCCCTTGGCGTACAGGTAATTGAACGGCTGAGGGTTTTCTGACCTTTGTGTTATTTTATTACGGGCAAAGGCCGCAGAACCACCTAAATAATACTCAAACGTATTGATCTTATCTCTAAAATTAAGTGAAGCTTCAACACCTTTGTTACTCACCTCGCCAGTATTGGTATACTGTAAGAAAAAGCCTGTATAATCAGGAACACTGGCAGTAGGGATCTCCAGAATACCGGTGCGCTTCTCGCTAAATACATCAACAGTTGCCGAAAGCTTTTTCCATAACCGAAGATCAATACCCACATTCAGAGTTGTTTTTTTCTCCCACGCGGCATTAGGGTTAGCGAACGGCCCTTCGGTCATCCCACCTTTGCTGGTGTTACCGGTTCCAACTATCCACCCCCTGGTTGCTACAGCCCATTGCTCATATAAAAAGCGGTAATCTTCATTAATAATACCGGTGGTGCCGTAAGAAGCCCTTATCTTCATAAAGTCAATTACTGAGTTATCCTTCAGAAAGTTTTCGTTTGATGCAACCCAGCCTAAGCCAACAGCCGGGAAAAAGCCATACCGGTGCCCTGGGCCAAAATCGGCAGAACCATTATAGGAGGCAGACAGGTCAACGATATATTTTTTATCATAATCATAAGTAATATTGCCTGCCAAACCCTGGGTGCGAACCTGATAAACCTGACCATCATGGGAGTACCCCTGACGACGGGCTTGTATCATACCGGTAAATGTATGCTTGCCGAAACTGTGGTCATAATCAAACCCAAACTGCACCGTAGTCCTGTTCCAGTGTGGCCCACCTACGTCAGCTATACCCTGACTGATGGAGCCTATTGTTTTGTAAACAATATTTCCGTTTACATCACGTACAGGCACATCATTCGCATCCTTGGTGATCTCATAGGAAGGTACCGTGAAAATTTTCTGATAAGTACCCTGGTATTGATTGCTGAAAGATACCGATCCCTTAAAATCAAGACCGGGTGTCACTACATCCAGCTTTTGGGTAAAGCCAAAATTTGTTTGCAAATTTCTGGTGTGCAGGCTATAGGTACCAAACTGTTGTAACAACTGTACCGGGTTAAAATTATATACCGAACTGTTTCCCCAGGTGCCATTCGGGTTTTTTACCGGGAAGCCTGCTGGTGGCAGCAAAAACAAACCGGTAAATAATGAGGTAGCGCTAAAGCCCCCGGGAGTATTCTTATCCTCGGTTATTCCGGTAATGTTTGCCACAACTGATAGATTTTTGTTCAATTGCAGTTCAACATTGGCCCTCAGATTTAGCCTGGTATACTTGGCATTTGTCCCAAAATCCTTATCAATGGCATCGGCATTTTTATACAAACCTTCAAAGTTGGTATAGTTCATTAATACAAAATACTTTGCCGTTGCATTGCCGCCGCGGAACGAAAGGTTATAATCCTGTATAGCCGAAGTCTTTTTTAGGATTTCATTATACCAGTTTACGTTTGGATGATAAGGATCATTAGTTGCCTTATAGAGGCTCGGATCTTTATATTTAATGGGTAAACCATCATTTTGTAAAGCCTGATTATACAACCTGGTATAATCATAGGCATTCATTACCGTTGGCAGATCAATAGCGCTTAGTATCCCATATCTGCCATTAACCGTTATTTGTGTTTTGGGCATATTGGCACCTCTCTTGGTTCTGATACTTAATACGCCAGCTCCCCCCTCTAATCCAAATACGGATAGGGCCGCGGCATCTTTCAGCAGGGTCACCGTTTCTATTTCGTACGCCGACAGCGAGCTAATTGCTCCCATATCCACCTGAAAACCATCCAGGTAAATCAACACCTGGTTTGCCTTGCTATTCCAGCTCGTTTGCCCCCTTACATAAAGGGTTGGGTTATCATAGCCTGGCTCACCAGAACCGGTTACTACTGTTAAACCGGGTATACGGCCCTGAAGTGTATTTAATAAATTTCCTACCACCATGTGGGTTAAATCCTCGCCCTTAAGGGTAAAGACCGCACCCGTGTTTCTCCAGGATTTTTCAGTTCTTAATCCACCATCAACAACACCTTTAAAAATGCTGCTGTCTGTTTTAAGGGAATCTGCCGAGGCAACATTCTTAGTTTGCGCGTTAGCAACAGAAAAACTACAGAATGAAATGATCCAGGCAAAAAGGGTTATATATTCTTTTTTCATTTTTTCTCATTAATTATTAATGTGTAAAGCTGATTACCAACCTGGATTTTGCCCATCCCAGTTCTTATTACCTAAATACCGCTTGCTCACTTCACCTACCGGGAATGGCACGTAATAGTATTTTACAGGGAATACCCGGTTAACAAATGACACCGTTTGCCAGGTACGTTTTAGTTGCCCATCTGTGCCTTTCCTGGCCGTGGTCACAATACCATGCAAGGTTCCGTTTAATACGGCCCGGGCTTTTAACCAGCGGTTAAGGTCGTTATAACGATGCCCCTCATAGGCTAATTCAATAGTGCGCTCGTGTTGAACGGCATCCCTGAATGCATCAACATCGGCAGGGTTTTTAGGCAGCAGTCCGGCTCTTTTCCTAATGAGGTTTAAATAGGTAGTGGCCTCACCACCCGGGCCCTGGTATTCATTCAATGCTTCGGCATAATTCAGATAAATTTCTGCCAGCCTGAATACCGGCCATGTCAGATGGTTATCGGTCATATTATCAATACGGGCAACAAATTTGTACACTTCTAAAGCATAACCATCCAAACCGGCATCGCTGCTGGCCAGGTTACCATCTGTAGTATAATCGCCTTTTTTGTAGTATGATAAAATGCCCCGCGCACTGTTATAATACATACCATCATATGCAATGGTCTGGTAAAAACGGGGATCAAGGTTAAGCGCTTTAAGATCTGTAGGCAAATCACTCCCGCTTGCAGGCAGCGTCCATTTGGTGCCATCCTTTTTCTCATACTGCTGTACAAACTCAATGGGCACATTATTTTTAATGCCCCATGCAGCATTGCGTATCTTTGACATCAGGTACTTGCCCCAATAATTATCGCCGGTTGCTGTGTTAGCCATAATAATTTCCTGATTGGCCATTACATTCCACACAGATTCATAATCGCCAATGCTGGCATAGCTTTGACCATTAGGGTCAGTTTCAGGCTTTTGAGTATTATAAAGGCTCACACCTGCCCCGCCTGCATTATCAATTACATCTTTGGCTGCTTTTGCGGCTTTATTCCAGCGTTCTTTATCATAAGTTGGATAGGCCAGCACGGTATCGCGGGTATCATTAAACCGGGCACCGGCCACTTCTGATTTTAAGTTAGGGGGCGTATTGTACAGCGGACTTGCAGCATACAATAATATCCTTGACTTTAAAGCTAATGCGGCCAATTTTGTAGCCTTGCCAAACTCGGCGCTGGAACGACTAGCTGGCAACATGGTTGCTGCCTCGTCGCACCACTTTACAACGCTATCAACAACTGATTGTACCGAGCTGCGTGGCACTGCTGTGTTGCCGGCACCATCCAAAGGCTTATTTAAAATAGGAACACCACCATAATACCTGAACAGCTCAAAATGCTGCATGGCCCTGCAAAACAAGGCCTGTCCTTTTACATCTGTTTTCCAGGCATTATCGGCATCATTAACCTTATTGATATATTTCAACACCAGATTGGCCTGGCGGATACCTGAATAATGAGTACTAAATCCATTATTTGCATCCGTTCCATAATCGCAGGTATTGCTGGCGCTCATGTTTCCGGTTATGTAGGTACCGGTGCCAATTACATTGGATGCCCAGTCATAAGATGGGTGTATAATATAAAGCTGATCTGTAATTGCTTCTGGCCGGCACATGTTATAGTTGGTGGGGAAATAACCCCTGATACATAGCAGATACATTTGCGCTACAGCAAACTGCGCCTGGTTCTTGGTATTAAAAATGGTATCGGCGGTTACAGATCCACCTTTGGGTTTCTCCAGAAAACTCTTTTTACAGCTTGTTGAAAGTATACCGCCTATGAAACACACCAAAAGCAGTATAATTATATTTTTCCTTTTCATCATTTCTTGCTTAAATGGTTAAAAATTTACGTTTACGCCCATATTATAGGTGCGGGTAAGTGGATAGCCGACAAAACCCAGATTCTCCGGATCGCCCCAGATTTTGTTGGGCGACCAGGTATACAGGTTGCTTCCATTTACATAAAAACGGGCCGATTTGATCCCTACCCTCTTTAAAAAGGTGGGTTTAAGCGTATAGCCTATCTCCATGTTTTTTAACCGCATGTAAGAGGTACTCTTTAGGAAAAAAGTATTGTAAGCACCTGCCTGGTTATATGCTGCGATTGGAAAATCAATTCTTTCGCCCTTATCATACCTCTCCTGGGTAAAGCGATTTTCATCTACTTGAAAAAGTGATTGCTGTTTGTTAAAGTGGAGTTCCTGCATGGCGTATTTTGCAACTCCGCCAACGCCTTGTAATAGTGCGGAAAAGTCAAATCCCTTAAAGCTAAAGCCAAATGAAAAGCCATAATTAAGTTCAGGGATATCTGTTTTTCCTGTTCTTACATAATCCTTTTCGTTAATTATCCCATCTGCGTTAACATCAACTAAGCGAACTTCCCCGGGTTGTAGCGGCGCTCCGGCATAACCAAGGTCTTTCTGAAACACCGGTTTGCCCGCTGCATTTTCATAGGGCTTTCCATTTTTATCCAGCGCTCTTACCGGACTTGAGAATACCGGATTGCCATTAGCATCCATGGCGTACAGATCTCTCCAGGAGGTATAAAGTCCGTTAGCCTGTAAATACAATCCCTGGTTAACCGGTCGTCCTGTTGCCGCCTGGTATTCTAAACCAGGTGCGATGGCCTCGTCCTGAAAAATTATCTTATTATGATTGGTTGAGGCATTTCCCTTAACCCACCAGGTAAATTTTCCGGGTACGCTGTTGTAGCTAATTTCTAGCTCATCGCCCCAGTTTTTAACCTCGCCCAGGTTATAGGGAGGTAGCGTAGCCGCCACAATGGCCGGTACTGTTCCTTTATAGGAAAGGATGTTTTTGCGGTGCTCGTTAAAGTGATCATAAGTGATAGAAAGCCGGTCATTAAATAAATGTACATCAACTCCTATGTTTGATTTGGTGGCGGTTTCCCAGGTTACATTGGGATTTCCCAATGTATTTTCATAGGCTCCCGTAACCGGATTACGATTGTTTAACGTGCCAAAAGTATAGCCCCCACCATATTGCCAGGTATCGGGTAAATACAAATATCGTGCATCAACTGCCGGATTAGTTCCGGGTATGGTTATGCGGTCATTTCCTACCTTACCTAATGATCCCCTGATTTTTACGTAGGTTACATAATCACTTTTTGGAAAAAAGGATTCGTTGCTGGCCAACCATCCCAATGAATAAGCTGGCAGGAAACCGAACCTTTTTCCTTCGGGGAAGTTCTCCGATCCGTTATAACCCATATTATATTCAGCCAGATACCGGTTATCATAGCCATAAGTTACCCTGCTGGCTATACCCAAATAAGCGTGCGGGAGATTGTACAATAATTTAGGATCATATTTCTTTTCTGCATTGTACAGGATGAGGCCCGTAACAGCATGTTTTTTTGCAAACGTATGGTTGTAGTTTACAGAGAACTCACCGTACACCTTGCGCCATTTTCCAGTATAATAGTCAACAGTTCTTGACGGAGGTGTATCGTCAGTTACCTGAACCAAAATAGGATTTAACTTATCGCCATTAGGATTTGGCCTTACACCATATAACAATGGTTTAAACAATCCGCCCGACTGGCTTTCAAAATAACTATCATATGCTCCCCTGGCATTTAAGGAAAGGCCCTCCGTAATGGAATCAAACTTGTAGGTTAATTTGACTGAAGAGTTTAACGTACTGTTATTCTTAATAACATAACCATTACTATTGGCAATGGCATATAAGGGGTTTAGCTGATCGTTGATATTACTAAAAGGGACTGCGAATTTCCCATCTATAAGACCCGGAGATCCCAGGGGTGATGACCATAATATGCGTTTTTCCCAGGTATAGTCGTCATTATCCATACCGGTTATGGTCACGTACTGGGTTGATACATCAACAGATACCCTGAAATCCTTATTTACATCAAAATCAAGGTTTGAACGCAAATTATACCGGCTCTTTTTAAATTGCATTTCATCAGCAAACTGCATATAATCGGTATTAAACAAACCGCCCTGTTTAAGGTATCCCAAAGAAATAAAGTACTTTACTGATTTTGTTCCGCCGTTGATGTTAACATTAAACTGGGTTTGTGGAGTAAATTTTTTAAACATCTGCTTTTTCCAGTCCTGGTCAGGGTGACCATAAGGGTCATAATAAGGGTTGGTTTTGCCGTTTACCGTAGGCGTATGCGCGTTTTGGTAATAGCGCAAATCCTCAGGAGAATAATAAAGCACTGCTTCCTTTATCCAATTGGCATCCCGCTTTGCGGCAAAATCACTCCAGGTATGAATATCTGCATCGTTAGCATGCTGAATCCAATAGTTTTCATAACTCTGCTCATTTAATAATGAGGCGTATTGATATGAATTAACAAAATCGGGCATATTTGCAAACTGTGTTATGGCAGTTTGCGCGGTGGCACTTACCTTTGGCGGCCCTTCCTTACCACGCTTAGTGGTAATCAGGATTACACCATTAGCGCCACGCACCCCGTATACGGCTGTAGCCGAGGCATCCTTCAGCACACTGATACTTTCCACTTCGTTAGGATCAATATCGTTATAACTGTCCCTGGCTATCCCATCAACCATAATTAAGGGCGCAGTTTGGCCGGTATAGGTCCCTACACCACGTATGTACAGCGTACTACCGTCTTCCCCGGGTTTTCCGCTTCCCTGAACAGCTGTTAAACCAGATAAACGACCAGCCAGCGCATTACTCAGATTAGCTACGGGAGATTGTACAAGGTCATGCGTGCCAATAGTTGATATGGCCCCGGTAACAGTTTCCTTTTTTTGAACACCGTAAGCAACCACAATAACATCTTCCAGTTGTTTCGGGCTATCTTCAAGCGTTACATTTAATTGCGATTTACCATTGAGCGAAACCTCTTTGGTTACCATCCCAACAAAAGTAAAAATCAGCGTAGCATCCTCATCAGCAACGGTAATACTATAATATCCGTTAATATCAGTTGCGGTACGGTTATCCCTGCCTTTTTCTTTGATGTTTACCGTTGGTAAAGGCAGATCCTTACTATCCGTAACCCTGCCGGTAATTTTTTTAGGAGGCTTTACAATATCCGTATGGATTACTGTTTTCTTCTTAATAAGTATGGTTTTATTCTCAATAGAATAGGTGAGCAGTTGGTTACTCAAACAGGCATCCATAGCCTGGTTAATGGTAACGTTTTTAAGATCAAGGGTTACTGGTTTGGCTAACTTCAGGTCGTCTGAGTTATACAGAATATCATATTTTGTTTGATCTCTTATTTCCTCAAAAACCTCCTTTAAAGTGGCTTGTTTGGCTTTTATCGTAACCCCTTGTGCGTAAGTAGTGATAGCTGATGCCTGCAAAAAGGAGGCTGTTACCAGCAACAGGGTCAGCTTTAAGATCAGCACGGGGTTGTAAATGCAGCAACGTTGCTTGCCGCAAATAAATGCAGGAAAATTTTTGTACATCTCAATGTTTAGGTAATTAATAATTGTTGTATTTGCTGCAATTGGTTCATTATCTGGCCCTGCCCTTATGGTTAAATACCAGCGAGCGATACGAAATACGTGTGGTTATTGACAGATAATTGATTAGGGGTAGATGGGAAGTAAATCTATTCCATAACTATAATCCTCCTTCCCTCGATCTTAAAGTGAACTTTACCTATTTTTTCAAGGTTACCCAGTAATTCATTAATGCTTTTGTATTTGCTGAAGGCACCGCCGAAGTGTTGGTTTTCAAAATTTCCCTTTAGTTCAATGTCTGCATCATACCAACGCGATACCCTTTTCATGATAGAGGCGATATCCTCATCATCGAATACAAAATATCCGTTTTTCCAGGCCATAACCTGACTAATGTTGGCTTTTGAAACCGTAATAAGATTGGCACTGTTAGTTACCACAGCCTGTTGGCCAGGTTTTAACAGACATTGCCGATCGGCCTTATTAATTTGAACTGCGCCTTCTAATAAGGTTGTAGTAAGATCACGATCATCAGCATAGCCGGCAATATTAAAATGGGTGCCTAACACCCTCACCTGTACATTGTTGATGTTTACATAAAAAGGTTTATCTTTATTTTTGGCTACTTCAAAGTAGGCTTCGCCGGTAAGTTTTACACGTCTTTCGTTACCGGCAAACTCCACCGGGTAACTTAAAGATGATGAGGAATTTAGCCACACATGCGTGCCATCAGGAAGAACCACCTGGTACTCGCCTCCACGGGGAGTGGTTAAGGTATTATATACTAAAGTATTTTCAGCATTGGTATTATTATGGGATAAGGTATTATAAACAAGCTTCCCATTGTTAACCTTGTTTACCTGGGTTTTGCCTGATTTGGCTAGTACACCATTAGCCGCACTATCCAATAAAATGGTTTTGCCATTAGCCTGAGTTAATATGGCTTTGTTGCTACCCGGCAAAATTTCTGAAGATTTACAGACAGCTATTTTTTTTTGATCACCGGCAGGATCATGCCTATAGGTATAGAAAAAAGCTATAGCGCCAAAAACAGTGATAATAGCAGCAATTTTTAGCCATTTCGGGTTTAATTTGATTATACGTGGTTGGCGCTTAACCGGCTGGTTGAATCTGGAGTCGGCTTTAATGCGATCTAATACGTTTTTAGATTGTGCTTTATTAAACTCCGGACCTTCATCAAGCATTAGTGATTGCTCATCAATAAGGCTCAATATTTCATCAGGATTAACGGTATCCAGGTAGTTTCGCAGTTCTAAAAAATCAGAACTACTGATGGTAGTGTCAAAATGCTGCCGTAGTAAATACTTAAGCCTGTCTTTATTCATGTTCTTGGTTTATAATACCCTGAGTGGGGTTAGTGTGTATAGAACACAGAACTTATAGACCAGGACTAGTTGTAAATGAACTTTTTTTTTAAAACCAGAAAAATAGGGCCAGAAAATAGATCATATCCGCATAATGCAGATGTGATTTTAAGGTTTTTAATGCCTCAACCATGTGGTTTTTTACCGTGTTGGGCGAAATTTGCAGCTGCTCTGCTATTTCTTTATGCGACAGGTGCTCGATACGGCTTAATCTGAAGATCAATTGCTGTTGCTTTGGGAGCTTGTTAATGATGTTTTCTGCAAAGTGTCCCAGATCGTGCGCTAACACATCCTCTTCTGTGCTATTATGTACTGTTGAAATGTGGCTAATCAGTTTTCCGGAAAGCTCCCTTGACTGGCATATTTGCCTTAGTGCATTTAGGGACAAGCGTTTGGCAATAACATATAAATACAGCCATATATTACCCTCGGGGTTTAGTTTTTGCCTGCTTGTCCAAAGATTTATAAAACACTCCTGAACAACCTCTTCACTTTGCTCCTTATCTTTTAAAAACCTGAATGCCAGCCTGTAAACTTTAGCCCCATACATTTCATAGATAGCATCGAAAGCAGGTTCATCACCCGCAATCAATTGCTCGATATGATTGCTGTTAATAATTGTATGCACTTTGATGTTTGTAAATTGGTTTTTAAATATAGATAGGAAATTCAATTTCAATACGGCAAAACCATCACAATAAGCCTAAGTAGTGGTATTGTAGTGGTAGTAAAACAACAGTTGAGTAAAGTTGCACTTATTATTTTGCAACATAAATTTTACACAAAGCACTATTTGGTGATAAATATTTTACATGCATGATTGGCAATAAACATAACAACCCCGGTGATAACCCATTGATACTGTGATTATTTTCACCTACTTATTGAATAGCAATAAAAAAGCAGCAAAAATATTGCTCTTTGCTGCTTTAATTTCTCTGATCTTACTTATTAACCCGTTATTGCCTGATCAGCGGAACCTGTAAGTTTGTTGGCCGGTTTTCCGACTTGTCAAAAGCACGGCCATCAACGTTTTTACTGCCATTAAAAAACAAATCGTTGTAGATATAAATCAGGTCATAATCAATATAAATTTGCCCTTCTGAAAGGCCAAACGCGGGGAATGCCTTACCTTTCACATCTTGCGTAACATTTACTTCCCATTTATTCAAACCCTTGCCAGGTACCTGGTTCACCGCATCTGCAAATCCCTGATGCAATGGTGTTACCTCATAAGCTTCATCAGCAACATAGTCAACTTTTTGAGCACCCGGTGCAATGGGATGATCACCTTGCCATAGGTTATGCCCTTTAATAACAATTTTCACCAATGGTACTTTTCCGTTGGAGTCGGCGTAATTGATAACTGTACATTCAAATTTGTCATCAGCCCAATACTTAAAAACCCTGGAAAGATAAAATGGTTGAATTTTTCCGTTTGCTGCCGCACTGATGCTTGGCCTGAGTTCGGTGGTAATACTTACCCACTCGCCACCTTGTATAAACTGTTTGATTTGCGCTACTGTCATTGCTTTTTGTTTTTGATGATAGTAAAGTTGTTATCTTTGTCTATAAAATACAAGTAGTCTGCTTTTACTGCTATAGTACATTTTTTTAGACTAATGGAAAATACAAGAAAAAACAAAGATTTTAACCCCAACAATTGTCCGGTTACGCATTGTATGAACATTATTGGCGGAAAATGGAAAATCCTGATCATTTATGCCATCAGCAAAAAATGTAATCGTTTCAGCATGCTACAAAGAGCAATACCCGTCATAAGCAAACAAATGCTGGTTAACCAACTAAGAGAATTGGAGGAGGATAAAATTATTGAACGAACCATTTACGCAGAAATACCACCCAGGGTAGAGTACAAGGTCACAGCACATGGCCAATCGCTTATAGCCGTTTTGCAGGATTGGGGTATGAAGGATTTAAAAATTTCGGCGAAGCAATAATGCCGGGCAAAATTATCGCCCGGCATCAACTTATTAAGCGGTAACCTGTTCCTGGTAAACGGGGTAATCATTATATCCGCGTTCATCACCCCCATAAAAAGTTTCACGGTCATAAGGGTATAGCGGAAGATCATTCCTCAAGCGTTTTACCAGATCGGGATTGGAAACAAAATAACGACCAAAGGCAACCAGGTCAGCATCACCTCTTTCAATAATGGCTTCTGCATCTTCCCGCTCAAATCCGCCTGCGGCAATGAGGGTACCTTTAAATATTTTACGCAAATGTGCCGATGCTACAGGCTCCAGGCCCTCTGCCTCCAGGAAACTGCCTTTAATACGCGGCTCAATTATATGCAGATAAGCAAGTCCGAATTTATTGAGTTGTTCGGCGGCATAACTGAATAACGCTATCGGATCACTATCATGCATTGAACCAAATGTACCACTTGGGCCTAAGCGTACCCCTACCCGCTGGCCCCCCCATACGGCTACTATGTTTTCAACCACCTCCAACAGGAAACGGGCCCTGTTTTCAATCGGACCACCATAAACGTCTGTTCTTTGGTTTGAACCATCTTGTAAAAACTGGTCAACCAGGTAACCGTTTGCTCCGTGAAGCTCAACACCATCAAAGCCTGCTGTTTTGGCCAGCTCTGCGGCTTTACGGAAATCATTAACAATGGCGTGGATCTCTCCAATCTCCAGTGCCCGGTTAAGTGTAGCCGTTGTCCAGCCGGTAGGTGTATATACATGATCCTCGTGTTCAACTACCGAGGGACCAACCGGCAACCCACCATCAGGCTGCAGATCAATATGCGATTCGCGACCTGAATGGAAAAGCTGCAGGAATATGACCCCACCTTTGGCATGTACAGCATCTGTAACTCTTTTCCATCCCTCGGCCTGTTCCCGGGTATAAATGCCGGGAGCACCATAATAACCATGGCCGGTAGGTGAAATTACTGTTGCTTCGGCCACAATATAGCCGCCCTCGGTTGCCCGTTGCACATAATGCTCAACCATCAGATCATTAGGGATATTATCTTTTATGGTACGCATGCGGGTAAGCGGTGCCATAACCACCCGGTGCGTTAATTGATATGGGCCAACTTTTACAGGCGAAAACAGTTTTAAACTGCCTGCCTGTTCTGTTGTTACTTGAGTTTTCATTTAATGATGATTACTTATAAGGGCTTCTTACTGGCTTAGGCTAAAAAACCTCCGTCAATAACTATTGACTGACCGGTTAAAAAAGGTGATTTATTGGAACCCAGGAATACAATAGCTTGGGCCACTTCTTCTGGTAAACCAACACGCTGGGCCGGTATTTTTGCTATCAAATGGCTCTTATTTTCTTCGTTCCCGGTAAAGCGGCTCAGCATGCCGGTTTCTATAGGCCCCGGAGCTATGGCATTAACCTGGATACCTGATGCGGCAACCTCAATAGCAGCCGATTTGGTAAGCCCTTCAACTGCGTGTTTGCTTGCTGTATAAACCGAGGCTCCCGCAAAGCCCTTATACCCAACTATAGAACTTACATTGATGATGCTGCCTGAGCCTTGTTCTTGCATTACGCGCAGTTCATGCTTCATGCTCAGCAATACGCCAAGCACGTTGGTATCAAACGTTTCCGCATAGCTTTCGGCAGTTTGATCAATCACCAAACCAGGCGTTCCTTCTGTGCCGGCATTGTTTACAGCCACATCAAGACGACCAAATCTGGTCACGGTTTGATCTATCAGTTTTTTGACATCATTTTCATGACGAACATCCGCCTGTATAAATTCGGCTTCGGTGCCTGTATTACGTATCTCAGTAGCCAAAGCCTGTCCTTCTTTTTCTCGACGACCCGATACCACCACGCGTGCCCCTTCGGCTGCAAAGGCTAAAGCTGTTGCGCGTCCAATCCCGGCCAAAGCGCCGGTAACCAATACTACACTTTCTGATAACGTACGATGACTGTTTGATTTTATTTGATTTTCCATTTTATGATGATTTGATTGATATAATTATATTTATACATTTAAATATTTCGATATATTTAATTAAAAAACAGACTTATTTCGGAACACTCATACTTTTATACTAGTGTCTTTTTAGTTTTCGTCTATTTTTATTCCGGGTCAAAGGTAAATTCAAGTTTTCACATATCGAAATATTTCGATATGTTTATTATCACTCATTTGTCATTTGATTTGACAGAAATTTTAGAATTTAAAATTGTTCAGAAATTGAACGTAATCGTTAAATACTTCTTTATTGATCTTGTATTTGGCGTTACGGCCATCTTTTTCGGTCAAAAGCAGATCAGCATCTACCAGTTGGTTTACGTGGTGAGATATGGTGGATTGAGCCAGGTTAAACATATCAACAATGGTAGCACACTGCATCCAATCCTGCTCCTGTTTAATCGCCTCCATTATTCTGATACGGTAGGGATCCCCCAGGGCTTTAGATATTTTTTCAACCTTTTTGATGTCAAATTTCGTATTCATCAATGCAAACCTATCGATATTTATTCAATTTGCAATTAATCTTATTGATGCAAGCTTTATAACTACAATACTTTCTATTATATATTTGAAAAACGACTCAGCGTTTCCCTGGACACCCCCAGGTAAGCCGCTATCATCCCTTTCGGAACACGTTGAAACAAGGCTGGATACTGAGTAAATAATTGTTTATAACGCGATTGGGCATCATCATTTAACAACGATAATACCCGTTGCTGTAAACCGATGTAACCCAGGCCGGTTTTTATCCTGAAAAAGTGTTCCATTTTGTGCGATCCTGCGCATAGTTTCTTTTTATTTTCATAAGATAAACTAAGCAGTTCCACATCTTCCAGGCAGTCAATATCAAAATTGGCCGGTATTTTATTATGATAGGCCTGGTAATCGCTCACCCACCAGTTTTCCATAGCAAACTGTACAATATGCTCTTTACCCTGCGCATTAATATAAGCTGATTTTAGAAGCCCCTTGATCACAAAATACTCGTGCTCTACCGGGCTGCCTGCCTGAACCACAAACTGATGCTTTTTTAGGCGCCTGGTAGTAAAATGTGATAAAACATCATCAAATTCTGCATCCGTTAAGGAAATGATCTCTTCAATATGTTGCCTTAAAACTTTACTCATGGTTACTAAATATTAATTGGTGTGATATACATCACTATAAACTTGTGATCTACCTCCTTGTATCCAAAGGCATTTTAGCCGCAATTTTGAATAAAAATAACAGACATGAAAACTAAGATAAATCTTTTACTGATATTACTATCTACTTCCCTTTCCTTTCAGGGACATGCACAAACCAAAACAAATTTAACTAAACAAACCATGAATAAAACGCAATCAAAAAAAGTGCTTATTATAGTTACTTCCTTTAGCGAAATAAAAAGCACCGGCAAAAAAACGGGTACCTGGATAGAGGAATTTGCCACTCCTTACTACCTACTGACCGATCAAGGTATCGCAGTAACCATTGCTTCGCCAAAAGGTGGCGTAGCCCCAATTGATCCAAAAAGCGCCCAGCCCGAATATAGTACAGCCTCCGTTAAGCGTTTTTACAGCGACGCTGCTGCACAGGAAAGGCTAAACCACACACTTACTTTGGATAAAGTTAATGCCAAAGACTATGATGCCATTTTTTACCCAGGCGGTCATGGCCCAATGTGGGACTTGCCAGATAACAGTCTATCCATTAACCTTATTGAATCATTTTATGAGCAGGGAAAACCGGTTGCACTGGTATGTCATGCTCCTGCAGCATTAAAAAATGTGAAAGCTAAAAACGGCGAGCCATTAATAAAAGGGAAACAGGTATCGGCCTATAGCAACAGTGAAGAAATAGCCGGACAATCCACAGCCGAAACTCCATTTTCATTAGAAGGTATGCTGAAAGAAAAAGGCGCTAACTATGTAAAAGGCGAAGACTGGAAGGCCTATGCCATTGCCGATGGCAACCTAATCACCGGTCAAAATCCTGCCTCGGCACAATTAGTAGCCGAAAAGATTATTGCCTCATTAGCATTACCCCAGGCAAGTAAATAATAATTGATAACCGCATCAGTACATGCCTTATGTAGTATGTATTGATGCGGTTATTTGACTAAGAATATCTACCGCCTGCTGCAGTTCTTTCTCTTTTAAAGAAGCAAAGCCAAACCGTATCCCGTTATGTTTTTCGTTCTCACTGCTATGGTAGGCCGCACCCAGTAACATCAACCCTGCCGATGCTGCTTTTTGAATAATTGTGGCTAACGGATATTGTTCTTTAAACTTTAACCACACGGCCATTCCACCCTGCGGTTTGCTAAAAGTAACAGCATGACTAAGCTGACCACTAAGCAGATCACAGATCAGATCACAACGCTGACTGTAACTTTTGTTTGATCTTTTGATATGACGGCTCAGGTCGCCATTGTTAATCAGTATAGCCAGCGCTTCCTCCATCAGCGTATCACCCCTCAGATCTATCAGTCGTTTTAAATTAATAGCCTGGGCAATAAAATTAGCCGGCCCGATCATATAACCTACACGGAACGAAGGTGCCAACAGTTTGGTGAACGAACCGATATAAATTACATTGCCACCATGATCCGCGCTGGCCAGCGGTAAAACAGGGCTGTTACGGTAATGGAAATCGTAGTCGTAATCATCCTCAATAACCGGCAGCTGATACTGTTTAATGAGCTGCAGCAACCGGACACGCCGGGCCGAACTCATGGTTACCGTTGTGGGGTGATGATGATGCGGAATAATATAAAGCAACTTGATTTTGGTTTTCGATAAAACACGTTCTATCGCGTCAATATCCATGCCCTCAGCGTCTACCGGTGTACGGATCAGTTTAGCGCCCATTTGAGTAAATACAGCATCAGCAATAAAGTAACTCGGATCACTTACCAGTACCTTATCGCCGGGTTTCAGGATCAACGAGGCTGCGATATAAATAGCCATTTGCCCTCCCCTGGTAATTAAAATATGATCAGGAGATATATTCAAGCCTCTTGAATCATTTAAAAATGTACTAGTTGCCGCTTTTAAATTAGGCGTTCCGCCAAAATCACGCATGGCCATTAACCTTTTCAAGTGAACGCCCTGCATTTGCTTGCGGTACTCGCGCATAATGAGATCAAAAGGTGCCAGATCTGCATCTGGGAAACCATCATTCACTATAATCGTAGAACGGGTTATTTCCGGGTTTGCATCCATACCGGTTATGCCAGCCGCAAATGCAAACTTAGCGGGTGCCTGATACGGTTGATTTTGCCCGGCCAACTTAAACGATCTTGGTTTAATAACCGGCAAATCGATAGCAACGCGAATACCTTTACGGGGCAGGGCTTCTATCCAGTTTTGGGTAACTAATTCATCATAAGCTGCAATGATTGTTTTGCGATGAACGCCGAGCAAACCGGCAAGCTCCCGTGTACTCGGCAAAAAAACTCCGGACTGTATCATTCCCTGCCTGATCAAACCAGTCAGTTGCGTTGCAATTTGCCTGTAAATAGCAACCGGGCTATCCTTCTCAATAAGGATCAGTGTTTTAAATGGAAGCATCTTAACAAACTGGACTATATCAATAAAATTATCTGGTATCCAAATATAGTCCAGATGAGCCGTAATTTTGAACAATTAATTAAACATATTTATCATGATTAATGCATCAAGAGTACCACAGTTATTTCTTCGCTTAGCGTTGGGCATTGGTTTTATCCTGCCGGTAATGGACCGGTTAGGCTGGCTTGGCCCGGCAGGTCAGCATTTTACGGCCTGGGGTAACTGGGCCAATTTTGTAACTTATACCAATATGCTGGTTCCTTTTCTGCATAAGTCATTAGCCGGTGTGGTGGCTTTACTGGCTACCATTGCGGAGATGCTGTTTGGTATTTTGCTGATCATCGGATACAGAACAAAGTTAATGGCGCTGGGCAGCTTTATACTTACGCTAACCTTTGGTTTGTGTATGGCTATATTTTTAGGCCCCAGGACACCTTTTAATTATTCTGTTTTTGCTGATAGTGCAGCCGCGCTTTTACTGGCAACCGTTCCGGTTTATCAATGGAGTATTGATCATTATTTATCAAAAGGGCTTAAACACTAATATAATACCCCATGATTATCAATTACAGTACAATAAATATACAAACGGTTAAAACAACAACCGACATCGTTTTTTGCCGTGATGTTTTAACAGGATTACGCCCAGACCTGGATATGAACACTTTTGTATCCCAAATTATTGAAATGATGAAAGAAGGCTACCAACTGCTTTATATTGTTGATGATAATAGTAAAAAAGCAGTCAGTTTTATCGGTTTCAGGAGTTTACAAATGTTGCGTACTGGCAAGGTCATTTATATTGATGATCTTTTTACCCTGCCTAAATACCGGGGTCACGGTTATGCCCGCGCCTTACTTAACCATGTGCACCAGCAGGCCACAGAAAACGGGATAAAAAGCGTTCACCTGGATAGCGGTTATAACAGACATGATGCCCACAGGCTATATTTAAATAAAGGCTACACCTTAGAATGCCTGCACTTTGTCAAAAATTTACAGCACTAAATTTTATTACGACTACTAATTTTAATTATTCTTTTGTTTGTAAGACTGGCAGGGATTTCCTTGCCTGTCTTTTTTTATGGGCCGTCAAAAAGTCGGGTTTGTACAAAAACAGGTGGTGTTTGTGAAATGTATCTGAGGGAGATAAAAGTAATTTTGGTCAATTATAAATCAGCATAAATTTTGTAGCACAAAGCTGCATCAGTTACCATTTCACCAATACCGCTTATAAGCCCTTACCTGCAAATAATGATCAAATATTTTTACGCCTTACTTTTTCTTTATGTATTACCATCGGTCGTTAATGCTCAAAATACCGCTTTAAAAACCTGGTACACCAAACCTGCCGTGCAATGGGAAGAAACCCTGCCGTTGGGCAATGGTCGTTTAGGTATGATGCCCGACGGTGGTGTAGCACACGAAAAGATTGTACTGAATGATATCACGCTATGGTCTGGCGCTCCGCAGGATGCCAACAATTACGAAGCCTACAAAAAACTGCCCGAAATAAGAAAGTTATTATTGGAGGGCAAAAATGCCGATGCACAGGCCATCATTGATAAGGATTTTATCTGTAAAGGGCCGGGCTCGGCAGGTGCTAACTATGGCTGTTATCAAACGCTGGGCAATCTTGATATTAGCTTTGATTATAATAGCATTGCAAAAAAAGAAGTAAAATATGAGGATTACTACAGGGAACTATCACTGAACAACGCCATAGCTGTAAGCCGTTACCGGGTAAATGGGGTGAATTACAAACGAGAATACTTTACAAGTTTTGGCAATGATGTTAGCGTAGTGAGGCTTACTGCTGATAGGCCAGGACAGCTAAACTGTAAAATTTCCATGAACCGGCCTGAACGGTCAACTACCGTTGTACAGGGAAACGAGCTGCAAATGTATGGACAGCTGGATAATGGTATTGATGGCAAAGGCATGCAATACATGGCCCGGGTTAAAACATTGTTAAAAGGTGGTAAACTGAGCACAGATGCTCATTCACTGATCATAAAAAACGCAACGGAAATCATTATTTATCTTTCGGCGGCTACTGATCTTAAGAACCCGTTGTACAAAGAGAAAAGCGAACAAGTACTTAATGCAGCCATGCAGGTGCCTTATGCTACTGAAAAACAGCACCATATTAACAACTATCAAAAGCTGTTCAATAGGGTAAGTGTAAATTTAGGTGCCGATAATAAAGACGATGTAGCTACTGATGTTCGCTTAAAAAACTTCCATGCTAACCCCAAAGCTGATAACGGTTTACCCGTGTTGTTTTATCAGTTTGGCCGGTACCTGAGCATTTGCAGTACCCGGGTAGGTTTATTGCCGCCTAATTTACAGGGACTGTGGGCCAATCAACTGGTAACTCCGTGGACTGGCGATTACCATTTGGATATTAACGTGCAGATGAATCATTGGCCGCTGGAGGTCTCGAACCTGTCTGAACTAAACCTGCCACTTACCGAGCTGGTAAAAGGCATGGTGAAAAATGGCGAAAAAACAGCCAAGGCTTATTACAATGCTGATGGATGGGTGGCTCACGTAATTACCAATATCTGGGGTTTTACAGAGCCAGGCGAAGCCGCCTCATGGGGTATTACCAAAGTGGGTTCAGGTTGGTTATGTGACAATTTATGGCAGCATTATGATTTTACCAACGACAAAAATTACCTGCGAGATATTTACCCGATATTAAAAGGATCGGCACAGTTTTATAATAGTATGCTGATCAATGATCCCAAAACCGGCTGGATGGTGACCGCCCCTTCCTCCTCTCCCGAAAACGGTTTTTACATGCCTGATAGCCGCCATGCCAGCATTTGCATGGGGCCTACTATTGATAATCAGATTATCAGAGAGCTATTTAATAATGTTATTACTGCCTCCAAAATATTGGGTAAAGACCCAGATTTTAGCAACATACTAGCCGCTCAATTGAAAAAAATCCCGCCACCAGGAGTTATTGCCAAAGACGGCCGATTGATGGAATGGTTAGAGGATTATAAGGAATTGGAATCGCATCACCGCTGTATATCACACCTTTATGGCTTATATCCGGCCTCACTCATCACCCCAGAAAGCACACCCGAACTTGCCGAAGCCAGCAGGAAAACACTTGAAGCCCGAGGCGACGACGGACCAAGTTTTTCCATAGCTTATAAGATGCTTTGGTGGGCCAGGCTGCATGATGGTAACCGGGCTTACAAGCTATTCAACCAGTTCATTACGCCAACCCTGGCTACCTTTATGAACTATGGCGATGGCGGCGGGATTTATCCTAACATGCTATCGGCCGGGCCGCCTTTTCAGATTGATGGTAACTTTGGGGGTACTGCCGCCATTGCCGAAATGCTGATTCAAAGTCACGCCGGTTTTATTGAATTGCTCCCCGCCATTCCGGATAGTTGGAAAAAATCGGGCGAGGTAAAAGGCTTGCGCGCAAGAGGTAATTATACGGTAAATATGCGGTGGAAAGCGGGTAAAATCATCGATTATCACGTCTTTTCGGCTCAAAAACGTGCGGTTAAGGTCAAAATAAATGGCATTTTGAAGCAAATAACGACCGAAAAAGCATAAAAAAGTGCGATAATTGATCATTATTACGTCTTTTTATTAATCCGTTTTATTTCAATGCTGACAAAGCCACATCGGCAATATCGCGGAGTGCTCTTTTGTTGTAATTATTTTGAAACGATCATTTCAGAATTTTATATTTCTCCTAATTGACTTTAGCTATTCTTTATTAATTCTTCCGGAATAATACCAATCCTTTCCCTATTTATAAATAGTTTTGTCAAAGCTTCCCCAATTAGCATCTAACTATAAATAAATAAAAAAGGAGTAAGGGTAAAACCAGGTATAGGTGTTATAATACGCACCATGCCATGTAATCGTCTATTTTTGATTGTAATAGCCGGTGCAAATTATAAAACGAATAAGCCTGATGACTATAAACCGAAAACTAATAACTCACGCAATTCTACTTTTTATACCCATAGTTTTTTGTACTAAGCTATACGCCCAGGGCAACCTGATGAAAGAGGTTTCCATAGGCGAGATCAAGCAGCAGCCGATGTCAAGCGTATTAGATAAAATTGCCAGCAAGGGTAACTTTTACTTTGCCTATAACAACAAGACAATTCCGGCCGATAGTATTGTATCCGTTTCCGGTTACCGCGGAACACTTTTTAGCTTATTAGATAAATTATTGGGCGATACCTATGAGTTTAAGGAAGTGCCCGGATATATAGTATTAAGGCATGCACCCAACAGACTGTTTATTACTGCCGAAGTGGAAAAGGACCAGGGCAAGCAGACTTTAGTAAAAGGACACATCAATAATGTTGCTAATCAAAGGTATGTTGCCCGGGCCAGTGTTTATGAAAAGAATTTACTGATATCGACACTTACTGACGACAATGGCTATTTTGAACTCAAACTAAAAAACTGGACAGGCTCAATTTTGCTTACCGTGAGTAAGGAAAACTACCGCGATACCTCGCTTTATGTACTGCCCGAGGTTAATATCGATTCAAAACACAACAATAACAAGAAGTATAAATATTATCCTGATGAGGGCTCTGGAAGCGACGGTGTACAACATAGCCGTTTTGCCCGCTTTTTTATTGGTTCCAAACAACTGGTACAGGGTTTAAACCTGGGTAATTTTTTTGCCTCAAGTCCCTACCAAATTTCACTTGCTCCCGGGTTAAGTACACATGGCATGTACAACAGCCAAATTGTTGACCATGTTTCATTAAACATTTGGGGCGGATACACGGCAGGGATTGACGGATTTGAAATGGCCGGTGTATTTAATATTAACCGCAAGGACATGAGCTTTTTTCAAGTGGCCGGTGTATTTAATTTTGTGGGTGGCAGTACCAAAGGCATTCAATTGGCTGGCATTTTCAATAATGTGCAAAATAATGCCAGCGGTGCGCAGGTAGCAGGCATCATCAACAGGGCACATAACTTTACCGGAGGTGTGCAGATGGCAGGCATAGTCAATATTGATCAGCAGGCCAGCGGGTTTCAGGTTGCAGGAGCATTTAACAGCACACAAAGTTTTAATGGTGGTGTGCAGATGGCTGGCCTGTTTAATAATTCCGAAAAATCAAAAGGGATGCAGCTTGCCAGTATATTTAACCGTTCAGCAGGCGAAACAGGGTCGCAATTTTCGGCCATTCTGAATATCGCGAAAAAGGTAAAAGGCTTTCAATTTGCCCTGGTAAACATTGCTGATAGCAGCGACTATGCCATCGGAGTTTTAAACTTTATCAGGAACGGCGAAAAGAGCATTGCCCTAAGTACCGATGAATCATTTTATACCCACCTCGATTTCCGTTCGGGCGGCAGGGTATTATACAGTTTGCTGGGTTTTGCTTATCAGTTTGGTAACTATAAATCAAAATATGCCTTTGATATTGGTTTTGGGGCACACATCATTAATCACAGCAAATTCTCCTTAAATACCGAATATACTTCGCAGGTATACACTGATTTCAAAAACAAGCTTTATCAAACTAATTCCATAAAGGTGTTACCAGGCTATAAGTTCAATAAGTTTATGCGCTTGTTTGCCGGTCCGTCCATTAATTTAACATCGGCCGAAATAGGTGATGAGGCAGAGGTTCATGGCTGGATACTACACAGGCACCTGACTGATAAAAATATCAACACCTTATTTATAGGAGTAACCGGCGGTTTGCAGTTTAGCTGGTAGCGTTTTCGCAGGGCTGCGGTAAACTCACCCCGTCTGCGCTGCGCTGAACCGGTTGAGTCAAATCTTCTCCACACGTCATTGCGAGGTACGAAGCAATCTCTACTTAGGCAGGTTCAATTATTAAGGTTCGCTCTGTATAGCATAGAGATTGCTTCGTACCTCACAATGACGTTACTTTATTAATTATTGGATTAAAATTTGTCATCCTGAGGAACGAAGGATCTATTCGCAGCCATGCATGAATAATAGATGCTTCTCTACGTTCAGCATGACAGGGAGCTAAAAATACAAAAGTCGCTTCATAACTAAATGAAGCGACTTTGTCCAACTAATAGATTTTATTTATTTAATAACAATATAATTATCGGTTTTATCAATATGAATACCGGGGGTAGTTTCTTTGATCGCTTCTAATACCTTACCAACAGGATCATCCCAATTAATTGGAAGGGTGATCGGAACATTCAGTAAACCTTTGTTTTCGATCTTAATATCTGTTCCGTAAGCATCATTTAATAATTTAACTACACGCCATAATGGTGTGTTGGTCACATTAAATACCTTGCTCCGGTAATAGTTATACAACATATCGGGGCTTTGCTCCACTTTAAGCTGCGTATCGCCATGTTTAACCCTCACCATTTCATTAGGTGTTAGTCGTACGGAGTTGGTGGCTTTGCTTACCTGCACTATACCGCTCTCCACAATTACCTCGGTATTTTGCTGCTTGCTTTTAATGTTAAAGGCGGTGCCAATATCCCTTACCGTAATATCATTAACATGTACGGTAAAAGGCACCTGCTCATTATGCTTTACCTCAAAAAATGCCTCGCCGGTAAGTTTAATCTCCCGTCTCGATTTGAAGTTACCCGTGTAGCTAATGCTTGTGTTCCTATTCAGGTGCACTACAGAGCCATCAGGCAGGGTGTCAGTTCGCACGGAATTGGCGGTTCTAATACTCACCAATGCTGTTGAATTTGCGCTTTGATCATATAAATGGTAAGCTATCCATCCGCCGCCTATTAAAAATATAACGGCCACGGCTATCCGCAACCATGCGGTGTTCCTGTTTATGGATATCACTTTGGCAGGTTCCTGCTGTTTGGTGGCCCGTTTCTCCTTAAACTTCTCCCAGGCTTCAACTTCGTCCAGCGGACTAACCTGTGCCAGGCGTTTGCTAGTTTCCAGGATAATTTTTACCTCTTCAAACTTTTTGGCATTCGCATTACTTGCTGCTGTCCAGGTTTCAATCTCCTGTGCTTCATCGCTGCTTGCCTCGCCAAGAATGTATTTGATCAGTATGTCCTCGCTCATATCCTGTTTCATGATCTAAACATATTAAATAGCATTAATGCAATCAGTGGTAAAAACTCTTTCATCTCTTTTCGTAATATCCGTAATGCCTTACCCATGTGTGTTTCAACTGTTTTTATAGAAATATCAAGTTGGTTGGCTATCTCCTGGTACTTTAATTCTTCAAACCTGCTTAAGTGAAATATGGCCCGGCATTTTTCGGGTAATTTGTTCAGGGCTTTATTTAAGTGCTGCTCCAGTTCGCTCAATTTTAGTTTGCCGGCAGCATCGTCTGTATGATTCTTCATGGAATGTGCTGTTAGGGTTTGATATCGTAATTGAACCTTCTGCCGCCTCAGGTAATTAAGACTATCATGATATACCGATTTATATAAATATGATTTTATGGATGTTTGTATATGCTCCCAATCATTCCTTTCCCATAGTTTAAGGAACAGGGCTTGCACAATTTCTTCCGCAACATCCCAGTCCTTCAATAAAGAGAAAGCGTAGGCATGTAGCTCCCTAAAGTGTTTTTTGAACAGCTGCTCAAAAACGGCCTCATTTTCATTAATCAAACTAGCCGTCATCTCCTTATTATCCATTATCGGTTATTCGGTTCGGTAAAGTAGGTGTATAATCGATGCAAATGTGGTTAAATAGCGGATAAGCATAAATGCCTATCCGCCTGATCAAACTTAAAGTTATTGAAATTTAAAACCAACTCCTAAGCTGAAGATATTGGATTTTTGGCCAAGCTCCTTATTAAACTTGCTTAAGCCCAGGCTGTAACGGGCATCAAAAGTTAAGCTGCCAATGTCAACACCTGCGCCAAGAGCGCCACCTGCACTCACATTTTTATATTTAAAACCCTCGGGAGCAATAGGTTTTTTAAGGTTATAATACAAATCAGGACCAGCCATTACACGGAACACCAGATCGTTAGTGTTCACTATTTTATAACCTACCAGTAAAGGAACGTTCAACTGCCTGAACTTAGCCTCGTACGAGTTACTGTTAAAACGGTATTTATCGCTAAAGGTAACATAGTTAACCTCGGGCTGAAAGTAAAGATCACTACCTATGCGGGCAAATACACCAGCGTTAAAGCCTATTTTGCCCGATTTGTCGTTAACCGCGCTTAAACCGGTTTTCAGGGTTGAAAAGTTAACCCCAGCCTTAATACCAAAGGTTATATCTGATGATGATTGGGCCTTTACTGAACTGATACCCAGCGTAAGTAAAATAGCTGTAGCAAATAATTTGATTGTTTTCATTTTTGGGTTCTTGTTTGTTTTCATTTGATTTTGATATGTTATTCTTATAATTCTGTGTTATGACACGTTGTTTAAGCTTTACTCGCCTCACCCTGCCCTCTCCAAAGGAGAGGGTTCGAAAAAGGGGCTGTCACCCTGAGCTCCGTCGAAGGGTCGAGCGCAGAGGCTTGCTCACCATGCTTCGACGGAGCTCAGCATGACACCCTTTTGTAAAACGTTTATTCATGGGCTATTATCCTTCAGACAGGATTAGTACATGAGGGCTTCGCCGTTTAGGTGGGGTTAAAAAAGTACCTGTACACCGGCGGTGTAGCCAACATAAAATCCGTACAGGTTACGGCCATCGTTGCGGGTCCAGCTGTTGATGTATTTGGTGGTCATGTTACGGCCGTCCTCGGTATCGGTATTGATATAATTGAAGGACGGACCGCCAAATATTTCAATTGATGGCGTAATGCGGAATGCAGGTATTAACCTGAACGACGATTTGGAATAGTTGCCTTCACCTTTAAGACTTTCCAGGCCACCACCCACCAGTTCGGCATTTAACCGGAACGACTGAATTTTTAATACATGCGCACCTATACCGGCCTCGTAAGCGTATTTTTCTCTTTTATTATTGAAATTATAACCTAAGCCAATGATGCCATAGATAGTTTTACCGCCCGAACGGAAAGCCAGTATGGTAGTCTGGTTTTCATCAATGGTAGCACTTATCCCCTTTTCACCGTTCTTAGCGATGTTGATGATACCTATCTGGGTACCCGCGCTGTCGGCAATATTGATAAAACCTATCTGGCTGCCTTTCACTTTTTTGGCCTTGTTCATAAAACCAGCTATCTGGGTGCCTTTTAAATCGCGGGCAATATTTAAGAAACCAGCCAGCTGTAATGATGAGATATCACCGCCTTTATTCAGGAAGCCCGCTACCTGAGCGCCGCTGGCATTACTGGATATATTGGTAAAGCCTGCAACTGCAACTGCTTTACCACCACTATAGGTGTTCATAAA
Source organism: Mucilaginibacter sp. (assembly GCA_030445275.1). Taxonomy (GTDB): domain Bacteria; phylum Bacteroidota; class Bacteroidia; order Sphingobacteriales; family Sphingobacteriaceae; genus Mucilaginibacter. The sequence continues at coordinate 214,956 of JAUCSE010000053.1, forward strand.
ACCTGCAACCATGGTTCCACTTGCGTTTTTGCCAATGTGATTTGAAAAGCCAGCGATTTGGAAACCGCTTGCATCATGATGAACAATATTTGAGAAACCAGCAATACTAACCCCGCGTTCTGCGGCAGATACACCGGCTATCAGGTTCAGCGAAAAACTATTGGTATCCCTGGGGGCATTTGTCCAATTACTGCTCAGCGGATAAACCAGGCCAACATTGGTGCGGGCACGTTCATTATTCTGCGCATAAATATTTGTGCTGGTTAACACCATTAATAAAAGAACCGACGTTTTTATAATTGGTGATAAGATGCTGTTTTGGTACGATTTAAAGTTCATGTGTATATGTTTTTTGTGTATTTACAGCTATGACACACTATTTGAATCTTACCCTGACTCCATCTTTAAAAAATTGTTAAATTAGTTTAGATGATAGCTAATTAATACGCCCCATATTAACTTTGATAATATCCGGGCATCAGATAAACAAGCATTTATTATGGGTAACCTACGTATCAAAAGAATTTATGAACCCGCTGATAAAACAGACGGAGTGCGGGTGCTGGTTGATCGCCTGTGGCCACGTGGTATGAAGAAGGAAGATGCACACATAGATCACTGGATGAAAAGCGTGGCCCCCTCAACCGATTTACGCAAATGGTTTGACCATGATCCGCAAAACTGGCCAGTATTTCAACAAGAGTATATTGCCGAGTTAAAACAGCAGGAAGGTGTAAAGGAGCTGGCCCAGTTAATACAAGAAAATGAAACGGTTACTTTGTTATACGCGGCAAGCAATGGCCGGTATAACCACGCCATTGTTTTGCAGCAATTTTTGCAACCGGGTGTAAAAGGGTAATAATACAAATTTGTCATGCTGAACGAAGTGAAGCATCTAATCGCAAAATAGATCCTTCGTACCTCAGGATGATAAATTGAGATTTAATTACTTACAAAAAGCTCTCTCCTTTGGCTACTGTGTGGACACATCTTTTCAATGAACTAATAATTAAAAAAAGCTGCTCCGGAGGAGCAAAATGTCGGTAGAAATAATGAAATCCTATCTCTCTTTAGTGCCATCGGTACTACATTAGCCGA
>JAUCSE010000012.1 GCA_030445275.1 Mucilaginibacter sp.
TCAGCCCCTTTTTCTTTGATGTATTCGGATAAGTGGTGGAGAGCATTTTCGTACAGACGATTCTCAGCAACTCTATTTTACTTGTAAAGCTACCGCTTTAAATTAAAAGGACTTTTTCAGTGCCCTCTGAATCAGCGGGCCTTTTTTATGCGCCAGGTATTTTTTGTTATACATACCCCCTATTATTATAAAAAATCTTATAATAATATACATATGTTTAACTATTTTCTATACATATTAAACTACTAAAGTAAGTTTTTTTAGCTATTTACAGCCTTGTTTATATCAAAAACTATCACACTTTACCTTAAAAATAACAACACCGTAAGTGATTAGCTATCAAGGTATTAATATATTTAATACACTAATAATATATATATATTCAGATATTTTACCCTTACTGGCACATGTATTGTTAATAATAAGCTATCAAAATTTACCTAAAATTAAAAAACAACACTATGAAAAAGTTTACATTATTAGCGGTATTGGCATTTGTCGGAATTGGCTTTACCGCGAATGCGCAAATTCAAAAAGGAAATGTTTTAATGGGTGGCGATATTGGTAACTTTTCGCTGGGCCTAAACGGCTCCAAAAATTTCACTATGGATCTTACCCCCAAAGTGGCGTGGTTTGTTAAAGACAACGTTGCCCTGGGTGCCTATGGTAAATTGGGCCTTGCAACAGCTAAAGGAGCGGGTACAGATGTAACTTACGGAGTAGGTGCATTAGGCCGTTACTACACCGGATCAGATGTTGAGGTATTAAAACATGGCCGTATATTTGGTGAAGCAACTGTTGGTATCGGAGGTCACAATCCAAGTGGAGCGGGTGGTTCAACAAATGGTTTAGATTTTAGTTTTGGCCCTGGGTTTGCTTATTTTATTACACCAAGCATTGGTTTAGAAACTTTACTAAAATATAACGGGACAGCTGGTTTTGGTAGTTTAGGTTACCAGAACAAACTGACTTTAGATTTTGGTTTCCAGATCTATTTGCCAGGAAAAAGCACTTTAAGCAAAGTGAAGAGCGATGTAAGGTAATAAGTTCGCATTTTATAGAAAAAGCCAGGCGTATATTGCCTGGCTTTTTTTAACCTTACTTTTTAACTCAGCCGTGTTAATGGCTAACCGGATTGTCCCCTTTATTTAAAGTGCCGTTGATATATAATACCTGGTTTACTTTTTTAGGATCGCCCTGGTACACCCATACAATATTATTGATGTACTTACGGAAAGCATCGCTTACCTCTTCAAGTGTTAATTTCTTAACATCATCAACCAGTGTTAATGAACGTTTCCAGTTATTAAACAACACTTCATTTGATGCTATAGAAAATGCCTGCGCGCTGTTGGTTTCGTTTTTATAATAAAAACCGGTAAGGTAGGTGATCTTCATATTAGCAACCTCCTCGGCCTTAAAACCTTCTGTCTTTATTTTGTCAACCAGCTTGTCAAATACCGCAATGTATTTATCTGGTTGCGTAGTTGATACCGAGAATTTGGCAACCGATGTTTGCCCAACACTAAACCAGGCCTGTGGCGCGTAGGATAAACCGTTGTTGGTGCGTACATCTAAAAAGTGGCGGTTGGCAAATATGCGCATGGCCACATTAAATGCATCAAAATCAGCAGTGCCGGGTTGTGGGCCGCTGGTAATACCTTCTACGTAGTTGGTAGCCAGATCTCTTGATTCAGCATTAAATGAGTTTTTATATACCCTGAAGAATGACTTTTTAAACTCAAACGCAGGGCCTTGTTTTATGCCGCTAAGCATCGCCTTCACTTTGGCTTCAATTGCCGCCTTATCCAGATCGGCCACTACAACAATCACCAGGCGCGACCGTGTCAATATGGATTGATAATAAGCTTTAGTTTCTTCAGGAGTCAGCTTGCTTACAATATCAACCGTACCATTAGGATCTTTGGCATAATCACGATTGGCGAAAGCTACCTTGTTGGCCAATTTATCAATGGCATTATCCGGTTGCGAATCTGCCTGCTTAATGTTATTGATGGCATCCTGTTTTATACGGGCAAATTCTTTGGCATCAAAACGTGGCTGAGTTAATGCCTCAACATATAAGGGCCATACAATATCAAAATCGCTTTTAATACAGTTCATCCTTAATATGGAGTAATTTTTATTACTACTGCCGTCAACTGTGGCGCTTACCTTATCCAGCTGATCTTTAAAGCTATTTTTATCGTGCTTTATAGTTCCGCATTCGGTAAGTGCACTCATGGCCATCGATTCGATACCCATTTTATCGGCTTTGTAATTTTGTACACCGCCTTTTATAATGGTTTGTATCTCTACAATATCGTTACCGCTTGGCTGCACAATTACCTTTACGCCATCAACCGAGGTTTCATAAGCTTTATTTTGTGCCTGTACCGTTTTTATATTTCCTATCGCCGCTGCAATTAACAGGGTGAATACATATTTCTTCATCATGATAAGATTTAATTTTACTTAGCTACAAAAAATGAAGCTACATTTTGTTGTTTACTTAATTCTGGTGCTATAATAATACCTGCAGCATAAGGTTTACCCACAATATAGGTATTCAGGTACTTTTGTATATCGGCACGCGTTACTTTTTGATAATTACTATCTAAGTCGGTATAAAAATCAAGCGAAGTACTGCACCACTGGGAGCTCAACTGACTGGCAAAAGTTGATGGCTTTTCTTTTTGGTGAATGCTGTTACGTAACAAAATAGCTTTGGCATCGCTTAACTGCTCGTCGGTAAAATAATCGGCATTTGCCCACTGGCCTATCTGGTTAATGAACTCAGCATAACATTCCTTTAGTTTATTAGGATTAGGTGTTATATAAATATCAACCGGCCCAACAAACCTGCTGGTGGTATAACCCACATAAGCGCCGCTGGCCAGTCCTTTATCTACCAATGCCTGTTGAAACTTTGATGAATTTAACCCAACAATGGTCGAAAACACATCAGCAGCAACTGTTGAGGCTGAATCAGTTAAATAAGACGGTCCCTGCCAGGAGAACTGCATGTTAGGTGTTTGGGCAATGGTAGCTTCCTTGATAAAATACTCGCTTTTGGTTAATGGTTTAAAAGGCGGTATAGGATATTTTTCATGCGGATTAAAGCCGCTGCTGGCCCAATCGCCAAATATACTTTCGGCCAAAGCAAAAGCCGCGTCATGTTTTACATCGCCGCAAATAGTAAGTAAACTGTTGTTCGGAAAGTAATACTTGTTTTTGATTATCATCATCTTCTCGGGGGTGGCTGTGTTGATCACTTCATGTACCCCGATAGGGTTTTTACGAGTGATCAAATCGCCCCAAAGCTTTTGTTGTATACCATACCATAGCTGAAAACCCGGATCGCTCTCCGCACGCTGAAACTCGCCATCAACTACAGGGCGTTCCTTTTTCATGTCCTCTTCGCGGTATATCGGGAACCGAATAGCTGCATTCATGAATTTTAAGCCTGCCTTAAGACTATCGCGGTCAAAAGTAAAAAAATAGTTTACCCGCTCCACATCTGTTGTTCCATTCCAAATGGCGCCTAATTCCTGTGTGCGTTTTAAAAAAGCTTCCTGGTTGGGATAATCCTTGTTGGCCTTAAAAAACATGTGCTCAAAAAGGTGCGATAAACCGCTAAATTCGGGTCCTTCGGTATAGGCTCCGTTTTTTACAGCAATTTCAATGGTTGCCAGCGGCACCTTGCTGTTTTCAATAACTACCACTTCCAATCCGTTTGAAAGCTTTTTCCAGAAGTAGCCTTCCGGCAACCGGGGTTGTGCTATTGCAAAGCAAAAGCTAAACACCCCCGCAACACTTAGTGTTAAAGTTTTGATAAAGTTTCGGGTCATATACTTATAATATTTTAAACACTATAAATATAATCGGTATATTCTATAAACGCGAAGATTTTGATCTGTTTGAATTAATTTTTTAGTTACACCTATACGTAAAGTGATTTTCGCACATTACGCCAATGACCTGCCTGTTTCTCAGGCTCAACTCAATAATATTTAAATGCCTGATTTGATACTATTATATGGCACCCCCAGATCGTCAATGGAGTATTGGGTGAGTACACTATCCTTTAATGTGATATAGTCGCCCCGGTGTGTTACCAGCAGTTTTTCGAAGCCATCCTTATTGTCGCGCAGAGGTACCGTTGCCGAAACAACCTTGCCGGCAGTATCCAGCTCAATAATGTATAATTCGTTCTTGGGGTCATTAGCCTCGGTAAAAGGGATAATAACCGTTTCATTATAATCGTCAACAAAACGACCCAGGATGTTTTTACCGGCTACTTCCTTAGGATTTAAGCCAAGCAGTTGTTTGGCGATTTGTCTTGACAGTCCAGTAATTTGCAGTCGTACTGCATTCCCATCAGCATCCTTCAAGGTATCCTGCGCGGTAGACTTATCCTTATTGGGATATTTGGCTATGGCGTAAAAATTATTGTCGCCAGTGTTTTTATCATTATGCCCGGGTAGTAAATAGCAAAGTTGCAGGTTTGTTAATGCAGCGCTATCATCCTTAATTTTTGCGGCTATGCTCAGCAATTCGGTTTGGCTTAAACGCTGGTTGATATTAACAATAAGCTTACTGGCTGTATCGCTTTTAACCAGTTTTGATATGGCATAATGCGGTACTTCTCTTTTTTTAGTACAACCAACAACTACCAGCATCACTATTAAACAAAGCAGAAAATTTTTCATAATATTAAATAAAGCTGCAAAGGTAACCGTTGATTTGGATGATTGGTATTATTTAGCCAATTTTGACCGTTGATTGATTTGATTACGTTGATTTTTCACTGTTTTTAATTTTAATTGGTGTTCAAGAGGGCTTCGCCGTTTCGCTGATTTTTGTCTGAACCGGGATTTATCCGATTCCAGGATTCTCAGGATTTTGACTTCCTGTTTTTTATTTCCAGTCCTTTATCCTTGCTCTTTTTATCCCCAAATCCTTGTTCCCCAAGTCCTAAATTATTCCATACAAGGCTCCGTCTTTTTCGCCCATTTTATCAACCAGCTTTTCAACTTCGGGATCTTTTTCCAATACGGGGGCATGGTGTGGTTTAATGCGAGCATCAATAATAAGCGGCCCTGTACAACCCCAGTGCTTATGCTCCGTAAAACTGCCTATGCCATATATATCATGCGATGGGTTGCTGCGGGTAAAGGTTATCCAAACAAAGTTATTAACGTTTTCGGCAGCAAAGGCGGCATCATCACAAAGCACGATCAGGGGTAAACCGCTCAACTCTTCTTCCTCCTCTTTTAGTCTGTACTCCATAATGCTGATGATGTTGTCGATATCTTGATGATGCACCTGTTTTGGCACTTCCACCATTAACACCCCGGGAATAGCCATTTGGTAGTTACTAACCGGCTTGGGTAAATCAAACCATGATGGCAATTCTGTCCACAGTTGGCGTTTAATATCGCCGGCTACGGTAATAGCCACCTTACTGCCCGTATTTAATCCGTCGCCGCTGTAGTCAAGGGTATCAATAGTGGTACGGGTATAAAAATGCAGATCGCGGGTAAAATCAACCCGTTGCAGTATGTGATTTAAAAACACTTCAATATTGTTAACATCCAGAGCAGGATCATCTTCCTGCGCGGCTATCAACAAGTATTTAGCTAAACTCAACTGACTTTTGCCCAATATATGATTGGCAATGGTCAATATTTCCTGTGGTTTGCGCTCTTTGATATAGGGCGTATAACGCTCGCTGCCAATGGCAAACAATAAGGGGTGCACACCCGCAGCATCAACCGCGTTAACAGCATGCAGGCCGGGGATTTCTTTAGGTATAGCAGCCCCACTGATCTCATGGATCAGCGCCCCAAAGCTGGTATCCTCTTGCGGTGGTCTGCCCACCACTGTGAACGACCATATAGCATCTTTACGGTGATATACATTATGCACTTTTAGCAACGGAAACGGATGTTTCAAGCTATAATACCCCAGGTGATCGCCAAATGGGCCTTCAGGCTTATTTTCCATTGGCATTACCGTTCCGGTGATCACAAAATCGGCATCTGCAGAAATACAGAAACCTTCATCATCATAAAAATAACGGAACCGGCGATTACCCAAAGCCCCGGCAAAGGTCATTTCAGATAAGCCCTCAGGCAGGGGCATTACTGCGGCCACCGGGTGCGACGGCGGGCCGCCTACAAATATGCTCACTTTTAGGGGTTGCCCTTTCGCGTTTGCCTTGGTTTGATGCACGCCTATACCTCTGTGCAGTTGATAATGTAACCCTATTTCCTGGTTTAAAATATAATCGTTACCGGCCAGCTGAATGCGGTACATACCCAGGTTAGCATCCATAATACCGGGTTTATCGGCATCTTCGGTATAAACCTGCGGCATGGTTACAAAGGGGCCACCATCCATTGGCCAGTTTACTATCTGGGGTATATCGCTGATCTGGCAGCGGCCGAAATTGATAGGTGCCCCTGTTTTACTTTTCATAGGCAGAGCCGATAAGGCAGTAAGACCTACCCCTGCATATTTGAATGGGTGTTTGACGGCTCTTATGGGATCATTCTTGAGCTCAACCAGGGTTTTGATCTTATCCAGCGTATCCCTGAAAATGAACTTTGAGCGTTCAAGCGTACCAAAAAGATTGGATACTGCGGGGAATTTACTGCCCTTTACATTTTCGAACAATATTGCCGGACCCTGGTTTTCAAACACCCGCAAATGAATGGCCGCCATTTGCAAGTATGGATCAACCTGCTCCTTAATACGTATCAGATGACCATTTTTTTCAAGATCGGCAATACAGGCCTGTAAACTTTTATAACCCATGCACGAAAGTAAGAAATTTAGTCATTGGGCATTTAGTAACTAAGTCATTTTTACTTTCCGGTCATATATTTAATCGTCAGGTCATTAAGTCGTTTGTTATTTTGTCTGTAGATAATATAGACATTTTCAATACGTAATGTCTTTATAATTCAATGACTTAAATGATCAAATTTTACTACTTTCGCAGTTCAATTTTGGCTGCAAATGATGTCGGTAATAGTACTTACGTTAATCATATTTATCGGCTCGTATTTTGCGGGTTTATTAGGTTCATTAACCGGTTTGGGTGGTGGTTTTGTTATTATACCGCTATTAACCCTGCTGTTACATGTTGATATCCATTATGCTATTGGTGCATCACTGGTATCGGTAATTGCCACCTCATCGGGCTCGGCGGCAGCGTATGTAAAAGAAGGGATCACCAATATAAGGTTGGGCATGTTTCTTGAAATTGCCACTACCGCAGGCGCCATGGTTGGTGCATTGATAGCCGTTTATATACCAACAAGTTTTATAGCTGTTATATTTGGTATTATCCTGATTACCTCGGCTGTCATGTCGTTACGTAAAAAGGCCGAGCAAATAGTTCTGGAAAAAAATAAACTTGCCGAAACGTTAAAACTAAATAGCAGTTACCCTACAGCTAACGGAACAGTAGCCTATAGCGTAAAAAACGTGGGTGGAGGCTTTTTTATGATGCTTTTTGCCGGTATTATATCGGGCCTGCTAGGTATAGGCTCAGGTGCCTTAAAAGTATTGGCGATGGATACCGTGATGCGTATCCCCTTCAAGGTATCAACCACTACCAGTAATTTTATGATAGGCGTTACAGCCGCTGCCAGTGCCGTGGTTTACCTGCAACGGGGTTACATTGATCCGGGTTTGTCAATGCCAGTAGCTATCGGGGTTTTATTAGGGGCGCTAAGTGGGTCAAAAATATTGGTGCATACCTCCTCTTCTGGCTGGTTGCGCTGGATATTTGCCATTGTGGTTACCTTTTTAGCATCGCAAATGATATACAACGGTTTTATGGGGAAAATATAATTTCAATCATCGGGTCATTAAGTCATTGATTGATGATTAATGCAAAAATGACCTAATGACACCAATGACTTAATGACTGATAAAGAATGAGCAGATTTAAAGATACTGATATGCAAGCCGTTATTGGATGGATATTACGCGTTGGCGTACTGCTATCCATGAGCATCATTTTTATTGGCGGCCTGATATACTTGTACAGGCATGGGCAAGCAACTGCCAATTACCATACCTTTAAGGGTATTCCTGATTTTGTACATAGTGCACCTGGTATAATTAATGGCATAATTACTTTGCGGGGGCAGGCCATTATACAAGCAGGCATCATTTTATTGATCGCTACACCGGTAATCCGTGTAGTATTTTCGGCCATAGGTTTTGTGCTCGAGAAAGATTACCTGTATACAGGTATTACCTTACTGGTTTTACTGATCATTTTTGCCAGCATGCTTAGCGGGCACGCCGGTTAATTATTTAAAACTTTTTGGCCCTGAATATATTATAATATATATGCAAAGGCGCATGGTAGAGTCATCGGCATTAAATAGCTTAGGCTATGACCCCACGACAAAAGTTCTGGAGTTGGAGTTTAGGGATAATGGCGGTGTATGGCAGTATTTCGGCTTTCCATCAGCAGCTTATGAAAAATTTATCCAGTCCGAATCCTTGGGCCATTTTTTCACAACCAAAATAAAAGGTAAATACCCCGAACTCCGCATCCGGTAATTTCAGTTACTAATTACCGGTTCTTCGCCGTTCATCATCATTACCCGTATCGTGCTTGCTGGCCGATTTAACCGTTGTTTTACCAAACCGGTAGGTAAAATTAAGCATCACCCTGCGGGTTTCTCTTTTGCTTATCCCGGTTAGATCAACATTTTGGTATAAGGCACTATACCGCTCACGGTCAGAATTAAAAATATCAATAACGCTTAATTTTAAGTTACCACGCTTACCAAAAACCTGCTTGCTCAAGCCTGCATTTACCGTATAACTTTGCCTGATCTGGTTTATGCCATACAACGTTGGTGACTCATACCTGCCTGAAATTTCGCCCGTTAATGTACTGCTTAGCGTAAAGTTCTGGGTGGTGTTAACAATAATATCCTGCGAGGCTTTATTAAAACTCCCATATACAGCATAAGCAGTATAACGCAAGTATGAAGCGTCGAGATTAAAACTGGCGTTCCACCAGCTGTTAAACTGTACAGGCGCATAAAATGTAGCCCCGTAAATGAATATCCGGCCAAAATTACGATGGATGGTTATATTAACCTTTGATGAATCATTTTGTTCGTATATCGGAAAATCATAAGCATCATTGGTAACACTGTAATATAAAGTGCTTACGAAAGTTTCCTTATAAGTGTGCGACAATTGTATGGTGCTGGTATATTCAGGTTTTAGATTTGGGTTACCAGAAATATAATCATACAGATCAACGTAATTTAAAAAAGGGTTGATATCCTGGTAGTCGGGGCGCTGAATGCCCCTGTTATAGCTTAAATTAAATGCGCTTTTTTCATCGGCCTGATAGTTTAACTGCGCCTGAGGGAAAAGATTAAAATAATTGTTTTTGCTGCTGGTTGCCGAGCTTTGGTCTATTCCTACGGAGTTCCCTGTGGTATTTGTTTTTTCGGCCCGTATACCTGTGGTAATATCAAATTTCCCTATCTTGTTTATATAATTTAAGTAACCCGCGCTTACAATTTCAGTGTATATAAAACGGTTGTTGACAGTGTTATCAGGATCGGCCCGATAGCTTTCATCCACCAATGGCCCAAATGTCAGGTTATTATCACTCCTGATATGGTTATACTTTACCCCTGCTTCCAGCTTTGCGGTTTTAGATAGCGGGTTCACATAGTCGATCTTTGATGTCCAGATGTGTATTTTTGATGGTGAGAGATTTTCCAGTTGTAATGGATCACGGTATTCGGTTCCGGCAGGGGTGTAAAAATTATTGGTAATATACTCGTTTGAATGACGGTTGTAAGTAGAATAGTTAACATCGGCCGATAAGTTTTTCCCGCTTTTATCAAGTGTTCCGTTGTAATTGATATTGTAATTTAGAAGGCTTGCCCCTCTGTCAAGATTTGATTTGGCTTTAATTATAGAATCAAGCCTGTTCTGATTGGAGATCATCAGATCATTATTCTTCAAAAATTTATCTTCCCTTACAACACCACTTACCAGGAAGCCAATGGTTTGCTTTGTTGATAAAGAATAATCAGCCCCTAACTTAAAATTATGGTTGTATGATTTTTGAGTATTATTATAATCAACATTATAATTACTTAAAGCATCATCATAGGTGATATTTCTGTTGTTATTAATATAACGACTGGTTTTATTATCATCAAGCGAGTAGTTACCAAAAACATTAAGCTTTGTTGTGCGATTATTAAAGGTAATACCTGCCCGGCTTTTGTAATATTTGCCATATCCTCCACCAACAGTAAAACTGCCATTGGTGCCTATATTTTTACCTTTTTTTTGCACAATATTGATGATGCCTCCTCCTGATGCATCGTACTTTGCAGAGGCACTGGTGATCATCTCTACCTGCTCAATATTGCTACTTTGTATACCACGTAACAGGTTTACCAGGTCATCTCCGGTTAAATTTGTGGATCTTCCATCAATGGTTATTAAAGCCGGTTGCCGCCCTATGATACTCAGGGTTTGGTCGCCACTGTTTACGTGCACCCCGGGTGCTTGCCTAAGCACATCATAAATAGAGTTACCTTCGGCGGTTACGCTATTTTGTATATTCAGAACTATTTTTCCTGGTTTTACTTCAATGTAGGGTTTTCGGGCAACAACGTTGATTTCCTTTAGCTGCTTGTTTACCAGTTTTAAAACTATATCACCGGCAATTACATTCTGGCCAGCCAAAACCTTGTGGGGGCCAGAGTAAACTTTATTATACCCCACACTGGTAGCCAGAAGCAAATAAGTGCCAGGATTGATATTAATAAAACCAAAATCGCCATTCTTTTCTGTAAGACTTGATTTTACTACAGATGAATCGGCTGATTTGAGCAATACAATAGTAGCAAATTCTGCTGCTTTGCCGCCTTCTATTAAAATTTTACCTTGTATGGCTGAAGGTTTTGTTTGTGCAAACGAAAAATAACACATCCCGGTTAAGAATGCAAACAACAAACCCCCAAATAAACCCTTCATCAATAAACTTAGTGTAGAAATTTCTTATATTCCCGATTAAAAAATGCATCGCAATATAACATTATATATTAATAACATATAAATATGTATTGATAATTAGAGGATATATAAATCATATCTACAGTCCTGGTTTTAATCTTTATATGATTTAATACAGATATTAATATGTACGATCAATTAAAATAAAATGAAGCCAATTTTTATTTAATTTCGGCCCGGGAACCATTGTACCATTTTGATTACCACAAACATGAAGAAAGTAAGTTTTTTAATCTTGATCATCTGTTTAGCAACAAAAATAATTGCACAACCAGCACCTGCGAATTATATTCTTGCCCTAAACAAGTTTAAACAATTGTACAATAATAACCAGCCCGACAGCATTTATAGCATGTTTAGTCCCGAAATGAAAGCCGCCTTACCTGCCGATAATTTCAGGAGCACTACAGTGCAATTAAAAAGCCAGCTTGGCAATCTTACCGAAGCAGATTTTGTAAAATACGAAGCTCCGCTCGCTTATTATAAAGCAACATTTGAAAAGAGCACCCTGTTATTAAACTTATCGGTAAATTCGTCAACCCAATTTACTGGCCTTCTTTTGAAACCTTATCAAGCTCCTGCAACTACGGGTGCAGCTGCAACTACCTCAAGCATATCTACTGATCCTTCTATAACAGAATCGCCGGTAACCTTAAAAACCTTTTCGGGTTCCATATCAGGAACTCTTGCCATACCCAAAAATGCAACCGATAAAATACCGGTAGTGTTGATTATTGCAGGCTCGGGCCCAACTGATCGCGATGGCAACAGTCCTAAATTGGGTTTGACAACAAATACCTATAAAATGATAGCCAATGAACTGGGTAAAAATGGTTTTGCCTCATTACGCTATGATAAACGCCTTGTTGGTCAAAGTGTAAGTTCAACCAAGGAAACAGAGCTGCGCTTTGAGGATTATATTGACGATGCAGTTGGCTTGATTAATATGTTGAATGACGATCAGCGCTTTTCAAAGATCATTATCCTGGGTCACAGCGAAGGATCATTGGTGGGCATGATGGCCGCTTATGATCAGCCTGTAAAGGCATTTATATCTGTAGCAGGCGCAGGCGATTCGGCCGATAAGATCATGACGGAACAAATGAAATCGCAGCCCCAGTGGATAGCCGACGGTTTTAACCGCATGCTTGATAGTTTAAAAAGAGGTAAAACCACTGATAATATCGACCCTGCACTATACTCAGTTGCAAGACCGAGCGTACAAAAATACCTGATGTCGTGGTTTAGGTATAACCCTATCCGCGAGATCAAAAAAATAAAGATCCCTATCCTGATTGTACAGGGAACCACTGACCTGCAGGTAACCGTAGCCGATGCCGATAAATTAAAGAAGGCAAAATCTGATGCCGTACTGGCTATTATACCCGGCATGAACCATATTTTGAAGGAAGCCCCGGCAGATAAAGCAAAAAACGTAGCCACCTATAACGAGCCCGATCTACCCCTTAAACCCGAATTTGTAAAAGCCATGATCAACTTTTTAAATAAGGTGAAAAACCTTTAATATCAATAATATGTCATTGCGTAGCGTGGCAATCGCATGCTTTACAGGGCTGATCGGCATCTTCGCGATTGCTTCGTCGTCTCTCCTCGCAATGACATGATCTTTTTCCTTACAAACTTTTAGCGTTCCACCTTCAGGGGGCCAGAGGGGCTACCACGCACCCAATAACCGCCGTATCACAATAATTTCAGCAATATGGTAAGCGTTATGATCAGCAACCTGTAAAGCTTCGCGTAAAATATTTTGCCCATCGCCATGAGGTATCTTCGTAAAGAGATCACCCTTTTTTACCAGGCCTATCAGCTCATCCCGGTCCTGATTTATTTGTTTAACAGTCTGGTTCCATGCCTCATCATTTGCAGGGTTGGTTTCTTTTGGCCAGTAACCATCGGGCCAATTAGGCGATTGATGGTTGCCATCTTTACAAAACTCCAGCATATCCCATTGCGCTATGCGTATATGCTCCACTAATTGCCATATGCTATAAGGAAGTTTATCAACCTTAACCCCTCTTATATTAGCCGGCAAGCCCGTCAGGGCTTTTTTCAAATCAGCATGCGCATTACCACCGTTTAACAGGTGTATCAGTTCATCAATTAAAATTCCGTGCTCGTTGCTCATAGTTTTCATTGTTCTTCTAAGTAACAAATTTATCTACGGTTTGATTTATATGCCTTAAAAGTTTTAAGTTTATCCGGCATTACTAAATTCTTGATCAGGTGATAAAAAATATAATCATAAAGCTGTTACTGGCTGTTGTAATTTTCATGGTTGCTTTAACCGGTTGTAAAAAAGACATGGGCGGTTCTGGACCAATGATGGGTAAGGACGATGCTGCCTTTACCATTTATGAAAACAATTTCCTCGATGCTTTATGGAAACGCAATCCTGACTGGGCTACTTCTGTTGGTTACCATAAATATGACAGCCTTTTATATATCCCCAACGAGCAGAGCAGGCAAAAAATGCTGGAATTTGCCAAGGTCGAGATCGATTCATTAAGTCGTTTTGAGGTAAACAGTCTTACTGATGCCAACAAAATTGATTACAAAATGATGCAAAACCAGCTGGAATATGCCCAATGGCAAATTCAGCAGTTAAAAGCTTATGAGTGGGATCCATCGTCATACAATGTCATAGGAACCTTTGCCTACATACTGAATGAGCATTATGCCCCGCTTACCAAGCGTTTACGTAATTTTTATCAAAGAATGACCAATGTACCGCTTTACTATAAAGAGGCACAAAAACAAATAAAAAACCCTGTTGCCGAACTTACCAGCCTGGCCATTGAGCAAAACCTGGGTGGCGTTGATGTGATAGAAAAAGACTTTGCCGATTCGTTAAAGAAAACCGACATCCCTAAAGCAGAGCAAAAATTAATGACCGACAGGGCCGCCCTTTGTGTGCAAGCTATAAAAAGTTATACCGAATGGCTAAAAGCATTAAAGAACGATCATCCGCGCAGCTTCAGGTTAGGGAAAGATCTGTATGAGGATAAATTCAAGTACGAAATAGTATCAGCCAGCTCGGCTCAGCAGGTGTTTAACGCCGCCGTTCAGCGTAAGAAGTATCTGCATGGCGAAATGGCTAAAATAAGCCGTCAGCTGTGGCCAAAATATTTTGGCAGCAAAACTATGCCAACCGATACACTAGTGCTCATCAGCGCCATGATTGATACCTTGTCATCAAAACATGTTAAGCCCAATGAGTTTCAATCGGCTATTGAACAGCTGATACCCAAGCTTAACACTTTTGTAAAAACCAAGGACCTGCTTACGCTCGATCCTACAAAACCGTTGATCATCCGTAAAGAGCCTGGCTATATGGCCGGTGTTGCTGGTGCCTCCATGAGCGGGCCTGGGCCTTATGACAAAGCTGGCAATTCCTATTTTAATGTAGGCAGCCTGTCTGGTTGGAGCAAGGAAAAGGCCGAAAGCTATCTACGCGAATACAACCAGTATATACTACAGATACTGTGTATTCATGAGGCTGTACCCGGTCATTACGTACAGGGTGTGTATGCCAATAAAGCGCCAAGCATCATCAAATCGGTATTTGGTAATGGGGCTATGAACGAGGGATGGGCCGTTTATACCGAGCAAATGATGCTGGATAATGGCTATGGCAACAATGAGCCTGAAATGCTGCTGATGTGGTATAAATGGCACCTGCGCTCGGTTTGCAATACCATACTGGATTATAGTGTACACAGCGGCAGCATGACCAAAGAACAGGCTATTAAAATGCTGACCACCGAGGCTTTTCAACAACAAGCTGAAGCTGATGGCAAATGGAAAAGGGTAAGTGTTAGCAGCGTACAACTCACTAGTTACTACACCGGCTACAAAGAGATCATGGACTTGCGCGAAGCCTACAAGTTAAAAGTTGGCGACAAATATAAACTGAAGGAGTTTAACGAGAAGTTTTTAAGCTATGGCAGCGCTCCGGTTAAGTTTATAAAAGATGCCATGCTGGCTAAAGCGCCGGTGGCTAAGTAACATCTGTTAACCATACGTCATTGCGATAGCGTGGCAATCCCCAATTTACAGAGCAGCTCTGTATAGCTTAGAGATTGCTTCGTACCTCGCAATGACGGGCGGGTTTTAATAATGGCATTTTATCGCATAGCTCCCCAAAAAAGAGATAGCCCATGAGTAATAAAAACTCATGGACTATGAACCATAAGCCATCACCCATGAACTATCAAATTCTTTTTTACTATGGTTTACTATGCGTAATAATTTTTTATCTGGTATTCGAGCTGGGTCATGATGTTATCTTCCAGCTTGCCCTGGCAACAAACAACGTTATGCTCATCATTAAAATTAACTTCTGCAATAATTTTACCCTGGTCAACCACGCGGAACCTTCCTGCTTCGTTTGGTAAAACGGCTACAATGCGTTCATCATCTTTAAAATTGATCAACACATGAAACTGGTGCTGTGGTATAAATGCTATTTGCTGTAACATTAAAAACCCCCTTTCCGTTGTTAAAGTATATCAATAAAATATAAAGAGCCTTGATTACTATAAAGTTAACGAAATAAATTTTAAATAATTGTTACCTTTTATAGCATTTTTTGGTTAAAATATTATAATATCTTTAACACCTGTTATACGCTATACCATGAAATATCTTTTCAGCACTTTTCTATTACTGATGGCAACCGTTTTGTGCCAGGCACAAAAGTTAAAACTGGTTTTAAATTTAACCAAAGGCAATACCTATAACATGGTAACCAATACCACATCGGCCATAAAACAAACTATAAACGGGCAGGAAAACAATGTTGACATGACCATTTCCGGTACCACATCATTCAAAGTATTGAATGCCGACGATTCTTTGTACTATATGGAGGTTAACTACAAAAGCCTGAGCATGAAAATGCAGATGGCAACCGGCCCGGTAAGTTTTGATTCGCAAAAAAAGGATCCTTCTGATATCATGTCGTCTATGCTGTCGGGCCTGGTGAATAAGCCATTTACAGCCACCATTACCAAAAGCGGCAGGGTACGGTCGGTTGAAAAAGTAGAGAACATGATAGCATCCGTGCTTGATGGCTTCCCGCAGATACAGGGGGCGCAAAAAGATCAGATCAAAGAGCAATTTATCCAGTCATTTGGTGCAAAGGCCATTAAAGGGAATATCGAAATGTCGACCGCTGTTTTCCCGGAGATCCCGGTATCAAAAAATGATAAATGGACCATAAATACAACGCTTGAAAGCGCCATGAAGGCTAAAATAACCGCTGTTTACCAGTTAACCGATATAACAGCAGCCAGCTACGTAATACATGGCGATGCCCGGATTGAAACCGAAGCAAAAGATACCTTTAAAGAGATGAATGGCCTACCCATGAAATATAATATGGATGGAACAATGGTAACGGATATTAAGGCAGATAAAGCCACCGGCTGGATCAGCGAATCAAAAACCCGGCAAATGATAAGTGGCACTGTCGAAATAAAAGATAACCCCAAAGTACCCGGCGGCATTACCTTTCCGATGAGTGTGACTAATGAATCTGTTACTACTGACAAATAATTGGGTCATTGGGTCATTGGGTCATTGGGTCATTGGGTCATTGGGTCATTGGGTCATTGGGTCATTGGGTCATTGGGTCATTGGGTCATTTAAGAATGAGTTTTCGGGTAGTTTTATGTTTGATGCTCATCTCAATAATTTTCAACATTTAATGACCTATTGACTGAATGACTGAATGACTGAATGACTAATTTATTAACTTCGCATCTATGTCACCAGCCGAAGCTAAACAACAAATACAGGCCATAACAACCGAATTAAAGCAGCACAATTACAACTACTATGTGCTGGCTATGCCTACCATTTCAGATTTTGATTTTGACAAAAAACTGGCCGAGCTGAACAGGCTCGAAAAAGAATTTCCCGAATTTGCCGATCCAGACTCTCCTACACAAAAGGTGGGTGGCTACATCACTAAGGAATTTGTTACCGTTCGTCACCGCTGGCCAATGCTCTCCTTAGGCAATACTTATAATGAGCAGGAACTGCTTGACTTTGACCAGCGCATTCGCAAAGCTATAGGCGATAATTTTGAGTATGTATGTGAGCTTAAGTTTGATGGCTTATCCATGAGCCTAACTTATGAGGATGGAAAACTGGTACGTGCCGTTACCCGTGGCGATGGGGTTCAGGGCGACGAGGTAACCACCAATGTACGCACCATCAACACCATACCCAAGCGCCTGCACGAGGGCAACTATCCCAACTATTTTGATATACGTGGCGAAGTTTTTATGCACCGCAAAGCCTTTGAGCGCCTCAATAACGAACGTTTAGAGAATGGCGAGGTTGCTTATGCCAATCCGCGCAACTTTGCCTCAGGCACCATTAAAATGCAGGATTCGGCCGAGGTAGCCAAACGCCCGCTTGATTGCTTCCTCTATTTTTTATATACCGAAAAACCTTTATTTAAAACCCATTGGGAAAGCTTGCAGGCAGTTAAAAGCTGGGGTTTTCATACCAATGAACATAGTCGCCTTTGCAGCAGCATTGATGAAGTGTTGCTGTTCATCGCCAAATGGGATAAGGATCGCTTTGGCTTGAGCTATGATATTGATGGCATAGTGATTAAGGTTAATAATTACTCGCAGCAGCAGGAGCTTGGCTTTACTGCCAAATCGCCACGCTGGGCCATATCTTACAAGTTTAAAGCCGAGCGGGTTGAAACCGAGCTGATCAGCGTGAGCTACCAGGTTGGCCGTACCGGCGCTGTTACGCCGGTTGCCAATTTAAAACCGGTATTGCTTGCAGGTACCACGGTAAAGCGTGCCACGCTACACAACGCCAACGAGATCATCAGGCTCGACCTGCATGAGGGCGATACCGTTTTTGTTGAAAAAGGCGGCGAGATCATCCCGAAAATCATCAGCGTAAATCCTGAAAAAAGAGCGGTTAATGCAGTCCCGGTAGTATACCGCACCACCTGCCCGGCATGCGATACCCCGCTGGAACGCAAGGAAGGCGAAGCCGCTTTTTATTGTCCTAATGACGAAGGCTGCCCACCACAGATAGTAGGCAAAATGCAGCATTTTATAGGTCGTAAGGCCATGAATATTGATGGCCTTGGCGACGAAACTATTGAAACCCTGTACTCTCGTGGCTATATCAGCCACATCAGTGATATTTACGAGCTGCATAACCATGCCGATGAACTGAAGCAAATGGGTCGCTTTGGTGATAAATCTATCAGTAATATGTTGGATGGTATTGAGAAATCAAAACAGATGCCGTTTGAAAAAGTACTGTTTGGTTTGGGCATACGCTACATAGGCGAAACGGTAGCCAAAAAACTGGCCATGCACTTCAAATCGGTCGATGGATTGATGGTCGCCACTGTTGAAGAACTGGTAGCTGCAGAAGAAATTGGTGAACGTATAGCCCAAAGCATCGTTGAATATTTCGGTAAAGAAAAACACCGGCAGGAAATTGAAAAACTAAGGGCACAGGGCCTGCAATTTGTTGCCGAAGAAAAAGAAATTAATCTGGCCAGCGAAAAACTCAGCGGGCAAAGCTTTATTATATCGGGCGTATTCGAAAAATATTCCCGCGATGAGCTGAAGGATATCATTGAGCAAAACGGTGGCAAAATATTGAGCAGTATATCAGCCAAACTCAATTACCTGGTAGCAGGTGATAACATGGGGCCAGCCAAATTAGAGAAAGCGCAAAAGCTTAATATCCCTATCATTAGCGATGAAGAACTACTGGCCATGATAAATTAATTTTATTTAAAACTCAATAAAATTTTATCTGTTATACTGTTATAAAAAATGTATATATTTATATACCCGCTTTTTATGCCAATTAAAACTGATTAACCACAAATTCCGTAATTACCCCATACCAGTTTGTGATAATTGTAATACTAAATTAAATACAAATTGAATAATTACCCCTTACCAATTTGGGATAGTTATATGTTAACGCTGTTCACTAAATCCTAATAAAATGGCACATCTTATTGCAATACAGGAAAATATTTTTTGCGAACCTTGTAAAGATTGTGGTGCAAGGCCTGTAATAGAACATGTAAAGGGCGGTTTTCTGGTACGATGCCCAAAAGATAAATCGCACTATAAAACCAAAACAGGATTGGTTAATATTGACGACTGGAATTTAAAAAACAAAGTGCACCCCCCACTGGGTAATGCTAAAAGCCCTCAAAAAGCATCCTGATCCGAATTGATCCTAATGCCATTAAGTTAAGCTTATACTGCTCTTTTTAGTTAGAAAACTAATTTTTATAAAAAAATTGGCATTTCGAACGGAGTGAGAAATCTTATAGAATGAGCAATGTTCATCTTGTATCCTGTATAGGATTTTTCGCTATCGCTCAAGAGATAGTTTCTCCTCATACTTCGTTCGAAATGACAATCTTCTATTTCTTCACAAAACATCCCATGGGGTTACAGGTCGTGAGCTGGTGGCGAACGATACGATCTAACCATCTCCTTTTTTACATTTAATTAAAAAGAATGGCTGACTCTCACTGATCTCCGTGATTTCAAATAATCCACTTTTACCGAACTCTGATTGTATTGATTCCCTATCATAAAAAAATAGTTGCACGCCATCAAATATCTCATAACGATCAGTACTGATCAATTTGCCTTGTCCGTAGGTATGAGCTTCTTTCGAAATAACCGTAAAAACCATATAGCCATTCTCTGACAGCTGATTATAGCAGTCGCGGATTAGTTTTTCCCTTTCGCCGCTGTCCAATAAATGGATTAAAGCATAGCAAAATATCCCATCATATTGGTGCTTATCAAATGGCATATCAGTTACAGAGCCATGATAAATGATCATATCTGTTCCATAATGCTTTCCCGCCATTTCAATAGCGGTTTTTGAGATCTCGATGCCGGTTACAGCGATGCCGCTCTCGCTGAAAATTTGCGCGTTACGGCCGTAACCAATCCCTGGTATCAGGATACTTTTCACTCCTTTGTCAACAAAAAAATCCTTTGTCAATACGGCAGAATTTGATGGCTCTAAGCCCCACATCTCCTGCTTTTCGCCAAAGGCTGATTCCCAAAACTCTGGTTTATCGGTTTCATTTGCCATGATCTTTCCTCTTTATGCTATTGGCTGGGCAAATTACCAAGAAATGCCCAACTATTAGCAGTTAGAATCCCCAACAATAGGAATTTGACTTTTTTTTGAAAAAAATTTGCGTAACTCAGAAGTTACTTATACATTTGAGTAACTTCAAAGTTACATATTATGAAAAAGATAATTAAACACCAGTTTTTCTTCCCTCAACCTCCTGAACTGGTTTGGGATTACCTGACAAAATTCGAGTTAATGGAGCAATGGCTCATGAAAAATGATTTTCAGCCCATCGTAGGGCTCGATTTTCAATTCCGGACAAATCCTATACCCAGCCTTAATTTCGACGGCATCTTTTACTGTAAAGTATTAGAGATAGTTCCCTTTAAAAAGCTTTCCTACTCCTGGAAGAGTGGTCCTGGTGAAGGCAAGATCACACTTGATTCCGTAGTGATATGGAAACTGGAAGCAAAAGATAAAGGCACAGAGCTATTCTTAGAGCATAGCGGTTTCTCGAAAAAAGAAAACCTGAATATGTTCAATGGTTTAACTGATGGCTGGTTGAAAAACATCCACAAAATTGCTGACCGTTTAAACGCCGCATAACATGGCCGTACCAACACTTGACACTTTCCAGGTAATAGGAGACCCCAGCAGAAGAAAGATGCTGATGCTACTCTCGGCTGATAGTTTGACCATCAACAGCCTGGCAGATAATTTTGATATGAGCCGTCCCGCCGTTTCAAAGCATATTAAAATATTGCATAACGCGGGATTTATCTCTATCCAGGATATTGGCCGGGAACGGTATTGTACGCTGAAAAAAGATGGCTTTGAAGAACTACAAGCCTGGATCTCTTACTTTGATGAGTTCTGGACATCGAAACTGAAAAAGTTAGAAACCTTATTAAATAACAAATTACCAAATTAAAAAATCAACAAAATGACAACATCAGATTTTAACACCTCGTTTTTGGTAGATGAAACCCCTGCCGAAGTATTCAATGCCGTAAATAATGTTCGCGGGTGGTGGTCCGAAAGAATTGACGGCGGTACACACCAACTGAATGATGAGTTTACCTATCAGGCCTGGGATTTGCACAAGTGTACCATGAAGTTAATAGAGGTTATACCCAACAAAAAAGTAGTTTGGCTGGTTCTGGACAACTTTTTCAGTTTTACAGAAGACAAAACAGAGTGGATTGGTACAAAAATAGAGTTTGACATTACTGAAAAGGATGGAAAAACGCAACTCCACTTTACTCATTGGGGCCTGGTTCCGGCATATGAATGTTATAATATTTGCTTTGATGCCTGGAGTGGCTATATCAAGGATAGTTTGAAAAATCTGATCACTACAGGCAAGGGAATGCCGAACCCCAAAGTTGAGTTAGAGCCAAAATTAAAACCGTAATGAATATAGGAATTATAGGCTCGGGTGGTACGAAAAGCTACCTGGCCTTGTTTCTATTCAAATCCACGGGATCGGCATTTTTAAAATATACTGTTCATATTTCACATTATTTAACAAACAAGTGTTGTAACATTTAGTAAATAAATTTCATCTTAGTACAAACTACCTTGCTACATGAAATTTACCTTACTATCTATCCTGTTTTTTGTATCAATTATTCCGGTATTTGCCCAGCAACTCAGCATCAGTGGCAAAATAACCGACGATAATAATAATCCTGTTCCCTTTGCATCTATTTATATAAAAAACACTACCAAGGGTACGTCAGCCAATAGCGAGGGTGTATATAAACTGCAACTAAATGCGGGTAATTATGAGTTGCAATATAAAGCAGTAGGTTACACCCAACAGAGCAAACAAGTTGAACTAAATGGCAACCAGGAAATCAATATCGCCCTGAAAACTGAAACCTACCAGTTAAAAACAGTGGCCATACATGCAGGCAGCGAAGATCCTGCCTATGCCATTATTCGCAAAGCCATTAAAAAACGTAAAACTTATTTAAACGAAGTTAATGCCTACACCTGCGATATTTACATCAAAGGCTTGCAAAAGCTACTGGCGGCACCTAAAAAGTTCCTGGGTTTTGATGTGCAGAAAGCCACCAACGAGGCCGGGCTCGATTCTAACCGCACCGGTATAGTTTACCTGTCAGAGTCTGAATCAAAGTACAGCTTCATCAAACCCAATAAGGTTCACGAGGTACAGGTATCATCCAAAGTATCTGGCAGTAACAGGGCATTCAGCTTTAACCGAGCCTCAGATATGGCTGTTAACTTCTATGAAAACTTTGAAACCTGGGATGGTCTGAGCAATCGTCCGCTGGTATCACCTATTGCTGATAATGCGCTGTTTTATTATAACTATAAATGGATGGGCATATCTATTGAAAACGGCGAAACCATTAATAAGATACTGGTAAGCCCTAAACGTGCTCACGATCCTTGCTTTGAAGGTTATATTTATATTCTGGATGATAGCTGGCGCTTGTCGGCCCTGCAACTCTACATCACCAAAAAAGCCAATATTAATTTGGTTGACACCCTTAAGGTAAACCAGCAATTTTATCCGGTAAACAGTACCGCCTGGATGCCGGCTACCGTTAAGTTTGAATTTACCGGTGGTTTGCTGGGCTTTAAAATAGGTGGCTACTATATTTCGATATATAAAAACTATGACCTTAACCCCAGCTTTGAAAAGGTAAACTTTGCCGAGGTTTTACGTATAGATAAAGGTGTAAGTAAAGATTCTGCTTACTGGAACCAGGAACGCCCAATTCCCCTAACCGACGAAGAAAAAACAGATTATAAAAACAAAGAAAAACTGGCTATAAAACGCGAATCAAAGGTATATCTTGATTCGCTGGATAAGGCCAACAACAAGGCCAAACTATCAGATATACTGCTTACTGGCGTTAATACCCGCAACCGTTACAAAAAGGAATCGTTCCATTACGATGGCTTGCTGGGGTCGGCATTATATAATACCGTTGAAGGTTTTGCGCTTGATTACGGCGTAACCTATAGCAAGGTGATCGATACGGTTAATAACCGATCGCTGGTGCTGAAGGGGAAAGTGCGTTATGGCTTTTCGAATCATTTATTCAATGGCACGGTGGGTGCGGCCATACCTTTAAAACAGTTTACGTTAGGTATTAGCGGCGGCTCAGATATTGTTGATCTGAATAATCAGCAGCCTGTGTCGACCCTGGTAAATTCCATATACACTTTGTTTGAAAGGCAGAATTATCAAAAGCTTTATCAAAAACAATTCGCGGCAGCATCACTGTCGGGTCGCATTACCGGTGGGTGGAAAATGAGTGCAGCTATAGAGTGGGCCAACCGCAAATCACTGTCAAATACGACCGATTATAGCTTTTTTAGCCCCAAAAACCATGAATTTACGTCCAATAATCCACTAAATCCGACGCAAAATGTGCCATTATTTGCCGAAAATCAGTCATTTAAGGTCGTTTTACGCACCAGTTATGACTTTAGTAACCAGTATGAAACCTACCCATCGGGCAGGCGGTACCTGCCGTCAAAATACCCGACCATTGGTTTAAATTATACCAAGGGAATCAAAGATATATTTGGCTCAGATGTTGATTACGACCTGTTAAGTGCCGACATTTCCAAATCAAACATCGATATGGGCTTTTATGGTAAGACCTCGTTTTTTGCAGGTGCCGGCAAATTCCTGAATGCCAATAAATTATTCTATCCTGATTTTAAGCACTTTGATGGTAACCAGTTATTGGCCTATACCCCGGGTATCAACCGTTTCCTACTGTTGGATTATTATAATTTCAGCACTCCTGATAAATATGCCGAGGCTCATCTGGAACATAACTTCATGGGTTTTATCACCAATAAAATTCCCCTTATCCGCAGCCTTAAGTTGCAGGAAATTGTGGATGTTAACTACCTATACACCCCTACCCTGAAAAACTATACCGAACTTGGTTTTGGCCTACAATACCTTAATATCAGGGCCATGTATGGTGTATCATACAATAGCGGCAGCAATGTACATTCGGCTTTTAGGATTGGGGTAAGTCTGTGATTTGATATCAAGTAGCTAGTATCAAGTATCATGACAATTTACACACAGGTATTTTGTGCAAATTCGGCAAATACTTGATACCTGATACTAGCTACTTGATACGAACTCACTATATTAGCATCCTTTAATTTTACTCATGAATAAATTTTACGGATCAGGGGTAGCCATGGTGACCCCTTTTCAGGCGGATGGACAAATCGACTACGAAGGTTTACAAAACCTTATTGAACATTTGATTGATGGCGGGGTGCAATACCTGGTATCATTAGGTACAACCGGCGAAAGCGCCACATTGAATGCCGACGAGCGAAAGCAGGTATGGGCATTTACCGCTAAGATTGTAAATAAGCGTGTAAATTTAGTTGCAGGTATAGGGGGTAATAATACCCACGAGGTGGTTGAACAAATAAAGGAATTTGATACCAATGGCTACGATGCTATACTATCATCAAGCCCGCATTATAACAAACCAACCCAGGAGGGTATTTATCAGCACTATAAAGCTATAGCGCAGGTTGCACCGCTTCCTGTAATTTTATATAATGTACCCAGCCGTACTGGCAGTACCATTAGTGCCGAAACTACCGTACGCCTGGCCCGCGATTTTAAAAACATCATCGGTATAAAAGAGGCTTCAGGTAATTTTGACCTGTTTAATCAATTGATGCGTGATAAACCGGAGGGATTTTTATTTATATCCGGCGATGATCCGGTTACGCTGCCTATGATGGCATTGGGAGCCGTGGGTGTAATATCAGTTGTTGGCAACGTTTTGCCAAAACAGGTATCAGCTATGGTAAACCTATTGCTTAAAAACGATTACAAAGCAGCGCAAAAAATACATAGCAGCCTAATTGAATTTACCCGATTGATGTTTGTAGAGGGTAATCCTGCAGGTGCAAAAAGTGCTTTAAAGTATTTAGGCATTTGCGGCGATGCAGTACGATTGCCACTTGTGCCGGTAAGCAGCGGCACGGCCGAGGCCATAAAGCTGGAAACTAAAAAACTAGCATAAATAAAAAACCCGGTTATATGATAACCGGGTTTTTTATTGGAATAAGAAAAATCTTACTTTGCTTCTTTATTCTTTGCATCCTGTACTTCCAAACGGATAGCCTGGGCCAGGTTTTTAAGATCTTGCATGCCTTTGCGAACACGGGTTCCGGCTGCGCTGTTTCCTTTATTGTAGAATTTGTCGGCGTCTGCCTCCAAAGATGCTACAAGCTCTTTTACTTCAGTAAATTTTTTCATTTAATTACTCCTTTTAAAATTATTGAGGTTTATTGTTTTAACTAAAGCTAATCTATAATGTTTTTTTTTAATTAAAAATTTTTGAAGCAAAAAAATACTGCCTTAAAACCGCTTTTTTTCCACATTTTGAAGCATTCTGTAATATTTACGCTACGATATATTATATTAAAAACAAAAGATAAAAAAATATTTTGAATTATATTTTATAAATATTCATTTTATTTCAAAAATAAATTAAAATAAATAATATTATCTATATTTTCAACTAAAAAAATTCATATTCAACCAACATTCATATATTAAAAGCTATTAAATGTTTTTTTGCAATATATCGGGATAATGACTATGTATTTTTATGATTAATTCGCCAAATAAAGTATTGGCCCAGGCAAACCATTTACGTGTAAAATCAGTAGCATCGTCCTTATTAAATGACTCGTGCATAAATCCGGTACCGGCATGGGTAGTTTTTAACCATTTAAGGCACTCTACTATCTCTTCCTTGTTATTTGATGTAAGGCCACGCATAATAATAGCCATTGGCCATATATAACCAATACCTACGTGCGGACCACCGATACCTTCAGCTACCTTACCTTTAAAAAAGTATGGATTGGCTTCACTTAAAACAAAACGCCTGGTATTTTGATATAATGCATCAGTTACCGGTAACGAATCAAGGTAAGGCAATGCCAGTAAGCTTGGCACGTTGGAATCGTCCATAAAAAGCTGGTTGCCATTACCATCAACCTCAAAAGCCAATATTTTTCCGTACTCCGGATGCTCTGCTACTGCATATTTTCTTAGCGCTGCATCAACTTCAGTGGCTAAAGCCTTGCAGGCAGCAGCTGTAGAGGGATCATTACCTATAGTGGCGTACATTTCGGCCATCTGGTTCAAACTGGTTACCGCGAAATAATTTGAGGGTATCAGGAACGGATAAATAGTGGCATCATCAGATGGACGGAAGATAGAGCATATTAATCCAACAGGCTTAACCGGGTTACCATAACCTCTATTTGGCACGGTATCGCTGGCTGTTTCCGTTTTTCGTTGAAAATGATAAGGCCCTTTACCATCCTTACGTTGCTGCTCTTTAAAGGTAGCTAAGATGATCTTACCTGATTTTTGCCAGCTCTCATCAAAAAAGCTGGTATCGCCGCTAATTTTCCAATAATTATAAGCCAGCCTTACCGGGTAGCATAACGAGTCGATCTCCCATTTGCGTTCATGCAGTTCGGGTTTCATATCGGTGCGATCGGTATCCCACTCGCTGCCCGTTGCCTTCTTGTTAAAGGCATTGGCATATGGGTCAATCTGTATGCATTTGGCCTGACGGCTCAGCACGCCTTGTATCAATTTTTTAAGCTCAGGGTCGGTTTTTATCAGGGGCAGATATGGCCAAACCTGTGCCGATGAGTCGCGCATCCACATGGCATTGATATCACCTGTAATTACAAAAGTATCGGGCTTACCGTCAACTTCTGAATAGTTTACCGTTGTATCCAGGGTATTAGGATAGCAGTTTTCAAATAACCAGGCTAGTTCCGGATCTTTAATATCCGTTTTAACCTTTTGTATAATAGCTTCAACCGCCTTACTGGTAAATTTACGTTTGCCCAATTTTGGTCTTTGACTTTCAAATGCAGGCAAACTACTGGCAAACAATGATGGGGTAACGCCAAGAGTGAGACCCGCGGTAGCAATTCCGTTTAACTTTATAAAATGTCTTCTGGTAAGCATAAAGATTTTTTAATGGTAGCTGTAAAAATAGAAAAGCCTTTGGTTATCCGAAAGATATTAAATTTTATTTTTAAAAGGATTTAGCAGAAGGAAATCTATAACCTGTCATCCTGAACGCAGTGAAGGATCTATTCTACGATATACACGATGGCCAATAGATGCGTCACTGCGTTCAGCATGACAAGGGATAAAAAGAAAAGGCACCTTTTCCAAGGCACCTTTGTAAATATTATAGTTATCAAAAGAGCAATTAAACGCCCAGATCCTGCATAATACCATCAATTTTGGCTTCCAGTTGCTTATCGGTTTCTTTATAAGCCTCTTTGCCGGCCAATTTTCCGTTTACGCTGCAGTAAAACTTGATCTTAGGCTCGGTACCTGACGGACGGGCAGAAATAATGCTTCCGTCAGCTGTAATAAATTGCAGCACATCAGATTTTGGCAGTTCAATAGCTTTGGTGATATTGGTATTCAGATCAGTTTCAACACCCTTTTCATAATCTTTCAGGGTAGTAACTTTTGAACCGCCCAATGTTGATGGTGGGTTATTCCTGAATTTATCCATCATAGCTATGATCTCCTCAGCGCCGGTTTTTCCTTTTTTGGTGATCGAGATCAGTTTTTCTTTATAAAAGCCATATTGTAAATAAGTGTCAATAAGGGCTTCAAATAAGCTACTGCCTTTATCTTTATAGTAGGCGGTCATTTCAGAAATAAACGCGCTTGATACAATGGCATCCTTATCACGCACCACCTCGCCTATCAAATAACCATAGCTTTCTTCCCCACCACCTATAAAGGTTTGTTTGCCCTGTAGCTGGGTCATCAGCTCGCCGATGTATTTAAAGCCGGTAAGCGTGTTATAATAGGTAACATTTTTGGCCTTGGCTATTGCCTCGATCAGGTTGGAGGTTACAATGGTTTTAACAATATACTCCTTGCCTGTAAGCTTGCCTTTTTCCTGCCAGGCGGTTAGCAGATAGTTGATCAGCAGGCTACCGGTTTGGTTACCGTTGAGCAGTATAAACTCATTATCGGTATTTTTTACGGCGATACCTACACGATCGGCATCCGGGTCGGTAGCCAGAACCAGGTCGGCATCGGTTTCCTGCGCTTTTTTAAGAGCCAGGGTTAACGCTTCTTTTTCTTCCGGATTTGGATATATCACTGTTGGGAAATTACCATCAGGTGTAGTTTGCTCATCAACCAGTATCACGTTTTCAAAACCAAAAAGCTCCAGCGCTTTAGGCACCAGAGTTATCCCGGTTCCGTGAATTGGCGAGTACACAATTTTCAGGTCTTTTTGTCTTTTGATGACCTCTGGTGATATGGAAAGTTTTACGATCTCTGCTAAATACAGCTCGTCAATATCTTTACCTATTACTTCAATATTTGCATCAACCCGGTTAAACTTCACTTCATCAATACTCTTGATGGCTCCTACTTCGTCCATTACAGCTTTATCATGCGGTGCAACAAACTGACCGCCATCTTCGCCATAGGCTTTATAACCATTGTATTCCTTTGGATTGTGCGATGCGGTAAGCATTACGCCGCTTTTGCAACCCAGATGACGTACCGCGAATGAAAGCTCTGGCGTTGGACGCAGCGCTTCAAAATAGTAAACATGTATACCATTTGCCGAAAAAACTTCAGCTGTAGTAGTAGCAAGAAAATCAGCGTTATTACGACTGTCATGAGCTATGGCTACCTTAATCTTTTGGCCGGGATAGGTCTTTTTCAAATAATTGGCCAAACCCTGTGTAGCGGTACCAATGGTGTATTTATTAACGCGGTTTGAGCCGGGGCCCATGATACCACGAAGTCCCCCTGTTCCAAATTCAAGATCCCTGTAAAAAGAATCAGTTAATTCTGTATAAGCCTTATCATCAAGGAGTTTCTGAATTTGCTTTTTAACATCAGCATCATAATTTCCCTGAAGCCATGTGTTTACTTTTTGTAGAACGGAGGGGTCTAATTCTTGCATTGTGTAAGTATGTTTAATAGATAAAATTGTTAAATTCTGTTTGATAACAAATATGGTAATAAAATGTGTGAGCACAATTGAACAATATAATATTCTGTGTATTTTTTTGAGAAATTTATAATGTGATAAGGCGATCTTTTTGATGGAGATGTTCCGTGTTCGTGTTCAGGTGTCCCCAAAACCCGCACAAGAATGGAACAAGAATGGAACAAGAATGGAACAAGAATGGAACACAGACACCATGGTGTCTGTGTTCCATTATAACCACCGCGTCATTGCGAGGTACGAAGCAATCTCTATGCTGTACAGAGCAAACCTGCATAGTTGACCTGCTGATGTAGAGATTGCTTCGTACCTCGCAATGACGTGTGGGGAGAAATGACAGTATAATATAAAAGAGAAAGGCCACAGTTTCCTGTGGCCTTTCTCTTTTATATCAGTATATAGGCAATTAAGCTATTTCCAGTTTGTCTTCTTTGTAAAAACCGGATCTTAATTTTTCGGCCATTTCGGTGTAGGCATCAAGCGTGCGTTGTACATCATCTAACGAATGCGACGCGGTTGGTATTAAACGCAATACTATTAAGCCCTTAGGAATAACCGGGTAGATCACTATGGAGCAGAATATACCATAGTTTTCGCGCAGATCGCGGGTTAGACTGGTGGCCTCATACAGATCGCCCTTTAAAAATACCGGGGTAACCATGCTGTTGCTCTGGCCCAAGTCAAAGCCACGTTCTTTTAGTCCTTTTTGCAGGGTAGTAGCTATCAGCCACAATTTTTCGCGTAGCTCTGGTTTTGATTTCAACAGTTCAAAACGTTTTTTCAGGCCGATTACCATAGGCATTGGTAAAGCCTTGGCAAAGGTTTGCGAACGCATATTATAACGCAGGAAATGAACTATCTGCTCATCAGCCGCTACAAATGCGCCAATACCTGCCATTGATTTGGCAAAGGTACCGAAGTATACATCAACGCCATCAACACAATCCTGTGCTTCATGCGTACCGCCACCGGTTTTACCCATGGTACCAAAACCGTGCGCATCATCAACCAATAAACGGAAATCAAATTTCTTTTTCAGTTCAACAATTTCCTTCAGCTTGCCCTGAACGCCTGACATACCAAAAACACCTTCGGTGATCAATAATATACCGCCGCCGGTTTGCTCGGTTAAGCGGGTAGCGCGTTCCAGTTGTTTTTCGCAGCTTTCCAGGTCGTTATGCTGGTAAACAAAACGTTTACCCATATGCAGGCGCACACCATCAATAATACAGGCGTGTGATTCGGCATCGTATACAATAACATCGTTTCTGTCAACCAGTGCATCAATGATCGATACCATACCCTGGTAACCATAGTTCAGTAAAAAAGCGGCTTGCTTGCCAACAAAAGTTGCCAGGCTATTTTCCAGCTCTTCATGGTGTATGGAGTTACCTGACATCATGCGGGCACCCATTGGATAGGCCATGCCATAATCAGCAGCAGCCTGCGCATCTGCGGCCCTTACTTCGGGATGGTTTGCCAGGCCGAGGTAATTATTCAGACTCCAGATTAAATGTTCCTTGCCATTAAATTGCATGTGCGGCCCGATCTCCCCTTCCAGTTTAGGAAATGAAAAATAACCGTGCGACCATTTTTGATGCTGCCCGATAGGACCTCCCAGGCTTTTTGTTATTTTGTCAAATAAATCCAAAATAGTATGCTTTTTTTAGATGGTTATAAAAATACAAATATAGCCGTTTTAACTGCTTATGGCAATAGCTATAACTTTTTAGAATAGGTTATAACTAAGTAACAAGTATCAAGTAGTTAGTATCAAGACTTTGCTGCCAAACCAGCTTGTGGATACTCTTAATTAAAAAAGCCATTATAAAAATTTTTATTCTTTATAATGGCTTTTCAATTTATCTTGATACTTGATACTAATCTGCATTATCATGTAAAAACGAATTGTTTTTACGAATCTCGGTATTACCTTCGTTATCCGGGATCAGGCTGAACCTGGAGATCTGGCTTTCGTCAGATTGCGGAGTGTCCTGCAGGGCTATTTCTTTGCGTTTATAGGCCGGCACATTTTCCAGCTCCTGGATGTTGCCGCTGCGCAGTTTCATGCTCAGGTCTTTCAAACGCATAATACGCTCGCGCGATTTTTTCAGCTGCTCCTCAATTGATTCATCAGTTTTATGATCATCAGCACCAATTACTGGCTCTGGTTCAGGGGCTGGTGGTTCAGGCATTCTTTCTTCCCTCACAGGAGCTGCGTATGATTCCGGCTCGCTCATTTTAAAAGTAAAACCAGCTGTATCAGCTTCGTTCTCTTCTTCATGATCTTCGTCGGTCAGGTTATAGCGCATCACTGCCTCTTCCTTCGCTTCCTCTTTATCGGCGCGAGCAAACATATCAAACAAGCCGGTTTGTTTTGGCTCGTCTTTTGGTAGTTTCATATAAGGCTCGGCAGTAGCGTTGGCTTTTACCGGGTTAATGAACTCGTTTACTGGCTTTACCAAAGGCTTAGCCTCAGGCTCCAACATAGAGATGATCTTTTTGTTGCTGTTCTCTTTTTCGCGCTCATCTTTGGTTTGGAAACCGGTAGCGATGATCGTTACCGATAATTGTTCGCCCAGGTTATCATCCACGCAGTTACCCCATATCAGGTCGGCAGCCAGTCCAGCTTCTTCCTGTATGTAATCGGTAATGATGCTCACCTCATCCATGGTTACCTCTTTAAGGCCCGAGCTGATGTTAAGCAGGATATAACGTGCACCTTCAATTTCATTATCCTTTAACAATGGTGATGATAAGGCACCTTCCACAGCCTTCAAAGCACGGTTCTCACCGTCGGCTGTTGAGCTACCCATTATTGATACGCCACTGTCCTTCATCACCGTGCGCACATCCTTAAAGTCAACGTTGATATAACCTGGTAAGGTAATGATCTCGGCAATACCTTTGGCGGCAGTTGTTAATATATCATCGGCCTGTGCAAAGGCAGAGCTCATGGTTAAGTTTCCAAATATCTGGCGTAACCTGTCGTTTGATATCACCAGGAACGAATCGACATATTTTTTCAATTCTTCCAGTCCGGCATCGGCCTGCATTTTACGGCGTTTTCCTTCAAAGGAGAATGGAGTGGTTATAATACCCACCACCAATATATCCATTTCGCGGGCTGCCTTGGCAATTATCGGGCTGGCACCTGTACCTGTACCGCCACCCATACCTGCTGTAATGAACAGCATTTTGGTATTAACGCCCAGCATTTG
Organism: Mucilaginibacter sp.; assembly: GCA_030445275.1. Lineage (GTDB taxonomy): Bacteria > Bacteroidota > Bacteroidia > Sphingobacteriales > Sphingobacteriaceae > Mucilaginibacter. The sequence goes on from JAUCSE010000012.1 coordinate 32,507, forward strand.
CTTAATATCGTCGATATTCTCAATAGCTGAGTTTTTGCCCACCTCTGGTATTGAACCGGCACCCATCCCTTCAGTAAGACTTGCACCTAACTGTACCTTGTTTGGTATAGGACTTAGCTCCAATGCCTGGGCATCAGTGTTGCAAATTATAAAGTCAACACCGGTTATCCCTTGCCTGTACATATGGTTCACTGCGTTACCGCCGCCACCGCCAACACCAATTACTTTGATGATTGACGACTTTTCTTTTAACATCTCAAACTGCATGATCTTCGTTTTCAGCTATATGTGATTCAACCAATATTTAGATTTTACCAACGTAATAATATGACTTTTTCCACAAAGGTTTTCCACAATTGTCAATAATGTGGAAAAGTTAGTTTCTTGTGAATAATTACTTCAAAAAGTCCTCGTCGTTAATATCGTCTTTTATAAATGTGATACTCTTTTTCAACAACCTGTCAAACAAACCACCTTCTTTTGCTTTGGGTTCGTATTTGGGTTTTTCTGTTTTTGTTTCGGCACCTGGTGCCGCATTCATGTATTCTGTTTTCTGGATACCTTTTATCAGCAGGCCTATACTTGTAGCAAAAGTTGGGCTTTGCAGCTCTTCGTAAATATTTTTTGGCAGCACTTCGTTTTTAGCCAGATGCTCTGTAGGATAACCTACGCGGCAATCTAAACCGGTCACAAACTCCACCAGTTGACGCAAATGTTTCAACTGTGCGCCACCACCTGTAATTACAATACCGGCTATCAGTTTTTTCTCGTAACCTGATGATTTGATCTCGTAATACACATGCTCCACAATCTCTTCCATACGGGCCTGGATAACATAAGCCAGGTTTTTTACCGAGATTTCTTTTGGCTCCCGGCCACGTAAGCCAGGTACACAAACAATCTCGTTCTCTTTATTTTCATCAGCCAGTGCCGATCCAAACCTTACTTTCAACTGCTCGGCAATGTTGCGCATTACAGAACAACCCTCACGGATATCCTCCGTTACGCTGTTACCACCAAAAGGAATCACGGCAGTATGGCGAATAATACCTTCGTGGAATATGGCCACGTCAGTAGTACCACCACCTATATCAACCAGCACTACACCGGCTTCTTTTTCCTCTTCGCTCAATACAGCCTCTGACGATGCCAATGGCTCCAGGATCAGGTCCTGGCTATCCAAACTGGCTTTGTTAACGCATTTCACTATATTTTTGATAGCGGTAACCTGGCCAGATATAATGTGGAAGTTGGCTTCCAATCTTACACCTGCCATACCAATAGGATCTTTGATACCTGGCTCGTTATCAACCGTAAACTCTTGCGGCAGTACATGGATGATCTCTTCGCCCGGAGGCATCACGAGGTTATACATGTCTTCGATCAGTTTATCAATGTCCTTACGGCCAATTTCTGATTGCAGGTCACGGCGGGTTATTAATCCGCGATGCTGCAGGCTTTTAATGTGTTGACCCGCAATACCCACAAACACTACCCTGATCTCTACATTTGATTGCGCGCCGGCTACATCAACCGCCAGGGTAATACCCTGCACTGTTTTATCTATATTTGATACCATACCACGGGTAACACCCGCAGATTCGGCCTTGCCAATTCCTAAAACCTCAATCTTCCCGTTCTTGCTCCTGCGACCAACAATGGCGCATATTTTAGTAGTCCCGATATCCAATCCTACTACAATTGGCGAACTTTTTTCTTGTGTTGAGCTTTTGTCCATATTCCTAATTTATTTGCGAGCTTGTATCCTTTTCCATTTTAACAGAATCTGCTTTCGGGCTTACCGCCTTACTAGCCTTGATCGAATCTGCCTTCATATTTTCATTTTTAATACCCACCACCTGGCCAGAGTATTTAATATTTATCATCCTGTATTTATCCCAGCCTACCTTTGGCAGCACTTCTTTATAAAATGCCAGCAGGTTAGCGAACTTTACCTGTAGTGAGTCGGCATTACCTATCAATATTCTTTGATTGCCCACACGTGGTATCAGTTCAATTTCATGATCCTTGTTTACATATAGCTGCGCTATCTGCGCGTCCCATAAGGAGTCCTTACGTATAAAATCGGCGGTCAGGAACAGGTCCTTAGCCACACGGGTATGCAACGAATCAACATGGTTGGTAAACAATTCATCAATAAAACCATTGGCCACCAATACCCTTGCCGTAAAATTTGACGACAGTGGAATTTTTAAACCATGCTGATCAACATAAAAATCCATATCATAATGGTTCATGACCCGCAGTATAGGCTGCCGCTGACTTACCTCGACCCTTAAAACACCATCCATTTCGGTATAAACCTTAGCAAACTCAATAAATGGATTGGCCTTTAGCTTATTTTCCAGATCCTGTATATCTATACCCTCCAGCTTGCGACCTATCAGTGTATGACTGCTGGTTTGCAATATCTGGTCAACTTCCTGCTTATCTATAAAATACTGACTACCCGGTATGTTAACTTTTACAGCCGTACATATCAGGCTGGCTTTTTTCACTTCAATAAAACTCATGAGCACAACGAGGCCACCCAGGCAAATTATCCAGGCGAAACCTACTAACAGGCGCTTCCAAATGAGTTTTTTATCCATTGCTTAATATTTCTTTTAAAGGATGAACCAATGTATCAATATCACCCGCCCCTACAGTAAGCAGCAACTCCGGCTTCTCCTGTGCTACAGTAAGCAGCGCATCTTGTTTGCTCAGTTTACGTTTATTTTTCAGCTTCATGCGGTTCAACAGCATATCTGAATCAACACCTTCAATCGGCAGCTCACGGGCCGGGTAAATATCCAGCATGATCAGTTCGTCAACCATATCCAACACTTCGGCAAAGCCATCGGCAAAGTCGCGGGTGCGGGTATATAAATGCGGCTGAAAAATAGTGGTCAGCTTTTTATCAGGATATAATTTTTTTACTGACGATATGCAGGCCCTTAATTCTTCAGGGTGATGCGCATAATCATCAATATAAATATGCTGTGGTGTTTTAACGATGTATTCAAACCTGCGTTTAACACCCCTGAATGATCCCAGCGCACTTTTGATTGCTTCGGTATTGATATCCAACCTTAAAACGGCTTCAATAGCGGCAACCGCGTTCTCTACATTATGTGTGCCAGCTATACCCATTTTAATGTCGGGGATAGTGACATCGGCATTGATAAAGTCAAAATAAAAATCGCCGTTTTCAATACGGATGTTGGCCGCATGCGCATCAGCATTATGGTCATTCAGCGCATAGGTATAGCCTGTATCTAAAGGCAAGCCTTTTTTATGAACCAGCGTACCACCTTCCTTGATCTGCGATGCAAACAGCTTGAATGATTCAGTCAGGTGCGCATGATCGCCGTAAATATCCAGGTGGTCAGCATCCATCGAAGTAATAATGGCCACATCCGGATACAGGGTAAGGAATGAGCGGTCATACTCGTCTGCCTCCACCACCATCACGTTGCTTTTACCATACAGCACATTGCTTTGGTAATTGGATGATATGCCTCCCAAAAACGCAGAACAATCATTACCCGAATCCTTCAGGATATGTGCCACCATAGTTGAGGTAGTGGTTTTGCCATGTGTACCGCCAACCGCTATGGTAAAGGAGCTTTTGCTGATGAGGCCTAAAACCTGCGAGCGTTTAAACAGCTCAAAACCCTTGTTTTTAAAATAGTTGATGATCACCGAATCCTTTGGTACAGCCGGGGTGTAAATAATAAGCGTATCATCACAGGGCTTTTGAAAGCTCATGGGGATCCAGTCGGCCCGGTCATCAAAAATAATTTGTATGCCCTCGTTATGCAGATCGTTAGTCAGATCTGTCGAGGTTTTATCGTACCCGCAAACAATACAGCCTAAATGATGGAAATAGCGGGCCAGGCCGCTCATCCCGATGCCGCCTATACCAATCAGGTAAACCCTTTGTATGTTGCGTAGTTCCATTTTCCTTTTGTTTTTAAAATAGGCCCTCCACTTTTGGGGAGTAGGAGGACCCTAATTTTAATTGTTGTTGCTCTTTATTATCTTTAAAAGTTCCCGGGCAATCACCTCATCGGCATCCGGCATAGCCAGTTTACCAATATTAGCGCCCAGTTTCTTTTGTAAATCTCTATCGTTTAACAGTTCCAGCGCCCTGTCAACCAGTTTTGCTTCGGCATCTCTGTCGGCTAAAAATACGGCCGCCTCTTCCTCTACCAGCGCCAGCGCGTTCTTGGTCTGGTGATCTTCGGCCACATTTGGCGATGGCACCAGGATCACCGGTTTTTTAACCATGCACAACTCGGCTATGGTACCTGCCCCTGCTCTTGATATAATAATATCGGCAGCGGCATAAGCCAGATCCATCCGGCTTAAAAACTCCCTTATCTTAATATCCGGGTGATGATCTTCGCCCAGTTGCTCAATAATCTGTTTATAATAAAACTTACCGGTTTGCCAGATGATCTGCACATCGGCAGCTATTATCTTATCCAGTCTGGTCAGTATGCTGTTATTTAAGGTACGTGCACCAAGGCTGCCCCCGGTTATCAGTATCGTTTTCTTAAATGCCGAAAGTTTAAACAGCTCCAGTGCCTGCATATGTTTGCCGGCCACATTCACCGCATCTTTGCGGATCGGGTTGCCGGTCTTAATGATCTTATCGGCAGGAAAAAACTGCTGCATACCATCAAAGGCTACGCATATTTTTTGAGCATGTTTACCCAGCCATTTATTGGTGATACCCGCATAGGAGTTTTGCTCCTGTATGAGGTATGGTATATTTTTTAACGATGCCGCATATAACAATGGCCCTGAAGCATAACCGCCTACACCAACAGCTGCATCGGGTTTAAAATCCCTAATGATCTTGAGGGCCTTGCGCACACTGTTGATCAGTTTAACCGGGAACATCACATTTTTCCATACGGAGTTGCGCTGTATACCCTGAATGTCAAGACCGATGATTTTATACCCTGCTGCCGGTACCTTATCCATCTCCATGCGTCCGTTGGCACCCACAAACAATATCTCAATAGCCGGATCAATATTTTTTAAAGCATTGGCAATAGCAATAGCCGGGAAGATATGTCCTCCTGTTCCGCCACCACTTATGATAATCCTTTTTGACATTGCTTTTTTATTAAAACTCTAAAAACTAAATCCTAAACTCTAAAATTCCCCCACTCACTAATTCACTAATTCAATAATTCAATAATTCAATAATTAACCTCACGCCGTCCTGATCTCTCCTACTACTACTTTCCGGGGCTCTTCAATATCACGGCTAACCGATAGTATGATACCAAATGCCACACTCGTAAATAAAATTGATGTACCACCCATACTCACAAAGGGTAAGGGCACACCCGTTACCGGTCCTAAACCCACGGCCACCGCCATATTGGCGAAAGCTTGTATGGTTAAGCTAAAACTTAAACCGCAGGCCAGTAATGCGCCAAACGCTTTCGGGGCCTTCGTCACAATTTTTATACACCTGTATAGTAAAAACAGGTAAATGCCTATTAAAGCAAACCCGCCTATAAGTCCATACTCCTCAATAATAATGGCGTATATTTCGTCGGAGTAGGACTCTGGCAGATAATTTCTTTCGGTACTATTACCCGGTCCTTTACCAAATAAACCGCCGCTGGCAATGGCTATCTTGGCATGGTCAGACTGGAATGATTTATCGGGTTTGGCCTGTTCCGGGTGTAAAAACGTACTTACACGTGTGGCATACATATGCCGGCGTGGCCCCAGGAAGAGCACTCCCAGTAACAATATAAATCCAGCCGCACAAACCACCGCTATCTGTTTAATGCTGATACGCCCTATAATGAGCAGTAAAATGCTTACGCCAAACAGCATCAACGCGGTTGATAAGTTGGCCAGCGCTATCAATATAAACACCAGGCAAACAGCTCCCATGATAGGCAAAAAGGATTCTTTAACATCCTTTATATTTTCCTGCTTACGCGATAAGGTACGTGCCAGGTAGGTGATCAAAGCCAGCTTAGCCAAATCCGATGTTTGGAAACTCAACCCGATTACCGGGATATTGATCCACCGGCTGGCATTATTGATGTGGCTACCAAATATCAGCGTATAAAATAACAGCGGTATGGTAACGATCATCATGATCTTGGAAATACCGGCATAATAACGATAATCAAGCTTGTGCGAAATATACATCAGCGCAATGCCACCCACAACCATAGCCAGGTGCTTCATCAGGATCGACTCGACCCCAACGCCTCTTTTATAAGCCAGTGTACCGGTTGAACTGTATACAGCCAATAAGGATATAACAGAAAGCAATATGACTATAAGCCATATCCAGCGGTCGCCTTTTGTATTACTGAGTATCCTATGCATTTTACTTCTTTTGATTACACTGATTATATTTTTGATTTCACCGATCTCTTCATTTGCACATTTAAAATCTGCACGCCTATCATTTTCAAATCTTCAAATCAACACATCTTCAAACTATTATAATTCTCTTACCGCAGCTTTAAACTGGTTGCCGCGGTCTTCATAATTTTTAAACAGGTCAAAACTGGCACAAGCGGGTGATAACAACACGGTATCGCCTTTTTCGGCCAGGTGAAACGCTATCTGCGCGGCTTCCTGCGCCGAGCCGGTGTTTACAATCACTTCCACATCGTCTTCAAAGGCATCATGAATACGCTTGTTATCTTTACCCAAACACACAATAGCTTTCACTTTTTGCTTTACCAGCTGTTTAAGCATGCCATAATCATTGCCTTTATCAACGCCGCCCAGTATCAGTACCACATCAGTGGTCATGCTCTCTAAGGCGTACCAGGTTGAGTTTACATTGGTGGCTTTTGAATCATTAATGAAACTTATGCCTGATATTTTACCAACCGACTCTAGCCTGTGCTCGATATTTTTGAAGTTGCCCATGCTCTCTCTCATCGTTTCGTTGCGCAATTCGAGCACCTTTGCTACAATACCTGATGCCATGGAGTTGTAAATGTTGTGCTTACCCTGCAGGGCTAATTCTTTAATTGACATTTGAAAATGTTCTTGTGTTGTGTTAATGACAATATTGTCGTTTTCGAGATATGCTCCCGGTTTAATCGTAGTTTCAATAGAGAATGGTAATTGCTGCGCTTCAAACTTGCGCCCGGTCATCCCTTTGATGGTTTCCGGATCATCGGCACAATAAATAAAATAATCGGCCGCTGTTTGATTTTGCGTAACGCGGAATTTTGATGCCGCGTAGTTTTCCAGCTTGTAATCATACCTGTCTAAATGATCAGGCGTAATATTGAGCAAAACAGCAATATCCACCTTAAACCGGTACATATCATCCAGCATAAAGCTGCTTAGCTCCAACACATAATATTCAAATTTTTCAGTAGCTACCTGGTAGGCAAAGCTTTTACCAATGTTACCCGCAAGGCCCACATTCAGTCCCGCATTTTTCAAGATGTGATAGGTTAAACTGGTGGTAGTGGTTTTACCGTTTGATCCGGTGATGCCTATAATTCTGGCATCGCAATACCTGCCTGCAAACTCTATCTCTGATATAACAGGAACACCCTTTTCACGTAGCTTTTTAACAATCGGGGCCTTCTCCGGTATCCCCGGACTTTTAACTACTTCAACCGCGTCTAATATCTCGGCTTCAGTATGCTGGTTTTCCTCAAAGCGGATCTTCCAGTCCTGTAGTTGTTTTTTATAGTTATCGGCAATGGCCCCAAAATCCGACACAAAAACATCATACCCCTGCTGTTGGGCAAGGTACGCAGCACCCACACCGCTTTCGCCAGCACCAAGAATGGCTAACCGTCGAGTTGCTAGTGATGAGTTTTGAGTTTTATGTTCCTGTTGATTCATTGCACTTATTCTTATTCTATTTTCTTGATACTTGATACTAACTACTTGATACTTATCTTATCTCAACTTCAATGTTATAATGGTTATAATGGCCAGCAAGATCCCGATGATCCAGAAACGGGTCACGATCTTTGCTTCGTGGAAACCTTTTTTCTGGTAATGGTGATGCAATGGCGCCATTAAAAATATCCGCCGGCCCTCGCCTGATCGTTTCTTGGTATACTTAAACCAGCCTACCTGCATGATAACCGATATATTTTCGATTAAAAACACGCCGCACAATACAGGCAGCAACAATTCCTTACGAATCATGATGGCGAATACAGCAATGATGCCGCCAATAGCCAAACTACCGGTATCTCCCATAAATACTTGGGCGGGATACGAATTGTACCATAAGAAACCTACGCAAGCCCCAACAAATGCCCCTGCAAATACCACCAGCTCACCAGAATTTGGTATATACATGATGTTCAGATAATCGGCTATTACCACGTTACCCGATACATAAGCCAGTATAGCCAGCGTAATACCGATAATGGCTGATGTACCCGTAGCAAGCCCGTCGATACCATCGGTAATGTTTGCCCCGTTTGATATAAATGTGATGATGAAGATTACAAAAAACAGAAACACCACCAGCGCGTATTGCTCGTATCCGGCACCCAAAAATTTGAGCACTTTAGCATAGTCCAACTCGTTGTTTTTATAAAAAGGCATAGTGGTTTTGGTCGACCGTACATCCTGGGTATAAACCGGGACATTCCTTTTCATATGAAACTCTACCGGCGCATCATCCTTCACCGGTAGTTTCACTTCCTGGCGAATAATGATATCGCTGTTGAAATACATCGTCCACCCGATGATGAGCGCCAATCCAACCTGACCAATGATTTTAAACCTGCCCGCTAATCCTTCTTTATTCTTTTTAAATACCTTAATGTAATCATCCAAAAAACCAATGGCCCCTAACCATACCGTGGTAATGATCATCAGGATAACATATATATTCTCTAATTTGGCAAACAACAATGTTGGGATCAGTATACCCAGCAAAATGATGATACCCCCCATAGTAGGTGTACCTGATTTTTGCATTTGACCTTCCAGGCCCAGGTTCCTTACTGTTTCGCCAACTTGTTTAAAACGCAGATAATCGATCAGCCTGCGGCCATATACCGTAGTAACCAGCAACGATGTTATTACAGCCATTGCCGTACGGAACGTGATATACTGAAATACCCCCGCTCCCGGAATACTGTAGTTTTTACTTAGATATGTAAATAAATAATATAACATCTCTTCTTCAATGTGCAGATATGCAGATTTCAAATGTGCAAATGATTGATTTGCAGATTTTAGATGTGCAGATTGCGTTTTATGTTTTGATTATCTTTTGTTGTTATTTATTAGTTTATATTAATTGGTTGATGAAATTATCTTTCCTGTTTTTTCTATTATTTCAATTCATTCATTTTTTCATCCTCATTTGCACATCTGAAATCTGCACATTTGCACACCTATCATTTCCTCATCCGCATATCTGCACATCTACTTCATTTCCTTAAATTGCTCTTCCAGCTCCTCCATATCATCAAAGTGGTTTTTCACACCGTTTATTTCCTGGTATTTTTCGTGTCCTTTGCCGGCAACCAGTATAATGTCGCCGGGGCGTGCCAGCATACAGGCTGTTTTAATAGCCTCTTTACGGTCAACAATATTTACCGCATGTCTTTTAAAGGCCGGGTCAATACCTGCTTCCATATCTTTGATGATCTGGGCCGGATCTTCCGAGCGCGGATTATCAGAGGTTAATATTACCTTATCGCTCCACTCACTGGCTACATGCGCCATTACCGGCCGTTTGGTTTTGTCCCTGTCGCCGCCGCATCCAATTACGGTGATCACCTTTTCGGTACCCTTCCGGATATCGTGAATAGTGCTCAATACGTTCTGTACGGCATCAGGTGTGTGAGCATAGTCAACTATACCGATCACCTTATTTGGTGCCACGATGTATTCAAAGCGACCTTCGGCACCGGTTAATTTGCTCAGGCTGGTTAATACCTTGGCTTTGTCCTGATCAAGCAGCATGGCGGTGGCGTATACAGCCAATAAATTGTAGGCGTTAAAGGTGCCTACCATTTTAAACCACACTTCCTCGTTATCAATATGCAGCAATAGTCCGCTGAATTGGTTTTCCAGGATGCGGGCCTTATAATCGGTCATGCTTTTAAGGCCGTAGGTTTTTTTATGGGCCTCCGTGTTTTGCAGCATTACACTTCCATTCTTATCATCGCTGTTGGTAAGTGCGAAGGCCGTTTTTGGCAAACCGTCAAAAAATGCCTTCTTGGCTTTCAGGTAGCTGTCAAAAGTTTTATGATAATCTAAATGATCATGCGTAAGGTTAGTGAATATGCCGCCCGAAAAATGCAGATTGGCAATACGGTGCTGCGCGATAGCATGCGAGCTTACCTCCATAAAACAATAATCACAACCTTGCTCAACCATATCACTCAACAAGCTGTTCAGTTCAATAGGATCGGGCGTGGTATGCGTTGCCGGAATCACCTGGCCATTGATCTGATTTTCGACCGTCGACAATAAGCCGCATTTATAACCCAGATCGCGAAACAGCTGGTATAGCAAAGTAGCTACCGTAGTTTTACCGTTGGTGCCCGTTACGCCTACCAGTTTTAATTGTGCTGATGGATTATCGTAAAAATTAGCAGCGACAATGCTTAACGCCTTGCCCGAATCAGCCACCATTAAAAAGTCGACCTCGCCGGTGGTATGGGCAGGCAGATCTTCGCAAATAATTGCTATGGCACCCATTTTAACGGCCTGATCAATAAAGTCATGTCCATCAACCTGGGTACCTTTTACTGCAACAAACAATGATCCGGCAATTACCTTGCGCGAATCAAATGTTACCGAAGTAATTTCCACGTCGGCACTACCCTGTAGCTCGGTAAATGCCAGTCCTTCCAATATATCACTTAAATACTTCATTGCAGTTCAATTGTTATGCGTGAACCCTTTGGTATTAAGCTGCCGCCCGTAACCGATTGTGTGGTCACTACGCCGCTGCCGCGCACCGTTACTTTATAACCTGCATTGCCCAATACATACAGGGCATCGCTTAAACCCATCCCGGTAACCGCCGGAACGGCACCGTTCTTATACCTTACTTCTTCAAATGGAATACCGTTGCTGGTATCAACACCATTGCCCCCAGGTGTAGCCGATGCATACAGTGGTTTTACACCCAGCTTGGTATACACCTGTTTTAATGCTTTTAAATTACCCTGCTTTACCTTTGGTAAACTGGTATTACCTACCAGGTGAGCTACCGGGATTTGGTTTATCTCCATATCATTGGCATAAACCCTATCGGCTACTTCTCTGAAAACCGGACCAGCCACCTTGGCAGCCAGGTAAACACCATCGGTTGGATTATTAATCACCACGATCATGGAATATTTAGGGTGATCTGCCGGAAAATATCCGCAGAATGAAGCCTGGTATGTTTTATGGGCCGTATAGCCTTTTCTTCCGTCGGCAATCTGAGCTGTACCCGTTTTACCGGCTACGCTATACAGTTTGTTTTTAATCACATTTTTACCGGTACCATTAAGCACTACGCCCTCTAACATACCCCTCAGTTTGCCTATAGTGACATCGGAGCATACCTGCTCATTAATAACCCGCGCCTGGAACTGCTCAATAGGGTTACCCAGGCGGCGTATCTCTTTCACAAATATGGGCGCTATCATTTTGCCATTGTTAGCCACCGAGTTATAAAAAGCCAGCATTTGCAACGGTGTCAGATTCATTTCATAACCATAGGCCATTTCGGGCAGCGAATAGTTCTTGTTCCAGCTACGGTTTGACGGATTTTTGATAACCGGCTTACCTTCGCCTGCAATTTGCAAACCAAGCCTTTCATTCAGGTGATAACTGTACAGCTTATTGATATATTCCCATGGATTACCACTGTAATATCTGGTAACCAGTTTAGCCGCCGCTACGTTTGATGATTCTTCAAATGCGCGCTTTACACTCATTTCGTAATTATCATGCTCCGTATCGGTAATGGTTGGCCCCTTCGGGAATTTATATTTACCACCTTCGGCATTTACAATACTGCTGGTATCAATTTTATGCTGATCAAGCAGGGTCATGTATGATGCCAGCTTAAAAGTTGAACCCGGGTCAATGGCATTACTGATGGCATAGTTCATTCTTTCCTCGTAGTCTCCACTTTTTGTACGGGTAAAGTTGGCAATAGCGCGAACCTCGCCGGTAGCTACTTCCATCAACACTACACAACCATGATCGGCCTGACTTTTGACCAGCTGCTTTTTAAGGGCATCCTGCGCTACATCCTGAAAGTTCACATTGATGGTTGATATAATATCGGCTCCATCTTTCGCCGCTATCTCTTCGTCGTCATTTACAGGCATCCAGGTTCCACCGGGAATGCGCTGCATTAAACGTCTGCCGTTTTCGCCATTGATATAGGCTGAGTAAGCGCCTTCAAGTCCAACTGCATTTTTAACATTCTCGTTCTTATAACCTATGGTACGGGCCGCTAATGATTTAAATGGCAGTATACGCTTGTTTTGCTGCAGCACTATTAAACAGTTCCTGGTTTTAACTTTTTTAAATATCGGGAACTCCTTTATTTTCTTTAGTTCCTGGTAGCTTACCCTGCGCCTCAATAGTTGATAGCGTGATCCATCTTTGCGGGCATCACGCAATATCCTGGAGTATTCACGGGTGCTTCTGTCGCCATACATTTTAGACAGGTTTGCCGCCAGCTGATCAACGTTATCGTTAAATACAGTATCATCGGCAATACCACCTGCCAGCATATCCATATGCAGTTCATACTCTGGCACTGATGTAGCCAGGAGGCTACCATCGGCCGAAAAAATATTGCCCCTTGCCGCTTCCACATCCCGGTATTGCGCAGACATGTTTACAGCCATGGCTTTCCATTTCTTACCCTGTATAAACTGTACCCGGCAAAGCTGCACCACTACAGCAAACGCAAAAAATAATATCAGCCCGAAAGCGATATACACCCGCAGCAGAATGTTGGTTCTAATTCCCATCCTGTTCTTCCTCCTTTACTGTTATTTTTTGCGGTGGCTCAACAGACTGCCTTACCCCCAGGGTATCGGCACGTTTGGCCACTTCGGTTAATGTACTTTTAAAAGCCATATCGGCTTTGGCTGTTTTATAATCCCAGCCGCGTTCTTTTACTTCCTTAGTTATATCGTCAATGTCACGTATCGTTTTTTCGGCCAGGTGCATATTGGCAATATATATCATGCCCAATAAAGCCACATATAGCACAAATGGCAATGCGCTCGTAGCCCGCTCCGTAGTAATAAAGCTTTTGGTAAAAAGCTGACTAAAAAAGTTATCAGAGATCTCCCTTGCAGGTTTTTCCTCTACGATAAGATCTTGCTCAACTTCTTCCTCATCCTGAATTTCTGTACGTAAACGATTGGTCATTTTTTTACAGCTATCCTTAATTTAGCGCTCCGTGCCCTGTTATTATCTTTTATCTCTTCGTCTGACGCGGTTATAGCCCCACGGCTTACTGCATCAAGCGGTTTATTATTGTTACCATACAAATCCTTCTCAACCTCGCCGCTGAACTTGCCTTTGGCGATGAAATTTTTCACCAGCCTGTCTTCCAGCGAATGGTATGACATCACTACCAGTCTACCCCCAACTGCCAATACCTCGGCCGACTGGATCAGAAACTCTTTCAAAGCTTCCAGCTCCTGGTTAACCTCAATGCGCAATGCCTGGAACACTTGTGCCAGGTATTTATTTTCCTTACCCCGGGGGATACGGTTACTAATCGCATTTTTCAAATCGGCTATGGTTACTATCGGCGCGTTTAAGCGGGCGGTAACAATAGTTTCGGCCAGCGATTTGGCATTTTGTATCTCGCCGTAAACACCAAAAATACGGTGCAGCTCGGCAGCGGTATAATTGTTTACTACATCCTTGGCAGTCAGGTCGCCCAGCTGATTCATCCGCATATCCAGCTCCGCATCAAAACGAATAGAAAACCCCCGTTCGGCCTGGTCAAACTGATATGACGAAACACCCAGATCGGCCAGTATGCCATCAACCGGGATGGCACCATGCAGGCGGCTAAAATTCTTGAGGTAACGAAAATTCTGATCTATAAAAACAAAACGCTCGTCATCAATTAAATTTTGCTGCGCATCAGCATCCTGATCAAAGGCCAGTAACCTGCCACCCTCGCCCAGATGTTTCAATATCTCGCGCGAGTGACCACCACCACCAAAAGTTACATCCACATAAGTGCCGTCCTTTTTGATGTTAAGACCCTCAATACATTCATTGAGCATAACCGGTATGTGATATTCACTCATCTCCTCTCCTTGCTTTATTACCCATTACCCTTTGTGCCAGTGCGCTAAAATTCTGAGGCTCATTGGCAAACGCTGCCTTGTGCGTCTCGGCATCCCACATTTCAATTTTGTTTAACTGGCAGGCCAGCACTACATCATTTTTAATGCCGGCATACTCTAACAAAAACTTCGGCATCAATACCCTGCCGGCAGCATCAAGCGTAAGCTCGGTGGCACCGCGGGTAAAATATCTGATAAACTCTATGTTATCTTCTTCGTATTCGTTAAGTTTGCTCAGTTCGTCAAGTCTTTTGTCCCATTCAGCTTTTGTATAAATAACCAGGTAATTCTTGAATCCGCGATTAACCACAAGGCCCTCAGTTTCAGCTTCAGGAAGCTTTTTTTTGAGCCCAGCAGGTATCATCATCCTTGATTTAGGATCCAGTTTACATTCAAATTCACCGGTTAAATGAGACATTTTTAGACTATGGCATATTTTAATGAGTAAAAGTAAGTTACTTTTACCACTTTCTACCACTTTTTACCACCAAAAAGTTTTCAACATTTTTGGTGGGTATTTTGGCTATATGCCAAAAAAACAAAAACCCGGCGGGTGCCGGGACAAAAAACAAGCTGTATATTTGAGTCGGTTCAAACAAATTATGTAATGTGTACAAAACAAATTGTGCAAAGCATAATGACAAATTCACTCAGCTCCCTTAAACAACTTCCGCAATCAGGCGAAGCTGATAAGCCACAAATGAGAATAGGCTAAAACAAATTGGGAAGGTAAAAAGGTGAGGGCACCACTGATTTCAAATCCTAAGATCTTGTTTACGGAGAAAATTTAAGAAAATCTACTAGCAAATGCGATGATTAAAACACATAAAGAATCCAGTTACAACAAGAATTACTTATTCATGGCTCTTACTTCATTTATTGTTATACGGACTTTTTCAACCATTTGAAGTAATTTATAGTGCTGATTATTCAAATCTTCCGCTGAGTATAAATCTGACTTTATATTATCAATACCCCAACTCCTTAGATTAACCAGTGTTAATTTGGAAATTTTACCTTCTGCTAAATCATTTGGGGCAAATAGCCATTGATCGTGCATGAATCGATTTCTTTCTTTTGATATTAAAATTGCATCATCGATAAACTTGTTTACGCTTTGAAGCGCGACGACTGACATAACATCCGAATCTTTCAAATTTTTAATAATGTCAAGCTTTTTACCCAAAGTCATATTATCGTTTAATGCGTTTTTGGGAGATTTATAATTATCATTTACAATTTCCATAACAAGCACTGTAACCATGAAATCAAGGGTTGAATAAACTACGGATATACGTCCAAGTATTTGAAAAATCTCTTCTTCTGTCATAATCTTACAGTAAACTATTACAATAATTTCGTTCTAAATTTATAAGTATTAATATAATACAGATTACTCTCCTTCTAAAATACCTTTATTTGAAGGTTTATCAGAATCTTTTAAATCATTAGAATTACTTTTCAAATAGCGAATTGCCATTTTCCCAAAGTTTTTCAGTTTACTTGCCAACCGTCACGGTTCACACTGCTGTGGAAGAAAAGTATAATTGTCGATCTTCCTATATTTTGGATGTTCAGCGCTAAAGAGGGCGTTTCACTGAAGGGAATAAATATGGCATAAAGAATTTTGATTGACCTTAAGAGCTTGGTAATCTGTTGCGCGAAATCTATTCAGTTAGATTTAATAAATAAGAAATGATAACCCAGCTTTGCGTACAAGGCCAACAGAAAAATAATACTTAAGAAAGAGAACCGCTATTTAATTATATTTACAATATAAACACATACTTATGAAAATATTTAATATACAACCCATTAAAGTTACGAAATACATATTCAATGAGGAGCATTTGGATAAAATCGCTACTGATTTCGGTTATGAAGTTGGTTTTGGCTATGGCGGTACGAAAACTGAATCATTAAATACACTCGTAATTACATTTGGTATCCTTTTCTATGCAGGTAAAGGTAAAGAGTCACTTCTTTCCTACGATACTATTGATGATAACCATTATCAATATAGCATTGTAACTGAGAACTCTGATGATAATCTACTGCTTTCTTACGATAGCTCTTGTCAATTTAACTTTGAAAGTGAAGGTTTAGAAGCTGATGTGTTGTCGATAACAGAATTTTTAGGTACATATTATGCGCATACAGAAAAATTTTTTCAGCTATATGGATTTAAAACCCTACCAGAAATAGAAGAAAAAATTGGAGTAGGACGTAGGTTAGAATTAAGTGCTGTTTCAGCAATTGACAGTTTGCGGGCAAATAATATGTATGAGTTTTAAAAGATAGGTTATATTTATCATTTGCTTGACTTTTATGGATGAATGGCACTACGAATTTGAGTTGTGCCCGCATCTCTCATAACGATTACATCTACAGGACTTTCACCTGGTTTAGTTACCGTATGTCGCACTACTTTCGTTCCAACCCATGTTAATAGAATTGTCGGCAATCCGAAAGGGCCATGTAAATGCGGTCCATTAGACGAAAGTGTGGTATACCAGGTATCTTCTGTTCCGTCAGGTAAATAAGTTGTTGAAGAACCATTCAACACCGCGATAGTCATGCCTGAAACTGACTCAACAATTGCTCCTCCTCCATTTGCATTTGCCGAGCATTTAAGAATTGCGTAATACCGAAGTTTTGCAGGATTCACTGATGGCATCCCAGCCGGATCGGTTATCACCACCGTTTCGTCAACAATAACATTATATACAATTGTAATTTCTCCATACGGAGGACCACCACCGTTTCCTGAACCACTTCCTGAACCACCTCCAGAACCACTTCCGTTTCCGCTTGTTCCATCACCAGGGCAAGTATGGGATTGATATGTATCTGTTATAGAAGTAACACATCCCGTTTCATTATCGGTTGTCGTTTCCTCCCAGAAAGTTACTGTGCAATCAGGACCTATCCCAGATGGAACATTAAGATAAACAGGAAAAACCGGGTCACATTCACTATTAATTGTTGAAACGCTTTGGGTTTTCCTGCTCTTGATTGATCTGGATTTACCTGATTCTATCCTAATCGAGCCTTCCTTATTGCTTTTTTGCCCGTTTTCATAAACAGCACTTTTTACCTGTCTGTAATGGATATCATATTGTAAAATACCACCATTAAATCCCACTATGTCATTTTGGTTATAATTCTTAAGTAGGAGGTCCAGATTATCACTCACATTATATTTTTTTCCAATCAGCTCAATGATTTTTCCATCTGCAATATTATTGCCTGAGGCTGTAAAGATGAAAAATCGCCTAATGGTAAAATCTTTATTATTTACGTAATTTTCCGATGTTGGCACAACCAATTGACTACTACCATCAGTAGCTTTTACCATCCAGGAGTCTTTCCAGTAGGGACTTAATTTACGATCATTGACATCAACATGCTGTAAATGCCATATCTTGGCAGATTCCAACAATACAGAAGGAGCTTCCGTTTTATCATTTATGATATTGTTAATATCTCTGCGGCAGGCAAATATTAACAGACAGATACTGAAAAACACCGTCATAAAAAGCAGGGAACGTTGTTTCATAAGGTTTTGGTTTATGGTTATATCAAATATTAGGTTTAATATTTACAATTCCAAACATTATTTATAATTAATATCCTCATGCCTTATTGGAATAATATTTATATATAAAACACGGATAATACTTTAATCATTATTCCTGATCTTTTCAATATTGGTTTGCCAGATAAAAAATTGTGGCAGTTTTCTTTTATTCAGATCGTAATAATTTGCCGCTATATATATATTCATGAGTAAAATGAGGATCAGTAAAAAGGATCCGGCATATATTTTGAATTTATCGTAATGTTCCATCTATTTTAATTTTTTCAAATCATCAAAATCCTGCCTTTTTTCAATAGCAGTTTTAAGCTTTTCTTTTAAAGTATAGGCATTAGTCCATACCGGAAGATGGCTGATAGAATAGCCCATCAATACAACAAC
Organism: Mucilaginibacter sp.; assembly: GCA_030445275.1. Lineage (GTDB taxonomy): Bacteria > Bacteroidota > Bacteroidia > Sphingobacteriales > Sphingobacteriaceae > Mucilaginibacter. The sequence goes on from JAUCSE010000012.1 coordinate 50,819, forward strand.
ATATAATACTCCGGTAATAAATAAAGGGATTTTAAATTTCACCTTATATAAATTAGAGATAAAAATATAGCTGAGAATAAAACATAATCCAATAGAAGCCAAATAAGCATACCTATCGGCAATAACGGAAAAACGGGCCAGTGAAAAGACATTAATAACCAGAACGATATGTATAAAAAAGAAAAACAACCCAAAAAAGATCAGCCTGATTTTTATTTGTTTATAAAAGCAGTATACTATGATCGGTATAGCAAAAACATAGATCCATAAATACCAAGAAATCTGCTCATCAGCCCGAAACGGGAATGGATATAAATAAGAAATATTGATGGGTACCAGGCATTTGGTGAAATATTCGCTTAGAGTATAAAAGGCTAAGGGAATCCGTTGAAAAAACGGATAAAATGACCGTGTCTCATCCTCAAAACCCTGTGACTGGACGGTAACGATGCCCAGTAATAAAGTAAGTATCAAAAATGGCAGCTTTTCCAACCAAACCATTTTGTCCCTTAATTTTCTGCGGTAAATATAATCAAACAGGAACATGCACACTGGAAACAAAACGGCCTGCTCTTTGGCTCCAAATGAAAGTGCAAAGAACAGTAAGGTGAGGTAAAAATAAGCAGATTTAACGTATGTTAAATATTTGCAATACCAGGTTAGCGCGATCAAATAAAATAATACATATAAAGTTACTTTTGATGCAGCCACCCAGGCTACAGGTTCTATGTTGATGGGTAATATGGCAAAGAGGAGTGCTGTTAAAAAGGCAGTTTGTTTTATTTGAAGTTCAGGCTTATCGGCGAGCTTAGGCATGATCTTGTTGATCAGAAAGTAAATTAAAATAACGTTCGCCAGGTGAATGAGCACGCCTGCTATATGATAGTAAGCAGGATTGTATTTGAATAAACTATAAAGGAAGGTATAGTAGAGTTGGTTTACAGGGGCATACTGACCATAGTAAAATTCAGTGAATATGGCATACAGATTGCGCCATGTAAAACCGTTTTCGGTGTAGTGGTTGGTAACAAACCACTGATCATCCCAGCCGAACAAAAAATTGAACTGATATACCGACCAGTAAATAATGGCAACACCCAGCACAAGTAACAGTAAATGAAAAGTATGGGGCCGGTTTAAGTAGGTATCTTTTAAGCGTGACAGGTTATCATTCATGGATATAGGTTCGTATAAAAATACAGAATATAAATAAATATCATATATATTGTTTATTTATCAGCTTTCATTACTTATTTTTAAAAAAGTGATGAAACAGATACTCTTGCTAAACCTAAAACCCCAATAAATCACTCTGCATAACAGTCATGTTAGAAAAAACTAAAACTTTGATCAGATTTGCTCCAGCAGGTGCTTTTTTATTTTTAGTTTATTTCGGTTTCTGGTGGCTATTTAAACTGGATATTCTACCAGGACTACATGGGGACGAAGCCTGGGCCGGCCTCAAAGCAAATGAGTTTAATAAAATCGGCATAAATCATTTATACGGTATGAATACCTATACCGGTATCTTGCAGCCATTAATATCATCATTTCTCTTTAAGTCGATCGGTTTAGGTGTTTATCAGTTAAGAATTACAGGAGCGATCTTCAACTTATTAGCTTTGGTCATTATTTGTATAACCCTTCATGTTCATAAAAAAGGGAGAATTTCAGTCTTTTTCCTACTTATCTTTTCGCAGTCAGCATTATATCTTATTGCCCCAAGAGTGGCTTGGGAGGTAAATACTTTTACGCTGTTTTTTATATCACTCTTAATAGCTGCAACAGTTAATATTATGTCGGATGTGATGACTTTTAAACCCTTTTGGATAATACTATTTTTTATTGGCAATATATTAGGTACGTATAATCATGTATTGTTTTCATGCATCTCTGTTGCCGCTTTAATAGCTGTTGTACTAAGGAGTTTGTATAATAAAAACCAATCCCTGCAAAAAGTAATCGTTTTATTGGTTTTTAATCTGATCAATGTAATATTGGTATTCGTAAGCATGAGATATTGGCTTGATATGTCTGTTTTTCAAACCCCATACCTGGTTGTCTTAATCACAGCAGCCATTTTAACCGTAGAGATAATATTCCTAAAAAAATTACCAAATGTTATAACACATCACAGCTTTAAAATAAATATCCACACCAACTTTATCTACCTGGTTTTGGCGATACTCTTATTTTCCTTTATTATTTTTCATGGCATGGCATTGTTCCAGGTAATATCAAACTTTAAATTAATCATACATGCTTATTCTTACCCATTTACCCCGATCATTAAACTGTTATTTCTTGCCGGAGGATGTGTCATTGGTTTTTATTTATGTTTTTATCTTGCCGAAGACATTAAAGACAAATCAACTTCACTCTTTGCTTTTTTTATCATCACTTATTTAGGGTTACTTTCCATATATACCACGAACTGTTCTTTTCGATACTATCTTTCCATATACACCATTGTTAGCCTGTACCTGGCTATAAAGATGGGTAAACGAATCAATCGTGCTATACCATTGATCATCTCCCTACTACTGACGGTTGTACTCATTAATATATTCATGTTCAAAATATTTAATTATCCGGAGAGACCAATAAAAGCCATGGATATTACTATTGGAAATGGCCAGGTGGAGACCTCTGCGCATTTTCTCCCAAACAAGCCTTTAATAGATTTCCTAAAGAAAAATGAGATTGATAAAATCCATTATTTTTCTGAGCAATACTTTTTGGAACAGCCTGTTTTGTTTTATCAATTGATTGAACCATGGAAACAAGAACCTGGCAATACCGCCATTATTGATTATGACTATTCAGGAAATAAACATGGGTATATGCTGTATAGAGAAAAATAACTTTAATCCCGGAATTCATACAACATGAGCTTATCATCATTAAGTGATGCTCTATACAGGCCGATTATTTTTTGGTCTATCCAGGGTATGCTCTGATAAACCCTAACTAAATGAAGTTGATTTAAAAGAGCAATCGTTCTCGGGCCGGTTATTTCGTTATCAGAGATGACCAATAAATTAATATAGCCTTCTTTCTTTTCTTTGATAAAATCAGGCTGCCATATAGAAACAATCTGAGTGAGCATGACTTCCCGGCTATCATAAAAGGTATTTCTTGGAAAGGGCCAGTCATAGTAAGGATTTGATCCAGCTGGGTATAAAACATTAACCTTTTTGCCGGTATAATGCTTGTGTATATATTCTGTAATGGAAACCCTGGCATTTCCTGCACTTTTTGAGGCAACTACTATTAATCCTGCCACATTCGCTATAATTAAGAATAACAATGCGACAGAATACAATAATCTATATTTAGATAAGTTAACCATTGCCGATAATTCCTGATATGCCAGAACGAGTAAAATAGGAACTAAGTTGGCAATTGGAAACAGAAATCTTAGTTCTTTATGCGGGACAATCATATGAACCAATAGGAGTGGCAAAGTTGACCATATTAAAAGACTTTTTGGCTTATAAATGATAAGAATAATAAAAGCCACAAAAACAAAAATGCCTAATGGCCCCGGAGCTTTGATGATGTATAATAGAATTTCATACCAGGGCGAAGTGCCATAGTTTGAAGCCACTTTATCTATTATATTGACGTAGAAATAATTATACAGGGTAAAAGAGTATACACCATACAACCATCTGTCAATAAAGAAACCAACAATTAAAATTGCAAGAATAGTGGCTATGACAGTGGTTATTTTTTGGATTTTTAATTTGGCTACTATCAAAAGCCATAAAACAACCCCCATTGCCAACAGTGCAGATTGATATCTGAATAATATGGAAATGCCAAGCAAGACGCCCAACAGTAATAGCTTTTTAGTACTCTCTTGATAGGTATTAAACTGAATTAAAGCTAAAGAAGCTAAGAAAAATAAACCTGACCAGTTTTCTGATGAAAAGCGAACATTGATATAGGGTAGAAACCAAATAAGATAGGACATTAATATAAAGCAGTTATAATTCTTTTTATCAATCAATGATTTGGAAGAAATGACGAAATACCGAATAATAAATACAGATAAGAGCGCACCTATTAGGCGTAGCCCCAGAGCCAAAACGTATGCATCGGTTAGTCCCACTAAGTGCATGAGTTTAAAAAACAAGAGACAAAGCGCCGGTTGTAATCCTGATCTTATTTGAGCGTTAAATTCCCATGCAAGATCATCTAACTTTGTCGTACCGAACTTATAGTTCGCAAATTCAATGATCTGAAAATGTTCATCGGCATTGTTAAAACCAGAACTATTATAGGCAACTGATAAATAAAAGATGATAATGCCAAATAAAAACCAGTTTGATTTTTCAAGCTTTAAACCCATATTTATTGAAAAATTCATAGCGCAATAAGTATTTAGGTATTGGTAAGCTTAAATGCCCATTGCTGATAAAATTAAAGAAATCTTTCTTTCTATCTTATTTTTTACACAAAAAAGGGGTCCATATTAAATGTATAGCAGGTGGTATTGAACATAGGTCTGTCTTTATCAACCATACTTGCAAAACTAAAAATCAGTAAATCTAATTATTATCGATATTGCAAGATTGACGCGAATATGTCGGATTGTAAAACTGCCCCCTAAAAAACGGCAAAATAACGTTGAAGAATAGCGGCCATTTAATCATAAAGTTCACAAAAATAGGCAATAGGATCAATTTCCCTTGATTTACATTTCTCAAAAAAATGTCCGTTTTTACACGACACTTATTCAAAAATTTCTTCTTTTAACTTTTCAATTTTATCATATATAAAATCCGAGGTGATATATTCTCAAAAAAACGTACCATAAATAAATCTCATTTTATTTATCTTTGGTTGAGTTAATGATACTTTATTAGGAATTATGATCATCGGATACGCCAGGGTGAGCACCCAAGAACAAAATTTGAATTTACAAATTGACGATCTTTTGAAAGCAGGTTGTAATAAAATATTCAAAGAACACATTTCTGGTAAAAATACCCAAAGGCCGGAGCTACAGAAAATGATCAGTATACTACGTCCTGGTGATAAAGTTATGGTTTGGAAGCTTGATCGCTTAGGAAGATCACTTCGTGATCTAATTGATTTAGTAGCCGAATTTCAAAAACTTGATGTAAACTTCATAAGTTTAAATGACAGTATTGATACAAGTACCCCTACCGGGCGATTTACCTTTAACTTATTTGCATCTATCGCAGAGTTTGAAAGGGATATTATTAGGCAAAGAACAAAGGCTGGTTTGGCAGCAGCTAAAGCCAGAGGAAAAATAGGCGGTCGACCCAAAGGTTTGTCCAAAGAGAAATTAGCGAAAGCTAAGACAGCAACACTTTTATATAATTCAGGAGAAAAAACTGTAGATGAAATTTTACTGGAATTGAATATTGGCCGAGCTACTTTTTATAGATATCTAAAACAAGTCACCAATACCACTCAATTAATTAACAAATAAGGTCTATATGGTAGGAATAAAAAAAGACAACCCAATATATGACCCACTAGGAATAGAAATATTTGCCATCGATGAAACATTTGAGAGTGTTTTCAACGGCTTGTCAGGTGTTTATTTTAGACTTTATTATAAAGAATCAAAGCGGCCGGAAGCTAGGCGTAACATCGCAAAGCAGCAACAATTTTACAAACGATTTAGAGAAATAGGAAAGCTAAAAAGATCTTATCGATATAATGATTGGGAATCAAAAAGGGAGGCAGTAGATATTTATGCTATTGAACTAAGACAAATGGTCGGTATTGAACTATCAGAATATAATACGTTAAAAAGCAGAGGTCTTTAAAAAAGTTAATGGCATCATAATGAATATCTATGAGGTCATTGACAGGACAAATTTTGAACCTGCAAAAAATTATTGAATATTAATTTTTCAAAATTTATCGAAGGAAATAAAAATTGAACTTTGAGTAGATCGGCGATATTTGTAACTTAATAATAAATTAACCTTAGTGTCTAAACCAAAAGCCTTTCAACCTGTATTGTCCTGGAGATCACCAAAGCTTGGCTGGAAGGAATTTCAGAAATTAAGTCTGTTACTGTATCAGTATGTTTTTAAAGATTTTTTTGCTGAAGAATTTCTAAAACTTGGGCATTTTCAGGACGGGATTGATGTACTTTCGTTTAAAAATTCGACTGGCAGGAATACCTGTATTCAAGCCAAACATTACGTGCATCTGGGCTTATCCGATTTAAAGGATATCGTTAACCTTTTCCTGGAAAGTGACTTTCTGCCAAGCTCAGATACTTTTATTATTACCACTTCTGCTGATCTCCAGCATCCGGATATCCAGGAATATATCCAGACTCAAAAAATGTTTTTTCACAATTCCTACCAAATCAAGTTCGATTGCTGGGATGTGACCAGAATGGAGGATTATTTAAAAGGTCAGTTCAGAATCGTTCATTTTTATTTTAGTTTGGATGAAGCAAAAAAACATTGTTTTGAGCCTGAAATAAAAAAGGTAAACTATGCTGAATGGCCCGGTTATATTGAAAGAAATATAAAAGATTTAAAGAATATTGGCGATGAATCGCTATACTATCCTGATGCCAGAAAAAGGTCAACGTTAACATTGGACGGCTTATTGAAAGAGAAGTATCTCCAGCCACAACACCTTTGTATCATCGCAGAAGCTTATGAAGGTAAAACTAAACTTTTCGAACAGACCGCATTTCAATTATCAAATGGGGAATCGCCGTACACGGTTTTACTACTTACCTTGAAATCGGAAACGATACAATCTATAGAAACACTCCTACAAATCCATTATGACACCTGGATGAGTGTAGCGGCGAAAGATCTTGTGGTGCTTATCGATGGCCTTGATGAGGTGCCGTCCGACCGATTTTTAGATATGGTTAACCACATTAAAGATTTCAGTATCGTTCATCCTTTTATTCATATTGCCTTTTCTTGCCGGAAATTGTTTTTTTCTGATTACAAGGTGGAGAGCGAATTATTAAAATTTGATCATTATGAGTTGATGGAACTGAGCTACGGGCAATCACTCAGATATATGAATGATCAGCTTGGTATTAACAGAGAAGCTTTCTTCAAAAGAATTCGGTTATTTAACCTGGAAAATCTGCTTGCAACACCTTTCTATTTAACTAAGCTGGTAACATGGTATAAAGTTCCCGGCCAGGCATTTCCTGAAAACAAAAGCGAGATTGCTCAAAAGTTCGTCGAAGAATCTATTGACCTCTCCGGTTCCCGTAAACTTGTCGGCGGCAGGCAGCTCCGGCATTCAAAAGTCAGGTATAAAAAATTGTTAATTGCTTTGGCTTTTGCCTTGCAAGTAAAAGGTGTGAATTCCGCAGATGCCGAGTTTATACAGGAATTATTTATACTGGAAGATCGTGATCTTCTAATCCACAGCTCTATATTAAATGTCAATAATAATAGCTGGGCATTTGTAAATGCTTTTTTTCAGGAACAGTTATCTGCACTTGCACTTGCAAAATACCCTGTTGAAACCATTTACGAATTAATTACAGTCGGAAAAGAGGTCAAAAAGATAAAAACCAAGTGGATTCAAACTGTATGTACGTACCTATCACAACTGGATCAATTTGACATAAAGAGAGAACAACTTATCGCACTTATTGAAAAGGATAATGTTGAACTTTTAGCGCTAAGCGAGGGTAATAAATTTACCGAACAGTTCAGGTTAGATATACTTGCAAAAATTATTGCCAAGACAGTTTACCATCATGCCCGCCTCAGCACCATCGACGAATCAGATCTTGCCGATTTTATTGGTGACGACGGCGGCGCAATAGCGTTTTTAATTGAAAAAATGCAGTCATCCGCCCCTATCATCGTGAAAATAACCTGTATAAGAACACTACAGCACATGAAGTTCACTACGGCGCATAGCGAACGCTTTAAAGACGTTGCTGTAAAGCAAATCATTGAAAACAACGACGCATATTATGCCAGGCTGCTCATTGAAAACCTGGCGCGGTTAAAGTTGGGGACTCAGGAAATGATTGACCAATTAACGTCCAACAACATGGTAGAACATCATGAATACCGTGAGGGTGTTTATCAATTAATTTCCACTCAAGGGCTCATCGAGGCTAACTATCAATTTCTACTCGACGGGTTTGAGATTTTGTATCAATATAACCAGGGTGTCTCTCATATGGGCTCGGAAAAAAGAATATTAAAAATACTGGTTCAGACTGAGCAGCCAGTATTGATACGAAAGTTGTTTAAAGAGATTACGAAAAACAATTTTCAACATTTTTTCCGCCATCAAAAGGAATCTATCAACGAATTCGTAACAGAGTTACAGTCCAAAGCATCAATAGTATTCAAAAAAGATCCAGCCATTATTTTTTCAGTAATGCATTTTATTACTGAGTTAACCAGGTTCAGGGAAAATGACGGATTTTCGAATATTATTGATTTTTTCAAGACCACGGGTGAATACAGGCTTGGATTGCGTGTTTTCCTTAATGAAAAAGATGAGCATAAGCGAAGCTATGTATTTAGTGATACTATAACATCGGAATGCTTTGATATACTGCTTTACGCCGCGGAAGAAGGTGACATCACGATGCATCAGCTTAGAACTTTTGTAAGTGGTCTACAGCATAATAATAAAGAAGAAGAAGCTAAAAAGTTGGAAAAACTTATTGAGGATGCCTTTGGAAAGCCAGATATTGAAATTACCAAGCAGCAAAACAGATACTGGATTTCCGAGAAAAACAAGCAAGACAATGATTTAAAATACATTGTTTCTGCAGATTCCTTCGCTAAAGGCATCAAAAGTATTTTCAAAACCTTAAAAAAAGAAGAGATCAGTTTGAACGACCTGAACTATAAATATGATGAAGAATACTTTCCGCTTATTAAAGTAAACTCTCATCTGGCGCAGCAATTTTTACGCGACCATGCCGATGAAAGACGCGTGACTCTAAAATATTGCCTGGCAAGGATCAACGATCAAAATCATTTTTCACTTTGGCGGGTTCAAGCCATCCTTAATTATCATTTATTGAGCCTGCATTCAGACTATTTCATGCTCCAATTAAAAGATTACTATGATGCGACTGTTATAAAGTTTCCCTTTTCCGATATCAACATCGATAGTCTTCATGAGGATAAAAAAAGGGCGGGTCAATACCTGAAGATCTGGGAGAAATATGAGTTTCCAACCCCTGATCATGTTTTACTGGATTTTTTACGAATGAATGGGGAGGGATTTGATTGCCTCCAATTTGCCAAGACCAATAAACGGAAGTCAATTACAGCTATGCTCATGGCACGTTTCGTAACTGACCAGCAAAGCCTCATAATCAAAGTCCTTGAGAATTTAAAAAATGGCCTACGACATTCTGGGGTACTTGGTGCACATATCGAAATTTGCGAACAATTGAAGATTTCCGCAGCAGTTCCCGAAATATTAAAGCTCATTTATAAAAATGAACTGCCTTATGGAAACAGCTATCATTTGATTGATGCCTTTGTCGCCTTGGGAGGCTCGCTATCGGAACTGTTGCCGTATTTCAATAAGCTTGAAGATATTGACAATTACGAGTTTATTTTATTGGTCAAAATACTTTACAAGGGATTTCCAAATGAAGTCCTATTAAGGTTAGATTATTGTTTCCGCTATCCAAATGTAAGCTTAGACAGAAATTTGGAAGCTGCGAAATGGATGGCAATCCTGGGTGATAAAAATGGGTTTGCCTACATCATTGATCAGCTTGACCCTCAAAATCCGAGTCCCTATCATATACAGTCCAAATTCCCAATATGGCAAGTGGATACAGATTGGGCGCTCGATATTCTTGAACCTAAGATGATTATACTAGTAGATGATACCCTACCAAAATTTAGGATGCCGGACTCCCCTGAACTGTTTTTGCTGGAAATACTTCAGGGCTTTGCAGCAAAAAGTGAAAATGACCTTCAAAAGGTAAAGACCTTCCTTATTGGGCAGGAACGAAGATTTGTTAAAAAATTCCCGTCAAAAGCTGGTCACTTAGTTTTCCATGCTGAAATAATGGAGGAAAATTTCAGGCAAAAGACCAACGAGATGGTACCAAACGACCAAATCAAGCAATTAATATCTAATATACTTCAATGATACTGTTATCACATGTTGTAATGCTGGTACTGAAGATTATAATTTAAAATGCGGGCCTGAGCCCGCACAAAGAGGACAGCGGAACTTATTGGCAACGGTATTCACGATTTTATCGTAGCCTCAACCATCGTCAAGCATTGAACCAAAATTTTGCAGACTTAGATCCCAAATTACCATGCCTATTTTACAATACCATAAACAATAGGCAACAAACTAAATAAATACCTAACAATCAGAATATTACATCTAAAATATCACAATTTATTTTATTAACATTTCGCAAATGGCAAAAATTCATAATTTGTTTGAATCACAGAAACGGTCAAAAAGTTGACTACAGCGTATATAAGCGCCGATTTCAGCGTAAAAGGAAAATTTTAGAAATTCACAATTCGTTTGAACCGACTCATATTAAGGCATTAATAAGCACCTCTTCCACCTTACCATCGTTTGTTCAAACAAATAATGTCATTTTTTGCCCCTGGTTAAGGCTATTGCCGTTTAAACATTCAGGCATATTAACATGGCATTCATAAAACAGCGATCAAACGAAATATAATTTTACGCATCCAGCTATTATTACGATTTTTAATTAAAAAAACTATTTATATACCGTTAATTTAAATTAAACAGAATTTTATTCTGTTTAATTTTTTATTTGCATTTATATTTATTTACCTTTAAGGTATAATTACTCCTATCAACCAATTCCAATTATTCATTTAAAATCCAATTAAAATGACTAGCCTAAAAAGAGACCTACCACAGTATAAATGTAAATTTACACTTATACTTACCCTCATCTTATTAAGCTGTTTTAGCATCAATCCGGCTATTGCAAATTCGGTTAAACAAAAAGCGGAGATTGCTTTTGACACCCCACTCAAAGCATTCGAAGGAACTTATCAGCTCAAAGAAAACGAATCTATTGCTTACCAAATTACCGCTACAGACGATAAATTAGTTGCAAAACTGGTTAACGGTGACCGGCAATTGACGCTGACACGTAAGTCGGAATTTGCCTTTGAATTTAAGGATAGTGACGGCGATGAAATCTTAACGGCAGTTTTTTCAAAAAATGATGCCGGAGAAATTAGCCAGATCCTTGTAGAAGGTAAACAGTTATGGGTCAAGGTTAAAAACGATGTGCCGGCTAAGGAAGTAAAACTTAGCCCTGAGCAGCTAAAAGCCTTTGCAGGCAAATATCAGTTTGAAGAAAAAAATGACGCTTTTCTTCAAATTACAGCAACCGCTGATGGCCTGCTGTTGAAGCAACTTTGGGATGGCCGCGAAATAAATTTTATAGCTGTATCTGATGTTGATTTTCTGAACAAAGAGATTCCATTCCCGCTGAAGTTCACAAAAGATACAAACGGTGTGGTTATTAAAGTATTAGCTTTTAATAGAGATTTGTGGGATAAGGTGAAGGAATAAATTAACGCTCATAAAATAAGAAATGCCATTGAATGACTATCATTCAATGGCATTTCTTATTACCCGGTTTCTTATATCATCTTCTTGATCTGCGAAGCCATAAAGCTAGTGCCCAGCCCCAACAACGCGATCAGGGTAAATGACCAGCGTAAACTAGTTGCCTGTGCAATAAAACCGATCAAAGGCGGCCCGATCAGGAAACCCAAAAATCCAACCGTTGATACTGCCGCAATGGCTATCCCCGGAGCCAGAGTTTTTGATTTACCCGCTATGGCAAGCACCAAAGGAACTACCGATGATACGCCGACACCCACCATTAAAAAGCCTGCAGTTGCCGTATATATATTAGGGAAGATAACTGCCAGCAGCAAACCCGTAGTACTGATAACACCACTAAATTGCAAAATTTTACTTACGCCAAATTTTGTCACCAATCCATCAGCGCCAAACCTGCCTGCAGCCATGGTAGCCATAAAGGCAATGCTGCCTACGGTGGTTAGTGTCTCGGGCACGGTAACTACTTTCTGAAAATAAACCCCGCTCCAGTCAAACATAGTTCCTTCGGTTATCAGGCTTGCAAAAGCAATAAAGCCCAATTTCAGGATATTGTAATCGGGCTTGGCAAACAAGGGCTGCGATTCAGAGGCTTCATCTTCAGGCAGCAGGTTTTTATACGAAACCAATACCATGATCCAGCATAGTATACCGATTATTACATAGTGTATCCATAACGGCAATTGCAGGTTGATAGCCAGCGTACCTATAGCAACGCCGCTAAACCCGGCCAAACTCCACAAACCATGAAAAGAGGCCATGATGGAGCGGCCGTACAACGATTCGATCCCAACGGCCTGGGTATTCATGGCAACCTCAAATACATTATTTAAAAAGCCGAAAAAGAACAGCACAATGACCAACTGCCAGATGTGCGTAATTAAACCGATCATACACAACACCAACGGAAATAACAGCGCTGCCGCAATCAGTACCCGGCGACTTTTGTATTTGGTTACCATCCAGCCGGAAATGGGCAAGCTGGTTAGCAAACCTATAGGCAGCGAAAACAGCACACTACCCAGCTCGGCATTGCTTAAATTAAAAAATGCCTTCAGGTCGTGAATACGGCAGGTCCAACTTGAATAGGTTAATCCGCAGATAAAGAAAAATATACAGGTGGCAATGCGGTGCGAGCGCTTGGCATCAATGAGTAAGGTAGATAAAGACAACATATATCTGTTTAAAAGCCCAGATGGGCGGTATTAAAATTGCCTGCCAGGAGAGTTTTACCGCTCCGGGCAGGCATTATAAATAGGTATTAAGCCAGCACGGCGTTATTCCACAGATGCTGGTGAATTTCATCGTAATCATCAAGCTTCACAATATCGCTGATCTCTGCCAGTTTTTTATTGTTAATACCGATAAAACGAATCCCCAGCTGCCGGGTAGCTTCATAATCCCACCTACCATCTCCAACATAAACAATATCGGTCATCGGCACTTCGGTATGATGCAGCTCGTTCATTTGACGGATGGTATTGCCGATAATATCACGCCTTGCTTTTGCATCCTGCGCAAAGGAAGCTGCGGCACAGCCATCAATATTTATACCGGCACAACGCAACTTAAATAAAGCAGACTCCCGCCAACCACCAGTAGCCAAACCAATACTTACTCCCTCCTGTCCGCAAAGCACGTTAATGATTTTTGCAGCCTTGGGTATCTCCTTCATGCAATGATTTTTCCGGATGTAAGCTTCTTCCAGCAAATTACAAAAATGACTGATAAATTGATCTCTTTCCGCTTCTGTATAACTCCTTTGATGTTGCTCCTGAAAAAGCTGATCAATAATACCTGAATCAGTGGTATTTACATAATGACCGTAATTGGTTTCAAAACCTTTAAAATTATACACATCCTCCAGGGCCTGGGTAAAACAACGGTCATCAACTTCTGTAGTATCTGTCAGCGTTCCGTCGATATCAAATATAATGTATCTCATGATTTGATTGATTTTAAAAATGGGGTATTAATAAAAAGTTAATTAAATGGTGATGACTGATTTTAGGCTCGATATATTATTACTGCGCTCGCGCTTGCCTACATCAACGCCTAAATGTGCTATGGCCAGCTTAAAATCGTCCAGGTTATAATCGTTCGTAATGATCTTTTCCAGACCCATTCTGCCACCATTGATCATATCAACCGCGTGTTTAAAAGTATCCATAGAGTCAATAGATCCGATTATCGAAATACTACGGTCAGCGATCTCCCTCGGGTTAATGGTTTGCTGGTTATTACGCAATCCCATCATCGATATTTTACCACCATCGGCAATAGCCTGCATCGATTTCTCCAACAGTGAGCCGGTGGTATCAATGATCAGGTCATATTGATTTCTCTGGGGAATGAACGCCGGTTCTATCTTCCAATGCTTAGAGAGCACATTGTTCTCTTCTATCAGTTTGATTCTTTGTCGCGAAGCTTCGTAGATCACCCCTTCCTGAACCCCATGCTGCGTTAAAGCCATATAAAACAGCAAGCCGATGGGGCCGCCACCCAATATGGCTGTACGCATAAAGGGTGTTACCGCCAGTTTCTTCACTGCGGTCAGTACACAGCTCAACGGTTCAGACATGGCACCCTGCTCAAAGGGAATATTATCATTCAGCGGATAAATGAAATGTTTGGTAGTTTTAAAATACTTGGTAAATGTACCGTCGATGGATACACCTGCTTCCGTACTCGACTTATGCAGACAATGATTGCGCTGTCCTCTGCGGCAGTTTTCACAATACCCACAAAAATAAGTTGGGTCGATAATAACACGTTGCCCTACGGTGCAACTTTCCACACCACTCCCTTTGGCTACAATTACACCGGCAGATTCATGCCCGATGATCACACTTGGCTTTGCCGAGTATTCGCCCGAAATAATACTAAGGTCGGTACCACAAATACCTGTTGCTTTAATCTCTACAATCACCTCATCGGGTAAAGTAATTTCCGGTTCTGCTTTGTCCTGGATATCAATATCCCAGGCTCCGCTATATACTATTGCTTTCATGATATATAATTATATTTTGCTGAATATTTTATTTAAACGTGAGTAAATCTCTTCAATATCATCAACCGTGGCGGTAAGCGCGGGGCGCACTTTCACTACATTACCAAAGCCATAGCGTGAGCCTCTTAGTATTAGGTTATGATCATCCAGGGCCACATCTATAATTTTATTGGTCAGGGCTGCATCAGGCGCACCATCTTTGTCATTGATCTCCAGCCCCCACATATAGCCTATGCCGCGTACATCGCCAATAATACGGGGGTAGTTTTCCTTGAGCTTATTTAATAATTCGCCAAGAATTCTGCCCGAGCTACGCACATTTTCCAGGAAACCAGGCCTTGATACCACTTCCATGGTTTTCTGTGAAGCCGTTAAGGATAAGAGATTACCACCCGAAGTATAGGAATGTTCAAATTTTTCAAGCACCGCGTATTCTGGTTTATACAGGATAGCTGCTGCCGGAATACCAATACCACCGAGGCCTTTTGCAAGCGTAATGATATCCGGTTTAATGTCATAATATTCGCTGGCAAACATATGGCCTGTACGACCTATGCCTGTCTGCACTTCATCGGCAATAAGCGTAATATCCAACTCGTCACAGATTTCTCTGACCTTTTGGAAATAGCCTTCGGGAGGTACAATATTGCCGCCATTACCCAGGATAGGCTCCATCACCATGGCAGACACACTACCGGAACTACCGTATTCTACATAATCATAAATAGCTTCGGCACACAGAAACCCGCATTGGCCCGGCCCTTTGGCCGAAAAAGGACAACGGTAACAATAAGGGGCGGGCACTATGGCATTTTTTGTTGAAATGGTATTGGAAAATGATTTTCTTCTGAATGCATTCCCTGAAATATTGGTGGTATACAGCGTTTGCCCATGATGCGAAAGCGACAGGCTAACTACCTCATTCTTACCATTAAATTTGTTGGCGATTTTTACCGCGCCTTCATTAGCCGTTGAGCCAATAATATCGCGCATCCAGCCGGCTGTAATGTGTTCCGGAGCTTCGTCCAGAATACGATCAAGCACTTCTTGAGCCAGATCAGCAGTAAATGCGGATGATACGTGAATCAGGTCTTCGACCTGTTTTTTAAGCGCCTCTACCAATTCGGGATGACTATATCCCAAAGAGAGGTTAAAAGTTCCGGAAGCCCCGTCGATGTACTCTTCATTTTCGGGGGTGTAGAGGCGAATGCCACTACCTTTTGTAAAGGTGACGTTGTTGGACATGTTTTTAATTAGAATTGGTTTGATAATTTGGTTTTTTTTAACTTTTAATTAATTATTTATTAGGCAGCACTATTCCACATGGCTTATTTTTAGGAATAACCATAGATAAAATAGAGCATTTATACCTCTATAATAATTTAATAAAACGTTTTATTAGGTAAATAATAAGTGCAATGTATGATATTTTTATATAAAAACAAATGAATCAATATTTCTTTTAGATTAACAAATAGCAAATTTTACTTTCATTTGAGGAAACATAAATTTCTAATCCCGCCATCAATATCCATTTGCCTAACTATTTTGTTACAGGGCAATTAATTTGACCATTACTACAGCTGTCTTGTTATATTAGCTATATAAATCCACCACCATGAAAAAGTTATTCCTGCCGTTCATAGGTATCCTGTTATCCGTAACTTTTGTTAAAGCTCAACCCGGCAACACCAGCATAACCCGGTGGCAGTATGACCGCAACGGAGCTGTATCCATTACCTGGGACGATGGATCTATCAACCAGTTTAAAGTAGCCCTGCCTATACTAAACAAGCTGAAACTGAAGTCGACCTTTTTCATTATTACCGGGCAAATACCCGGCTCTCAATATCATGGCAAGTTCATTGGCAGACCGATAAAAGACATTATTAAGGAAACTGCTACCATTGCCACCAATAAAGACAATTTTTACGAGCGCGCTTCGGCAGCAGGGTATTTAGGCCTCATTGGCCCGCTTGATTATCATTACAAAGCAGGATCATTAATTGACGCAGGCAAAACAGAAGAAGCTTATAAGGTAATTGACGAATGTTACAGCAAAGTACGCAAGGGCGAGTTTAAACCCGGTATACAGCATAACGACGAATACAAAGACGCACATGGTACCACCTGGGCCGATATTAAAAAGTATGCCGCAGAAGGGCATGAGTTTGCCAGCCATATGATAACCCACCCGCGCCTGGCTGCGCTTGATGAAGTCAATATCATGTATGAAGCAGAGAAAAGCCGGCTAGATGTTTTGCACAATCTGGGTACCCGGTACACTTTTAGCGCTGAGGGGCCGTTTGGCACCGAAAATGCGCGCGCGGTTAGCTACCTAAGCAAGGTATACCCTGCCCTGCGTAACCGCATGCCTGAACCATGGCTTAAGGAAATCAGTCGATCTGACAAAGAAACACCGGGTAATACGACTAAAGAATATGTGCAATATCAGCGTGGGGCCACAACCAAAACCCCATTGCCCATGATGAAAGCCTGGGTTGATACTACCCTGAACAGAAAGGATACCTGACTGGTACTTACCCATCATGGCGTGGAGGGTATTGGCTGGGAGGCCCTGCCCGGTAAAGAGCTGGACGAGTATTTTACCTATATTAAAAACCACGAAGACAAGCTTTGGGTGGCCACTTTTGGTGATGTTACCCGTTATATGCGCGAAAGGCAAAGCGCCAAAGTGCAAAGCAGCTTAAAGGGCAATAAAATAACCGTAAGTATAAGCCATCCGCTTAATAAAACGATGTACCACCTGCCGCTTACGCTTAAAACCTATGTACCTGTCAGTTGGAAAAAAGTTAATGCAGTACAAGGCAATAAAAAGCGGGCCGTTAGCATAAAAACCGATCAAAATGGCACTTATGTACTATACCAGGCAACACCTAATTCTTTGCCCGTGGTTTTAACGGGGATATAATTAATATTTGGAGTTAATAAATGCCATCCCGTCTGCCGTAAAGCAGAACGGGATCCATATGCAAAATCGACAAATGAAAAAAGCCCCTTTCACAATATGGATGCTGATAAGCTGGCCAGCGTACAGCATGACATTTGGCCTGTTACGGAGTTAGTCGAAAGCGACTTTATCCGGACCCAAATCTTTAGATATATGAAAGGCGCATTCGCCCTCCTCATATCTTTATAGTAACTGTTTTGTACTGATTACGGTAATTGAGTTTGAAACGCTACAGGGCGAGATATATTTTAATTGTTTTTTAGACGGATTAAATATTTATGGGATTTATAAACCCAATTATGGTTTATAGTTATATTTTAGTTGGGACTAATCGCTTTTGCAAATTTAAAACCGCAGGCCTTACAGGTTAACTTAACAGGCCCTGTCATCAATATAAATGCAATTGCAGCCACAACTAAAAACAATATCAGCCCGGCAATGGAAATTATTGTATGATTTTCCCTGGTATATAACCACAGAAGAAGAAATAACATCAGGCTAATTGAAAAAATACAGAAGTAATAAAACCTGTTTGTAGTTTTTAGGTTATTACTTTTGCAATTTGGACATTGAACTTTATTTTTCATATTTCTCTGCAAGTTTTCTGAGCCTGATACCATTTTATAAACGCTACCCAATTTAACTTTGATCCCGTATTTCGGTTCGTTTGGATCTTATCTTTTAAGACTAATTAAGTTGCAGGAAATATTTCAATAAAATTACCAGTAAAATTTATTAAATCATAGTTATAACGTATTCTAAATCAAATCAATTCCGTCAGTTCAAGCATCCTTCGCTTGAATTTACACAAGTGTAAGCGCCCACGCTTACATCATATTAAAAATAAGCGTGGACGCTTACCGTAGTACATTATTCAAGCGAAGGACGCTTGAACATGCGAAAAACTATAGCTATTCCACCACCCTTACTTTCAAATAACTCGCGTTATCTTTTGAAATATAAACTTTATGGGTTGCCTTTTTAAAATCGGTATCCTTAGCTTTCATAATATCCTGAAACTGCTGCGTATTACGATCAATAAGCGGGAACCAGGTGCTTTGCACCTGCACCATTAGGCGATGACCTTTTCTAAAGGTGTGTAATACATCCTGCAGTTCAAAATTAACCGGGGTTACCTGGCCCGGTACAAAAGGCTCAGGTTTACCAAAATCATTGCGATATTTACCACGTATAGCTTCACTGCGTACCATTTGTTGATAGCCTGACAGGTAAACATCTTTCCCTGCCCACTTATTGTTTTTGGTTGAATCAGGATATACATCAATAACCTTAACTACCCAGTCGGCATCAGTACCTGTGGTTGATACCTTCAGATTGGCCCAAATGTTACCGGCAAGTGTTATATCTTTATCAAGCACATCAGTTTCATAGGTTAGTACATCCGGTCTTTGAGCGGCAAAACGCTGATCACCGGTCATGTACTCGCGCTTCATATCCATGGTAATACCATTTATAAAAGGTACCGGCTTGTTTGGGTCTGATACAAACTCATCATAACTATCCGTTGATGTTGCTGGCACATCAAAAGCTAATTTACCACCGGGCAACAGGTACAGGTTCTTTTCGGCAGCTTCCTTTGGTGGCCAGGTGTTATATGTTTTCCAGCTGTTAACGCCCGTTTCAAATATTGACACAGGGGCCAGGTTCAATTCTGTACCTTTCAGGTAATGACTGAAAAACGCAAATTCAATCTTTTCGCGATAGAACGGACCTGTTGTGCCACCAAAATCAACGTCGCCTAAATGGTCGCCATCCCCGCGGGCCCAGCCACCGTGTACCCAAGGGCCCATGGCAAAATAAACAGGTGTCTTAGGGTTTTCTTTAACCAGCGTTTTGTAGGTGTTTATGGCACCGTATAAATCTTCGGCATCATACCATCCGCCGGTAATCAGCACAGCTGTTTTAATATCATGCAGGTGGTAGAGCACATTACGATCTTTCCAGTGCTGATCATAGTCGGGATGATCAAGCATTTCGTTCCATAAACGGATGGTGTCTTTATAATATCTATCGTTGGTATTTTTTACAGAACCCATCCTCAGGAAGAAATCATAACCATCTTCGGTACCGGCATTAAGTCCGGGTGCTCTCCGTTGCGTAGGCTTATCATCCTGACGATTGGTAAAAAATGGATAAAATCCAAAATTGGCCACCAGCATAAAAGCTCCGTTATGGAAAGCATCATCGCGATACAAATCGGCCATGGGCGCTTGCGGCGACGCGGCAACCAACGCCGGATGACGGCTCAATAATGCTGCAGTAGTGTAAAAGCCAGGATACGATATACCCCACACCCCTACTTTACCATTATTATTGGGCAGGTTTTTAAGCAGCCAGTTAATGGTATCATAAGTATCAGTGCCTTCGTCAACATCATTCTTGATTTTGTGCACCTCCTTTTCGGGTGTCATTTCTTCAAAAATACCCTCGCTCATCCAACGGCCGCGAACATCCTGGTAAACAAAAATAAAACTGTCATGCACAAACAACGACGATGGCCCCAGACCACCTTTATAAGCACCAACGCCATAAGGCGCAACGCTGTAAGGTGTCCTATCCATCATAATGGGATACTTTTTTGACTGGTCTTTGGGTACATATACCGAGGTAAATAGTTTTTTACCATCGCGCATGGGTATCTGGTATTCGTATTTCTGATAATTTGCTTTTATATATTCGGCATCAGGTGCCGGTGCTTGAGCATATACGCTCATCGCCGAAATGATCAATAATAAACTGGCAAATAAAAGTTTTTTCATTTTGAATAGCTATCTAGCCCTAAATGTACCTGAATAAAATAAAAGCAGCAAACCTAGATTGGAAACAGCGCTTCTTTAATATTTATACCAGTTATAAGAAATACATGGTTATATGCTAAACTATCTTTATAAATAATAATTAATTTAAAAATCCCATAGGAAGACCTGGTTAATATTCTACATATATAACTACTAATCAACTATATAATATCAAATATATAATTTACCTTATTTACATAAAATATAACTTAAAATAAAAAAAATACACCATATTTATTTATTATTAAGCCAAACATATTATATTACTAAATCGTTTAACGTACATCAATAAAACCAACTAAAATAAACCAACATGAGAAAACTATTTAATTTGTCTTTTACCAAGGCACCTATGGCCTTATTGGGCTTAACGCTGATGTTTACCACGGCTTGTAAGAAAAATGAAACAGCTTCACCCGTACCTTCAAGCGATGCTTTAAAGCTGGGCACAAATGCCATTGGCGTAAGCGGACCAAAGGGTGTTTGCTACGTGGAAGTAAACAATAACGACATCAGGAATGTGGGTAAATACACCTTGTCAACAGGTCAACAGCTTTTTGATATAGGTATTATATTTGCGGCCAACATTAATTATAATACCAGCACACAAAAGGCAGTATTGTTTTTTAATCCGCAGGTAACCAATGTGCTGAGCAATACTTCAACTTATATCCAGCCGCTGCAAGCCAAAGGCATTAAGGTATTACTATCGATCTTGGGTAACCACCAGGGTGCAGGTATCAGCAATTTCCCAAGCCAGGCTGCCGCTCAGGACTTTGCCCAGCAATTAAGCAACGCCGTTACCACCTATGGCCTTGACGGTATTGACTTTGATGATGAATATGCCGATTACGGCACCAACGGAACAGGGCAACCTAACTCCAGCTCATTTGTTTACCTGGTAACTGCTCTGCGCCAGCTAATGCCTAACAAAATCATTTCGTTTTACTATTACGGCCCTGCAGCATCACGCTTGAGCTATAATGGTGTAACCGTGGGTTCAAAAGTTAACTATAGCTGGAATGCTATTTATGGCAGTTATTCTGTACCAAACGTTCCGGGGTTATCTGCTGCCAACCTGGGTCCTGCTGCTATTGATATCCAAAGCACCAGTGCATCAACCGCGGCTTCATTGGCTACACAAACTGTGAACAACAATTATGGCATTTATCTTTATTATAACCTACCTAATTCAGATGTGCATACCTATCTGTCAAGCGTATCTAACGCGCTTTATGGTAAGCCAACAGTAAAGCTGCCATAAGCAGCAGGCAAGCTCAAGGCTTGAAGGGGGGGGCATCCTGAATTTGTTGCAGCACGGGGGGCCAGGCCTCTACGCACTCCTTCAACAAGCTCAGGATGACAGACCTCATTAGACAACAAAAAAGGCCTCCCGGTATTACGAGGGCACTGAAAAAGCCCCGTTAATTCGGAGAAAAAAAAGGGGTTGTGTCATAAATCATGAACAACCCCTTTTCCTTACCCCACAGGAGGGAACGACATATCTCGGTTTCGTATAAACGATTCTC
>JAUCSE010000015.1 GCA_030445275.1 Mucilaginibacter sp.
TCAGCCCCTTTTTCTTTGATGTATTCGGATAAGTGGTGGAGAGCATTTTCGTACAGACGATTCTCAGCAACTCTATTTTACTTGTAAAGCTACCGCTTTAAATTAAAAGGACTTTTTCAGTGCCCTCGCTTTTGGGCAGGCTCTTTTATTATTTAGCTTTTATCCTTGTAGGATATCTTTTTAATTATCTTTCACAAACTGAAAGATGTGCGACTTCCTGGGAGTCCTCCTTGTTGATCAGGATGAAATAATTACATCCTGAGGTAACACCAATGTTTAAACACCGTTCATGTTGTTTATTATCATCTTTATTGGCTACTTATTGTCATATTGTATAAATTGCCTTGTTTTTCCGTTTTAATTATATCGGTACTATTTAAGCTGCAATATGGGTTCATCCGAAAATTATGACGTATTAATTGATAAGATCAACATCTTTATCAGGAAGTATTATTTCAATAATTTTCTGCGCGGGCTTATTTTTTTAGGCGCAGGCCTGTTTACAGCCTATGTTGTTATTACCCTGAGCGAATATTTTGGCAATTTTAATGTTGTTTTTCGCACCATCCTGTTTTACTTTTTTATCCTGCTCAACATCGGTTTGGTATGCTGGCTTATTTTACCGCCACTGCTTTCCTGGTTCAAGCTGGGTAATTCATTAACGCATGATGAAGCGGCCGAAATTATAGGTAAGCACTTTCATGATGTTAATGATAAGCTGCTCAATACGCTGCAGCTCAAAAAACTGGCCGCTGCCGACGAAAGCCACCGTGCCCTTATCGAAGCAAGTATTGATCAAAAGATCGAAGCCCTGAAGCCTGTTAGTTTCCCATCGGCCATCAACATCCGCGAAAACACCAAATACTTAAAATGGGTACTTGCGCCCGTAGCTGTAATTGTTATTCTGGCTTTTGCAGCGCCATCTATATTAACCGAAAGCACCAAAAGGCTCATCAGGCATAATGAATATTTTGTTCCGGCGGCTCCTTTTAAATTTAATATTCTGAACAAAAGCCTGTCGGTAGTACAGGGCGATGACCTGAAGCTCGATCTGAAACTGGATGGCGATAAGCTACCGGCCGATGTTTATGTAGAAACCGCAAACAACACCTTTAAGCTTGATAAAGAAAACATCAGTCGTTTTCATTACCTGTTTAGCAACCTGCAGCAAAACACCCGGTTTAAATTGATTGGCAATGGTTTTTCTTCGGTGTCTTATGAAATAATTGTGAACCAGAAACCTGCCCTGCTGCATTTTGATGTGGAGCTCACCTACCCCGCATACCTGCACAAAAAAGCTGAAAAACTCATGAACGCCGGCGACCTGGTTGTACCAACAGGTACGCAGGTAAACTGGCAATTGCATACCCAGCATGCATCTGCTGTACAATTTTATATGAACGGCACAGCACACCCGGCCAGTTTAAGTCGTACCGATCTGTTTGAACATATCGAAAAGGTTTATAAGAGCGCCGTATACAAGCTTAGTCCTACAAATTCATTGGTTAATCACAGCGACTCGGCTGTGTACCATATCAATGTAATTGCTGATGAGCCGCCTGCTATTGCCGTGCAGGAAAAATCAGACTCTGTAAGTATGAAAGCCCTGTATTTCAATGGTAAAATTCAGGACGATCATGGGTTTTCGGCCCTTACGTTTCACTACACTGTACAATCGCCCGGCAATAAGAGTCAGTCAAAAACGTTTATTAAACGTATTGATGCTGCGATGGACCAAACACAGTCAGACTTCTTTTACTTCTGGAATTTGAAAGAATTGGGGATAGATCCGGGCGCCCGGGTAACTTACTTTTTTGAAGTTGCGGATAACGATGGCGTAAATGGCCCCAAAACCGCCCGTAGTCCGGAGCGTACCCTCAACATGCCCGATACCAAGGCTATTAATGAGCAGCTAAACGCGGGTACGCAGGCGGTAAAACAAAAAATGCAGTCGGCCATAAAACTCGCCGGTCAGGTGGAACATGATTCGCAGAAACTAAATCAGTTGTTGCTGAATAAAAACACCCTTTCATTTGATGAGAAAAAGCAGGTAGAAGACCTGCTTCAAAAACGCCGTGAACTGGAAGATCTGGTAAAAGAAATAAAAGACGATAACAAAAAAAACCTATATAACCGCCAGGAAAACCAGCAGCAAAACGAAGAGCTTTTGGCCAAGCAAAAACAAATTGAAGATCTGTTTAACAACGTGCTTGATCAAAAAACAAAAGAGCTGTTGCAAAACCTGCAACAACTTTTAAATCAGGAGCAAAAAGATGCTACCCGCGATGAATTATCAAAAATGCAAATGGATAACAAATCGCTTAAGAAGGAGCTTGACCGCATGCTGGAGCTCTATAAAAAGCTGGAGTTTGATCAAAAGCTGAACCAAAGTGTTGATCAGCTGAATAAACTGGCCGAGAAAGAGAAGTCTTTATCTGATAAAACACAACAGCAAGGTGCCGATCAAAAAGCATTACAGCAGGAGCAGGATAATCTGAAAAAAGATTTCCAGGATGTAAAAAAAGGCCTTGACGATCTGCAAAAAACAAACGAACAGGCCGAGCATAAACAAGATTTTCAAAATCCCGAAAAAGAAACCAAAGACATTGACCAGCAAATGGATCAAAGCGCCGGCGAGCTGCAAAAAAACAATAAAAGCGGGGCCTCTAAATCGCAACAAAAAGCGGCCAAACAAATGAAAGATCTGGCTAGCAAGCTACAGCAGGACAATGAGGAGGGCGAGAGCAAGGAAAATTCCATTGATGCCCAGCAATTACGCGAATTGTTAAAAAGTCTGGTGAATAGTTCATTTAGCCAGGAAAAGGTGATGCAAACCTTAAAAAGCACCAACCCTACTGATCCGTCATACATTACCCTTTCGCAAAACCAAAAAGATATTAAAGACAACCTGAAAACCGCCGAAGATAGTCTGTATGCCATCAGCCGGCGTATACCACAAATACAATCAACCGTAAACCAGGAGATCAGCAGCATTAATACCCATATTGACCAGGCCCTTGACAACCTGGGCGATCGCCGTACGGCCGAGGCCAACCGTCACCAGCAATATGCCATGACCTCTATGAATAACCTTGCCCTGATGCTGAGCGAGGCGCTGGAGCAACTGCAAAAACAGATGAACAAGAGCGGTAAAGGCAAGGGAAAACAACAATCGGTATCGCAACTGGCCAAAATGCAGGAGCAGCTTAACCAAAATATGCAAAAAGCACGCGAGCAAATGCAAAAGGAAGGCCAACAGGGCAATCAGGGCAAAAGCAGTCAGCAGGGAAATAAAGGCAATATGAGCGAGCAGCTGGCCCGGATGGCACGTCAGCAGCAGCAGATCAGGGAGGCTCTTGAGCAGATAAACCGCGATGATAACAAAGATGGAAAGAGTGGTTTAGGGAATCTGGATAAAATTTCGAAAGAAATGGAACAAACTGAGCATGATCTCGTAAACAAGAAGATTACGGATGAAGCGTTAAAAAGACAGGAACAAATTCAGAGCCGGTTATTGGAGGCTGAAAAAGCAGAACAGGAACGCGAACAGGATAAGCAAAGGGAAAGCCATGCCGGTAAAGACATACCTCCGGGATACATAAAAGCGCTGCAGGGATACCAGCAACAAAAAAATAAACAAACGGAGCAAATAAAAACTGTATCTCCGGCACTTAATTTGTACTATAAACAAAAAATAAAGTCTTACTTTGATCAACTTAATGCCAAATAACATGGAACAGGCAAATGTTCATACCAGCAGTGAATTGTTTACGTTACAGCTACCATCAAAAACGGAAAGCATAGCGCAGCTTGAATTGTTGATTGAAGAAATTGCTGATAAATATCATGTGGCCGAAGATACTTTTGCCAACATGATGACCTGCTTAAACGAAGCCACAATAAATGCCATTATACATGGCAATAAGCTTGATGAAACAAAAAAGGTGATTATTAATGCCGAAGTTGAGCCCAAACGTATAGTATGGACCGTTACCGATGAAGGTGCCGGATTCGATTATGCCAATTTGGCCGACCCCACCTCGCCCGATAACCTTGAAAACTTGACCGGTCGGGGTGTTTTTATCATTAAACACCTTGCTGATCAGTGTATTTTTAATACACCAGGCAATACCCTCGAACTACATTTTAAAATATAATGCCTGCTATTCAGTTTTTTGAAGAAGACATTAGCTACAAACTAAAAAATAAAACCCTTGTGCGGCAATGGATAAAAGATACCATAACCGCCGAGGGTTTTAAGTTAAAAGAGCTTACCTACGTTTTCTGTTCCGATGCCTATTTGCTGCCCATGAACCAGCAATATCTTGACCATGATACCTATACCGACATCATCACCTTTGATAATTCAGAAGTTGATGGCGAAATTGTGGGTGATATTTTTATATCTATTGAACGTATCCGTGAAAATGCCGCGAAGTTTAAGATCAACGAAACAGACGAGCTTCACCGCGTAATTATCCACGGCGCTTTGCATCTTTTGGGCTACACAGATAAAAGTGTTGTTACAAAGAAAAAAATGACACAAAAAGAAGATGAGTATTTGAATAAAAGAACTTTTAATGGCTAATTTTACTCAGGGAATTTACTTTCACGATCAATTTAAATCAAAATGAAATTACTTACTTTAATATTAGCGTTGCTTTTTGTATCAGCACCGTCATCGGTGTATGAATTTAAGCTGAAGACCATTGATGGCAAAGATTTTTCATTAGCCAAATACAAAGGTAAAAAGGTGCTTATTGTAAATACGGCCTCAAAATGCGGCTTTACCAAACAATACACCGATCTGGAAAAACTATCTGAGCAGTACAAAGACAAATTAGTGGTTGTGGGTTTCCCGGCAAACAACTTTGGCGGACAGGAACCAGGTACCAACCAGGACATTAAAACCTTCTGTAAAGAAAATTTTAATGTTACCTTCCCTATGAGCGGCAAAGTTAGCGTACTTGGTTTGGATATTGATCCATTATTCCAATACCTCACCACCGCGCCAAACCCTGAGTTTACCGGCGACATCAAATGGAACTTCGAAAAATTCCTGATTGATGAAAACGGTAAATTGATACACCGTTTCAGGTCACAAACCACCCCATTATCACCAGATATTACCAAATACCTTAACTAAGGTTATTTATTTTCGATATTAAAAAAAGCCGCCTGATGTTCATCAGGCGGCTTTTTTTGTGTTTATTCCCCCCTCCCTTTGTCATCCTGAGGAACGAAGGATCTATTATTGAATTTGCCTGTTGTAGAATAGATGCTTCACTCCGTTCAGCATGACAAGGGGGTGTTTCCTTGCTTACAGCTCCCTCGCAATGACGCGTGGAGGAACACGTTTCATCTTTTATTTTATCAACCTGAAAATCAGAGCCATTTGAATAAAATATTATCCTAACTTTATACAAACCGACATAAAAACAATTAAACCAATGAGAATCCCTACTGAACCTATCGGCAGTATTCCGCGACCAACGGAACTGATCACAGCTATAACTTCACAATTTGATGGTACAACGCTACAACATTTATATGCAGACGCGGTTAAGGATACGCTGAAAGAGTTCGAAAAAACAGGATCGCCTGTTGTTTCTGATGGAGAACAAACCAAATCAAGCTTTGTAACCTATCCGCTGGAGGGTTTGCAGCATCTTACATCAGCGGGGATGACGATTAATTTCGAAGATGGGCATTCGCGGCAGCTACCTTTGTTAACCAAAGGCCCTTTCAGATACAGTAATTATGCCGATAAATATCTGACATTTGCCCGTCAATCAACAACAACGCCCGTTAAGCAAGCTATTATATCTGCATCAGCATTAAGTTTAATATATCCACCAGATGGCATTGAAGGCTATTCGCAGTCAGAATTTATTGCTGATCTGTTGAATGAATGCGAAAAGGACATCAGGCGTTGTTTAAATCATCATGCCTATAAAGTTCAAATGGATTTTACCGAAGGCCGCTTATCCCTTAAGATTGATCCGTCGGGCGGGGTTTTAAAACAATTTATCGACCTCAATAACCAGGTTTTTGATCGTTTTACTGCCGAAGAACAGCAAAAGCTAGGTGTACATGTATGTCCCGGTGGCGATCACGACTCTACCCATAGCGCAGATGTGGATTATGCTGATTTTTTGCCCCAACTTTTTAATTTGAATGTCGGCAATTTTTATCTTCAACTGGCAAGCGAACCCGACCGTATCAAAGTTTTAAAAATCATACAGCAATATCTCAAACCCAATCAAAAAGCATTTATAGGTGTAATAGACGTGCTTAATCCTAATATTGAAAGCGCCGTAGAAGTTAGGGACAGAATTTTGGAGGCAGCGCAGTATATTCCTTTAAATCAGTTGGGCACAACGGATGATTGCGGATTTTCCCCTTTTTGTGATGATATTTCAACCACCCGCGAAACCGCGTTTGCCAAGATCAAAGCCCGTATTGACGGAACAAAGCTAGCTGAGGCGGTGTTGTTTGCATGAGGGCTAATATTAAACTACGTCATTGTGAGGGACGAAGACAACCGACCAGAGGGAGCTCATTAACGCCTAATAAAAACAAACACAACATTAATAATCTCTATGCTGTACCGAGGAAACAGAAATGCATAATTGATCTGCCTATGTGGAGATTGCTTCGTACCTCGCAATGACGCGCGGAAGAGGGACTGGTTTATCAATTCCCTTTATCATCCTTTGTTTTTTCCTTATCCTTTTGCGCCTGTTCCTGTACTTTTTTGATGGAATCCTGCTTAGCCTTAGCCGCTTTTTTCTTTTTATTAAAGAAACCTCTCAGCAAAAAGTTATGTTGCGCGGCTTTCAGGTCCTCATTTAAAGTATTGGTAGTGGTATGCACATTTTTCATGGTGGTTTGTGCCTGTTTAACGGTGGTTTCCATATTCCTGGCCATATCATCATTATTCAGCAGCCTACCTATACTTCCTTTGCCGCTATTGATTTTTCCAACAATTTGTGATAGATCAGTAGTTAACGTTTCAGCGTTATCAGCTACACGCGTAAGCTTGGTGATTATCCGATCTACATCAACCGGATTAATAGATGCCAGGCGACCACCCGGCTGTATTTCCTCATGGCTTTTAATACCACCCGGGGCAATTACCACCAGTTTATCCCCCATTAGTCCATCGCTGCCTATACTTAATTTAGCATCCGTTTTAATGAATTTTCTGACACTGCTATTCAATGTCAGGTCAACCCTTACCAAACTATCGGTTACAATGTTGATGGACTGCACCACGCCTACATTAATACCTGCAAAACGCACATTATTGCCTATCTGAAGGCCACTAACATTTTTAAAAGTGCCATACACGTTAAAGGTGGAATTGAACAGGCCTTTTCGACTACCAATAAAAAAGATACCCAGCACCAATACCACCAGACCGGCAAAGGCAAACAGGCCAATTTTTATTTTTTGTGATGATGTGGTTTTCATATCGTTTCGCTAAAAAATGATTTTACAATCTTGTTATCCGATTTTTGCAGCTCTTTATAGGAGCCCTCGGCTATATATTCGCCATCATCCATTATTACAATGCGATCGGCAGTGATGCGGGCGCATTCCATATCATGGGTTATAATGATGGATGATGTTTTGTATTTCTTTTGCATATTTAATATCAACTCACTGATCTCGCGCGAGGTAACAGGGTCAAGCCCGGTGGTTGGCTCATCATAAAGCATAATCTCGGGCTTCACGATCATAGTACGGGCAAGCCCTACCCTTTTGCGCATGCCCCCTGATAAGTCTGATGGTAATTTATCAATAGCCTCCAACAGGCCCACGCCATCCAATACCTCCTCAACCCGTTTATCTATATCCTGCTGATCTGTAAGCTTTAACACGCGGGTTAGCGGAAATTCCAGGTTCTCGCGTACGGTCATAGAGTCATACAAAGCGCCGCTCTGAAACAAAAAGCCAATTTTCATGCGTAGCTGTTTCAGCTCATCATCATTCATTTCGGCAACATTTTCTCCAAAAACGGTCAAATCACCCGCATCGGGTTTAAGCAAACCCACAATACATTGTATGGTTACTGATTTTCCTGAACCTGATTTACCCAAAACCACCATGTTCTCTCCCCTTTTCAAGTCGAAGGTGATGTTCTTTAACACCTCATTATCCACAAATCCAACTCTTATACCTTTAGCGTGTATAACCATCTCATCCTTTTTGGTTGATGCCGGTTTTTTAGGGTCGATATTTTCGTTTGTTGCTTTCATCTTATTTATAAAATAACAAACTGGTGATCTGGACAGCTATGGCATCAATAACAAATATCCACAGGGAGGCTGTTACTACAGCCGAATTGGCGGCTATACCCACGCTTTCGGTCCCTTTGTTAGAATGATAACCCTTATAGCAGCCTACAAAACCTATTGCGAAACCAAAAAATATAGTCTTTACCACCGCCGGTAAAAAGTCGGAAAAGTCAAGTGAGGCAATACATTTATGAAAATAAAGGGAAAGACTGATGTTATCCGTAATATTCAGGGCAAGAAAGCCCCCTAACAGCCCTATAACGTCGCCAATAACAGCCAGGAGGGGCACCGTAAGGCTGGTTGCTAAAATGCGCGTAACCACCAGGTATTGCAGCGGATTAGCACCAGATACTTCCATGGCATCTATCTGCTCCGTAACCTTCATGCTACCCAGCTCGGCTCCAATGCTCGAGGCTATTTTACCTGCACAGATAATTGCGGTAATAACAGGCCCTATCTCGCGGATAAAGGATACCGCCAGCGTTTTAGGCAGCATACTCTCGGCGCCAAGCGCTACTATGGACGGGTGGAGTTGTACAACCAAAACCAGCCCCATGATAAAGGAGGTTATACCCACCAGCATCATGGAGCGGTAGCCAATTTCATAGCACTGCCGCACAAATTCAGACCATTCAAACCCTCCGGTAAAAATGTTTCTGAAAAATCGAGTGAAGAAAACGCATTGCTCTCCAATGTCTTCTGCCCACTTCCGCCATCCGGTAATTGCTTGTTCTGCCATAGGTTACGCTACTAATTGTTAGGTACAACAATGTTTTGCTCAATTTTTTGAACAGTTCAAAAAAACTAACCTTTAGGTTCGGCGAACTGCTTTATGACATGGGTATATCAATGATCAGGAAGCGGCAAAGAACTTGAGGTTCAATTGTAAATGAACTTGTATCATAAACACCCAGGGCATCTCTTTTGTTTAAAATTGTGCCGTTTATTTTCACAGATCCCTCAATAACAAATACATACGCGCCATTGCCTGCCGTTTTAATATCGTAATTTATTTGCTGCCCAGCCTCAAAATTACCCATACTAAATGTAGCGTCCTGGTTTAACCAGAGGGTGTCGTTATCTTTTATGGGTGATATCAGTGTGGTTAGCTGGTTAAGCTTCAAAACGTCCTTAAAATCCTTCTGATCATAGCGTGCCTGTATATTCCGTTCTTTGGGGAAAACCCATATCTGTAATGATTTAACCTCTTCGGTATGTGATGCATTATATTCTGAATGGTATACACCTGTCCCGGCCGACATTACCTGCACTTCGCCGGCATTGATCACGCCGCTATTGCCCATGCTGTCTGTATGCTCCAGACCGCCTTCTAATGGAATGGTAATAATCTCCATATTATCATGCGGATGCATGCCAAAACCCTTACCCGCAGCTATAATATCATCATTTAATACCCTTAATGCACCAAAATTAATCTTGTTTGGATCATAATAGGATGCAAAACTGAATGAAAAATTTGCTTTTAACCAACCTATATCATTTTTTCCGCGTTCGTTTTCGGGATAAAATATAGTTTTCATGATGTTCTCCTTTTTATATGTTTAAACATACAATTCTTATTCCATAATTTATTTATGCGTATTTTTGCAAAAAATTGTGCGACAATGTCAACAAAGGCTATTATTGCAGGGTCAAGCGGACTTATTGGCAGTAACTTATTGAACATTTTACTGCAAGGGGATTTTTATGATGAAGTTTTAGTTCTGGTTAGAAAAGAATTACCTGTACAACATCCTAAACTGACCCAATTGGTGGTGGATTTTGACCGGCTGGAGGCGTATGCTGACCAGCTGACGGGGCATGCCATATTTAGCTGTCTGGGCACAACCAGGCATAAAACGCCCGATAAGGCTGTTTATCGCAAAATTGACCATGATTATCCCCTGATACTGGCACAATTGGCGCATAAAAACGGAGTGGAACAATATCATCTGGTATCCTCTATAGGCGCGAATGCTGCTTCATCAACCTTTTATATTAAAATCAAGGGCGAAACAGAGGCTGATTTGGAGCATGTAGGTTTTCCGGCTCTGCATATCTATCGCCCATCAATGTTAATAGGTGATAGAACAGAAAAACGGATAGAAGAGAAAATAGTAACCGGATTATTTAAAGTAATAGATCCTTTATTATTTGGAGGATTAAAAAAGTACAAAAGCATCAAGGCGGCAACCATTGCATTGGCCATGTACAAACAATCAATAAAAACAGATACGGGCTCGTTTATATACGAGTCTGATAAAATAAAACAACTAGCGTGAGTACTTACATTTCGGCAGAGAATCTTGGTCACCAGTTTCATGATAACTGGCTTTTTAAAAATATAACCATCGGTATAAACCGTGGCCGCAGGGTTGCGCTGGTTGGCGTTAATGGCGCAGGTAAATCGACCCTGTTAAAACTATTGGCCAATCACCTTAAACCTACTGAAGGTAAAGTGGTGCAAAGCCGTGACCTTAACATGGGCTACCTGGAGCAGGACCCGGGCTTTAAAGGCGCGGTAACCATCAGCGATTATATTTTTCATGCTGATGATGTACAACAGCAACTAATCCGTAAATATGAAGAGTTGCTAGAGAACGAACCCGACAATGCCAAAGCTATTGAAAAGGTAATGGAAGAGATGAGTGATGTAGATGCCTGGGAATATGAGTACAAGATCAAAACCATTTTAGGCAGGTTGGATATCCATCACCTGAACCATAAGATAGCCAGTCTATCGGGTGGCCAAAAGAAACGCCTGGCCCTGGCCAAGTTGCTTATTGAAGATCCGGATATTTATATTTTGGATGAGCCTACCAACCACCTGGACATTGATACTATTGAGTGGCTGGAGAAATTACTGACCGAAGGGAACAAAACCATATTGATGGTTACGCACGACAGGTATTTTCTGGATAATGTTTGTAACGAGATATTAGAGATTGACCGGGGTAAGATAGTGCCTTATAATGGCAGCTATGGCTATTATCTGGAAAAGAAAGCCGAGCGTGACGCTGCAGACGAGGCAAGCTTCCAAAAAAACAGCAACCTGTTAAGGAAAGAATTGGATTGGATGCGCCGCCAGCCACAGGCCCGGGGTACCAAGTCAAAAGCGCGTATTGATGCTTTTTATGACCTGGAAGAAAAGACCAAAAGCGGTGGTATCCGTGAAAAGGTAGAGCTCAGCGTAAAAACAGCACGCCAAGGGAATAAGATCATGGAGATGAACCATCTTTATAAATCGTTCCATGACCGTACTTTTATCAATAACTTTAGTTACGTATTTAAAAAAGGTGATCGTATTGGTCTGGCCGGTAAAAACGGAAGCGGTAAATCGACACTATTAAACCTGATCACCGGGGCATTGCAGCCTGATAAAGGCACTATTGATAAAGGCGAAACTACCGTGATCGGCTATTTTCACCAATCAGGCATTACATTTAAGGACGATGAGCGTGTAATTGATATTGTAAAGAACGTAGCAGAGTTTATTACCATGGCCGATGGTAAAATGATCTCGGCCTCTGCCCTGCTTACACTATTTCTGTTTCCTCCTGCTAAACAATATGGTTTTATATCCAAATTAAGCGGTGGCGAGAAGAAACGACTTCAATTGATGAGCATCCTGATGAAGAATCCGAACTTCCTGATACTGGATGAGCCCACCAATGACCTTGACATTGATACCCTGAACGTATTGGAAGAGTTTTTAACCAATTACGGTGGTGTATTGATGATGGTATCGCACGATAGGTATTTATTGGACAAGTTAACCGATCAGCTTTTCATTATGGAAGAATCCGGTAACGTGCGGATATATAACGGCAACTATTCATCATATCGTTTAGAACTGGAAGAAGCAAAACAACAAAATAAAAAGCCTGCACCCATTGTGCAAGCCTCTGCTCCTGCCCCTAAAAAAAGCAAGCTGAATTTTAAAGAAACGAAGGAGTTGGAAACTATAGAATCGGAAATAGAAGCTATAGAAAACCAGATTAAAGCCAAAACCGACCAGTTAAATGCTGTAGGAATTGAACCAGCCAAGCTGAATGATATTATAAATCAAATAGAGGATCTGAACAAACAACTGGATGCCAAAAGCGCCCGTTGGATGGAATTGACCGAATTAAAGGAATCATAACATGAAAACATCAGATATTATTGCTTCTGCAGGGGTTATTGTCCTTTTAATCGCTTTTTTGTTAAATTTATTCAACAAATTATCATCTGATAGCAAAGCATATAAGCTGATGAATTTTATTGGCGCAGCTACTTGTTGCTACTCTTCATACCTGATCCGTTTTTATCCTTTTGTAGTGTTAGAAGCTATCTGGGGGATTGTAGCATTAATATCATTATTCCGCGTTCCACGTGGAACATCGTTGTAGATTGAATAATTTTGTACGTTCCACAGGGCGTATTTAAGGCATTTATAGCTATGTTCCACGTGGAACATAGCTATAAATGCAAAACATTAAGCCCCTATTCAGGGTGTTTTAATAGAAAGAATAGAGTGTTCCACGTGGAACATGGAGGTGAAAAATGTTTAAGAAATATAATGTAATTGTTGTAGGTGCAGGACATGCCGGCTGTGAAGCTGCTGCTGCTGCTGCCAACCTGGGCTCATCTGTTTTATTGATCACCATGAATATGGGGACTATTGCACAGATGAGTTGTAATCCTGCTATGGGCGGTGTTGCCAAGGGACAAATAGTGCGCGAGATAGATGCAATGGGTGGTTATTCAGGTATTATTACCGATAAAACATCTATTCAATTCCGCATGCTAAACCAGTCAAAAGGTCCTGCTATGTGGAGCCCAAGGGCACAAAGTGACCGTATGCGTTTTGCCGAAGAGTGGCGTTTAGCCCTGGAAAGGACCCCTAATGTGGACTTTTGGCAGGATACAGTTACCTCCCTCCTGGTAAAGAATAATACCATACAAGGGGTACGTACCTCTATAGGTGTAGAAATAGAAGCCGATTCGGTAGTGCTTACCAATGGCACCTTTTTAAATGGTGTTATACATATAGGTGAAAAGAAGTTTGGCGGAGGCCGTTCAGGCGAAAAAGCAGCTACTGGTTTAACTGAGCAACTGGTTGAACTGGGCTTTGATTCAGGCAGAATGAAGACAGGTACCCCACCACGTGTGGATGGTCGTAGCCTTAATTATAGCCTGATGGAAGAGCAATGGGGCGATGAAGAACGTGGCCGTTTCTCTTTTACTGATGTAGAGATGATCAAAGAACAACGCTGCTGCTGGATTACCTACACCAATACAGACGTACACGAAACTTTAAAAGAAGGTTTCGAAAAATCGCCTATGTTTACGGGTAGAATCAAAGGTTTAGGCCCTCGCTACTGCCCATCAATCGAAGATAAGATCAACCGTTTTGCAGAGCGGGAACGTCACCAGATATTTGTTGAACCAGAAGGATTGAATACGGTTGAAATCTATGTAAATGGTTTCTCTACTTCCCTACCCGAGGATGTTCAATACAAAGCGCTGACCAAAATACCTGGTTTTGAAACCGCTAAAATGTTCCGCCCGGGTTATGCTATTGAGTACGATTACTTCCCGCCTACCCAGCTTGGTTTAACCTTAGAAACCAAACTGATCAGCAATCTTTACTTTGCCGGACAGATCAATGGTACCACTGGCTATGAAGAGGCGGCCTCGCAAGGCTTTATAGCAGGCATCAATGCGCACCAAAAAATACATGATAAACATGAGCTGATCATGAAAAGATCAGAGTCGTACATTGGTGTATTGATCGATGACCTGGTAACTAAAGGCACAGAAGAACCTTATCGTATGTTCACATCCAGGGCCGAACACCGCCTGTTACTACGCCAGGACAATGCCGATATCAGGTTAAGTCCTATCGGTCATGAGTTGGGTTTAATCAGTGATGAGCGTCTGGATATCGTAAAACAGAAGGTTAAAAATTCGGATGACATTGTAGCTTACACCAAAAGCAAATCGATCGATCCGGCAAATGTTAATGCCTTACTTGACGAATTGGGTACAAGTCCAATATCGCAAGGAGCTAAACTCTTTAATTTATTGAGCCGTCCGCAAGTTGGTTTTAATGACCTTAAAAAAGCTGACGCACCGCTGGCCGAATTATTATCAGCCTATGATAAAGAAACTATTGAGCAGGCTGAAATAAAAATCAAATATGAGAGTTACTTTATAAAAGAAATGGAAATTGTTGACCGCATGAAGAAAATGGAAGACCGGGAAATCAATCCAAATTTTGATTATCATACTTTGGTATCACTTTCAAAAGAAGCACGCGAAAAATTGATGAAGATAAAACCACGCACTTTAGGACAGGCATCCCGCATTTCGGGTGTTTCACCATCTGATATTTCAGTTTTAATGGTTCACGTGTCCAGATAATATGTAAGTTATTGATATTAAACACTTTATAAAATATTGTTTTAAATCAATTATTTTGAATTTTTAATATTACTGTTCATAAAAATATAAAAATCGCTTATATCGCCTAAAAACCATGTTAAATAAAAAACAGGTCAATTATTACAATCTTATACCCTACTTTATTGTCATTTTATTGCTTTTTGGATGCGCGGCTCAACAACCACCCCAGGGAGGGCCACGTGATGTTACGCCGCCCAAACTGGTGAAGGCAATTCCGGCAAATAAGACCCGTAATTTTAAGGCGAAAGAAATTGACCTGGAATTTGATGAGTTTATAAAACTGACCAATCAGTACCAAGAAATAAGTATGAGCCCAGCTCCCGAAAAATTACCGGAGTACAGCTCGAACAAAAGAATCCTGAAAATTAAACTGAGAGATTCGCTTCAAAAAAACACAACTTATGTTATCAATTTTGGTAAAGCCATTCAGGATGTAAACGAAGCCAACATCCTCAAAAATTTCACGTACGTTTTTTCAACCGGGAATCATATCGATTCACTTAGTATTTCGGG
The DNA here is from genome assembly GCA_030445275.1 of Mucilaginibacter sp. Lineage (GTDB taxonomy): Bacteria > Bacteroidota > Bacteroidia > Sphingobacteriales > Sphingobacteriaceae > Mucilaginibacter. The sequence continues at coordinate 15,267 of JAUCSE010000015.1, forward strand.
AACAGTAACTAATACGCTTACCCAGGAAAAGGAAAAAGATGTTACAGTGATGCTTTTCCCCCTGAAACAGGATTCGCTGCTTTTCGGAAAAAAGAAACCCAGCATATTTGCGACAACTGATTCATCCGGAAATTTTAGCTTGAATAATTTACGCGAAGATGATTACCGGATATATGCGCTGAAAGAAGCCTCGCCAAATAAAATATTTGATAACGACAAGGAGCTAATTGCTTTTCTGAAGAAGCCGATCCACCTCCGGTCTGATACGCAGAATATACAGTTGAACTTGTTTAAACAGTCGCCAGAAAAATTTAGAGTTTCCGAAAAAAGATTTGACACAGATGGCAAACTCCTTCTTATTTTCAATAAGGCTTTAAACAACCCAGGTTTGAAAGTTATTTACCCGACAGATATAGACCGCCAAAAGAGCGTAGAGTTCAGCAAAACAAAGGACACCGCTTTTGTTTACTTACGCAATATGAACTTTGACTCGATACGGGTTGCTATTTTTGATAACAACAAACCAATTGACAGCGTTTCACAGTTAAAAACAAAAAAAGAGTCATTTCAGCGGACACTCACTTTTCTATACAACATCAACAGCAATAATTTGCTTAAGCCAACTAACGATCTAAAAATTACAGCTAGTTTACCTATTGATAATTTCGATAATTCACAGATCACCCTTAATGAAGATTCCGTAGCTGTGGCCGTTAGTGATTACACCTTACAAAAAGATACCAGTAACTTTAAAAAACTAACCCTGAAATATCGCTGGCGACAAGGCAGCAAATATGAACTGATAATAAATGAGGGAGCGTTTACATCCATATATGGAGATAAAAATAAGCGCCCACCATCAAAAAGGTTCCAGGTTGATAAGCTCGAAAACTACAGTACATTAACTATTAAAGTCACTGTACCTGATACTTCAAAAGGTTATGTAGTTCAGTTGTTAAATGAAAAAAAAGATGTACTGGAAAGCAATCCTATACAGCGAAATGCCTCTTTGGTATATAAAAATTTACTGACAGGTAAATATATGATAAGGGTTGTTTATGATGAAAATAAGAACGGCAAGTGGGACAGCGGTAATGTGCACCAAAAACGACAACCCGAAAATATATGGGTAAGTGAAAAGGTAATAGCCCTACGCCCAAATTGGGAGGCAGAGGAGGCTATAACAATACCAAAAGAAAAGCCTACTCCTTAAACCAGCCGGAGTACATAATATAATTATTAGGAAGTTTCTTTAACATTTCCTTCTGCTCGTCGGTTAACAGTTTTATCTTTTTTGCGGGTATCCCGGCATATAAAAATCCTGATTCGCAGATGGTGTTCTCCAATACCACGGCACCGGCTGCTATGATCACAAACTCGTTCACTACAGCATGATCCATCACAATGGCACCCATGCCTACCAGCGTATGATCATGCAGCGTACAGCCGTGCACAAGGGCATTGTGGCCTATAGACACATTACTGCCAATATTAGTAGCCGCCTTTAAATAAGTGGCATGTATTACTGCACCATCCTGTATATTGGTATTATCCCCTATCTTAATATAATGCACATCACCACGGATAACGGCATTGAACCAAACAGAGCAATTTTTCCCCATAACCACATCGCCAACAATGGTGGCATTTGGCGCGATAAAACAATCATCACCCCAGATAGGGCTTTTATCTTTTACTGGCAGTATAACAGGCATATGTTTTAATTATTGATTTATTGGATTAGTGAATTATTGATTTGATTGAATTTTTATTTATGTTTGGATACCAATAAAAGCGGAAATAGCTCAGCTGGTAGAGCATCAGTTTCCCAAACTGAAGGCCGCGGGTTCGAATCCCGTTTTCCGCTCATATTTTATCTTTCTATCTCCAATTGTCATCCTGAGGAACGAAGGATCTATTAACCGATATACAAATAACATAATAGATTCTTCACTCCATTCAGAATGACAAATTATTTATTTTCTAAAACACCGTATCCTCAACTTCCTCCGCATGAACGGGATAGTCCGTAGTGTAATGCAACCCCCGGCTTTCTTTACGTAACATGGCTGATTTTACAACGATAAATGAAACCTGGATCAGGTTACGCAGTTCGCAAAGTTTCACGGATAGCTTGGTTTTTTTATAAAAAGATTCTGTTTCCTCGTATAATAAACCTAACCTGCGCATAGCCCTTTCCAACCTGAAATCAGAACGCACAATACCTACATAGTCATTCATTAGCTTCTGCATTTCGCGTACGTTGTGGGTAACCAGGATATCCTCATTTGACAACTGTACACCCTTTTCATCCCAATCTGGAATATTTTCGGGAATAACAAAGTTTTCAAATTTACCCACCGCATCCTTATATATCCGGTGCGCAAATACCAAAGCTTCAAGTAATGAATTGGAAGCCAATCGATTAGCACCATGCAAACCGGTTGATGAACACTCGCCACAAGCATATAACCTTAATATAGATGATTGACCAACATGATCAACCATAACACCACCGCACATATAATGACAGGCCGGCGCAACCGGTATCATATCCTTGGTCATGTCAATACCTATCTCCAGGCATTTGGCATATATATTAGGGAAATGATTTAAAATATCTGCCTTACTGCGATGCCTGATATCCAGATAAACAAAATCCTCGCCCGATTTTTTAATCTCAGCATCAATAGCACGTGCTGTTATATCCCTGGGTGCTAATGATTTACGCGGATCATACTCCTGCATAAACTCGTCGCCATTGGTACGTTTTAATATGCCACCAAAACCACGTACAGCTTCAGAGATCAGGAAAGATGGATATTCGCCAGGGTTATATAATGCTGTTGGATGAAACTGAATAAATTCCATATTACGCACTTTACCTTTTGCCCGGTAAACCATCGCAATACCATCACCGGTGGCTATAGTTGGATTGGTGGTAATAGAATAAATATGCCCGGCACCACCTGAAGCCATCACCGTAACCTTAGATAAAATCTTCTCCACTACATGACTTTCCGTATTAAAAGCATAAATACCATAACAGGTAATATCAGTACTTGATTTACCAACGAGTTCACCTAAATGATGCTGGGTGATCAGATCAACCGCAAAATAATGAGTTAATATCTCAATATTTGGATTCTTATGTATCTCTTCCAGCAGTGAACGTTCAATTTCAAGTCCGGTTACATCCTTATAATGCAACACCCTAAATTCGGAGTGTCCACCCTCTTTTGCCAGGTCATAAAAGCCCTCATTTGTCTTGTCAAAATTGGTTCCGTAATCAATAATCTCATTGATTCGCGCCGGACCTTCTTTTACAACGGCTTCCACCACTTCGAGGTCGCAAAGGCCATCACCCGAAATTAAGGTGTCTTCTATGTGTTTTTCGAAAGAATCTTCTTTTTTATCCACAACCACTGCTACACCACCCTGGGCATATTTAGTGTTTGATTCATCTTCGTTTGATTTTGTAACTATCAGAACCTTACCATGTTTAGCCGCTTTTAGTGCAAAACTCAATCCGGCTATGCCCGACCCTACTACTAAAAAATCAACAGTTTTAGTCATCTTAAATGTATAATGTGTGTAAAAGTGATATCTATGTTAACAACCCGTATAAAACGTGTTAATTCTATGTAAACAAATAACTAGTAAATAATCAAAATGTGGATAACCCCCGTTTTTGATGCTAATATGAATAATTTTTGAGCGACTTTTGAGGAAGTAAAGTCATATAGCTAACATTTTACCAACCCACAAACTATTAACATAAAACTTTTTTCAATTTAATTTGATTGTCATACGAATCACAAAATCAATCAAATATAATATCAAAACGTGTGGATAACTGTTGATAAAATGTGAAAACTAATTTATCAGACAAAAATTATAACGATTTTTGCACATAACTAACACACTAATAAACAATAGTTTTATTTATATATAAAAATGATTGTTATTAATTGAAATGTTGAAATGGATATCTTCGAAGAAATAAAAGTGAAAGGATTTGTGGACGAATACATCGACCCCACGTTGGATCTTTTTGATGAAATTGAAAAACTTAAAAAGGAAAAAAATGCTGTCATTTTGGCCCATTATTACCAGGAACCCGATATTCAGGATATTGCCGATTATATTGGCGATAGTTTGGGATTATCGCAACAAGCTGCAAGAACTGATGCCGATGTTATTGTTTTCGCCGGAGTGCACTTCATGGCCGAAACAGCTAAGATATTATCACCCAATAAGAAAGTTTTATTACCCGATGCAAAGGCAGGATGCTCATTAGCAGATAGTTGCCCGCCACACTTGTTCAGGAAGTTTAAGGAAAAATACCCTGACCATCTGGTAATCACCTACGTAAACTGTACCGCTGAACTAAAAGCTTTAAGCGATATTGTTTGTACATCAAGTAATGCCATACAGATTGTGGAGAGCCTACCAAAAGATCAGAAGATCATATTTGGGCCGGATAAAAATTTGGGCGCTTATGTAGCAAAAAAAACAGGACGCGACCTGGTATTGTGGAATGGAGCCTGCATGGTGCACGAGATTTTCTCCAGGGAAAAGATCATGAAACTAAAGGAAAGGTACCCGAAAGCTAAGCTGCTGGCACACCCTGAATGCCAGGATGTGATACTGAAAATGGCTGACTATATTGGCTCGACAACAGGAATATTAAAATATGCCGGCAACCATCCGGATAAGGAATTTATTGTAGCAACTGAGGCTGGTATATTACACCAGATGCAAAAGGAAAATCCGGATAAAGTGTTTATCCCGGCGCCACCAAATAACAGCTGTGCCTGTAATGATTGTCCGCATATGAAACGGAATACACTCGAAAAATTGTATCTGTGCCTGAAAAACGGATCGCCGGAAATTACGGTGCCACAGCATATTATTGAACGCGCAGTAAAACCAATTGAACGCATGCTGGAAATATCAGCACAGCTGGGATTGTAGGTAGAAAAGAAAAAACTAAAAGTCATGCGGAGATAAACTATGTCATTGCGAGGAACGAAGCAATCGCGAACAATGCATATTACCTTGCTTAATGAGGTTGCTACGCTCGCAATGATATAGTTTTTTAATTAGGAAGGCAGGACTCATTATACCTCCTAAAGTCTCAAATTTTTTTTCCCGCCTACGGCGGATATAATGGTTTTGCGAGGGGGCCACTAAAAATGGATATGCCCCTAAAATCCCAAAAAATTTCCCGCCTTCGGCGGTAGACATCACTCGTTTTTTTGCGACGGCCCGCGAAAAAAAAGACTTACGAAGTTTTAAAACTTCGTAAGTCTGAAAGGGGAGTATTAAAAAGAAGCTATTGATTATCCGTCTTTGTTTCTATGGCATCCTGAATGTTTTGCGGCAGGTTTGATAGCAAGTTATAGCCTGTTGCCTTCTCAATATCCCTTACGCTTACCCGATATTGTTTCCAATCGCTGTTTATTGAGTTCAGGTTAGGCGTATTTACGGCAATAACCCGTGTGGTAGCTGATACTCTGCTGATGTCAGCATCGCCGGATGGTACAATAACAGCTACTTTCCAAACATTGCTGGGCACGGTAACATGACCGCTGGTTATGGTTGTTGCTGATCCGTTTGATCCCGCACCGCCTGCGCCATAACTTCCCATAATAATATATACCTCGTTACCTGCAACTACCTGCTCACGTAAATAATTTTCAAGATTGGCCCAGGTTTGCTGATTATTATTTGGCGCCTGTGGTATCATATTGGTCATTAAAAAAGTGGCGGAATTGGCATTGGCCGAACTTGTTCTATCAGCCGATGGACAGTTATGCCCCCTGTCAAAACCCGATCCCTGGTAACTGTTGCTTTCTACTTCAAAAAAGCCGGTCGGCAAACCGTTAAAACCAGCAAAATTATCTAAACGGGGACTAGCGTTGGTGGTATTAGTTGCATCCAGGTGCCAGCTTACCCAGTTTGGTTCGCCCCGGCTGTTGCTGTATGATTCTGTATAATACTTTTGATCAATCAGGTAGTTATCAGCCATAGCTAAAACAGGCTGGGCACCAGACGGATTGCCGAATAAAAGATTACTGTTATCGCCGGTTGCTGGTGGTGCATCGGCTCCTGCAGTAACTCCCCTGTCGGCAGCGGGTTTACTTGTGCCCGTGGTATCAACAGGATTGGTATCTGGCGGACCAATAATTAAACCAGGATCGCCGGTTCCCTTAAAGGTGATATCGTCAATATTAGTACGATTTGTGGTGGTACCTAATTTTTTGATACGGAAACGGGCTTTTACAACCGAAGCAATCTTAAAAGAATCAGTGACCAGCGTGGTACTGGTATCGGTAATATCCTTACCAAGTTGTGTAAAAGTTTTACCGCTATCTGATGACATTAATAGCTGCCAGGTTGATGCCGCGTCTTTTCCATACTTAGCATGTTTAATGCTGATCTGTGTAATACCTTTTACATCAAAATTCATGGTAATACCACCACCGCGTATGCGTACGGATTTATTTCCGTTTTTAACATCTGCCGCTAAATTTCCTATTAGGGCATCATCAAAAACCCACCGCCCGGTGGTAAGTTGAATGGTATCAATAGCGTAAGCGGTTTTGGTTCCGGTTTCAAAATCTTCCGTTATGGCATATGCCTTAGGCGGAACCACAACCGGAGGATCAGTTGGCTTACCTGGAGAAAGGTCTTTTTTACAACCCGAAACAACAATTAGTAAAAAGCCAAAATAAATGAGTAGTTTTCTAAATTTCATATATTATTTTTTATAAACGTAAATGTCTTTATTTAATATTAATCATGTATTAAATTATTATACCAGCGGTAAATTAAAAGGTATTATATCAAAATATTTACAAGAAAATAAAGGCTTATGCAGGCCTTCGGGAGGCTCAAAAGATTACTTATGATTACCAAAAAGTAATCTTATTTTTGCAGATTAAAATTTCATAGGAACAATGTTTGAAAATCAGGATAGAACCAATTTAGAAGATCTGGGCGAGTTTGGCTTAATCGGTCATCTGACAAAAAATATAAAGTTAACGCAAGAGAGTACGGTGAAAGGTGTGGGCGATGATGCTGCTGTGCTTGATTTTAGCGGCAAAAAAGTGTTGGTAAGCACCGATATGCTGCTGGAAGGCATCCATTTTGATTTGGCTTATACACCATTAAAACATTTGGGCTATAAAGCGATACAGGTAAACCTGAGCGATATTTATGCCATGAACGGTATGGCATCGCAGGTTACGGTTTCGATAGGATTATCAAGCAAGTTTCCTTTGGAAGCTATTGAAGAATTATATGAAGGCATTTACATTGCCTGCGAAAAATATAATGTAGACCTGGTTGGCGGCGATACCACCACATCAAAACAAGGTTTGGTGATCAGCGTAACTTCCATAGGTTATGCGGATGAAGCTGATGTGGTGTACCGTAACGGCGCCGGCGAAGGTGACTTGATCTGTGTATCGGGCGATTTGGGCGGTGCGTATATCGGCTTGCAATTGTTGGAGCGCGAAAAACTGGTGTATCTGGAAAACCCCAAAATTCAGCCCGACCTGGAAGGCAAGGATTATATTGTGGAGCGTCAGCTAAAGCCGGAGGCCCGCCGCGATATTGTGGAACTGCTGAAAAGTATTGACGTAAAACCAACCGCTATGATTGATGTATCAGACGGTTTGGCATCAGAAATATTGCATATCTGTAAACAAAGCGATAAAGGCTGTAATTTATACGAGGAAAAAATTCCGCTAGACCCAATGACCTACGAAACGGCCCGCGAATTTAACCTTGATCCAACGGTTTGCGCGCTGAGCGGCGGGGAGGACTATGAGCTGCTTTTTACCGTTAAACAAGCCGACTACGACAAGATCAAGTTTAAAATGGATATCACCATCATTGGCCATATCACCGAGGCCTCAGCAGGCTGTAATCTGGTTACAACATCGGGCAACTCACATCCATTAAAAGCCCAGGGCTGGAACGCGTTTAAAAAGGATCAGTAAATGCTGAATAATATTTTCGACAAGTTTTATTTAAGCAATCATCCCGATGGTAAAGCGCCTTTGCCGGTAATAAAAGGCGTTTTACTGCTTTACCTGGCAGTAATATTACAAATGATCAGCAATGTACTCGATGGCTTTAACCTATCGGCATTTATATTCGTTTTTTTTGTTCTGGTCTTGTTGGTTTTTTTCATTGGCGAAGGCCGTAAATGGGCAAGGTTAGCGCTGCTTATCCTGATCCTGTTTAACCTGGTGACGCTAATATTTAACCTTACCTATACCGATGCCAAACACCCTCACCCTATAATTGCCACCACACCCCCGCTATATATGATTTTGTACTGCGCAGAATTAATAGTGGAGGTATATGCCATGATACTGCTTTTCTCCAAGCCGGCAGGTGGTTGGTTTAACAGGAAACGGCAACCACAAATATAAAACCCCTCCTGTCATGCTGAACGCAGTGAAGCATCTACTCTACAACATACTTCGGCTTTTAACAAATAAATTTATGTTATGCGCCAGTATAACTTCTTTACCTACATACTCACAAACTATAATAGAAAAGTATTGTACACGGGTGTTACCAATGACTTGGACAGGCGCTTATATGAACACTATTTCGGGATCAACCAAAATGAAAGTTTCACATTTAAATACAAATGTTTCTATTTAGTTTGGTACGAAAGACATCAGTACATAGACCATGCGATTGAGCGTGAAAAGGAAATAAAGGGTTGGACGCGAGATAAAAAAATCAGACTGATTGTACAGGAAAATCCCAATTGGGATTTCTTGAACATTGAAATTATGGAATGGCCGCCTGTATTTGTAGATTAAGCTCCCCTTGTCATGCTGAACGCAGTGAAACATCTATTTCTACAACAGGCAAGTTTAATAATAGATCCTTCGTTCCTCAGGATGACAAAGTAAAGAAAAAGCCCCTTACTCCTCCCCAATAAACTTCTGATCAATTTGTTTATCAGCTTTTGCGCCAAGTTTTTTGATCTTCTCAGCGGTAGTGGTAAGATTGCCGCGGCCATCGGATAGCTTATTGATGGCGCTGTTATAGGCATTTTGGGTATAGGTTATATTTTTACCGATGCTGTCCATATCTCCCAGGAAACCTACAAATTTATCATACATATCGCCGCTGAGGCGGGCAATCTCCAGCACGTTCCGATTTTGGCGTTCCTGTTTCCACATGCTGGCAATGGTGCGCAGTGTGGCTAGTAGTGTCGACGGGCTAACAATCACCACCTTTTTATCCCAGGCATAGTTAAACAGTTCGCCATCCAGTTGAACGGCTATGCTGAATGATGATTCTATCGGCACAAAAAGCAACACAAAATCGGGCGAGTTGATTTTATACAAATCATGGTATTTTTTTGACGATAAGCCGCCGATGTGATTTCTAATCGATTCAATATGCGCTTTGGCAAACAGCTTACGGTCCTCCTCAGTATCGGCATTTACCAAACGTTCATAGGCAATGAGCGATACTTTGGAGTCGATCACGAGGTGTTTATCATCCGGCAGATCAATGATCACATCTGGCTGATAACGGGTACCGTCGGTGGTTTGCATGGCGGCTTGTATGCGGTATTCCTGGTCGCGCACCAGGCCCGAGCGCTCCAGCACCCGCTCTAGGATCACCTCGCCCCAGTTGCCCTGTTTTTTATTGTCGCCTTTCAGTGCCTTGGTTAAGTTTTGAGCCTCATCACTGATCTGTTTATTGAGGTCCATCAGCTGGGTGATCACGCCTTTCAGGGTGTTACGCTCGGCCGCTTCCATGTTGTAAACTTTCTCCACCTTCTCCTCAAATGCCTTCAGGTTTTCCTTCAGCGGATTCAGAATCATATCCAGGTTGGTACGGTTTACGTCAATAAACTCCTTTGATTTTTCTTTCAGCAGTTTTTCGGCCACGTTTTCAAACTCGCGCTGAAACTGCTCGCGGATCTGCCCTATCTCTACCTTTTGCTCCTGTAGTTTTTCCTGCTGCGATTTATAGTATGACCGTGAGCTTTCTAACGATTGATTAGCCTGCGCCAGTTGGGTACGTTCATATATTAACTCATCAAGCAAGCGGTTTTTTTCGTCTTTTAAAAGCTGGATGATATTTTCTTTTTCGGCCGATATGATACTGCCCTTCTCTTCGGCTTTGGCCAAAGAAATTTTAAGCACACCATGTTCATTACGAAGACTTTTTAATTCATCAACAGAGATCAGTTCAATAGCCTTCGGTTTCTTTAAAAACAGAAAAACGGAGATCAGCAGGATCACCAGCGATACGATCAATAAAATATCATTGCCCATTTTGATAAGAATATTAGCAAAACTAAGATAATATTTTTAGTATTTCAAGGGGTTTGTGCAGCAAAAAATGGTTTGTCATGCTGTCGAAGAAGTCCGTTAAAGAAGGTTGTTGGTGTTGTCACCAACAACGGCACAGGGAAATCCCGATCAAAAACACGTCATTGCGAGGTACGAAGCAATGACGTGTTTTTATCCTGTAAGTCTGATTATTTATTTTTAAGCGAACTAATCAGTTCCGGCTTCAATAATTCCAGGTAAGGATTGCCTTGTAAATCCAATAGTTTAGCAAAAGCGGGCTCGGTTTTATAACCCTGTTTTTTGAGTTCGATAATTTGCTGCCTTAAAGGCTCGCCATAATGGGTTAGCAGTTGGTGCTCCGCTATCATGTGCCTGTAAGCATTTTGCTCGCGGGTTGGTACGTATTGGCCGAAAACTTCAATGGGACAGCCGTCAACGCTAAAATTGGCTACTATGGTTTCCTGCTGATTGATAACGGTATCCACGATGGTAAAGCCGTTAAAACCGGCAAAGGCGGAGATTATCAATTGTTGAAACCGGGCTTTATCTGTAAAACAACATATAATATCCAGATCGCTGTTTTCAATATCGATATTAATGGGAATGGTTCCCGCTAAAATAGGATCAAATGTATGCAGGGTTTCCAATAACCGGTACTTTTTGAGTAGCTGGTATGCCGCTAGCTGCCGCGTTGTTCCGGCGGCCAGATATTGCAGGGTATCAAATTGATTAGCGGGCATCGGTAGTAAAATCTATTTCACCTTCTCCACCCGTAAGCCCACATCACTTACTTCATGCAGGGGGTTATCGCGCATATTTTGCTCAATCTCAAAGTGGTAATTGCCTTTTGCCGGGAATTTGTAGTCGATTTTAAACGGTACCTGGTAGCTGTACAAATTGCCCGAGCCCTTGCCCAACCACTCGCCATCATGGGTGGCCAGCTTTACTTCGTAGCGGGTTAACCGGGCTTTATTACCGGAAGACGATTCTGAGATGAGTAAAAAAAGATTGGAGTATTTATAGTTATCAGTTACCCGTAAATTCAGATACAAATTGTATGAGGCGCTTTCGTCATCAATTTTGCAATCAAACTTAACCTTGTTCACATATGACCAGTTATAGCCAGGAATGGCTGTATTGGTGTCAATAACTGTACGCGGATCATTACAGCTACCCAACAGCATACCAAATAATATACATGCTGCAGGGTAAAAGATTTTCAAAGCCCGTTTCATTATTGCTGGGTATCCGGAGGGGTGTTATTGTTACGGTTCTGGTTATTTGGGTTTGGCCTGTTTGGGCGGTTACGCCTGTTGTTATTGCCTCCTTCTTTACCCTGTTGCGGCGGGCGGTTCCCTTGTTGGGGAGGCCTGTTTGCCTGGGGGGGGGGGTTACCTTCTGGAGTTCCCTGTGTTGGTTTTTCTGCAGCTGGAGCAGCACCCTGGCGTGGCGGGTTAGACTGATTTCCGGGACGGCCCTCGACAGATGGACCACCTGGTTTTTGACCTTTATTCCTGTTCCGGTTGTTATTATTAGGGTTATTGCTGCCTGGTTTCTTTTGATTTTTGTTGCGGTTACGCTCGTCAAGCCTGGTTAAGCTATCCTGACCAACCACGTTTTCATAATCAAGAGCTTTTGCCGGTTGGTTGTCCACCTCTACCAGTTCGCCCAGATCAGCCGGAATCACGCCATCTTTATTTTGCTGTTGAATTTCTTTTACCTTGCTTATAGGCAGGGGTACCCATGATTCTTCACGGGGATAGCTAAACCACATGATCTTTTTAAAGATATCCGTTTTTTGCAGGCGCGCGTCGCCCCTTTCGGTACGCAGTACGTTTACATTATCAGGGATATGTTTCAAGGCATCCATGTAGGTATCCAGCTCGTAGTTTAGGCAGCACTTTAGTTTACCGCATTGGCCAGCCAGTTTCAGCGTGTTTAATGAAAGGTTTTGATAACGGGCAGCCGAGGTAGAAACCGTTTTAAAATCGGTTAACCAGGTTGAGCAGCACAGCTCGCGGCCACATGAACCTATACCACCCAAACGGCTTGCTTCCTGCCTCATGCCTATCTGCCTCATCTCGATACGGATGCGGAAGGTTTCGGCCATTTTTTTAATCAGTTCCCTGAAATCAACGCGGCCTTCGGCTGTATAATAAAAGGTGGCTTTGGTTTTATCGCCCTGGTAATCCACATCGCTCAGCTTCATGCTCAGGTTAAGATCAAGAGCCAGCTTGCGCGATTTATGCATGGTTTCCCATTCCATATCTTTGGCGGCTTTCCACTTATCTACGTCGGCAACGGTAGCCTTACGGTATATCTTCTTAACCACATCAGCTTCTTTCACATGGCGTTTTACCATTTGCATCCGCACCAGCTCGCCGGTGATGGATACGTGGCCAATATCATAGCCACCGGTAGTAGCTTCAACGGCTACCAGTTCGCCGGCTTCCAGGTAAATATTATCGGTATTAACAAAAAACTCTTTTCTGGAGCCTTTAAATTTTACCTCAATAACCGAAAAAGGCTTATAATTAGTCGGCATGTCCATATGCGACAGCCAATCGTAAACATCTAGTTTGCTGCAACCATTAGTAAGGCATGACCCGTTACTTTTGCAGCCCGCAGGTGAACATCCGCCCCCTGTTGAACAACTTCCACATCCCATAATTAATTCGATATATATTGACTCCCCTGAGGGATGGTTTTTAAATTTAGTATTTTTATAATCTGTAAAGATACATCTAAAAATAAAATTTTTGGATTTGCATTTCGCTCTACATGATAATGTGCTTTTTCAAGCTCGGTACTTATATATTGTGCTTTTGAAATATCAAGCACGTTAGTCATTTTTTGTGCAGTTTCCAGCTCTTTTGCAGGCAGATGAACCAGATTGCCCGCTCCCGCCATCAGCAGGCAGCACTCGCGGATGAAGCTGATACCATACCGTAAAAAGTTTTTCTGATTTTCGCGGCCCATTTTAGAAAACTGGTCAACAAAAGTTAAAACCTCCAGGCCCTTGTTGCTGAAACAAAGCCGCAGCCATTGTACAAATAGGTTATGATAACCCTTGTTATCCTGCTGCAGCATGGTTAATGCTTCGGTCAGGTTACCGTTGCTCAGGTAAGCTATTTCGGCGGCAGCATCCTCAGTCTGGTTGTGTTCGTTAAGCAGGTAGTCCTTCACTTCCTCATAACTTAAACAAGGAATTTTGATCAGCTGCGTGCGCGATAGTATAGTGTTCAATATCTGGTCCTGGTTTTGTGCCACGAGAATAAACAGCGTATTGGGCTGTGGCTCCTCAATAATTTTGAGCAGTGCGTTACCCTCCTTGTCCAGATATTCCGGTAGCCAAAGGATCAGTATTTTATATACGGATTCGAAAGGTTTAAAACTCAGTTTTTTGATAATCTGGTGACACTCGGCAATATTGATGTTGGCCTGTTTGTTTTCGGCATCCAGGTATCCGCGCCAGGTATCCAGGCTCAGGTACGGATTTGCTCCGAAAGCGTCGCGCCACTGCTCAATAAAGGTAAGCGCGGTATCGTCCTTATGTTTGGCGAAGAAGGGATACGAGAAATGCAGGTCGGGGTGCATCAGTTTTTGATACTTGCGGCATGATGAACATACACCGCAGGAATCGTCTTCCTGCTTATCCTCGCATGACAGATACTGGGCATAGGCAATGGCCAGCGCCAAACTGCCCGACCCTTCGGGCCCCAAAAACAGCTGCGCATGACTTACCCGGTTCTCTTTTACCGAGTTAACTAATCGTTGCTTTATGGCTGCTTGTCCAACTATATCCTTAAACTGCATTTGGTGCAAAATAGTGATTTTAGTTGTAAAATAGTGATGAGTGTTGAGTTATGAGTTGTTTTTATGGCGATATAACTCATAACTCGCTGCTGATAACACAAAACTAAAATAGGGATAAGCCCAATCGAAACCGTTACTTTTGTGACTCATTACTCAAAACTCACTACTCAGAACTACCATGAGAATAATGGCATTTGATTATGGTACCAAGCGCATCGGTATTGCGGTTACTGATCCTTTGCAGATCATCGCTACCGGGTTGGATACTATACACCCGCAATACATTGTTGATTACCTGAAAACATACCTGCAAACCGAACAGGTGGAGCGGTTTATTGTAGGCGAACCTAAGCAAATGGATAACACCCCATCTCAATCGGCTGTGCATGTAAAGGGTTTTGTGACCATCCTCAAAAAAAACTTCCCCGATATTCCCATCGAAATGCTCGACGAGCGTTTTACCTCCAAAATGGCCTCGGCCACTATAGCCCAAAGCGGCATGGGTAAAAAGGCCCGTCAAAATAAGGAGCTGGTTGATACCATATCGGCCGTGATATTGCTGCAGAGCTACATGAGTAAATTCTGATTAACAGTTTGTCATGCTGAACGCAGTGAAGTATCTATTCGTCAATATGTATAGTTCGAAAATAGATCCTTCGTTCCTCAGGATGACAACATTATAAATGGGCAGCCTGTCAGTCTGAGCCTGTCGAAGATTCGCGCGGAGAGGCCAACCCACCATGCTTCGACGGGGCTCAGCATGACAGGCCTTTTACTCCAATTACCCATTAAAAACAAAATACTTATCTTTGCGGCATGGATATTCTACCCCATGACCTTCAGGCATACTTAGATGACCATTGCGATCCGGAGCCCGAGACCTTAAAAAAGCTCAACCGCGAAACGCATTTAAAAGTGCTCCGTCCGCATATGCTGTCGGGACATTACCAGGGTCGTTTGCTCAGTTTTTTGAGCAGTATGATGCAGCCAAAACTCATTCTGGAGATAGGCACCTTTACCGGCTACTCGGCAATTTGCCTTGCCGAAGGGCTTGCCGAAGGCGGCATCCTACATACCATTGAGGTTAATCGCGAAATGGAGGAAATCATTAATTCACACTTTAAATCAACAAATGTTGAAAACAAAATAAAACTGCATTTTGGCCAGGCAGAGGCCGTTGTTGCTGATTTAGAGGAAGATAATTTTGATTTAGTGTTTATTGATGCCGATAAAAAAAATAATTTTACTTACTTTCAATTAGTTTTTAACAAAGTACGATCCGGAGGATTAATAATAATTGATAATGTTTTGTGGAAAGGAAAGGTGTATGGCGCCGAAAAAGATGCCGATACCGAGAACATCCGCAAACTAAATGACCAGATAGCTGTTGATAGCAGGGTTGAGAAATTGATCCTGCCAGTACGCGACGGACTGCTGGTTATCAGAAAAAAATAAATTATGAAGAAAATCTTACTGATTACAACACTGTTGATATCAACACTAGCTGTTTCAGCTCAAAAAAACACTTCACAATCTTACATCGAGAAGTTTAAAGATGACGCTGTTCGCATCATGCACGAAACCGGTGTCCCGGCAAGTATCGTTTTAGGTGTAGCCATGCACGAGTCGGCCTGCGGTAACAGCAACATCGCTCAAAAGCTAAATAACCAGTTTGGGGTAAAAGGCGGCGGTGGCGCTGTTTATACCAAAAACCACCGAAAAGTACGCACATCCTATAAAAAATATGATTCTGTACTGGATTCGTTCCAGGATTTTGCCCGTATCATGACCGAGCGCAAACAATTCAGTCACCTGGCCGACGCGCTTAGCCATTATGATTACCTGGGTTGGGCCAAAGGGATACAACGCAGTGGCTATGCGGGCAGTCGCAAATGGGCATCACAGGTACTGGGCATCATTAAAAAATATGATCTGCATGATCTTGACGAAAAGCCCGAAGAGCAGGACAAACAACCCCAACAAGCTCAATTAACCGAAACAAAGCAATAAATACATTTATAAATCTTAATTTGGCATATTTATTTATGTCAAATGCTGAGGTTTAGCTGTATGCAAAAGCAACTTTTTTTATTACTCATAGCCGCTATTTGTTTTAGTTCGTGCTCATCGCGTAAAAAAACAATATCCAACAGGCAGGTTCGCAAAAACAATGAGAACATCAAGAAGGATAACCGCGATGCCATTGCCGGCTATCAGTCGTACACCTCCTTATCCTATATTGAGCGCTTTAAAGGCATTGCCATACAGGAAATGAACCAGAATGGCATCCCTGCAAGTATTACACTTGCACAAGGCTTGTTTGAATCGGGCAGCGGTAACAGCGATCTGGCCAGGGTAGCCAATAACCATTTCGGCATCAAATGTACCAGCGATTGGAAGGGCAAAAGTTATTATAAGGATGATGACAGCGCTAATGAGTGTTTTCGCGTATATGATAACCCGGACGACTCCTACCGTGACCACTCCGTGTTTCTAAAACGGAAACACTACGCCCCGCTGTTTGAACTGGATAAGAATGACTACGAAGGCTGGGCCAGGGGTCTGAAAAAGGCAGGCTATGCCACCAACCCTAAGTACCCGGAACTGCTGATCAACATTATTGTAAAGTATAACCTTGACCAGTATGACCGGCCCGAAGGCGAGGTAGCCAAGATTAAACGCGAAGACCGCGTGCTTACACAGATCAATAATAACATAGGTAAAACCGACACCCTTACACAAACCCGCCCCGACGATAAAATATACACTGTAAAAACCGGCGATACACTATACAACGTATCCAAACGTTTTGGAATAACAGTGGAGGAACTAAAAGCCTTAAACAATATAGTAGATGATCATATTTCTATTGGTCAAAAGCTTGTTGTGGTGAAGTAGGAATGAAGGGACAAAGGATAAAGGACTTTGGGACAAAAGGACTGTGCGACGAAGGATAAAAGAGCCAGGACGTAAGAATCAAAATAAAAGATACAAGAAATAGAAAAAAGCGTCATTGCGAGGTACGAAGCAATCCCCGAGAAGCAGGTTCGCCCTGTATAGCGTAGAGATTGCTTCGTACCTCGCAATGACGGGGTCTAAAGAAAAGGAACAAATGAAATATCTCTTGATTCTTATATCTTATGTATTGGCTCCCCTCTTATCTTTTGTCCCAAAATCCTTTATCCGTACTCTCCCAAAAGCTGTTAATTGTTGTTAAATACTATGACTAAGCACGGCCGAACGTTTATTTTTGGCGACCGCATGAAAATATGGCTGCTTTTATTTTTTTGTACCCTATCTGTAAAGGTTTTTGCCCAGCAAAAAACCGTTGACGGTATTGTGTTTGATAAAGAAAGTAAAGACCGTATTGCCAAGGTAAATGTGGTAAATATTACAACCGGAAAATCAGTTTATAATACCTTTAAAGGCGAATTTAAGATAGATGCCCAACCAGGTGACATGCTTGTTTTTACCAAATATGATCATTATGCTGATACGCTGCAGGTGCAAAGCAATGCATCACTGGCGGTATATATGAAGCGTAATGCCATACAGCTGCGCGAAGTTATTATACGCGATACGATGCTTAGTCCGCAGAAACAGCTGGCTGCCACCAAAAGAGATTATACCAAAATTTACGGATCATTGAATGATCACGATCTGCTTACACTTTCGCCGGGTATGGGTGTGGGGTTAGGTATTGATGCGCTGTACAACGCCTTTAGCCGCAGTGGCCGCAATGCCGAAAAGTTGCGCGGTATTATTGAGCGCGATTATAAGCAAAACGTGATTGACTTTCGCTTTAATCGTACCTATGTTGGCAACATCACTCATCTGAAAGACCAGCAGCTTACTGATTTTATGCAGCGTTACCGCCCCGGCTATTACCTGGTTACCACGGCAAGCGAATATGAGTTTATATCATCCATAAGGGCCAATCTGCGCAGATACCTGCGATCGCCCAAGGCATATGGTTTAGCGCCGCTGATTACGCCTAAGGTGGAGAGTTTGGCTAATTGATTTGAATATCAATACGATACAAACTTGCCATCGGGAGAGGGGTGCTAGATTACTAAGGATGAAATAATATTTAGACACTTTTATGAACCAGTTCCACATATATATTCTGTACGTGCTGGCGCAAGCGTACCGCGTATGGCAATGCAGATCCAGAAAAGTTGCGTTTATTGATTGAAGTCTGTATTTTTGAGAATAGCCTGATTGGAAACAACACAGACAAAACTATATTGAATATAGAAGAAACTACAATTAATCACAAATAATTTAAAAGCAAGCTTATGGAAAGTTTTATCATTTTGAGTTTATTGATTGGCGCTGCGGGCCAGATCGCAAAAATGTGAACAAGGGAGTTCCTTTATGTTGCTCCCCAATTATTAGGGTGAAGCTAGAGTAAATAAATTTGTCACCGCCTTCACAACCTCGAGCGCCCCGCTTGCGGTTGTGAAGGCTCCCCTACATATTTGACAATAATTTTTGCTGCACAGCGGCCATTAATAGCTCTGCAGTATTTTTTACATCAAACTTTTGCAGCAGATTTTTCCGGTGAGTATCAACGGTTAAGGGACTCAGGAACAATTCGGCAGCAATGGCAGCGGTGGTTTTGCCCTGGGCCAACAGCTGCAGTATCTGTTTTTCTCTTTTGGTGATAGAGGCTACTTCACCAAGTTCGGCTTTTGACGGGCGCGCCATAATCTCTTTGGCCTCTTTACTGAAGGTAACCCGGCCATCCAGGGCCTCGTGTATGCAGGTGAGCAGTTCATCAGGCGAAACATTTTTTAATAAATAACCGCTGGCCCCGTTTTGCAGCATCTGGAGCATTATACTCCGCTCAACCTGGTTGCTCAGGCCCAGCACAATGGTTTTGGGCGATATCTTTTTTATTTCTTTACACAGTTCAATGCCGTTGGCATCGGGCAAACTAATGTCAAGCAATACCAGGTGCGCTTCGTTCTGGCTTAAAAAAGAGATAAACTCCCGTCCTTTTATAAAGCTTACAGCGGTATAAAAGGCAGCTTCGGGCTTCAATAATGTTTTCAGGCCTTCAATCACCATCGGATGATCGTCAACAATGGCAAGTACAATTTTATCCTGCTGCATCCAATTCAATATTAATAGTGGTACCCTCATTAATCACCGATTCCAGATCCATTTTTCCCTTCATATAATCTACCCGGCTTTTAATATTGCTAAAACCTATTCCTTCGGTATTTGAAATGGTCGAGGTATCAAAGCCCTTGCCGTTATCTTCTACGGTAATTAAAAAAACATCATTATTCTGGCTGCATTGCAACACGATCTTGCTGGCCCCCGCGTGGCGCACCGCATTGGATAAAAGCTCTTGCACAATGCGATAAATATTGGCTTGTATAACCGCCGACATATCCTTCCTGATGTCATATGCCTGGAATTTGATCTGCGTTTGCTCGCTCATCAATGATTCGCAAAGGTCGCGCAGGGCGGGTTCCAGGCCCAGCCTGATCAGGCTTTCGGGCATCATGTTACGGGCTATGCGCCGCAGTTCTGTTACGGAATGGTCCAGTTGCAGGATCACGCCATCCAGGTTCTGTTCGCCCCCTGCTTTTGCCTGCCCCGAGAGCTTTATTTTGATACCGGAGAGCATGCCCCCCAGGCCATCATGCAGGTCTCGGGCCACGCGCTGCCGCTCCCGCTCTTCACCCGTAAGCATGGCTTGTGTAAATTGTAGTTTTTGCTGCTGATCTTTCTCTTTTAGCAGCTGCTGATAGTTCAATTCCTTTTGTTGTGCCAGCTTTTTGCTGTTGCGGAAGTAAAAGATGAGCAATGAAACGATGATGAGCAGGGTAATACTGGCAATACCAAGCACCCAATTGGTAAGGGTGGCTTTCTGCCTGCCAACTTCAAGCTCCGCTATCTTTTTTTGTTTTTCGGCGGTCTGGTACTTTATATCCAAAGCGTTCATTTTGGTTTCCAGGGTGCTCCGGGATATACTGTCACTTAAGGAACTATACCGTTTCATCCAGTCGTACGCCTCGGCTTTATTCTCCAAACCTACGTTGGCTAAAGCCAGGCAATAAAACAACTGCGACCGGTTGCTGGCCAGGTTCATAAATGGTTTACGATGCGAAAGGTCGAGCGCTACATCCTTTGCCTGCTGAAAATCTTTCTTATTGTACAGCGCATAAAACTTTTGCATCAGCAGCCGTTGTTCCAAAAAATCCTGCTTTAATTGTTGTGCTAGCTGAATACCCTTATTAATAGTAGCAAGCGACTGCTCAAACTGCCCTGCAACGGTAAGCCGCATACCCTCGGCGGCATAATAATCAAGCCAGGCATCAGATTCGGGATAGGGCTTTAATAAGGCTTTCATGCTATCCAGCACGGCCGCTGCTTCTGTTGCTTTGCCCGATAAGGTATAATTCTCTGACAGGGTTTGATAGGCCGATGCCAGGAAGTGTGATGCCCCGGGAGCTGACTTTAAGGTTTGAATAGCTTTAAACTGGTAAACCTCGGCTTTTTTAAAATCATTTAAATTTTTAAACGCAAAGGAAATATCCAGGTAGTACTTGCCCAGATACCCCCTGTTGCCTGATTGTTCTGCCAGCGGGATGGCTTTGTTCAGCAAGATATCGACGAACGATTCCGCATCGTCATTGGCAATTTGCAACAACCTGGCGTAGTCACGCCAGCACCTGGAGCGGACAAGGAGGGCATCCGGTGTTTTGTATGATTTTAGAGCCTGTTCGGCATTTAAATACATTTTCATGGCCGAATCAGGGTGACTTTTGGAGGTTGACCCTGCCGCGAAAAACAAATAAACAGCCTGCATATATTTATCGTTTTTAACATATTTATGCCCCAGTTGTAAATATTGTTTGGATTTTACAGAATCTGACTGCATAAAGCATTCTGAAATCATAAAGCTGTTTTTGGCCTTGGCACTATCAGCTATAGGCTTTTTTAGCGATTGCATCAAACTATCAATATAATGCTGCGCGTTAAGTGGCACTTGTGCCCTGCTGCCTAATGCGATGGTCAAAAAAACGATAAAACTGTAATATTTTTTCATCTGGTTTATGTAAGAATTTAGGTGTTTACCTGACCAATACAGGCCTGGATTATTAGTTATGCTTTCATTGATGTTTTATCCGTTATCCAAATTGCCCGTTATGTTCCATGCTTTATCCAGTCCCTTAAATAAAAAATCTGCCGCATGATTGCCTTTATGCAAAGTTGAATTATTTACAAAGTATTAAAAATACCTAACTATAGGTATAAAAAAATACCAAATATGCCCGATTGATTGCCTTTGCCGACAAATATACCTTTGAAATGCCTATTCCCTAAAATAGGTAGCGCTCCGGCAAACTGATGAAAACAAGGGGCTGCACAGGAATAATATGAACGATAATAACAGCTATTAACATTACCGGTAATAACATACCCGCCCATGCCGGGCAGGCAAGACTATGGAAAATTTACAATTAATAATCACAAACAATTTAAAACAACTCTTATGAAAAAAGCAATTTTATGGGTAAACCTTATCCTACTGGGCGTATTGGTATTTAGCGGATGCTCCAGCAAAAAAAATGACCCTGCACCTACTCCAACTACAACTCAGAAAAACATGAAGTTCACGATTACAACTACCGGTCTGCTGGCTTCTGATGATTTTGATTTGGCCGTTGTAGGAAGTACAGCTCAGGGAACCACGACAACCATTTTTAAATTAAATGGAGTTGTGCAAAGCAATCAAACATCCCTTGTTATTACAAACGAACAATTAAGGGCTGGACAGGTAGTTATAGAAACAACCACACCAATATATCTTGCGGCTTTTTCTGCTAGTGGGTTTAGCGCCACTAATGGTCATAGTTTTACTTTTAAAATGGAGCCGTCAATTGACGGAGTGGCACAGGCTACCGTAAATAAAACGGTTACCACTACGGTATATACTGCTGATTTTCAATATAAGGCACAGTAATAAAAAATAACCTTCCCTTATTACGGTTAAATTTTAAACAAGCGCGGGTATGCAGCCCGCGCTTGTTTGTATGTCGTATATTTTACTCACCCGGTCATCTCCGCCAGCCGGCGGATGGACCACCCTCTTCGCCTGCAGCGGAAAGGGTTTTGAAAATAGATCAAGGAGCAAGGATAAATGGATAAAAGAAATTGACATCCTGAGGAACGAAGGATCTATTCGTGAAGATGCATGGTGTTTAATAGATGCTTCACTCCGTTCAGCATGACAAATCCCTTTTTTGCGCGGCCGCGAGAGGCCATACTTGGCCTGCTTGCGCCAGCCAGGCTTCTGAGCTATTGTTTAATCAATTGAATATCGAAATGAAGTTTAATCTCCTCGCCAATCATTAATCCCCCGGTTTCGGTTAGCATGGTCCAGGTAAGGCCATAATCTTTCCGGTTAATTTTGCCGTTAACCTCAAACCCGGCCCTGGTATCGCCATTGCGTCCTTTGCCGGTGCCTGTAAACGCTGTTTGCAGCACAATATGTCTGGTGATTTGGCGTATGGTTAGGTTGCCGGTAAGTTCATAATCGTCGGCTTGCTTTTGCAGCAAACCATTAAAACTGATCTGCGGGAATTGAGCGGTGTCAAAAAACTCAGCTCCCTTCAAATGGCCATCCCTGGCTTCCTGATTGGTATATATGCTGTTTGCATCAATCACCAAACTAATTTCCGCGTTATCGAAGTTTTCATTTGGGCTGATTACTTCGCCGTTAAATATTTTAAAAGTGCCGGCAATAGTTGATATAGCCAAGTGTTTTACCTTGAACTGTACTTCGGAGTGAATAGGGTCAATTACCCATGTTGATTTTGTGTTTTCCATGATGATTTTTATTTCAGCACAAAATTAAAACAGGGGCTCCCGGTGCACGATGAACCAGGTTATGAAATGGAGGGAGAATTATTGAACCAGTTTAAGATTTTCCTTGTAACAGCCTTTTACGGATCTTGCTGAGAAACTCAGGGGTGATGCCCAGATAGGAAGCGATGTATTTTTGAGCGATGTACTGATCAATTTTGGGAAATCTCAATTGAAATTTTACATACCGTTCTTCGGCGGTTAGGGAGTAACTTTCAATAAAGCGCAGCTGTTGCCTGATAAGCGAGGTTTGAAAAGTGATGCGGAAATAGCGTTCAAACTTGGGATATTTTTCAAACAACTGATCCTGTGCCGACCGGGGCAGCAGCAGCAGTTCGCCATCGGTCAGTCCTTTGGTCGAATAAATTGTCCTGGGATCCTGGCTCAGGCTAAACAGATCGCCGCTCCACCAGTTTTGCGCGGCAAATTGAACCACATGGTCATCACCCTCCTGATCGGTATAGTAGCTCATGATATAGCCTGCATTTACAAACATGATATAACGGGCAATATCGCCGCTTTTTACAATCAGTTCATCCTGCTTAAACGGTCTTGAAATTAAAACCGACTCCAGGTACGCGGCCTCATTTTCGTCGAGCTGAACATGTTCATTAATATTGGAAAGGATGGGGGCACTATTCATTTGCTCAAATTAAAAAGCAAAGTAACCAAATTTTATGATTTGTTGCTGTCGCTTGTGGTGCTGTACAATTGACACAAGGTAGCATTGCTAATCATGGTGACCACAAGCGGGGGCACATGCCTTTATAATACCTCGTCTCAAGCCCTATTCCCGCCAAAAACTCAAATTATTTAAAACCACACTGCTGATTTTTTATTAATCTGTTATAAAAGAAGATTTTTGCTTTAATTTGTCGTCTATGATAAAAACCAGATTTGGACTACTTTTACTGGTATCAATTACCCTGGGCATTTCGGCCAAAGCACAACAAACGGATACGTTAAAAAAAGATACTATCAAAATTGATACCGCGCAGATCAATAAATACCGGATAGATTCGCGCAGAAATGCTATCCCTACCCGGGTACGGCCGGTACTGTTGCAAAGAGCACAGGTACCGTTTACCATGCTTGACTATAAGATAAACTACTGGAAAAAAACGATCACATTCGGGCTTAATTTCAGTCAGTCGGCATTTAGCAACAATTATAGTGCGGGTGGTGTAAATGCGGTTGCATTGGGAACAAACTTTATTTATCATACCGAATATAACAAGGCCCCATTCAGTTATGTATCTGAATTGAACCTACAGTATGGCGTATCAAAAAATAAAGATCAGGGTAAACGTAAAACCAACGACCGTATATACTTTGATAATAAACTGGCCTCGCAATTATCCAAACACTGGTATATTTTCGGGTCCTTAACTTTTGAGTCGCAATTTGATAAGGGTTTCAACTATAACTATACCGATCCTACAACCGGCCAGGTGCTGGATAGGGCATTAATATCCAATTTTATGTCGCCGGGTTATTTAACAGAGTCTGTCGGTTTTGAGTATAAACCAGCCCCTTATTTCGATCTGCGTTTAGGTACGGGTACAGCCAAGCAAACATTTGTTTTAAATAAAAAGATCATTCAATATCAACCCGATAATTATGGGGTAGATTCTCTGCATACCGTAAGGAACGACCTGGCTTTCCAATTGGTAGCCTTATTTGATAAGGATATCATGAAAAACGTGCATTTAAACACGCGTTATGCTTTGTTTATACCCTACGGGCAGTCGCTTGCTTATATCACCCACCGGGTTGATATGGTTTTAGCTGCACGGGTAAACAGACTGATAAGCGTTACTATAAACGGTACCTTGTTGTATGATAAAAACACGTCAAGAGATGTTCAGGCTACTGAGGGTTTGGCATTGGGGATGCTGTACCGGTTTCCATAAAAAGGCACCAAACCAGGTAATTTGACAGCCGGCGGTCCAACCCTTTTTAAACCGATAAAAAACCATCAATTCCCTGTTCATTTGGCGTTATTTTGGATGTTTTTGAACTTTTTTAATGTTTTTTCGATCTTTTTAGTGTGTTTTTCGCACGCTTTTAAGCAGAAAACGATGGTTTAAAAAGTTTTTAGACATCAATGCTACTGTCCTAATTTTATTTACCTGAAACATTTCAAAATCATACCTTTGGGGCCGTATAAAAAACGCTTATCACAAATGAAAAAAATATACTCCCTTCTATTAGCTGGCTTTTTATGTCCTTTGTTTTCATTGGCACAAAGCAATTATAAACCGGGTTACGTAGTTAACCTTAAAGGCGATACCCTTAAAGGTGAAATTGATTACAGAGAGTGGAGTAAAACGCCCAAAACAATTATTTTTAAAAATAATACAGGAAAAACGGAAACCTTCTCGGCCAAAAGCTCAGGAGGGTTCGGAATTAGGGGATTGGAATATTATCGGAGTTTTGTTTTGCATGTAAGTCAGGATGAGGTAGGGATTTCTAATGCACAATCATTAAGTGATACCACAACAATTATAGATACTGTTTATTTACGTCTGCTTACTACCGGACCACGTGTTGAACTATATAATTATCAGGATGATATAAAAAACAGGTTCTACATGGCCGAGGGAAATGCAACCCCGCAGGAATTAATATTCAGGTCGTATTATAAACCCGAGGAGAGCACATCTGTTCAATACAACAACAGGTTTCATGTTCAACTGCAAAATATAGTTCAAAAATATGCTATAAATACTACCGCCTCAGATAAGTTAGTGGAAAATGCAGAGTACAATAAAAGAGACCTGATAAAAGTTGCTCAATTCATTAATAATAATAAGTTGCAGATTGGTGTATCAAATCAGATGGGAACCCGGTTTTTTGCAGGTATTGCCGTTGATCATAACAACCTTAAGTTTAAAGGCGATAACGTATTCGCTAACCAATCCGGCAATTATACCTTTCCCGAAATAACAGCAGGGGTCGATTTATTTTTAAACAAAGTTACTCAAGCATTATTTTTCAGACTGGCTGTGTCATATACTGCTGATAAATATGCGTTTAGCGCAAGTAGCCCATCAAGTGTTTACAGCATTACCAAGGTTTCAACGCTATCGTTCAAACGCAATATAATATCAGTTAACCCGCAGGTGGGGTATAATTTTTATAATACTGAAAGCTTAAAGGCGTTCGTAAATTTGGGTATCTCCATTCGTCATTCTATATATAACGATTATAAAACGATCGAAACATATGGAAACATTAGCACCAATACCAAAGATAAGGATCCGGAGTTTAATCACTTCGCGATAATTTTACCGACAGTAAAGGCCGGCGTATCAATCCATAAACAAATAGAGCTGTTTGTTGGATATTTGCCATCAACGGGCATAAATGCAGCTAATGGTTTTACAGTGAAAATCACTACCTACCAGGCCGGTATTAACTATCTTTTTAAATAAGCTAAAGGATAAACTATCCGGCAAAACTGATATGCAAACTCATTTAGCCGAATAGTTTCAAAATCATACCTTTGTATCCTTTAAAAGATTAAAGTTTTTTATAATAATGTTTGAAAATCTTTCGGATAAACTAGACAGGGCGTTCAAAGTCCTGAAGGGACAGGGAACTATTACAGAGATAAACGTGGCCGAAACCATGAAGGAAATACGCAAAGCCCTTCTGGATGCCGACGTTAACTATAAAACCGCCAAAGCGTTTACTGACGATGTAAGGCAAAAGGCATTGGGGCAAAATGTGTTAACCGCAGTTTCGCCGGGCCAATTGCTCACCAAGCTCATGAATGATGAGCTGGCCGAACTAATGGGCGGCACTGCAGCAGAGCTTACCTTTCCGGGTACGCCAACCATTATATTAATTGCTGGGTTGAACGGTGCGGGTAAAACCACCTTTACCGGTAAGCTGGCCAATTACCTGAAAACGCAAAAAAACAAGAAACCCTTACTGGTTGCTGATGATATTTACCGCCCCGCAGCTATTGATCAGTTAGAAGTGCTTGGGCAACAGATAGGTATACCCGTATATGCCAACCGCGAATCGAAAGATCCGGTGGCTATAGCCCGCGAGGGTATTGCCCTGGCCAAACAGAATGGCCATAATGTGGTGATTATTGATACCGCCGGTCGTTTGGCTATTGACGAGGCTATGATGGTGGAGATTGAGCAGGTAAAAGATGCTATAAAACCACATGAGATCCTGTTTGTGGTTGACTCCATGACCGGTCAGGATGCGGTGAATACGGCTAAAGTATTCAATGACCGCCTGGATTTTACCGGCGTGGTATTAACCAAGCTTGATGGTGATACCCGTGGTGGTGCCGCGTTATCCATCAAATCGGTAGTTAATAAGCCGATCAAATTCATCGGTACCGGCGAAAAGATGGAAGCGCTTGACGTTTTCCACCCTGATCGTATGGCATCCCGTATCCTGGGTATGGGCGACGTGGTATCGTTGGTTGAACGCGCGCAACAGCAGTTTGACGAGAAGGAAGCCGCCGAGCTACAAAAGAAGATCCGCAAAAACAAGTTCGACTTTAACGATTTTTACAGCCAGATACAGCAGATAAAGAAAATGGGTAACATGAAGGATCTGATGGGCATGATACCGGGTGTAGGCAAAATGATGAAGGATGTGGAGGTTGATGATAATGCTTTTAAATCAATTGAGGCCATTATTCAATCCATGACCCCATTTGAAAAATCAAATCCCGAAACCATAAATCAAAGTCGCCGTACCCGTATTGCCAGCGGCTCAGGTACTGATCTGGCCGAAGTTAACCGCCTCATGAAACAGTTTGACGACATGAAAAAGGTAATGAAGCAAATGAGCAACCCTGCGGCCATGGCCAGCATGATGCGCAGAATGCCAAAAATGTAACCCTGCCCCCACCGGCTGGCGGGGAAGTATAAAAAACAGAAAGCCCCCGGATTGTTCGTGGCCTTTGCGCAACAGGGCTTTAAATGGCTGAATAATTTAATTTGCAAAGCACATGGTTATTCAGCCATTTGCTTTTACGGCTGATTTTGAAAGAGCTTATTAGGATCTCTATGTTTTTAATCCAAGGGAATAATCTATTCTTATGGCCTTCAGAACCGTTACCTGGGAGTTTTCTTGTT
>JAUCSE010000016.1 GCA_030445275.1 Mucilaginibacter sp.
GAGGGCACTGAAAAAGTGGCTATTTATCAAAAGGGGCTGATTTCAATATTGAAATCAGCCCCTTTTTCTTTGATGTATTCGGATAAGTGGTGGAGAGCATTTTCGTACAGACGATTCTCAGCAACTCCATTTTACTTGTAAAGCTACCGCTTTAAATTAAAAGGACTTTTTCAGTGCCCTCATTTTAAATCGGGAGGCCTTTTTGTTTAATGCACTTCAATTTGCTCCGGCTCACTGGCTACCACTTCGGGTTGTTCCTTAAACATTTCAAAAAACTCCGGTTACACAAATCTGCTTGCCTTTAATATGCGCCAGGTCGAGTTTGGTTTTATTACCCTTTACGGCTATGGTATATTTTTGATGCGGATAAACAGCTCCTAAATTGAGCAGCGCGAGCGTATCGTTCACAATTTTTAGTGAGTAAACGGTATCGCAAAGAGTACCTGTTTTGCCCAGATTATTTTTAAAACCAGTCACGTTAAAAGCGTGCTGAGCATTTGCTGCTCCTGCAAAGGCAAGCAACATGCATACAGTGGGTAATAATTTTTTCATTATCGTAATTTATAGTTTTGAAGGGGGACGATCGGCTAACTCATATGGTTAACAAGATCACTACAAATATACCCGATGAATGTTTATTAATTGTTAACTACCATTTCAGCATTACTGCTTATTACCTGATTTATCATTATCGTCTTTATCGCGCTGTTGATCAGCCCGGGGAGCTATGCCATCCTCAAAATTTAAGGTATAGGCCGATTCTGATGCGCGGCTCGCGGCCTCCAAAGCAGAAACATTGGGCTCATCGGCATCAAGTATCTGATTGCCTGTGTCCTGGCCCTCGTTTTGTTCAAACTCATTACCCGGATCTTTATCATCCTGGGCATCATCAAGATTTGGATTTTCTGGAATAGCCATAATTTTATTGTTTTTATATTCATACAACCCCAATGTTACCTGGTTGTTTGCCTGTAATTTATGCCTGTAACACTCCAGCTTTCTCCTTTCGCTGTTAAAATGTATTTTTGCCGGGTATGCCAATCCGTAACAAACTATACTTCGCATCTGATTTTCATTTAGGTGCCGGTGGTTATGCCCACAGCCGTAAACGCGAAGACCGAATAGTGCGCTGGCTCGACAGTATAAAAGCCGACGCTGCTGAACTATTTTTAATGGGCGATGTTTTTGATTTTTGGTTTGAATACAAAACCGTAGTCCCCAGAGGTTATATTCGCTTTTTGGGTAAACTGGCCGAACTTACAGATGCCGGCGTAAAACTTTACTTATTTAAAGGCAACCACGATATGTGGATGTTTGATTATCTGGAAAAGGAGCTGGGCGCAACCATCATCAGCAATGAATTGAAGATAGAGCGTAATGGCAAAAAGTTTTTCCTGCATCATGGCGATGGTCTTGGCCCGGGCGATGGATTTTATAAGGTTTTAAAAAAGTTTTTCCGCAGTGGGTTTTGCCAGTGGCTTTTTGCGCGGTTACACCCCAATTTAGGTGTAGGGATAGCTAATTACTGGTCAACACACAGCCGGATCAGCAACGAGAAAAAAGAAGATCCCAAGCCCGGCGAGCAGGAATGGCTGGTAACTTTTTGTAAAGAAGAACTGCAAACAAATTTTTACGATTACCTTATTTTTGGTCATCGCCATTTACCGCTCGATATACAGTTGAATCCCAACAGCCGGTACATAAACCTGGGCGAATGGGTAAATTACAGTACTTATGCTGAATTTGATGGATCCATACTTACGCTTAAAAGTTTTGAGTAATGAGTTTTGAGTTTTTACTTCGATCTAACGCTTAGTACTCATAACCTAACACTCAAAACTCCGTACTTATAACTTACAATACACTGAACTATATATGCTTGAAATTGCGTACTTTTGTGCGTTTTTTGCAGCATCTTTGTAGACCGAACGAAATGTAAAACTTTCTTATCCGGGGATATTATTAACCTTAGCTTGCTGCAATTAGCTATTGAAAATAGAATATGTTAGAGAAATTAGAACTGATATTTCAACGCTGGAAAAACGTAGAAGCAGAATTGAGCAATCCCGAAGTAATGCAGGATATGAAACGCTATGCTCAGTTAAATAAAGAATATAAAGACCTTGCAAAGGTTGTTGATGAGTATAATATATACCGCAACATCATGAGTAACATTGATAGCAATAAAGAAATTCTGGCTACTGAAAAGGACGAAGAATTTCGTGAAATGGCAAAATCAGAACTGGATGAGCTGATCACTCAGCGTGACGAGAAGGAAGAACAGATCCGCCTGATGCTAATCCCCAAAGATCCCGAGGATTCAAAAAATGCCCTTGTGGAGATCCGTGGCGGTACAGGTGGCGATGAAGCTGCCTTATTTGCCGGCGATCTTTACCGCATGTATATGCGTTACTGCGAAAAACGTGGCTGGAAAACCGAACTAGTTGATTATACCGAAGGTACGTCAGGCGGCTATAAGGAAGTTGTGTTTAACGTAAACGCCGAGGATGCATACGGTACATTAAAATATGAATCGGGCGTACACCGTGTACAACGCGTACCCGATACTGAAACCCAGGGCAGGGTACATACTTCAGCAGCATCGGTTGTGGTATTGCCCGAGGTTGATGAATTTGATATAGATCTGCAGGTAAGCGATATCCGCAAGGACCTTTTCTGCGCATCAGGACCAGGCGGGCAGTCAGTAAACACCACCTACTCTGCCGTTAGGTTAACCCACATCCCAACTGGTATTGTGGCACAGTGCCAGGATCAAAAATCGCAATTGAAAAATTACGATAAGGCCTTGCAAGTGTTACGTTCAAGAGTATATGAAATGGAGCTGCAAAAGCACCTGGAAGAAACCTCTAAGAAGCGTAAAACCATGGTTTCAACCGGCGACCGCTCTGCAAAAGTACGTACCTACAATTACCCACAGGGCCGTTTAACCGAGCACCGTATTGGACTTACCATATACAACCTGCCGGGCGTACTGAACGGTGATTTGCAGGAAATATTGGAATCATTACAATTTGCCGAAAACGCCGAGAAATTAAAAGAAGGAACCGTAGCTTAAAAATAAATACAGAACTATAAGCGTCTGAAATCAAGAAAAAAGCCATGTTGTTACATTTGTAATGACATGGCTTTTTTAATTTTAAGCAGCCACGTAGTTAATGTTTTTTAACAAGTATCATCCAATTGTTAAAAAATGTCAAAATCAGGCTATTACAATAGTCATCCCCCCTTTTTCATCTTATTTTCATATAAGCGGGCTAATTTCGTTTTTATAGCGAGGTAATGTAGCGCTTTAACCAGCACAATCGTATTGCTATAATATGCTACATCTCTGTTTATTTTTTTGACAATAACTAAATTTTATTTATGCTGGCTGTAAAAACTTTAACCAATAATTTAACCACTTTCAGGCGTAGTGTACGTTTAATGGGTGATAAATTTGAAATTAGTGTAGTGGGAAACAATCCTATACTGGCCGATGAACAAATTGATATTGCCATCAATGAAATTAACCGGGTTGAGAGATTGCTATCGGCTTTTAGCGAAGATAGTAGCATCAACCAGATCAACCGCAATGCAGGTATTGAACCGGTAAAAGCAAATGCCGAAATTTTCAGGCTTATTGACAGGGGCTTGCAAATATCAGAACTTACCCATGGAGCTTTTGATATGACTTATTTTGCAGGCACCGGCTATACCGGTGACGATGCTGCCTTGGCCGAAAATGCCGATGTTAAAATTGCGCCCTCACCGGTAATGGTTACCAATTTCAAAAACGTAGTGATCGATGCAGTAAAACAAACCGTTTTTTTAAAAGAAAAAGGGATGCGCATTGGTTTTGGCGCTAATAGTAAAGGTTACGCTGCCGACAGGGCAAAATATGTTTTGCAGATGAACGGCGTAAGCAGCGGTGTTATTAATGCAGGGGGCGATCTGCTTACCTGGGGCACACAGCCTAACCTAAAACCATGGACAGTTGCCAATGCTGATCCTGAGCAAAGGAAACAACCATTTGCTCATTTAGATATTAGCAATATGGCTTTTGCCACTTCGGTTAATGCCGAAACATACGCCAGCATCAGCAATAAAAAATTCGTAAGCGTTATGACTGCAAAAAAGGGATTTCCTGTAAGTGAAATCACTAGTGTAAGCATCATTAGCCCAACTGCCGAACTGGCCGATGCAATGGCATCACCAGTTATTAACATAGGCGTTAATGCGGGTTTATACTTAATAAATCAATTAAATCAAATTGCCTGTATCATTATTGACGACCAGAACCGTATTTATACGTCAAAGGATGTTAGTATCTAATACAAGCTTTTCTATATCTAAACATACCATAATTATTACCCTGGCAAATCCACAGTTTCCAAATTCATCTGCCTTGATGTTTTGCACTCAAAATATCAAAGCAGATGAATTTGTTATTAACAGTACCTCTCCCCTTAGGTTAACTGTTTAAATTTGACCGATATTTGAAAATAATTTTAAGTTTTTCTTCCTCTCAATGATAAAGTGGTTTGCGTATATTGTCCTGGTATTAATATTTGCACCATGTTTATCATTAGCCGGCGTTAAAAACAGTCGATTTTATCCTGTTTATAACAAAAGCGCAACTATGCCGTCTTATAGTAAAGCCTCAACAGACACTTTATTATCAAAAAGCGCAAAGCAGCATGAGAAAGATGAAAAAAATAAAATTAAAGAGGTAGCTAAGGCAAAAAAGCAGGCAAAGCCCGAAAAGGTTGACGAGTCAGGTGCACCAGTGGTGTCCAAACCAAAACCTAAAAGACAGCGCCGGCCAGAGGGTTTGGAACGTCCGCCGGAGATACCCAGAAGAAATGGCAATTAAACAGGTTAACAAACAATTTACCGATTATTGATGAAGTACCTTTGCTTACTTTTTTTTGTTGCCGGCAGCAATGCCTTATATGCTGCAGGTATTAATTTGAATGCTTTTGACAGCCGTAGCCATCAACTGGTTGCAGATACAGATACTGTTATCAGAAAAAAATCAGTTTCTGTGCTTGTAAGTTATGGCAGCGATGCACTCTTTTTTGGCCGTACCGGCCCAATTAAATATCCTTTTGTTACAGGAGATGCCATATTCAATACCAAATCGGGCATATTTGTATATGGTTCGGTATTAAAGGTTTTAGGTTATGCCCCAGTTGATGAGGTTGATGTTGGTGGTGGATACTTTTATAAAGTTTCAAAATCATTTTCGGGCGCGGCCAGCTATACGCGGTTTATTTTTAACAAAAATGCCAATGTTATTAAGTCGGCATCGTCAAATGATATTAATTTAAAAAACGCGTATGACTGGCATATCTTTAAATCAACCGTTATACTTGATTATCTTTTTGGTAAATCAAACGATTTTTTTGTTACAGTAAGTCAATCCAAATATTTTGAAACCAGCTGGAGTATTTTTGATGACCAGGATTATCTTTCCTTCAATCCTTCAGTAAATGTTGTTGTAGGTACACAGAATTTTGTACAACGATATGAAACGGATCATAAATTTCCCAGTGCAATATCGCCAACTATAATTGATCATGCCGATTTACTCGCCGCACGCAGAAACCGGGAATTCAACATGCTAAATTACAGCTTTAAAGTACCAATTGCCTATAACAGGCCGCATTATACTCTGGAGGCATCATGGCGATATTCCATACCTGTTAACGTTGAGGGAACACTTGAAAACCGCCGGGAATCGTTTTTCAACTTTACATTTTACTACCTTTTTTATTAAGCAGGCCAAATGAATGTATTGATCATTGAAGACGAAAAAGCGCTCGCGCAGGAACTTGAAATATTTCTGACCAATTATAACTATATCTGCGAGGTATGTTTTGACGGAGCATCAGCATCAGAAAAAATTGCTGTTAACCTGTACGATTTTATTTTGATTGATCTTGGCCTGCCTGACTATGATGGGCTTGACCTGTTGAAAGAGGCAAAAAAGGTAGACTCAGAAGCAGCGTGTATTATATTAACCGCCCGTGCAGAAATTAATGACCGTATAAAAGGGCTTGATCTGGGCGCTGATGATTACCTGCCCAAACCATTTTCGTTACTGGAATTACAAAGCCGTATGCAGGCCATTATACGCCGTAAATTTGGAGTAAAAAATAACGTTACAGACTTGGGTGGTTTTTTGATAGATCTTACAAACCGAACCATATCTTATCGTGAAGGTGTGGTAAATACCATCACCAAAAAAGAATTTGACCTGATAGCGTATTTAATTTTACATAAGAACAGGACCCTGACCCGCATGCAACTGAGTGAGCATATTTGGGGCAGTGTGGTAAATAACGATTACGACTCCAACTATATTGACGCGCACATAAAAAATATACGGAAGAAGTTAAATGCCTTTGCCCCACCAGATTGGTTGGAAACCGTAAGAGGGCTTGGTTATAAAATAAAAATCAACGCCTAAGTATTGAGACTAAGAACAAAACTTACGCTTTTTAACGCCATATCAAAACTGGTGATCGTGGTACTATTTGTATTGCTGGTACCCGTATTGATCAGGAATATCAGCAGTAATTACGTTGATAGCAAGCTTACTAAACAAAAGAACAAGCTGCTGCAAATAGTAAAAACCAAGGGTATTGAAACGTACATTGAAAACGGTGAAAGCTATGGCAGTTATCTTCCGCTCAAGGAAGAATACATAAGTCTGGAGGAGGTTGACCCTAACTATTTCTCAGATACCATTAAAAGAGATAAGCGAATGTTCAGTGAGGGCGATACGCTAGAGTACCGCATATTAAGCCACACTTTTAAGGTTAAAAACCACAATTACCTGCTCGAGATTGGCAAAAGTGTAGATACCCTTGATGAAACCAGCATTCCGCTGCAAAGCATCGCTTTCCAGGTTTTACTGGGCATGATATTACTGACCATCCTGGCCGACCAATTTTACTCCAATTATGTACTTAAACCGTTACGACTTATTATAAAAACAAAGCTTGTTGGTCAAAAGTTTCCCAATTTTAACTCCTATCATAAGGTGCGTACTACCACCACTGATTTTGAATACCTGGATATCAGCATACACAAAATGGTAGAAACCATTGCTGATAAATTTCATAAAGAGCGGGAGTTTATCTCCAATGCCTCGCATGAACTGATGACCCCTATATCCATCCTCCAATCAAAAATTGAGAACATGTTTGAAGAGGAAGATATTAATGATGAACTTAAGGTGCGGTTGTTGGAGAT
The DNA here is from genome assembly GCA_030445275.1 of Mucilaginibacter sp. GTDB lineage: Bacteria > Bacteroidota > Bacteroidia > Sphingobacteriales > Sphingobacteriaceae > Mucilaginibacter. The sequence goes on from JAUCSE010000016.1 coordinate 7,261, forward strand.
GCAAAAGATATTAAATCGCCTAAAAAGCATAACCAAAACCCTGTTATTGATATCGCAAATTGAAAATGAACAGTTTTTAAAAGAAGACAAGGTTTCTGTAACCGAACTATTGCAGGATGTATATGACGAAATTTCCATACGCCTGCAGGATAAAAACATTGGGTATGACATATCGGTGCCTGATAACTGGAATTTGGTGAACGTCAATAAATTCCTCCTGTTCAATTTATTTTTTAACCTTATTAACAACGCCATTAAATACAATCGCGAGGGTGGATACATTAAAATAACCGCAACGGCGGGGCATAATAACTTTATAATCAGCATAACCGATAATGGTATTGGTATTGATGCTGAGTCCATCCCGTTTATATTTAATCGCTTTAAAAAATTCAGGCAATCATTACAGCAGGATAGCTTTGGCCTGGGTTTGCCTATAGTTAAATCAATAGCTGAGTTTCATGATATTGAAATTGAAGTGGTATCAGAAAAAGAGGTGGGCAGTGCCTTCAAACTTATTTTACCGGCTATATTAATTGTAGCTACTTAAGCGACAGGTCCCTCATGCTTTGTAGCGACAATTTTACATTGTTTGTACTAAAAATAAGCCATTTTGTTATGGGATCGCAAAAATGACCTCCGAGTTCTTGAAAAATACTTTCCTAAATATTAAAAAAATATAGCAATAGTAGCCATTTACGGCTTTTAATACATATTAATTATTTTTTACGCTTTTTGGCATTTACTTTGTCGCTTCCGTATAAAACACATCATAATTAATATGAAAACTCTTAAAATTAAGATAGCCACCCTTGGTTTGGCCCTTGCTACTGTAGGTATTTTTGGTACAGGCTGCGATTCATTTACCAAAACACAAAAAGGTGCTGCAATTGGCGCTGGTTCTGGTGGTGTTTTAGGTGCTTTTATTGGTAAAGCTGCTGGTAACACCGCTTTGGGCGCTATCATTGGTGGCGCTGTTGGTGGTACTGCTGGTGCATTTATCGGTCGTAACATGGACAGACAAGCTGCCGAAATAAAGCAAACAGTTCCTGGTGCAACCGTAACCCGCGAGGGCGAAGGTATTTTGGTTAAATTTGATTCGGGCATATTATTTGACACCGACAAATCTGATCTTAAACCAGAAGCTCAAACCAGTTTGCAAAACCTGGCTGCCTCTTTACAAAAAAACTTAAACACAAATATTTCAATTGTTGGCCACACCGATAATACCGGTTCTGCATCTCATAACATGGCCCTATCCATAAGAAGGGCTGAATCTGTAAAATCATTTATTGCGGCTAATAACGTAAGCCCATCGCGTTTAACTACCGTAGGTAAGGGCCTGACTGAACCAATTGCAGATAACACAACTGTTGATGGCCGTGCTCAAAACCGTAGAGTTGAAATTGTTATTGTTGCTAATGATCAAATGAAACAGCAGGCACAACAGGCTGCCCAATAATAAACATTTAATAAAAAGATCAAGTTAATTAAAAAAACCTGGCCGCGAGGGCCGGGTTTTTCTGTTTATATATTTTATGTATTTATAATATGAATACATAAAATAGTTTGTAATCAACAAGTTAATCACTTATTTTTGTTATATAATGAAAAGACCGGGAGCTTTATTGTTAACTATGCTGTACACAATTACGGTACTGGGCTTTGCTCTTAATCTTATTTATTGCGGCACAGAAGTAGTTTCTGTTAAAATAGTTTCCCCGACTATTAGTTGTAAAACAGTTCAACATTGCGGCAGAGTGAATTGCTGCAAAAACAAACAATTGCCGATTAAAGCAAAGGATACCCATCAGGCTGAACCGATTTCCATTTTTTCAAAATTGTTTGGTTTTGATATTCCCCGCTTATCTTTTAATGGCTTCTCTCCTCAATCACAATCCCCGGGAAACCTAATTATATAATATTTCTTAAAAATCATCATGATGATCATTTTTTGCATTACTTATCCTATGGCAGGAGTATGCTCTCTGTCTTTTAGCAAAAGTTATATATAAACATTGTGCAAGCCACTAAAAGCATAAAGCCCTGCTTCGGATATCCGAAGCAGGGCTTTTATATAATTGTTAGTACTATAATTTATTTAAGCGTAAAGCTGGTTTTACCCATGGTACCACCATCGGCATAAAGCAATACGGTGTAAGTACCCTTTTGGAACGGAAGATTTGGGTTAACCCAGTCAATAGTGTACTGAACACCATCATCCTTAAAGTCAACTGATGTTTTGTAGGTATACTGCAGATCCTGGTTATCAGCACTAAAAGTTCCACCATCAGCCGGAGTTATCAGGTTACCGGTTGGATCAATGATACGCACATAAACATCGTGCAGGCTCTTATTAGCTATGCTATTGCTGGCAACTGTAAAATTGATTTTTATTTTTTTAGCAGGACTGGCACGGGTAACATCAACCTCTTTACCGCTGTTTTTAATTTTATAAGCCACCACGTTTGCTGTAGCAAGCTTGAGCGCCTGTGCTACTTTTACCTTAGCATCCAGTTCCTGGTTTTGCTTGGCAAGCGTATCGGCTTTTTTAGCCACTGTGGTCAGATTGGTTTTTAGGGTATCACGTTCAGTTGCGAGCGATTGGTTCTGCTTTTTGAGCTCCTCAATATCAGCAGTGTACTTGGTTACAAAATACCTTAACTGTTTTACATCTTCCTGGGCCTTTACCAGTTCGCCTTTAGTTAATTTACCTTTGGCCAGTTGTGTTCTTAATACTTTGATCTTTGATATTAACGAGTCGTTCTTAGCCTTCAATTCTGTTGACATCTTGGCTTTTCCGGCAGTTACTTGCTCCACTTGCGATTCAAGACTGTCCAGCTCGGTTTTTAACCGGGTTTGTTCATCGTTTTGGTACACTATTTTAGTGTCTGATTTGTTTTTTTGCAAATACAAATACACATCAGTGCCTAATAAAGCCAATACCACCACAATTAGGAAATAAATGACGTTCGAATTTTTCTTAGATGGTTGACCGGATTGATTTTCCATAGCAATTAAATGTTTAATGTTTTAATACAGTTAAAAAGCAAAGCTGTTTTAAAAAAATGCAGCTATTTAACTATTGTGTTTAATTTACAAGCATATCCATTTAAAATGAATAACACCCGCTTTACCTGTATTTTCACCAGTTATCAGCATTTTTAATGCTCAACTATATTAAACGTTGAAACACTAAAAATATGATTTTAAATAGAATTACAGGTAAAAATTATGTTTGATAGCTGTTAAAAATAAATACAATATGCTGAAATCACAATAAAGCTGCAAATTTTATACTTCATAATAAAACTGCTACGTTATGAGTTTATATCTTTGCAGCTTGTTAAATTAATTCCTATTGATGCGTATACTCCGCCATTTTATACTTCTAATCATACCTCTGTTTACTATTGTAACTGTTAATGCTCAACCGGCTGAGCCTGCTAATGAACCTGTTCTGGTTAAAACCCAACCCAAACGTGAGTTTAGAGGGGTGTGGATAGCTACCGTAGTAAACATTGACTGGCCAACCAGTATGAAACTTACGCCCGATAAGCAAAAACAAGAATTGCTGGATATACTAAACTCGCATCAGGAAACCGGGATTAACGCGGTAATGTTACAGGTAAGGCCCGCTGCCGATGCTTTTTATGCCAAAAGTCGCGAACCATGGTCAAAATATTTAATGGGCAAACAAGGCGTAGGTCCTGATCCCGCTTATGACCCATTGGAATTTGCCATAACCGAGGCCCATAAACGTGGGATGGAACTACACGCCTGGTTTAACCCCTACAGAGCTACTTTTGATGGTAATTTTGCAGCCCTGAGCCCCCAGCATATTACCAAAATAAAACCCGAATGGTTTTTTACCTATGGCGGCATCAAAACCTTTAACCCCGGCCTACCCGAAGTGCGCAATTATATTGTACAGGTAATATTGGATGTGGTTGATAACTATGATGTAGATGGTATACATATGGACGATTATTTTTATCCGTACCCTATTGCCGGCCAAAAAATAAACGACGACGAAACCTTTAAACAATATGGTCAAGGCTATGATAATGTCAAAGACTGGCGCCGGCATAATGTTGATTTGCTGATAAAAATGATAGGCGATAGTGTGCATGCCCACAACCCGGATATAAAGTTTGGTATCAGTCCATTTGGGATATGGGCTAATAAGAGCCAAAATGATGAGGGATCTGAAACTTACGGAGGCTCATCATATTATGAAAACTACGCCGATTCGCGCAAATGGATAAAAGAGGGTTGGATTGATTATGTAAACCCACAGCTTTACTGGCCAATAGGCAACCGATCTGCCGATTTTGAAAAACTACTGAACTGGTGGAGCAATAACACTTATGGCAGACATTTGTATATTGGGCAGGCAGCCTATCGTATTAATGAGCGTAAAACAGCCGCCTTTAAAAATCCCGGCCAGCTGCCCAATCAGATCACTATGATGCGTGATAATCCAAGGGTCCAGGGTAGCGTTTACTTCAGCTCCAACTCGCTTACCAATAACCCGCTTGGCTTTACCGATTCACTTCGCGAAAATTATTACAAGTACCCGGCCCTGCCGCCGGTAATGTTATGGCTTGATTCTATTGCACCTAATGTCCCCAGAGATCTGACTGCCAAATCTGCTCTTAGCCATGTACAATTAAAATGGATGGTACCTACACTGGCAAAAGACGAACAGCCCGTTTACGGCTATGTGATATACCGCTTTCATGATGGCGAAAAGATAAATATCGATGATCCTAAAAACATACTACATATTCAATACAACACCGGTTTAACCTACGAGGATACTACCGTGCAAAAAGGCAAAACCTATTTGTATGTAATAACGGCCATTGACCGTTTGAAGAATGAAAGTGACCGATCGCCAACCATCGCCGTAACGGTGCGCTGATCAGCTATTCATCACCGAGCCTGCGTTGATATCAATGGTTTGCCCCGTAATGGAGCGCTGACTTAACAGATAAGCCACTAAACCAGCAATTTCATCCGGCTGGCTCATACGCTTTAAGGGTACACTTTGCATAGCTATTTCATAAAACTCCTGCTTGCTGATACCAATACCATCAGCAATGCCCTGCAAGCCATCCTGCGACATTTCGGTATCTACCCAACCCGGGCAAATGGCATTTACCAGAATATTCTCCGGCGCAAACTGTACCGCCCACGAGCGCATTAAACCCAATAAACCTGCTTTGGAGGCACAATATGCCGAATAGTTGGCTACACCCAAACGCGCCAACACTGACGATGTGATAAGGATATGTTTTTCGCCGGCAGCTTTTTGCAACGTGGGTAAAAAGGTGTTTACAAAGTTATATGTCCCGGAAAGATTAGTATTAATGATATCCGTCCAGCGGTCATCATCGCCCCAATAATTTGCGCCACCGATGCCGGAGTTAGCCACCAAGCCGTTTACCGGAGTATCACTCAGTTGTATAAATGCTTTAGCCAAACTCTCTTTACTATTGATGTCGGCAATCAATAATTGATGGTTTCCCGTGGGTAGTCCTGCTAATGTTTGCTGCAGTTTAGCTTCATTACGGCCCAGTAAAATACAGGTATTGCCATCATGAGCCAGTTTCTGAGCAATAGCTTTGCCAATACCGCTTCCGGCACCGCTTATAATATAAGTATTTGTCATTTTAAAGATCAATCAATTGTTTTTCTTTCAGGCGATCGAGGTAAATATCAATCTCCTGATCGCCCATACCGTATATTTTCTCCGTATCCCAAAAGATGGTAAATATTGCTGAACGGGTTTTGGCTCCGTCATTATAAATATCCAGCAATTTTTGTTCTATATAACTTAGCCCAGCCTTGTTAATTTGCAGGCGTTTTAAATGGGCCAGCAAGGCAGATTTAAGCAAAGTTAGCCCACCCCAAAATGAATTTTCATTAAGCCATTTTTCCAGTTCAGCGGCATCACCATTTACATATAGCTGCCATGCTTCGGCAGCCAGTTCAAACTCCCATTCATTAATGTGTTCGCGGGCATCATATAGTTCCTCAAATTGTTCACCACTCAATTCGCCCAAACCTCTGGCATAATTAAACTGAACACAATCTGCCAAACAAATAAGATAAATGGCTGGTGCCGACATGTCGGCCTTTTTCGTCAGCATTTGCAATACACCCAATAAATTCACCTGACAATGCAGATCGAACTCAAACCAAAGATTGATCTCGGTATAATTGCTGTTTAACTTCCCAAGTTCGTCTATTACTTTATGCTGATAATTTTCGGGTGTTTCATTAAATGTTTTAGTGATCCATTTTGAGCGCTCACTCCAGAAACTGGCCGATAAAATATTTTCCTGCAGCGGACCTTCAGAAAGCACTTCGCGCCATATCAATACATCGCCATCAAGGCCGGTTTCGTTAAAGCCTGACAGTGCAGAATCGCCATTTAGAATATGCAATATATTTTCCATCGGTTAAAAGAATAATAACAAAGCAACGGCTTTATTTGTTGACTGAATATCAATTGTGAAAATAATTTTAAGAATGGGATGACAAGTTTAATGCATTATTTGGCTTTAGACACAAAGCTACTCCTGAATTTAGGTGCGCTGATATTGATATATGCCCGGATATCATAGTCGGACATTGTTTTTACCTTTTCGATACCGGGCCGGTATTTATCCATAAAATCCAGCAGCGAATCACCTTTTAAACCGGTTAGTTCTGTTACCAGTCGCTCGCTGAAACGACTGTCAATATACCGAGCCTGTTCATCCCTGATAAGCACTTGCTTGAATTTATATTCCCTGCTGTGTTTATAGGTTAAGGCCTTTATAAATTGCGACGGAATAATAGTTACCCCGGCTATGGGTATGGGGCCAGGATTACTTGACACGACTATAATATCTTTGAGTTTGGGTGGGGCGGCATTAAACTCCTTCGCAAACATTTTCCGGTTGTTCAATGAATCTTTAACCCTATCTCTTTTAGCCGTTACATGAACAACATTGAGTTCTATAATAGCTTCTTCTAAAACTATCTGTAGATTTTTTTTTGCTGATGGATTAACGGGCAACCCATATAGCTTATACCCCTGCATTTTTACCTTTACAGTATCGCTTTTTGCTGTGTTAATAGTAAACTCTCCCTGTATGCCACTGATTGCAGTTGCTTTTGATGAGGTAACCCAGGCACCGGTGACCGGTTGTCTTGTTCTTTTATCGGTTACTATACCACTCACCGTTTGCCCGTATGAGCACAAACAAGAACAAACCATGAGCAATATGAACAGGTAACGCATAGGTTTTTGTTAATTGATAATCAAATCATTACAAACATAAGTACCGACCGAAGCTTATGGAATTCCTTTAACGTTTTTTAACTTTAATTATAATTAACTGATAACGGCTTGTCATGCTGAGCCTCGTCGAAGCATGGTGGGTGGGCCTCTCCGCTCGATCCTTCGACAAGCTCAGGATGACAGGCCTTCCTTGGATGACGCGATGGAGAGATAACAAAAAAAGTCCCGCCTTATAGCGGGACTTCACACATAATTAACTATTTATAACAAAACAAAAAAGCCTCTTTAAAATTGCCTGAACATTAAGAGCACCCCATGGAGTTACCGCAATTAAGGCATTTATAGCAGGTACCCGAACGCAGGGTGGTATGCCCGCATACATTACAGCTTGGGGCATCGCTTTGTACGCCCATACTTAGGTCGACTGATAGGCCCTGCCTTTTACTGTTGGTTATTGCCGGTTTATTTACAGGTTCGTACACATTGCTTTCGTCGGTATTAAAATCCTCATCACCCATTTGCGGGTTGCCCAGGATGCCGTTTTTATCGGTGATCACATGTACCAGGTCAGTACGGTCCTGGTATTCATAGCCCAGCATCCGGAATATATAATCGATAATGCTTGTGGCGCTCTTAATATTGGCATGCCCTACCACCATACCGGCAGGCTCAAAACGGGTGAAGGTGAATTTCTCTACATATTCCTCCAGCGGCACACCATATTGCAGTCCAACCGAAACTGCTATGGCAAAACAGTTCATGAGCGAACGGAATGTAGCCCCTTCTTTATGCATGTCCACAAATATTTCGCCCAGGGTGCCATCTTCATATTCACCCGTACGCACAAATACGGTTTGCCCATCAATAATGGCCTTTTGCGTAAATCCACCACGTTTAAAGGGCAGGTTCTTTTTTTGTACCACGCGCGATAGTTGCCGCATAAAATTAGTATCGTTCGATCTTTCCATGATGGCCATGGCGGCCTCTATAACCTGCTCTGAGGTAAGATCGCTCAGTTTCACATTGGCAGCCTCTCCCAATACTTCCTCCACCGTATCCAGCTTGTCATCGGCCTCTTCCTTAGTATCTGATTTGGTTGATAGCGGCTGCGACAATTTACAGCCATCGCGATAAAGTGCGTTAGCCTTTAAGCCCAATGCCCATGATAGTTGATAACAATCCTTGATTTCATCAACCTTGGCTTCATTAGGCAGATTGATCGTTTTTGATATGGCGCCTGATAAAAATGGCTGCGCGGCCGCCATCATTTTAATATGCCCATGCGCGTGTATATAACGCTCGCCTTGGGCACCGCACTTATTAGCACAGTCAAATATGGGATAGTGTATTTCCTTTAAATAGGGGGCACCCTCAATGGTCATAGTTCCGCAGATGTATTCGTTTGCTTCGGCTATTTGCTTTTTGCTGAAACCTAAGGTACGCAGCACATTAAAATCAAGAGCATTGTATTGCTCGGCAGTAATACCCAGGCGTTTCAGGCATTCCTCGCCCAACGACCATATGTTAAACGCAAAACTGATCTCGAACGCTGATACCAGGCCTTTATCCAGTTTTTCCAGCTCATCATCGGTAAAACCTTTGGCTTTAAGCGTATCATTGTTAATATGTGGAGCACCTTTTAATGTAGCGGCACCTTTAGCATAGTTTACAATGGCGGTAACCTCATGCTCGCGATAGCCCAGGTTTCTTAAAGCTTCGGGAACGGCCTGGTTAATGATCTTGAAGTAACCGCCGCCTGATAGTTTTTTAAATTTTACCAAGGCAAAATCAGGCTCGATGCCTGTGGTATCACAATCCATCACCAATCCAATGGTACCGGTTGGGGCAATAACCGTGGTTTGAGCGTTGCGATAGCCGTATTTTTCGCCCATTTCAACAGCCTTATCCCAGGCATTACATGCTGCAGAAAGTAAATAATCTGGGCAATATTTAGGGTCGATACCCGGAGGGGTTATTTCCAGACTTTCATAATTTTCAGTTGAGTTATAAGCTGCATAACGATGGTTGCGCATAACCCGCAGCATATGCTGTTTATTATCATTGTATTTACGGAACGTTCCCAGCTCACGGGCCATTTCGGCCGAAGTTGCATACGCCGTACCTGTCATAATAGCCGTAATGGCACCGCCAATAGCGCGGGCCTTATCACTATCATAAGAAATACCATTCACCATCAGCGCAGATCCTAAGTTGGCATAGCCTAAACCTAAAGTGCGGTAATCGTAAGATAGCTGCGCTACTTCTTTAGATGGAAACTGGGCCATTAAAACCGAAATTTCCAGCACAATAGTCCATATACGACAAGTATGCTCAAAGCCTTTTACATCAAACACCCGAGTTTGTGGATCAAAAAAATGTGCCAGGTTAATGGAAGCCAGGTTACAGGCTGTATTATCAAGGAACATATATTCTGAACATGGATTTGATGCATTGATACGCCCACCTTCAGGACAGGTATGCCACTCGTTAATGGTGCTGTCAAACTGTACGCCGGGATCAGCACAGGCCCAGGCAGCAAACGTTATATCATCCCATAATTTTTGTGATGGAACGGTTTTGGTAGTTTTTCCGGTGATGCGGCTTGTTAATTCCCATGGCTTGCCTGCCTTTAAGGCATGAAAAAAACTATTAGGAATACGCACCGAGTTATTAGAATTTTGACCTGACACTGTACGGTAAGCTTCGCCCTCGTAATCTGAAGAATATCCGGCGGCAATCAGCGCGGCAACCTTCTTTTCTTCTTCCACTTTCCAGTTTACAAAACCTTCAATTTCAGGATGATCCAAATCAAGGCAAACCATTTTAGCCGCACGGCGTGTTGTACCGCCCGATTTGATAGCTCCAGCCGCACGGTCGCCAATCTTTAGGAATGACATCAGGCCCGACGAATAACCGCCACCAGCCAGTTTTTCAGTTTCGCCGCGAATTTTGGAGAAGTTGGTACCCACGCCCGATCCATATTTAAATATCCGGGCCTCCCGTACCCAAAGATCCATGATACCACCTTCATTCACCAGGTCGTCATCAACCGAAAGAATGAAACAGGCATGCGGTTGCGGCCGCTCATAGGCCGATGTTGATTTGCTTAATTCTTCAGTAATGGGGTCAACAAAGTAATGTCCCTGCGGCTTGCCGGTAATACCATACGAGGTATGCAAGCCCGTATTGAACCATTGCGGCGAGTTTGGCGCTGCCAGCTGGCCAACAATGGTATAAACTATTTCATCATAAAATATATCAGCATCCTGCGATGTGGCAAAATAGCCATAACGTTGCCCCCAATGCTTCCAGCAATTGGCCATCCGATGAGCAACCTGTTTAATGCTTTTTTCTGATCCGGTTGTACCATCAGACTGAGGCACCCCGGCCTTGCGGAAATACTTTTGGGCCAGTATATCAGTAGCCACCTGGCTCCATGCTGCCGGCACTTCCACATCATTCATTTCAAACACTGCATCACCCGATGGATTTCGGATCACCGACGATCGTTTATCGTATTTAAAAAGATCAAATACATTGATACCTTCTTTACTGAAATAACGTGCTGTTTTTAGTCCTTTGCCACTGTTTGCGCCAGGTACTTTGGGAGTATTTTTTTTGGCCATGGTACTATATTTAGATGGGTGTACAGGTAGTAAGTCAAAACACTAAGGGTGTTTTACTCAAAGCTATTGTTATCACGATTATCATACTATTCAGAGTTTTCCACATATGTCAGCTAATAGGCATCTGCGCGATATATTCATTTTCAATAATCTCATTATCAATTAATTATATTGTTAATAATTAAAAATCACATGTTTTAGCACGAACAATTCAGATATTCTTGCACAAGGGCTTTCAGACCACCGCGTCATTGCGAGGTACGAAGACAACCGACCGGAGGGGGCTCATTAATACCTATAAAAACAAACACAACATTAATAATCTCTATGCTATACAGAGCGGACTTTCAAATCGGGGATTGCTTCTTACCTCACAATGCCGTGTTTCTATTATCCGTTTATTGGTATAAGGAATACCCCCAATAAAAAAGGCTCGCCAGTTTACACGAGGGCACTGAAAAAGTCCTTTTAGGCAAAGGGGGTAGAAAATTTAAATTTTCTACCCCCTTTTTTTGTATCTTAAAGTGTCGAAAGAAAGACAACAGAATGCTTAGCCAACAACAGCAGATACAGTTCAGTTCATTTTCGGGGCTATATGAGCTGATCGTTCCCAAAGACAATCTTCTGCGGAAGATTAATGATTTGATAGATTTTACCTTTATCTATAATGAACTGGTTAGCAAGTATTGCATTACCAACGGCAGGACAGCCGAAAGCCCTGTACGGATGTTCAAATATCTGCTGTTGAAAACGATCTATACTGTTTCAGATG
>JAUCSE010000022.1 GCA_030445275.1 Mucilaginibacter sp.
ATTAATCCTAAAAATGGACGTAAAGTTATTTCGGGCAGTGTAACTATTATCAGATAAACAGTGAAAAGAACCTTATCCTTAATTGTTATTTTAATTATTGGCATACAATTGGGTAAAGCACAGCAACGCCCCCAGTACACCCAGTATATTTTTAACAGTTATCTTTTAAATCCCGCACTAAGTGGTATTGAAAATTATACAGATGTAAAAGTTGGCTATCGCAGCCAGTGGACAGGATTAGAAGGGGCTCCTGTAACTGGCTATTTGTCGGTGAACGCGCCAATAGGTAACAGATTTATACAAGGCGATGCTACCGCTTTTCCGGCCAGTGGTGGCCTTAATCCATCAAGCAGATTATATACACAGCAATATCAGGCTGCCGAGCCGCACCATGGTGTTGGTTTAACCGTAGTGTCAGACAAAACGGGGCCTATTACGCAAACAAATATTGATGCAACCTATGCCTATCACCTGGGTTTAAGCAGTACTTTAAACCTGTCAGTTGGCGTATCTGCCGGTTTCAGTCATAATGTGCTCAACACATCTATGATCACTACTGCTGATCCTTCAGATCCTATACTTAATAATTTGGATAATAATCAATGGAAACCTGATCTGGGAATAGGAGTGTGGGCTTATTCATCTAATTATTTTATTGGTGTTTCGGCCCAGCAAATATTTCCTCAAAACATGTATATAACCAGTAATTATAATACCTATCAGAATAAAACTGTCCCGCATTATTTTCTAACCGGAGGCTTTAAGGTGTTTTTATCAGATGATGTTACCTTGATACCATCAATAATGGTTAAATACATAAAACCGGTACCCACAACCTATGATATCAACATGAAGCTATCATTTCTGGATAAGCTTTGGATAGGTGGTTCGTACAGGCATAATGATTCCTACGCTGCTCTGGCAGGCTTTAATCTTAGTTCGTTTGTAAATGTTGGCTATTCTTATGATTTTACCACATCGGCGCTCAATACGGTGAGCAATGGTACACATGAAATTGTGATAGGCATTTTGCTCAATAACCGCTATAAAGTAAGCAGCGCTCAGCATACATTTTAGTAGTGAGTTTGAGTGGTGAGTAGTGAAAAAATAGCAACCAAGTTAATCAAAATCATAATAATACCTTAGTCAGATGAATTCGGGTTCAGATAAAAAAACTCGAAACTCATCACTCAAAACTGATTTATAACTCCCTTCTAAGCCTTGCTACCGGGATGTTCATTTGTTCGCGGTATTTGGCAACGGTACGGCGGGCTATGTTGTAGCCGGCATCTTTGAGTATGTCAGTTAGTTTTTCATCGGCCAGGGGATGGCGTTTATCTTCCTTGCCAATATGCTCTTCCAGTATCTTTTTAACTTCTTTGTTTGATACCTCTTCACCGCTTTCGGTTTGTATAGCTTCAGAGAAAAAAGATTTTAGCAGGAAAGTGCCAAACTCGGTTTGTACATATTTGGAGTTGGCTACCCGCGATACGGTGGATATATCCATGTTTATCCTATCGGCAATATCCTTCAGGATCATAGGTTTCAGGTTTTTATCATCGCCAGTTAAAAAAAACTCGTACTGATACTGCATAATAGCATTCATGGTTTTCAGTAATGTTTGCTGGCGTTGTTTTATGGCATCAATAAACCACTTGGCCGAGTCGAGCTTTTGCTTTACAAATTGTACCGCCTCCTTTAGCTTTTTATCCTTTTGTGCCGCCTTGTCATAATGCTGAAACATTTCCTGGTACGAGCGGCTTACTCTTAATTCAGGTGCATTTTTGGAGTTAAGGGTTAGTATAAGTGTACCGTCGTTGTTGATGATATGAAAATCAGGTATTACCTGCATTTGCTTGGTGTTCAGCTCGTTTGAGTCGCCTGGTTTAGGGTTAAGTTTTAAAATTTCATTGATTACACCACGTAACTCGTCCGAGTCCATGTTTAATGATTTTTCAAGCTTATCATAATGTTTACGGGTAAACTCATCCAAATAATGTTCAACAACATTAATGGCTTTTACGATAATAGGATCATTTGGGTCTTTTTTTCTAAGCTGTATCAACAGACATTCTTGCAAACTGCGGGCACCTACACCCGGAGGGTCAAAGCCTTGTATCACTCTCAGCATATCTTCCACTTCTTCATCCTCGGCCATTACATTTTGCGAAAACGCAAGATCGTCAGTTAATGACATGATAGGGCGGCGTAAATAGCCGTCGTCATCCAAACTGCCAATTATTTGCTTACCTATGCTAAAATCTTTATCGTTGAGCGGTAACAGGTCAAGCTGTAGCTGTAAGCTTTCAAAAAATGAGCTTTGTACAGCAATGGGTATTTCTTTACGTTCGTCTTCATCATCGCCATTCTGGTCATAGCGCGATCCGTAGTCGTTTACGTTATCTTCCTGCAGGTAGTCGTCAATATTAAATTCATCCATTTCGCCCTTTTCCTCATCACCATTATAAGTTTCTTCATCAGGGTCGCGGTCAGGATATTGTTCTTCTGGTTCATTTAAATTAGTCAGACTCAGATCTTCAAGTGCCGGGTTTTCTTCTAACTCCTCTTTTATTCTTGTATCAAGCGAAACAGTGGGTACCTGCAGCAATTTTATAAATTGTATTTGCTGTGGTGAAAGCTTTTGTAAAAGTTTTTGTTGAAGATTCTGTTTAAGCATAATTAAGATGTGGCCAAAAATACATCAATTACCGTTAAGTTTAAAATATCTTATGGCTTAAGGACAATGGCATTAAATATCAAAAAAAAATAATTTGTTTTGAAGGCATTAAAATTTATTCGTTACATTAGATAAACTAAAACCTATTTAAACCGTTACCTCAATCAACTAAAATCTATTCTTATGGCAGTATTTAAAGAATTTAAGGAATTCGCCATGCGCGGCAACGTTGTTGACCTTGCAGTGGGTGTTATTATCGGTGCAGCTTTTGGCAAAATCGTTACCTCCTTGGTGAACGATGTTATTATGCCACCCATTGGATATTTAACTGGAGGCGTTGATTTTAAAAGCATTAAAATTTGGTTAAAACATGGAGACGCAGCAACTAAGGTACCAGATGTTACAATTAACGTTGGTAACTTTATTAACACTGTAATAGAATTCCTGATTGTCGCTTTTTGTATTTTTATGGTTGTAAAGGCTATAAACTCACTTAAAAAGCCAGAAGTTGCTGCACCTGTTGCTGATCCTGAACCAACAAAAGAAGAAACTTTACTTACTGAAATCCGCGATCTGTTAGCTAAAAAAGCATAATAATCAGAATAAAGATAAAGGACTTATAGACAAAGGATCAACGGTAAAGGATCATTGATGAATGATGTTTTACCGTTGATCCTTTATCTTTTCATCCCTAATCTACTTTAATCTTTTGTTAATTTTTTGTCAGTCAAAATAATATAATCAGCCAGGTTTTTAAACTTTGTCCAATCTGGGTTATCAAAACCGTCATCAGCGTAGCTTGCTATAGTGAGTACGTGTGCATTTGGTGCGTACTTTTTGAGCTGAGCAACGGCTCCAAGTTTTTCTTCACTATGGAAACCTCCGTTTAGCTGTAGTATTTTATAACCAGGATGGTTTTTATAGAACTGTGCTATTGACCAGGCCATAGTGGCATCCCACAGATTTTGCGATTGGTATATCTGCATACCGGCCATAGCCTCATGGCCGCCCATTATTTTCACAAATTTATCATAATAAGCACCCGTGGCCGTATCAATAGGTAATGGGGCAAGGTAGCTTTTAGCTTGCTCATTCAATTGCTGTAAGCTGTTAAGGCCGCCGCGGGTAACCATATTGGTATAGCGTGAAGGGGCATTGGCTGCAATAACAGGCAGTTGATACAATTTGGCCAGTTCAACTAATGGCCGGTAATCAGTATAGTTTGGCCAGGCACGGGCATCACTGATCAGGTTTTTTTCGTGGATAAGACCGTTCAGGTATTCGTTGAGTACCAACTGGCAATCGGTTTGAAACATTTCCATTGACAGGGCTATATGATGCGGGTACTTTTCTGCCAAACCTTTAAATAAAATATATTCCAGGTAGTGGGCTGTGGAATCATTATGTTCCTCACCAAAAAATAATACGTCGGCTTTGCTGGTTTTATCAACAATTTCAGCAATTGTTACCAGTTTTTGGTTGGCTGTGCTGTAAATTTTATAATGGGTTGACGATAAATCCTGGCCTGAAACGATTGATGGTAAACATATTAAGAGCAGGATAGCTAATGATTTCATATTATGGATTTAAAACGCTTAATTTACTGAAGAAACATTGATGCACAAATAAGAAAAATAGTATTTGAAATATCTGAAAATATTACTACATTTGCGCTCTTGTTTTTAAAAACGACGAATAGAATAAAATAGCCATGAAAAGAACGTTTCAGCCTTCTCAAAGAAAAAGAAGAAATAAACACGGATTCCGTGAACGCATGTCAACTGCTAACGGTAGAAGAATTTTAGCAGCCAGAAGAGCTAAAGGCAGAAAAAGATTATCAGTTTCTGACGAGGGGCGTCATAAAGCATAATTCAGGTTGCTTGGTCCTTTCATAGGGACATGGACCGTTTATATGCTTAATGTTTCCGGTTCAAATAATGGCAACTATGTATACTTTTAAAAAAGAAGAACGGTTATGTAATAAAAGGCTTATTGATAAGCTTTTTCATAACGGCTCTTCTTTTTTGTGTTACCCCTTCAAAGCTTCGTGGCTGTACCATACAGAGCCACAATCATATCCTGTACAAATTTTATTTTCGGCTTCAAAGAAGCGTTATAAGCATGCTGTTGACCGTAATTTAATAAAAAGACGCATGCGTGAGTCGTACAGGCTGCACAAACAACAACATCTATATAGTTTACTGCAAGCTGCTGATAAAACAATTGTGCTATCAATTGGATACATTGGTAAGGAAATTGTTGCTTATGATGTTATTGAAAAAAAAATGCTAAAGCTGCTCAATCAGCTTACTGAACAATTAACTGCTGCAAACAATATTCCCGGTTAAGTAGTATGAATGCTGTTGTCAGGATATTTAAAGCACTAATTGGAGGCATTTTTATATTGCTGATAAAAATATATCAGTACTTTATTTCGCCACTTACGGGTGCTTCATGCAGGTATACACCAACTTGTTCGCAGTATGGTGTTGAAGCCATAAAAAAACATGGTGCCTTTAAAGGCGGATGGTTAACTTTAAAACGCATTGCCAGCTGCCATCCCTGGGGAGGACATGGCCATGATCCGGTACCTTGAGTTTTAAGTTTTAAGTCTCGAGTTCTAAGTCATAAACGCTTAAATCGGAATTCAAGACTCAAAACTTAAGACTTAGAACTTAAGACTTAAAATACGAATGAGTATTATTTTACAAATTGAAACCGCAACCACATCCTGTTCAGTAGCCCTGGCTATTGATGGCAAAGTTTTGGCTTTTAAACAGGTAAATGAACGTAATATTCATGCCGAAGTAATTACTTTATTTATTGAGGAGCTGGTAAACAAGACAGGTTTAACTTATAATGATCTTGATGCCATTGCTGTTAGTTGTGGTCCGGGTTCATATACGGGTTTGCGCATAGGGGTGTCAACTGCCAAAGGCTTGTGCTTTGCCTTGAATAAGCCTCTTATAGCTATTGAAACGCTGGAGGCTATGGCATATGCCATCATTGGCGAAAAAATACTTGAGGTTGATGAAGGCACTCTATTATGCCCCATGATTGATGCTCGCCGTATGGAGGTTTATTGCGCCTTGTTTAATAGCAAAGGTTTAAAGGTAAGGCCTACCGCGGCGGATATTATTGATGAGCAAAGTTTTAATGACTATTTGAGCCAGTACAAAATTTTATTTTTTGGCGATGGCGCTGATAAGTGTGAAGCTGTATTGGGAGCCAACTCCAATGCTCAATTTTTACCGGGTTTTGTTAATTCGGCAACATATCTTACTCAAAAAGCGGTCGAAAAATTCAATAACAAAGAATTTGAAGATGTGGCTTATTTTGAGCCTTATTACCTCAAGGATTTTATAGCGGGGAAAAAAGGGGTATAATTATTATTTATCAGTTTTAAATAACCGGCCAAACAATCTGCCAAGAAATCCCTTCTCACCCATAGGTATAGTGCTGGCATTCATTGGGTGTTCAATTAAGTGCCCAAATTTTAAAGCAAATCCTAAGTAAAGATCACCGCCGGTGTAATTTCCTATATGATTTATTTGGTTCTCATTATGAAAAGCGGCCATAGCCAAACTTCCGGTGTTCGTGAGCCTGTCAGTGCCTATAAAAAACTCAACATTTGATGATTTGACCATGAACTGTGTTCCAAGATTAAAAAACTTCATGTCGTCATAGCTGGTTGTAAGCGTAACCGTAAAATTTTTATACTTAAAGTGGTTAACCAGGGCTCCGGTAAAACCAGAAAAAAACAATTCTTTTGAAAGGATAAGTGTGGGGGAGTATTTGAATAAATTATTATAATCAAGCCAGTAGCTTTTGGTTGCGCTTAGCTCGGCATGGCCATTTATTGGTGTTGTAAATGATTGCACGGTACCATTGGTTTTTATTAATTTACGCGTTGTGTTAAAAATAGTATCCTCGCGTGATGGGGCCGTTGATAGGTTATTTATAGTAGCACTGTTGTTAAAATCATAAACAGTCGATCGCTTACTCCAATGAATAAAACCAAGATCTTTTATATTGGCCTGTATGGTTATATGATCATCTGTTATATATGAACCACCTAGGGTAATGGCCGCACCTGGGTTACGTAAAGTTGGCAAATAATCATGCGCTGTAATGTGACCTGGTATAAAACTGTCATAATACCGGCCTTGTAAGCCAAGAGTGGCCTGATCGGTTGCTCTATTAAAATTAATTTGCGATTCTGTAATATCAACCCGTTGATATTGTATACCCAGCAGCGCGCTTATTTTAAATCCGAGCGCTATTTTTTTATTAACACGTTCGCGGTATGAAAATCCGAGCTGATGATACGTCTGATAGCGGTAATTGTCGTTAAAAATATTGCTATAACTGTTATTTGTAAAATTTTGAGAACCGCCAAATAAAGCAAGGGACTCATCAGAAAAATAACCTCGGCCTTCTGCTTTGGTCTGGGCCGAAAAACCGATCTCCACGTCGCCGTTTAAGCTGGTAAATAGCTTAAACATGATAGCATAGGCATTAACATTCGCGTTAACATGATTGTATTTTCCCTGGCCAATTTTTAGGTTATCAGTATTATACAAAGCATCTTTTGAAAATAGCCTTGTTTTAATACCCTGTTGCATGTTTCCTGTTAAATAGGTATTTACATTAAAGTTAGGTATCAAAAAATTGAAAGCCATCCCCTTGCTTGAGTCGGGTATGAATGATCTTTGCGAGGGATTTTCGAAAGAGTCAAAGAGGGTATTGGTATTATATTGCGAAAATTGTTGGGCCGAAACTGATAGAGAGAAGAAAATTAAGCAAAAAACAATCAGTACCTTATTCATACAATATTCTTAGGGGATTAGTTTCTGTATTGTGCTTTAAAGATAAGGTTCAAAATTGATTATCAGTAAAACAATCTCAAATAACAATATTGAATTTTAACGGAATTGAATATATATGGTTGTGTAATAGGCCGATTAATTTTGTTTTTCTACAGCTGTGGTATCAATATTATTCAGGCGCATGCAAAAATTGGTATAAAAGTCCTTATCTGAGGCTGTAAGCTGATATGCGGCTGCGTAAAAACTTTTCCAACCGGGATTGTCATTTTTAAAAGCATCATAAAAAACACCTTTAAGATCCCGTTTCAATATGGATTGTGTGTTTTTAAAGTTGATGAAAAATGCCACATTGCTTCTAGCGGCCAGCAAATCGTCAAATTGGTTGTACTGGTCAATTTTGCTTATAAATTTACGATTGATGTAAGTATCAGTATAACTGGTTAACTCTGATTGAGTGGCTGCAAGTACCAGGTAATTATCCATGATCATAAAATATGGCTTCCTGAATATGCTAAAAGCATCTCCTAATAAATAAAAGGGCAGTTTATCATAGTTAAACTGCCCTATGTTATCAGTGGTCATGGTGCTGATATTCATCATGACAGGTAATAGCTTAGAGCCATCCTTAACAGAAATAATGGCATATTTTTCCTGGTAACGAGTGGTTACTATAGCAAATTCATTACCCAACAAATGCTCAAACTCAGGCTTTAAAAACAGCCCGGTTTCGGCCTTTATTTTGCTGAACAGCTTGTCTTTTTCGTCGCCTATACTAGCCCTGATGTGCCACCGCGAAAGATCGGCAGAGAACTTTTTAGGATCAGAAACCGCGAAGTTGATAAAATAGGCTGTAGTTGTAGGGAAAATATCTTTTAAATGATTAACAACGGGCTGCTGTGCTGCAAACAGGTTTAAATAACTGGCCGCATGTTTATGTTGTATATGGGTAAAACCATTAAACATTAAGGCATCATTTTTATAATTTAAACTTAAGGCAGCTAATGCGGGCAGTAGTTTAAAGCTTTTAAAAATATCGCTATTCTTGTTTTTAAATAGTTGATCAAACAGCGGTGATAGCTGCTCGTAATTGATGTACAAATTAGCCAGCGAATTAGAATTTTGCTGCTCAGGTAGCGGAATAAAAGCATTCCGGTTTTTATCGTCCCGATATAGCAGGCTCTGGTCTATCACTTCTTTCGAAAAACTGCCCGCAAAAATATTATCCTCTTTTTTAATGATGTAAAAGTGTTTGTTAATTGCTTTAACCAATACATCATATTCAAGGCCAACGGCATTACGAACAGCGCTTATGGTTAAACCACTGCCGGCCTGGGTGTTTAGTTTGGTAAAAGCATCAGCCTCCAGATTTTTTGCTGCGGTAGTAGTTATCAGGAGATTAATATCGTTGCTGTTTGATGGATGTACCGATATAAAAACGTTTTGACCGGTAAAAAATTGACCGAGCTGGGGCGATGCCTGCAATAACTTGCGCAAGGTATCAAGGTCGGCAAGTTTATCCTGGCCTACAACTGCGCTTAACAGCTGGCTGCCCTTAAAAATATCATAAAAGCCTTTTTCGTTATTAAACACAAATACCGCGGTGGCATTGTCAGGAATGGTACGCATTACCTGGCCGGTACGCACTCCGGGAGGACTTAAATTTTTAAAGTAAACAACTGTTATTGTAATAGCAACGGCAAGTAAAATTAAGGTGGTAACTATCAGTCGTTTCATAGCGGTTTGCTTTACAAAGATAGAATTTTACCCTGCGGCATTAAAGTAATACTTTCAATTGGTTAACTTAGCTTTTTATATCTGCATGAACAAACAAATTATAATTACAGCTTCAGTTTTTGGCATGCTGGCCGTTATTACTGGTGCCTTTGGAGCGCATGGATTAAAAGCGGTGTTACCCGCCAGTCAGCTCGAAGTATGGCACACCGCTGTTCAGTACAATTTTTATCATGTATTTGCATTATTGTTTTTATCAACCTTTGCGCGGTTTAAAAATCGTTTAATAACGGTATCCTACTACTTTTTTACCTTTGGAATCGTGTTTTTTTCAGGTTCATTGTACCTGCTATCTTGCCGCAGCATATTAGGCTGGAACTGGCTGATAGCCCTTGGACCAATTACACCGCTGGGAGGCCTATTATTCATTTTAGGCTGGTTAACGCTGGCACTTGCCGCTTTGCGTAATAAGTAATTTGGGGGACAAAAGATTATTGGATCAAGGACTTTTGGACAAAAGATAAAAGACCGGGAATTAGAGTTTAAAAATTAGAGTTTAGGATTTAGAATATACATGTTAGAATTTGCTGAAATTGAACATACCGATCGTAAGACGCTTTTCGCCGAAGTGATTTTACCGCTCGCAATTTCAAAAAATTATACTTACAGGGTTCCTTATGAGCAAAATGATGCCATAGCCATTGGGAAAAGGGTAGTAGTCCAATTTGGTAAAAGTAAGCTGTATACAGCCATTGTTAAAGAGATCACCTCACTAGCCCCTGAAAAATACGAAGCCAAGTATATCATTGAGATCCTGGATGATCGCTCGGTGGTTACCCCGCATCAGTTACATTTTTGGCAATGGCTGGCTGATTATTATATGTGTAACATTGGCGAAGTAATGAACGCCGCCTTGCCTGCGGCCTTAAAACTAGCCAGTGAAACCCGTATTGTGCTTAATAAGGAGTATGATATTGACCGGTCGACACTTCATGATAAAGAATTTTTAATTGTGGAGGCACTTGATATTCAGCCGGAACTAACCGTGAGTGATATTGCCAAATTGTTGGGCCAAAAAACGGTAATGCCTATCTTGAAACTGATGTTTGAAAAAAACATCATCCATATATCCGAAGAGGTAAGCGAGCGCTACAAACCTCGTAAGCGTACTTTTATCACCCTAAATCCGGTTTATAACGATCCTGAAAACTTACGCGAACTTTTCCCGATACTGGAAAAACGCGCGCCAAAACAAGCCGATGCGTTGCTGGCCTATATTAAGCTGGCACGACATCAGAAAGCCATCACCAAAAATGAACTGATTGAAGAAAGTGGCGCTGGCGAATCAAGCATTAAATCGCTTATAGAAAAAGATATACTTTTTGCCGAGGAAAAAAATGTAAGTCGCCTGCATTTTGAGGAAGAAGAGCTTAACAGCAACTTTGAACTGAGCGAACAACAAACCGAAGTACTCCAAAGTGTCCGGGATCAGTTTAAGGAAAAGGATGTGGTTTTGCTGCATGGCGTAACATCATCGGGCAAAACCCAGATTTATATCCGGCTGATAGAAGAAATGATGCGTAATGACCGGCAGGTACTTTACCTGTTACCCGAAATTGCGCTTACCACCCATATTATTGAACGGTTGCGCCTATATTTTGGTGCCGATATTGGTGTTTACCATTCACGTTTTAATGATAACGAACGGGTGGAGGTTTGGCAAAAGGTATTGAACAATGATTATAAGGTGATTTTGGGTGCACGATCGTCTGTTTTTTTGCCGTTTAATGATCTGGGCCTTATTGTGGTTGATGAAGAGCATGAAACTTCCTATAAACAATTCGACCCGGCGCCACGCTATAATGCCCGTGACGCAGCTATTTTTTTAGCTAATATGCACCAGGGTAAAGTGCTGTTAGGCTCGGCCACACCATCATTTGAAAGTTATTTTAATGCCCGTAACGGGAAATATGGTTTTGCGGAACTTACTGAACGATATGGAGGTGTGCTGCTGCCTGAAGTAGAGGTGGTGAACATTAGCCACGAAACCAAACAAAAAACCATACAATCGCACTTTACCAGCGTGTTGATGGAGGGTATAAAACAAGCGCTGGTTAATAAGGAGCAGGTAATATTGTTTCAGAATCGCCGTGGATATGCGCCGGTACTGATGTGTAAAATATGCGCTTATACACCAAAATGTATTAATTGCGACGTAAGTCTTACCTATCACAAAAGCAGTGGTAAGCTGCATTGCCATTACTGTGGCTATAAAGAGGATTCGCCGTCTATTTGTCCGGCTTGTGGGTCAACGCACCTGGAATATAAGGGATTTGGTACGGAGAAGATAGAGGATGAATTGAGCCTGCTACTGCCCGATGCCCGCATTACCCGCATGGATCTGGATACTACTCGCTCAAGGAATTCGCTTCAAACGATACTGAACAACCTGGAAGAGAAAAAGATAGATATACTGGTAGGTACGCAAATGGTGGCCAAAGGACTTGATTTTTCGGATGTCACCCTAATCGGTATCATCAATGCCGATAGTTTGTTGAAATTTCCAGATTACCGGGCCAATGAGCGCAGCTTTCAAATGCTGGCACAGGTAAGTGGCAGGGCAGGCCGGAGGGGTAAGCAGGGTAAGGTTGTAATACAAACGTATGATCCTAATCACCGGGTGATCAAACAGGTGATAGCCAATGATTATAATGATCTTTATTTTACGGAGATGGAAGAGCGTAAAAGCTTTAAATATCCGCCATTTTACCGTATCATCAACCTGGATATTAAGCATAAGGACCCCGAAATATTGTATAATCAGGCCAATTACCTGGGTAATGAGCTACGTAAGCACTTTGGTGAGCGGGTAATAGGACCCGAAACGCCTCTAATCAGTCGTATCCGCAACTTTTATATTAAATCAATCATGCTTAAGTTTGAAAAGGATGGCATATCCATTGTAAAAGCTAAAGCTATTCTGCGCGATGTGATTGTCCAGTTTCAAACCACTAAACTGAGTAAAGGCAGTATTATTCAGCCTGATGTTGATCCGTATTAAGACAAGATATTCTCCATCACGTTATTGCGAGGAACGAAGTAATCCCCGATAAGTAGAGCCGTTCTGTACAGTTAGGGATTGCTTCGTGCCTCGCAATGACGCGCGTTTTTATACAGCATTAACCATACAAACTTTTTTATTGGTTAACACATAACGAATTACCCATCCCTATATTCCTAATCCCTCTAAATGCTGAAATTCCTGCTAACTTTGCCCTACAAATGGCTTATAAGTATATTGATAATTACCGCGAGAAAGGTGCCCGTAAACGATTGGTTGACATTCTGCATAAAAAAGGTATTCAGGATGAAAACGTGTTGCTGGCTATTGGCAAAGTACCACGTCATTATTTTTTTGATGAAACTTTCTGGAAACAAGCTTACAGTGATATCGCATTCCCGATAGGCGAGGGGCAAACCATATCGCAACCATATACTGTTGCTTACCAAACCGAGCTGCTGCACATTCGTAAAGGAGATAAGGTGTTGGAAATTGGTACAGGATCAGGCTATCAGACCTGCATTTTGATGGAGTTGGGCGCTAAAGTTTATACCATTGAACGCCAGGAAAAGCTTTATGAGCGCACAAAATATATTCTCCCCGAAAAGATGGGCTACAAACCTCACTTTTTTTGTGGTGATGGCTCTATCGGTAAGGCAGAACATGCACCTTATGATAAGATAATTGTAACAGCCGGTGCGCCTACCGTACCAGATGTATTGCTTAAACAATTAAAAATAGGCGGCATATTAGTAATACCAGTTGGCGATGAGGAAACCCAGAAAATGGTTACCGTACTAAAAGTTGGTGAGCATGATTATGAAAAAATAGTGCTGGACACTTTCAGGTTTGTGCCTTTAGTAGGAGATAAGGCTTGGTAGATGTGCAAATGTGCGGATTTTTCACAATTGTTTGTTTTCAAAGGTGTTCAAGAGGGCTACGCCGTTTCAGATGTGCAAATATGCAGATGAATGATCGATGTGCAGATGAAAAACAAAATGTGCCAAACCACTTAATGAAGCTCATTTGCACATCTAAAATCCGCACATTTGCACATCTAAAAAGGGTTACCTTTTCATCGCCCTATCCATTTCAACTTTGGTGTCGCGTTCTTTTAGGGTTTCGCGTTTATCAAATGTCTTTTTACCCTGGGCAAGGCCTATTTCCAGTTTAGCAAAACCTCGTTCACTGATGAATAAGGCAAGTGGCACAATGGTTAAACCCTTTTCCTCACCACGGGTAAGCAGTTTTTTAAGTTCCTTTTTATTGAGTAACAACACACGGTCGCGTTTGGCTTCATGGTTATAAAATGAACCATAAGAGTACTCAGATATGTGCAAATTGCGTACAAATAGCTGGTTGCTGATAAAAGTGCAAAAGGCATCATTAATATTGGCTTTTCCCTCCCGTATTGATTTAATTTCGGTACCCAGCAATTTAATGCCGGCTACATACTTATCTAGTATGATGTATTCAAAGTATGCTTTCTTATTCTTTATATATATTTTATCCTCGGCCATTTTTCACGGTAACTTTGTTGCAAACTTACACAAAATTTTGCCTTTGGTTATTTTGAACATAGGGATGTATCTTGCATGAGTAAATTCATATCGGCGAAGACTCACCCCGATGTTGCTGCGCTCGTCGACCTTCTCTTCGGCTTTGCCGGAAAGAGGGTAAATGAATATTTTCATTTATCAATTCTGCAATCCCTCTTTCCACCACAGGTGAAGAGAAGGTCGACGAGCGTAGCGATGGTCGGGTGAGTAGATTCCTTGGTTAGTTAAAAAAACATCGAGCTTAACAATTCATTATACCTGCGGTTTTACTACCAGTACAGGTACATTAACCTTATGCCTTACGGAGTTTACCGTTGTACCAAAAATAAGATCTTTAAGCGCTTTGTGTCCGTGCGATCCCATAACTATAAAATCAATATTTTCTTCATTCACAATTTTGGCAATAGCAGTAGCCGGAATGCCATATCCGATCTGTGCCTGGGCCTTGTAACCCAGATTTTCCAGAGCGGCTACATACTTATTCAGGTTGTCGGCATCACTTTGAGTTTCACTATCCATTACCTGTTTGCCATAGTAACGGGCACCGGCGGTTTCCACTACGTGGATCAGGGTATAACTGGCCCGTTTGCCGCCCTGCATAATGGCATGACGCAGGCAGTCGTTATCGTTTTTAGAAAAATCGATAGTTACGGCAATGTGCTTGTAAATTATGGCATCAAGCTCAGTAATAGCACCGGCAATGCCATGAGGTACATAAGCAGGCTGGTCTTTGTGTTTATAGAGCATAGGTCTTACAAACACATATAGTAGCAACAAAGCAATGCAAATTACAATAGGTACTACAATAGCGTATATCCAAAAAGCAGACGATGGAAACTCTTTTGTCCAGGCAATTATTTGTTCATATACCAGTTTGGCATTCAACGCCACGATGATAATGGCGCAGGCCCATGCCAGTATTTTTACTTTTAGGCTTATGGAAAAATTTCCCATCCGTTTCTTGTCAGATGTAAAATGGATAAGTGGTATAACCGCAAAACCCAGTTGAAGGCTCAATACCACCTGGCTTAATATGATGAGGCTACCGAGCGCATCTTCGCCAAAATAAATAATGGTGAAAACGGCGGGTACAATGGCCAGTACCCGGGTAAGTAAACGACGTAACCAAGGTTCAATACGCAGGTTAATATGTCCCTCCATAATGATCTGCCCGGCAAGGGTGCCGGTTATCGTTGAGCTTTGGCCTGATGCTATTAAGGCGATGGCAAAAAGAACAGGAGCGGTTCGCCCGAAAATATGTTCCAGCAGTTTATAGGCATCCTGTATTTCGGCAACTTTAAAATAGCCGTTCTTGAAAAAAGCGGTTGCCGCCAGGATTAGTATGGCCGCGTTTACCAAAAAGGCCAGGTTAAGCGCAATAACCGTATCAAATAAGTTAAACCGGATGGCCGATTTGATACCCGCGTCTGTACGGGTGATCTGCCGGGTTTGTACCAGTGAGGAGTGCAGGTAAAGGTTATGTGGCATTACCGTGGCCCCAATAATACCAATTGCTATGTATAAAGCTTCCCCAGTTAGATTGCCTGGCGCAAAGCCTTTGGCAATTTCCACCACATCAGGTTGTACAATAAACATCTCTATCAGGAAAGATAAGCCTACAATGAATATCATGGAGATAATAAAACCTTCCAGCTTGCGCATGCCTTTGTTCATTAAATAAAGCATGAGTATGGTGTCTGTTATTGTGAGCGATACACCCCATATTAGCGGCAGATGAAACAGTAGCTTTAAGCCGATGGCCATACCAATGATCTCGGCCAGGTCACAGGCAATAATGGCTATTTGGGCCAGTATGTATAGCCAAAAGTTTACAAAGCGGGGATAAGCATTTTTGGAGGCCTGTGCCAGATCGAGCCCGCGCACAATGCCCAGCCTGGCGCTTAATGATTGCAGTAGCAGGGCTATCAGGTTTGATGCAAACAATATCCATATCAGTCTGTAACCAAAGGCGCTACCGCCGGCAATATCAGTTGCCCAATTGCCCGGATCCATGTAACCTACGCTTACCAGGTAGGCGGGCCCCAGGAAAGCCATTATTTTGCGCCAGCCGGTTTTATTTTCGGTAGTTACCGAACTATGTACATTACCTAATGATTGGTTATTGTTATTGCTCATAGGGCTATCAGTAAATTATTTGCCACCTCGCGGCTGATGTGTACTTCTTTTTTATTTTCAATTTGTAAAACCACGGAGTGATCGAATTCAATGATTTCGGTTATTGCGATTTTTTTGCCTATTGTAAGCTGTTGCTTGTCGAGGTACTGTAAAAACGCAGAGGTGTGATCGCGTACGCCGGATATTATTCCTTGATCATTCACCGTTAAGGCCGAAACAGGCTTAAGTTCAGGCGATTTAAACCGGCCGTTACAATCCGGTATGGGTTCGCCATGCGGATCATGCTGGGGGTAATCCATAAACTCATCCAGCCTGTCAATCAGTTCTGCTGATGATATGTGCTCCATTTCTTCGGCCATATCATGCACTTCGTCCCACTTGAAATTTAATTTCTCCACTAAAAAGTATTCCCACAGACGGTGTTTGCGGATGATATTAACCGCAATTTTTTCGCCTGATGGGGTTAAACTTACGCCCTGGTAGCGGGTATAGTTAATCAGCGCCTTATCAGCCAGTTTTTTTAACATATCCGTAACCGACGAAGCCTTGGTATTTAGGGATGCGGCAATTTGATTAGTGCTTACATTATCAGCACCCATTGACAGGTGATAGATGGATTTTAAATAGTTTTCCTCGGCTAATGTATTCATTTATACAAATCTAATAAATAATTTAGACTTATCTAAATTATGAAGACTTGGGAAATATATTTTTGTTGAATTACTTTTAAATGAAATATAATTTTGTGAAGTGGGGAAAACTGTATATTTGCGTACTTTATTGTATACCTGATGGCTGCCGAATTGGACAAAATAGATCTTCAAATACTTAAGATATTACAGGAAAACGGAAGGATAACCAACCTTCAACTTTCAAACGAGATAGGACTTTCACCAGCGCCTACCTTAGAACGTGTGCGTAAATTGGAGAACGCCGAATACATCAAAAGCTATCATGCCCTGGTTGATGAGGAAAAACTGGGCCTGGGTATAAAAACTTTTATACAGATTTCGCTCGATTTTCATCAGAAAAATACCATCCAGACATTTTTGGATGAGATAAAACACATTAAGGAAGTTACCGAATGTCACCATGTGACCGGTCAATGTGATTTTTTGTTGAAAGTTTACGTGCGCGATATTAAATCGTACGAACAACTGATCATGGAAAAAATAAGCCGTATCACGGTTGTTAAAACATTTCAAACCATGATGATCATGTCGACCAGTAAAAAGGAGCCGATAGTGCCTCTTGAATATTAATGTGCAGATATGCAAATTTCAGATGTGCAAATGAGCTTCAATAAGTCTATTTGCACATTTTTTGTTTCACATCTGAAATCTGCACATCAATCATTTATCTTATCTGCCAGTCAATTGGTTTCTTTCCTTCCTTTTCGAGGATAGCATTTGTTTTTGAGAATGGTTTGCTGCCAAAAAAACCACGATCGGCAGAGAAGGGTGAGGGGTGAGGCGATTTTAAAATAAAATGTTTTTTTTCATCAATCAATACCGCTTTTGATTGTGCAAAGGCTCCCCATAGTATAAATACAATGCCCTCTTTTTTATCAGATATGGTTTTGATTACCTCGTCGGTAAATTCTTCCCAGCCTCTTTTTTGATGGGAACCAGCGTTATTGGCTCTTACGGTTAACGTGGCGTTTAATAATAATACGCCTTGCTTTGCCCATTCTTCCAGGTTGCCGTGACTGGGTGTTTTAAATCCGGGTATATCGGTTTGCAGTTCTTTGTAAATATTGATGAGCGAACGGGGAGTAGCAATGCCTTTTTGTACAGAAAATGAAAGACCGTGGGCTTGGTGTGCACCGTGATAAGGATCTTGCCCCAGGATTACCACCTTAAGATTATCAAAATGTGTGGTGTTAAATGCGTTAAAAATATCCGCGTTTTTAGGGTAAACTATTTGCCCGGTTTCTTTCTCTTGTTTTAAAAATTGCTTCAGTTTTAGCATATAATCCTTGCCAAACTCATCTTTTAAAACAGCAAGCCACGATGGTTCTAATTCGATCGCCATAAATATTGATATAATGTTGATTAAGCGTACAAATAAACGGATATTTGCACTTAATATATAGTATCAAAAATTATGTCAAACATTGTTAGGTTAATTATAGCCTGTGTTTTATTCGGTGCGGCCGTTGCGCTTTGTGCTTTTGGATTTTGGGGCTGGGGTATTTTAGTTTTGTTTTTAGGGGGGATAGTGCTGCTAAGCTTCTTTTTTAACGAAAATATGATCATATCGCAGTATTTTCTGCGTAAAGAAAATTCTGAAAAAGCCGAAGCATGGTTATTGAAGATTACTGATTACGAAAAACAGTTACATAAAAATCAACATGGTTATTACAATTTGTTGATTGGCTTGGTCGAATCGCGTAAGGCTCCGATGAAATCAGAGAAGTATTTTAAGAAGTCGTTACAGTTGGGCATGAGAATGTCGCATAACACGGCTTTGGCCAAATTGAGCCTGGCCGGTATATCCATGGCAAAACGCAATAAACGCGAAGCGCAGATGTACCTGTCAGAAGCAGCAAAGGATGATAAGAATAAATTACTTGCCGACCAGATCAAGATGATGAAAGGGCAGTTGGCTCAGATGGATAAACAGGTAGTAAGAGGCGGATATCGCCAGTTCTAAAGAAATAAAAAAACAAAAGAGGCGATGTTTTTTCGCCTCTTTTATTTTTCTTCGATAGCACTAAAGTAATCCGGTTCAGATGAGTGGTTTTGGTAAGGCTGTATGATACGGTCTGTATACGTATCGGCTTCATTAGCGGGGTTGGCCACTTCAACTAGCTTCAGTAAACTCCTGATAAATGATAAGTTGAAGTTGCTTCTGTTCAACTTTATCAGGTATTCGTTTTCGGTGATCTCCAGAATTGAATTGGTCATAACTTTTATGATAGTTGTTTATTACAAGTATAGCCAACATTCTTAAACCTAAAGTTGTATTTGCTTTAAGCTTTCATTAACAAATTGTTACGGTTATGGGGGCTGAACCGTTTGCCTGAACCCGGATTACCCCAACCGTCATTGCGTAGCGTGGCAATCCCCAATAAGCTGAGCCGCTCTGTAAAGTTAGGGATTGCCACGCTACGCAATGACGGGTTTAATACAAAAGGTGGTTTTATTCAAACCAAGCCATCACCACTTCTTTGGTAGGCATAGTAATATCCAATTTTAATTTTTTGCGCATACCACCAAGGTCATTAAATACCTTGTTTGGGTTGCCGGCTTTCAACTCTTCCACCGTGTTGAAGCCCATTTTATTCAATACGGGTACCCACTCAGCAGGTACACCAACATTTATAAAATCATCGGCAGTAGCAACTTTGGCTTTCTTTTCAGGGCGCATCTGCGGGAAGAACAATACTTCCTGTATAGTGCTCTGGTTGGTCATCAGCATCACCAAACGGTCAATGCCAATACCCAGGCCAGATGTTGGTGGCATACCATATTCCAGGGCGCGTAAAAAGTCGTCATCCATAGCCATAGCTTCGTCGTCGCCTCTGCCGGCCAATACCAATTGTTCTTCTAAACGCTCGCGCTGGTCAATAGGATCGTTTAATTCTGAATAGGCATTAGCTATCTCCTTGCCGTTCACAAACAGCTCAAAACGCTCCACAAGACCATCCTTGGTACGGTGCTTCTTAGCCAGCGGTGTCATCTCGATAGGATAGTCTGTTATATAGGTTGGCTGGATGAGGTTAGCCTCCACTTTGGCGCTAAATATCTCATCTATCAGTTTGCCTTTACCCATAGTTGGGTTAACTTCAATGTTAAGATCTTTACAGGTTTCGCGTAAGCCGGCTTCGTCCATGGCCGATACATTGATACCGGTATATTTCAGGATAGAATCATACATAGACAGTTTTTCGTAAGGCCCTGCAAAGTTTATTTCATGCTGACCTACCTGTACCACCGGGATGCCATGTACGGCACGGGCTACGGTTTCCAAACACTCCTCCACCATTTTCATCATCCATATATAGTCTTTATAGGCCACATATATTTCCATGGCGGTGAACTCTGGATTATGGGTGCGGTCCATGCCCTCGTTACGGAACATTTTACCAAACTCATAAACACCATCAAAACCGGCTACGATCAATCGTTTTAAGTATAACTCATTAGCAATGCGCAAAAAGAGCGGCATATCCAAAGTATTATGGTGCGTAGCAAACGGACGGGCCGCCGCGCCACCATGTACAGGTTGTAGTATCGGGGTTTCCACTTCCATCCATCCCTGCTCATTAAAGTAACCACGCATAGCGCTAATCACTTTGGAGCGGTTGATGAAAATTTGTTTGTAAGCCGGGTTAACCGTTAAATCAACATAACGCTGGCGGTAACGCATTTCAGGATCAGTAAAGCCATCATGTATGGTTCCATCTTCTTCACGCTTAACAACCGGCAGTGGTTTAAGTGATTTAGAAAGCACAACCAACTCACGAACATGAACTGATATTTCGCCGGTTTGGGTTAAAAATACGTAGCCTTTAATGCCTACATAATCGCCAATATCCAGCAGTTTTTTAAATACGGTATTGTATAAAGTTTTATCCTCATCAGGGCAAATATCATCACGTTTCAGGTAGATCTGCACACGGCCGGTTGAATCCTGCAGTTCGGCAAATGAGGCACTGCCCATGATGCGGCGGGTCATGATCCTGCCGGCAATCACTACATTTTGGTAGGCCTCGGGTTTTATTGCAAAGTTATCGGTAATATCCTGTGCCCAGGCGTTAACATCAAAAGCTTCGGCAGGGTATGGGTTAATACCCAATGCCCTTAATTGTTGTAAAGATTCGCGGCGTATAATTTCCTGTTCGGATAGTGCACTCATACTATAAACGGTATTTTAAATAATTTGCAAAAATAGCGTTTTTAATGAGTTTAATGGTGAGTTTTTTATTAAAGATGGGAGGGGAAATTATGTAAACTGACGAGCTGACTCACCCGGTCATCTCTGCCAGGATCGACCACCCTCTTCGCTTGCGGCGGAAAGAAGGAATTGGAAGGTCAGTAAAATAGGCAAGTAAAAACAAAATGCTTTCACCCTCTTTCCAGCAAAGCTGAAGCGAGGGGTGCCGTCCGCCGGCTGGGGGACAGGTGAGGTGAGTAAATAACCCGTAAGATTTTTTATGCTTGCTCCATTAATCCCATTTAATTACTTTAGCGAACCTTTTAAAACTTAATACTCAAATTATGAAAAAACTGTCGGGTTTGCTCCTTTTGTTAATAGCAGTATCAGGCCAAATATTTGCTCAGGATGCACCTGGGTTATATGAACCCGGCACTAAACCCCAGTTGGTGGCTAAACAATTCTCCTTTACCGAAGGACCGGCAGTTGATAAATATGGCAATATCTTTTTTACTGATCAGCCGAACAACAAAATATGGAAATATGATACCGATGGTAAACTATCTGTTTTTTTAGATAGCGCGGGCCGCTCAAATGGGATGGATTTCGATAAAAAAGGTAACCTGATCAGTTGTGCCGATGCAAAGGACGAATTATGGTCAATCAGCCCAAAAGGTAAGGTCACCGTTTTACTAAAGGATTATGACGGGCATTTATTTAACGGCCCCAATGATGTCTGGATAAGGCCTGATGGTGGCATGTATATAACCGACCCTTATTACCAGCGCGACTACTGGACCCGCAAAAAATCTGATCTTGACGGCCAAAAACTATATTACCTGGGTAAAGGAAAAAATAAAGCGGTGATAGTTGACGATAAATTTGTACGCCCTAACGGCATTGTTGGTAGTGCGGATGGAAAGATCCTGTATGTGGCTGACATTGGTGATAATAAAACCTATAGGTATGATATCAATAAAGATGGTTCCTTAAGCAATCGTACATTGTTTATTGCTCAGGGATCAGATGGAATGACGATGGATGTTCTCGGCAACATTTACTTGTGCGGCAAGGGGGTTACTATTGTTAATCCTAAAGGCGAGAAGATAGGTCACATTGATATCGAAGAACCATGGTCGGCCAATATCTGCTTCGGCGGTAAAAACAGGGATATTTTATTTATAACAGCCTCAAAAGCTATTTATACCTTAAAAATGAACGTAAAAGGAGTTAATTAAAGCCCTTTTGTTGCAGATATGCTGCTATTTGTTGCTGTTCAGCAGCAGATAGCAGTTCTCCTTCATATTTCCATTGCAGGTGATCCTGCCCAAATATGATGGCACCCAGGTAATCAGGATTATCGCGATCGGCCAGTTCCGGTTTATTTTCATCTATCTCCAATTCTTCCGTAAATAAAGCTGATTCATTATCGATGGAAGTTTTATATATTTTGTAAACTCCTGTATTGGTCAGGTTATGTTGCAGAATGGGCTCAATCAGGATAATTCTTGAACTGCCATCCGTATGTTTTAAAATTAAAGTAACCGGGTTTTTCATGTTCTACTACTTTTCTTAACTAAGACAGCAGGGAATCACGTTTTGTTTGCAGGTGTGTGGCTTGTTTTAAAAATGTTATAAAACAAGAAGCGCTCCTGATGGGCAGGAGCGCGTTCTAACCAATTATAAACCTAAATTATGAGAAGAGTTGCAAGGGAGGAGTCGAACCATCTGTTGCTGCCTGTCAGCGCCTTACA
This sequence comes from Mucilaginibacter sp., assembly GCA_030445275.1. Lineage (GTDB taxonomy): Bacteria > Bacteroidota > Bacteroidia > Sphingobacteriales > Sphingobacteriaceae > Mucilaginibacter. The sequence goes on from JAUCSE010000022.1 coordinate 22,629, forward strand.
AATAACTATGGCACAAATATACACAACTTGTTTTATTTTGCAATAGTTTTAACAAAAATCTTTCCATGTTAACGATATGTTAACTATAGTAGCCTAAAAATATGATATTAGTAATACAATTGAATGGCTTTTTTAACGCTACTGCCTGTATATCAATTGGATTTATCATGGGGAATTATTTCAATTAATTGCTCTGAAAAATTAAAAAACGTTAAATTTTATAAATAATTGTTGTGTAAACACTAAAAAAGCCGCCCCAAAATGGTGGCAGCTTTCTGAATTTATATTAACAATTACTGTTTTGGAGGAGCGGTAGCAGCGGCCGCAGCCTTATTCCTGGCGTGCTTTTCTTTTTTTGCTTCCTTTAAGGCGGCGTAAGCTTTTTTCTGATCTGCATTAAATACAGCATTCAACTTTTGGTCGGTTTGTGCTTCAATAGCTTTATGGGCTGCCTTGTTTGCCTTTTTATCGCCTTTATGGACCTTCACACTATCTGCCCGGGTAGCTGCTGTAAGAAAAATAGCGTTAACCTCTTTGGTTTGACTAGCCGTTAGATTTAGTTTTTTCTGCAAAGCTTGTGTTTTATGCGCAGCTTTTTGTGCAGGTGTTTTACTTGTTTTTTGCTGTGCGCTAGCCAGTACACTTAAGCTGGTTATAAACGCTATTACTAAGATTAATCTTTTCATTATTTATTTTTATTAATGATTTGTAGGTATGACGGTTTATGATCTGTTTAGTTTAACAAAGTTGCTGGAATGTTGTTGTATAAAAAAAATCTATTTATTCTGTTTTGTGTTAAACCAATAGGTTTATATCAAGTCATAACACTTTAGTAAATTAGTATCGCAAACAATTGCCCGCCCATGAAAAGGACTGTAAAATATCTTTGTAGTGTTGGATTACTGATTTTTGGTACCATCGTGCTCTCCTCTTTTTTTGCAGGAAACCGGAACGGCAGGCCATTTAAATTCCCATATCATCAGCAAGGTTTAACCGAACGGCAGGCAGCCGCGCATTTACTAAGTCGTTTTACCTATGGTGCCACACCCGGCGAAATTGATGAGGTGGTAAAATCGGGGCTTGAAAACTGGTTTAACCAGCAGCTGGATGCAAGCCTGCCCGATGATTCCCTGAACCAGCAATTAGCTAAATTTGATGCGCTTAAATTAAGCAACACTCAAGTGGTTAATGAATATCCTAAGAATTTCCAGGTATTACGAATGGCCATTAACGCGGGTGTTGTGAATAAAGATTCTGTAAAAGCCGATCAAAAGGCTTACCGTGATGTACTGCAAAATTATATGCAGCAAAATGGGATGAAGCCCGAGCAGGAGCTTTTCCGGCAGTTTATTAATCAGAAAATATTGCGGGCAACTTATACCAATAACCAGCTGCAGGAGGTAATGACCAGCTTTTGGTTTAATCATTTTAATGTATCCATCACCAAAAACGATTGTGCCCAGTTTATACCGGCCTATGAGCGCGATGTGATTCGCCCAAACGCTTTGGGTAAGTTCAATGATATTTTACTGGCTACGGCCAAATCGCCTGCCATGCTGTATTACCTTGATAATTTTACAAGTTCGGCTGCCAATAATGATGTACCACCTAACAAAGGACTTTTGCGTAGCCAGTTGATGCAAAATAGACCCGATCAGAATGCTGACACTGCGCGCCGGGTTGCATTGATGAACAAATTAAAAAAGGCAAAGAATTTACAGGGTCTCAATGAAAACTATGCCCGTGAGGTAATGGAATTACATACTCTTGGTGTTGATGGTGGGTATACTCAGCAGGATGTTACCCAGGCTGCCAGAGTATTAACCGGTTGGACAATTTACCCTATAGGCCAATATGGCAAATTGGGAAAAGATGTGATGGCCAAAATTGGCGATGATCGCCTGGAAAACCAGGGGTTTGTGCACGATAGTGATTTTTTATTTAACGCCAACCGGCACGATAAAAGTGAAAAGGTAGTATTAGGTAAACATTTCGGTCCGGATGGAGGATATCAGGAAGGTGTACAGCTGTTATCAATGCTGGCCCATAATCCCGCTACAGCCAAATTTATAAGTCGGAAAATAGCGGTACGTTTTGTAAGCGATAATCCGCCGCAAAGCCTGTTAAATAAAATGACCAAAACATTCCTGGCCAAAGACGGCGATATTAAACAGGTACTGATCACTATGGTAAGCGCGCCGGAGTTTTGGAGCGCATCATCTGTGAGGGAGAAAACAAAATCGCCGTTTGAGTTGGCTATAGGGTCAGTACGTAGTTTACATGCGAGTATTGAGCAGCCTTATCAACTATATAACTGGATAAATAAAATGGGTGAGCGGGTGTATTATTACCAGGCACCTACGGGCTTTCCAGATAAAGGTCAGTATTGGATCAATACAGGTGCGTTACTTAACCGCATGAACTTTGGTTTGGCTCTTGCATCAGGACGTATAACGGGCGTTAAAATAGATCTGGCAGCGCTTAACAATCACCATGAACCTGAAAGTGCCCAGGCAGCCCTGATTGCCTACAGTAAACTCATTATGCCAGAGCGTAAGCTCGACGAAACCATTAAGCGCTTAACACCATTACTTACCGACCCTAACCTTGCTCAAAAAGTTGACGAAGCAAGTTCCAATAAGCTTTATGCAAAAGTAAATCAGCCTGCATCAATGAGTATGACCGCTTTGGATAAGGCGATAGATGATAACAAAAAAGGTAAACGTTCCAATAATGTAATGGCGATGCAAGGCACAGAAGGCAGTAACTCTATGCTGGGGCAAGTAGTGGGCATCATTATTGGTTCGCCAGAATATCAACGACGTTAAATTTATAAAACATACGATCATGGTATCAAGAAGAGGGTTTTTAAAATCAGGTGGCTTAGCCTTGTTAGGTGTTGGTTTAATGGGCGGCATACCCGGCTTTTTAGCCGAAGCTGCCGCGAGCGAAAAGATCATATCGCCCTATAAAAAGCATAAAACACTCATTTGCATTTTTCAAAGGGGCGCTATGGATGGCCTGATGGCTGTTACCCCCTTTACTGACGACTATTTGAAAGCCGCCCGGCCAACCTTGTTCATGTCGGCAGCACAAAGTGGTAATAATTCACCACTGATTGATTTGGATGGCCGCTTTGGGCTACACCCCTCCATGAAGGTTTTTGAACCTCTGTTTCGCGAAAAACGATTGGGCATAGTGCATGGCATTGGTTCGCCAAATAATACCCGTTCGCATTTTGATGCGCAGGATTATATGGAATCGGGTACGCCATTTAATAAAGGTACTGCCAGCGGATGGCTAAACCGTGCGGTGGGTTTACTGGGACACGATGCGCTAACTCCTTTTACCGCGGTGAGCATGACCTCGGCCATGCCCCGATCTTTTTATGGCGATAATCCGTCGGTATCCATCAGTAATCTGCAGGATTTTGCTATCCAGATGCGGGGTAACCCGATGGGCGCTAACATGGCGGCTAAAAGTTTTGAGGACCTGTACGATCAAACATCATCAAACCTGTTAAAACAAACCGGTAAAGAAAGTTTTGAAGCTGTTAAAATGCTGCAAAAAACTAATATCAAAAATTATACACCGGCTAATAATGCAGTATATCCAAATTCGGCATTGGGGAATTCTTTAAAACAAATTGCACAACTGGTTAAAATGGATGTGGGGCTGGAGGTAGCCTTTGCCGAATCAAACGGTTGGGACACTCACTTTAATCAAGGTGCAGGAACTGGTATTTTTGCCAATAACGTAACTGATCTTAGCAATAGCATCACAGCGCTGTGGGCCGACCTTGGCGCTTATCAAGACGACGTAACCGTGATGACCATGACCGAATTTGGCCGTACCGTACATCAAAATGGTACAGGTGGTACCGACCATGGCCGGGCATCCTGCAATTTTATTTTAGGCAATGGTATTAATGGGGGCCTGGTTCACGGCAATGTTCAGCCTATGACCACAGAAAATCTGGAAGACGGCCGTGATTTGGCCGTAAGCACCGATTTTAGAAGTGTTTTTAGCGAAGTGGCAGATAAGCATTTGAATATTAATAATGATCATGTACTATTTCCGGATTGGAAAGGGGATAGGATTGGGGTTATGCGTGCTTAGAAGTTTAAATTCAAGACTCAAAAAACAAGATAAAAGAAGGGTAGGTATGTACGATTCCTTCCTTGGGGAAGGGGAGGAAGGGGTTTATTAAGCAAAGCGAAGCTTATATCACACGTACAAACCCCTCCCTGCCTTTGTCCACAAGCCACCGCACCCCTCCCAAGAGAGGGAATTTAGACTGATATATTATTCTGAGTAGGCTTCGACTATTAGTCTTTTAAAACTTTATCCGCTTTTAAAGTGTTAAAATATTAATAAACATCATCTGCCATGAGTTTAGAAAAATATGCGGAGAAGCGCGACTTCACCAAAACAGCCGAGCCCAGATCGGGGACAAGCAGGGATAAAGATAAGCTGACCTTTGTTATACAAAAGCACGATGCCACACGGCTGCACTATGATTTCAGACTGGAGGTGGATGGGGTGCTAAAAAGCTGGGCTATACCCAAAGGCCCATCCACAGATCCTAAAACCAAGCGTCTGGCCATGATGGTAGAAGACCACCCTTATGATTACCGCGCTTTTGAGGGTACCATACCCAAGGGAGAATATGGTGGTGGTACCGTGATTGTATGGGATGAGGGGACCTATGAACCAATTGATGAAATAAAGGGTAAAAAGGAGCAGGAAAAGGCTCTGTTAAAACAATTGAAATCGGGCTCACTTAAAATTAAGCTACATGGGGAAAAGCTGAAAGGCGAATTTGCCCTCGTGAAAACCCATGGTATGGGTGATAATGCCTGGCTGCTGATTAAACATAATGATGATTTTGCTTCGGCGAAGGATATTACCAAACAGGATAAATCGGTATTGTCCGGCAAAACCATTGAAACTATAGAAAAAACCAGCGACAAGGTTTGGCGTAGCGGACATGAGGAAACCACAGCAAAGCCGGAGAAGAAATCATCTAAAAAAAAAGCCCCTGAACCAACAGAACCCGATGAAAGTGTAGCTGAAACGGAGGATACTGATACGACTGCTTTATTAAAAGCAGCGCCTAAAACCAAAATGCGAACCAATATAAAACCGATGTTGGCTACCCTGGTTGATGAACCTTTTGATGATCAGGATTGGGTATACGAGGTAAAATGGGATGGCTACAGGGCTTTAGGTTTTATCAATGAGGGTGAGGTGGAATTACTATCTCGTAATAAAAAAACATTTAACGAGAAATTTTATCCCATATACAAAATTCTGCAGGTATGGAAGATCAATGCCCTGGTTGATGGGGAGATACTGGTTTTGAACGATAAAGGGATCTCCAACTTCGGTAACCTGCAAAATTGGCGCAGCGAGGCCGATGGTGAACTGGTTTATTATGTGTTTGATCTGTTGTGGTATGATGGTAAAAACCTGATGGGGCTACCACTGCTGCAACGACAAGCTATATTAAAAGATATTTTACCTATTGGTAATGATCAAATCCGCCTGAGCAAGGTTTTTGATGCCAGCGGCACCGATTTTTTTAATGCTGCCAAACGTATGGGCTTGGAGGGCATCATCGCAAAAAAGGCAAACAGCATTTACTCGCCGGACACCAGATCAAAAGAATGGCTAAAAATCAAGGTACATAAACGACAGGAGGTAATTATAGCAGGCTTTACCAAAAATGCCGATACCTCCAAACAGTTCAGTTCCCTTTTATTAGGGGTTTATGAAAATAAGATGTTACAATATGTAGGCAAGGTGGGTACCGGCTTTTCAGATCGGGTTCAAAAAGAAATGATGGAGCAGTTTAAACCATTGATTATCGATAAAAGTCCGTTTGAGGAAATTCCTGATGTAAATAAGTCATCCCGTTTCAGGCCCAATCCGCCTAAAGCCAAAGCTACCTGGCTTAAACCCGAACTGGTTTGCGAGGTAGCCTTTAGCGAAGTAACCAGCGATGGTGTATTTCGCCATCCATCATTCCAGGGAATGCGGGAGGATAAAAAAGCTAAAGAGGTGGTTCGTGAAGTTGCTGAGCCAACGGCAGCGGTTGTTGAAGGACAAATGGAACAGCCGGATAAACATGCGGATGCTATTAATCCACCAAAACAGAAAGGAAGGAAAACTTTGTTAAATCCAACAGACGAAACCCAGGTACGTAAAGTTAACGGGCACAACCTGACGTTCACCCACCTGAGCAAAATTTACTGGCCCGAAGATAAGGTGACCAAAAGGGATATGTTTAATTACTATTACCAGGCCGCCGAATATATTTTACCCTATTTAAAGGACAGGCCCATGTCGCTCAATCGTTTCCCTGACGGCATACATGGCCCTAGTTTTTATCAGAAGGACGTAAAGGATAAAGCGCCTGACTGGGCCAAAACATTCCCTTATACAAACGGCGAGGGCGAACACAAAGAATATTTGGTAGGTACTGATGAAACCAGTTTATTATGGATGGCCTCGTTGGCTTGTATTGAAATGAACCCCTGGTTCAGCCGTATTCAATCACCCGATAATCCGGATTACTGCGTAATTGACCTTGATCCGGATAAAAATACATTTGATCAGGTGATTGAAGCTGCGCAGGAGGTTAAAAAAGTGTTGGATGCAATTGATGTTCCATCGTTCTGTAAAACCTCAGGATCAACGGGGATGCACATTTATATACCTTTGGCTGCCAAGTATGATTATGATCAATCGCAAATGTTTGCCCGTATCATTGTTGATATTGTGCACAAACGATTACCTGATTATACTACGCTGGAACGCATGGTAGTTAACAGGAAGGGCAAAATGTATCTCGACTTTTTGCAAAACCGTCCTGGTGCAACTATAGCAGGCCCATATTCATTACGACCAAAGGCAGGGGCAACAGTATCCATGCCACTGCATTGGGACGAGGTTAAACCCGGCCTAACTATGAAGCACTTCACCATTTTTAATTCTATTGACCGGATGCGATCAGAAGGTGATTTATTTAAAGGAGTATTAGGAAAAGGTATTGACTTGGAAAAAGTTATAAAAAGGGCGCAAAGCACATTTAAATAAGTTCTGGTTCTTTTAATTTTACTTTGCACAAGTCAAAATGTCGCTTTGATTTATATTTACCTGACTTTTTTTCATAATAGGCTATATGGCAAGCGTTTTGACTAATACTGAAACATATGAACTTTAACAACTTTACAATAAAAGCCCAGGAAGCCGTACAAAAGGCTTCGGAAATTGCCGCTGGTAATCAACAGCAGGCAATTGAACCCGCACACCTGTTAAAAGGCTTGTTGCTGGTTGATGAAAATGTTATAACTTATTTATTAAAAAAACTAAACGTAAACGTTAACCGATTAAACGAAACGCTTGATGCACAGATCGCTTCGTACCCAAAGGTAAGCGGAAGCGATATTTATTTGTCGTCGGCCTCTAACTCGGCCCTGCAAAAAGCGCAAGGTTATTTGAAAGAGTTTAAAGACGAATTTGTATCGGTTGAGCATATATTATTAGGCTTACTAACAGCAGGTGGAACGGTTAGTTCCATTTTAAAAGATCTTGGTGTAAATGAAAAAGACCTGAAAAAGGCTATTGTAGCTTTACGTGGAGATAGCAAAGTAACCGATCAAAATGCCGAGGCCACTTACAATGCTTTAAATAAGTATGCCCGCAACCTGAATGAATATGCTGAATCAGGTAAATTAGATCCGGTTATTGGTCGTGATGATGAAATTCGCCGGGTGATACAGATCTTATCGCGCCGTACTAAGAACAACCCGATACTGGTAGGCGAGCCGGGTGTTGGTAAAACTGCCATTGCTGAGGGTATTGCTTTCAGAATAATTAAAGGTGATGTCCCCGAAAGTTTAAAGACCAAGGTAGTGTATTCGCTTGATATGGGTGCCCTTATTGCAGGCGCTAAATATAAAGGTGAGTTTGAAGAACGCCTGAAAGCGGTGATAAAAGAAGTTACGCAAAGTGATGGCGAGATCATCCTTTTTATTGATGAGATCCACACCCTTGTTGGTGCAGGTGGTGGCGAAGGAGCGATGGATGCTGCCAATATATTAAAACCTGCTTTAGCCCGTGGCGAGCTAAGATCAATCGGTGCAACTACATTAAACGAATACCAGAAATACCTGGAAAAAGACAAAGCGTTGGAACGCCGTTTCCAAAAAGTAATGGTTGAAGAACCTGATACTGCCGATGCCATATCTATTTTACGTGGATTAAAAGAACGTTATGAAACCCACCATAAGGTGAGGATCAAGGATGAGGCCATCATTGCCGCGGTAGAAATGTCGCAGCGTTACATATCAGACCGTTTTTTACCTGATAAGGCTATCGACCTGATGGACGAAGCTGCTTCTAAACTGCGTTTGGAGATGGACTCTGTACCCGAAGTGGTTGATGAACTGGAACGCCGCATTATGCAGCTGGAGATTGAACGTGAAGCTATAAAACGTGAAAAGGACGACCGTAAAGTAGCTGAGCTAAGCGAGGAAATTGCTAATCTATCGGCCCAGCGCGACTCCTTACGCGCAAAATGGAAAGGCGAAAAAGACCTGGTTGATGGTATAAACCAAAAGGTAGAACTCATTGAGAACTATAAACTGGAAGCCGAACAGGCTGAACGCGCCGGTGATTATGGCAAAGTGGCAGAGTTACGCTACGGAACCATTGTAGAAGCACAAGCCGAAGTTGAAAAACTGAAAGCCGCCCTGCTGGAAAACCAAAGCGACAGCCGTATGCTGAAGGAAGAGGTTACCGCGGATGATATTGCAGGTGTAGTATCCCGCTGGACAGGCATCCCGGTTTCAAAAATGATCCAAAGCGAACGCGAAAAACTACTGCACCTGGAAGAAGAACTGCACAAACGTGTAGCAGGGCAGGAGGAAGCTATTGAAGCTATTAGCGATGCTATACGCCGCAGTCGTGCCGGTTTACAGGATAAACGCAGGCCCATCGGTTCATTTATATTCCTGGGTACAACCGGGGTAGGTAAAACAGAACTGGCAAAGGCCCTGGCCGAATACTTGTTTAATGACGAAGCCGCCCTGGTACGTATTGATATGAGCGAATACCAGGAAAGGCATGCAGTATCCCGCTTGATCGGAGCGCCTCCGGGTTATGTGGGCTATGATGAAGGCGGACAACTGACCGAAGCTGTACGCCGTAAACCATACAGCGTAGTACTGCTTGATGAAATTGAAAAAGCTCATCCGGATGTGTTTAACATATTACTGCAGGTACTGGATGATGGCCGTTTAACTGATAACAAGGGTCGGGTGGTGAACTTTAAAAATACCATCATCATCATGACCTCCAACATTGGTTCAAACATTATACAGGAAAACTTTCAGACACTGGAAGATGCTAACCGCGATGAGCTGATAGCTAAAACCAAGAACGAGCTGTTCACTTTACTGAGGGCAACCATCCGTCCGGAGTTTTTAAATCGTATTGACGAGATCATTATGTTTACTCCGTTGAGTCGCGATGAGATACATGATATTGTGAAATTGCAGTTTAACCAGGTAAAACAAACCCTTGCCGAAATGGGCATTACCATGGAAGCATCAGATGAAGCGCTTGATTGGCTGGCCCAGCTGGGTTATGATCCGCAATTTGGCGCCCGTCCGTTGAAACGTGTTATCCAGAAAAAGATCCTAAATGAGCTTTCGAAACAGATCCTGGCAGGCACGGTTGATAAGGACAGCACTATAAAAGTGGACATGTTTGATAACAATTTTGTGTTTTTAAATACACCCAAAACTGCTGATGAAGCAGTTAAATAATCATATAATTAACTCCATCATATAGACAAGAGTCGCCCCTGTGGGTGGCTCTTGGCGTTTAAAAAAAATACGTCATTGCGAGGAACGAAGCAATCTCTATGCTGTACAGAGCCAATCTGCATGGTTAACTTGCTTACGTAGAGATTGCTTCGTGCCTCGCAATGACGCGTGGGGAGAAGTGGGCTCACATACCGCCGTTGTTGGTGATAACACCAACAACATCACGGTTTTTGCTCATTCTCCTCCTTTTCATCAACCATTTCAATCAAGGTTTCGGTATCAATAAGCCGTTCGCGGTTCTTTGCTTGTGTTGGCGCTGCGCCGGTTATGGCAATACCGGTTACGGCTAATAATAAAAATAATATCAGGCAAAAAAGCCTTATTATTTTTTGAAGCTTTTTCATGCTGATAGCAATAAACACTTAACATGTTTTAAGACATGTTTAAGTAGTTAGAAAAAAATATTTATATAATAATGTGCAAACAGGCAGATCAGCCTATTTGAAAAGAAGTTATATCCCTATCCTGATCAGCAGTATAGTGCAAGTGATCAATAGGGTAACTAACAGCGTGTTTGGTAAATAAGAAAAGCAGTTTTAAATGCCGATTTTTGGTTATAGTCAGCTTGTTAAATAGTAAAACTCCCCGAGTGAAATTCTTATTAATTAAGAAACCGGAAGGCCGGCTTTTATAAAAAAGCAGTGAAGCCCTTTTATAACTAATACCACCTTTTAAAACGGAGGGCCTAACAGCTGATACCTCGGTATCACTAACCCTGTTATTATTTGGCAGGCTATGGCTTACATATCCGGAAAGCGCAAAAAAGCTTACCAAAAAAGTGAATGCCAATAAGCACCTTTTAGCCCGGGTTTTTAAATAAGTATGTAAATCGCTGTTAGCCACATGTAAATATAGTGAATTGGTGCAGCTTTTATAATGAAGTTTGTCATCCTGAGGAACGAAGGATCTATTCACAAACAGGCATATTGTATACATATTGTATAATAGATACTTCACTGTGTTCAGCATGACAAAGCTTTTCAAATCCTGTAAATCCTTAATCTGATGAATCCCGGTTCAGACAGAAATTCCGGTTCAGACAAATAGCTCAATGATATTTAATAATATGTTAATATACTGGCAATATGCAGGTATGGATTTTTATAGAAGTTTACCGTATATTTAATATTTAAACCTATACATAAACTTACTTAAATCACTATGCTTAAATTTACTAATCCAAAGTTATTATTTGTAGCCTCTGCCATGACCAGCATGCTACTAATGGGCTGCCAGAAAAACAGCAATACTCCTGCTCAAAACTCCGATGGTGCAAAAGCTGAAAATGCCAAAAACATTAAAACGCTTGCTGTATCACTAAGCCAGGGTTTTGAAGTTGGTTCCACAAGTCCAAAAACTGCTTATGATGTTGCACCAGCAGGTTCAGCCAGCGGCGATAATGTTACCCTATCAGGTAATTCATGGAATTTATTTGATGCCCTGATTGGTAACCTGGCCGCAGATCAGAAAGCTGGCTCATGGAGCGCCCGCATACGCAATACAGGTAAAATTACCATGCTGTTTGATGTAACCACCGGTATAAGCACCGTGACTATTAAACATGCTACCTATAGTGGCGATACTGCGAGCCAGTGGGGCTTATTTTATTCCACTGATGGCGGCAGCACCTGGGCACAATCAGGCTCAAATATAACTACTGGTGCAGCATTGACTACCCAATCATTTACCATTACCGCAACCGGTAATACCCGTTTAGAGATCCGGAAGCTTACCGGCGGAACCAACCGTATCAATATTGACGATATCACCATCAATGACAATGGAGGTGGTACAACCCCTCCGCCAGTGGTGGTTACCGGAAAAAAATTCCTGTTTGATGCCAGCCATTTGGAAAATGCAGGCAGCGCCGATTGGCAGATAGATGCCGACGGTACCGAAAGCGTGCCAATTTATACTGGTGGCACAACTACCGAAACCAAAGCGCAGCGTATCCCTACGCCATCATATACTGGTATTACTGCCAGCACGCCTGAAACTTATTGGAAAGGTGGCATATCATCATGGGCTGTTTCCCTGGTTAAACTGGGTGAGCTGGTTGAAACATTGCCTGTTGGTACAAGCATTACTTATGGTAATTCGTCCAATCCGCAGGATCTGAGTAATTATGATGTGTTTGTGGTGGTTGAACCCAACCGTTTATTTACAGCTGCCGAAAAAATCGCTTTGATGAACTTTGTTTCAAACGGTGGTGGTTTGTTTATGATTGCCGATCATACTGCCGCGACAACCGCGGGAGCTGATGCCAATGGTTACAATCCGTCAGACAGGGATGGCGATGGGTATGATTCGCCACGTGTTTGGAATGACCTGATGACCAATAATGGTATCAATAATAGCAACCCATTTGGCTTCAATATCAATTATGTTGACATCAGCGAGGGCCCATCAACCAATGTGTACACCGGCACCAATGCCAATGCCCAACAGGTATTGAATGGTGCAACGGGTACAGCTTCAAAACTGGCTTTCTATAATGGTTCAACCGCAACTTTGTTCCCAACAAATAATTCAAGCGTACAGGGGTTGTTTTGGCGTAACTCCGCTACTAATGGCGGCAATAGTAATGTAATGGCATTATTAGCAACCTATGGCAGCGGTCGTGTTGTTTGGATAGGTGATAGCTCGCCTGCTGATGACGGTACCGGCGACACCGGCGATAGCCTGTTCAATGGCTGGTCGGGCGATTCGCCATCGGGCTTTACCTCACATCCAGCCTTGCATCTTAATGCATCTCTGTGGTTGGCAAAAGCGCTATAGATCCCTCTAAATCTTCCGCCAGTTGGCGGAGAAACTTAAAAAAAAAACATCCTGAAACTTACGAAGTTTTTAAAACTTCGTAAGTTTTTCTGTTTTAAACACATCCAGTTCGAAACAACATTAAAGGTTTAATGGTTGTACCATAACACAGGCAGCTTTTGATGGCTGCGTTTTACTTAAACAAAACATCACCAACATGAAAAGTTACGAAACCTTAGTGGATGCCACTAACGATCTTTCAAAAAGAGGATATACCGCCAACCTGAGCTTAGAAGGCGACACCATAGATGATAAGGCACAAAATATTCATATGACTGCCGACGATTTTGAAATTGATGAGTTTTACCGCTTTGAGGGTGCAAGCAACCCGGATGATACATCCATTATTTATGCGGTATCATCACCAAAAAATAACCTGAAAGGGGTGTTGGTAAACGCCTATGGTGCCTATGCTGATAATAGTCCGTCGGCTATTGAAGCAAAGCTGCATCACTACCAGGTAAGCCATAAACTTCACGGAGAAGATAGGCCGGAGGCTTAGTTTGGGATGTGCAGATTTAAAATGTGCAGATGAAGAAATAAAAAATACGTCATTGCGAGGAACGAAGCAATGACGTATTTTTTATGTTTTACTTTTGAATTAACCTCAACGTGCTCTTAGCTGCCGACCTCATGCCGGCACTTCGATCGTACATAAATATCTTTAGCTGGCCTTCCAACTCTTCTGCAATCCAGTCGTATCGGTCTTTTAAATTAAAAAGCGCCTTACCTGCAAAAGCTTTAACGGCCACTTTAACTTTGGGGGCAATCATCCAGGCAAAAAGTTGTTCAACCACTGGTTCCAGATCAATAGTTTGAAGTTTTAGCCTAACGGATGCCGGCGATGTGGTATCAGTCATGTGCATGATCAGTTTAGTATAATGCCTCATACAGCTGGGATTGCTAACCTCCTTAAAACGGGACACGAAGTATTTCAGATCGTTAAGATAATTTTCCGGATGTTTCAAAAACATATTTTCTAATATCCAAACCGCCCGGAAGCCAATTACCTTATCCGGATGAAAAGTAATATCTATCAAATGGTGCAAAGCAAAATGCCGCTCCTCTAAAATACGACTTAACTTTAACACTTTGGTTTTGCCCAATGTGCGCGATAATTCTTCGATAAGTTGTTGTTCGGTAAGCATAGCCTATCAAATTTAAGGTTTTTATGATGATGAAAAATACATTCCTGGTCTTAAAATGATTGTTTTTTACCAGCTGTTTTTAGGCTTTTTGCAAATTATATCCGGCAATTACATACACCCAAACGTAAAAATTATACCTTTACCCGTTTTAAAACTGAAAACTGTACATGGTAAAGTTTAATAGATTTACACTGGATAACGGCCTTCGGGTTATTGTTCACGAAGATAATACCACACCAATGGCGGTGCTTAACATATTGTATGATGTAGGCGCGCGCGACGAAAACCCCGAACAAACCGGTTTTGCTCATTTATTTGAACACCTGATGTTTGGTGGATCGGTAAATATACCCAGCTATGATGAGCCACTGCAAAGAGTGGGTGGCGAAAACAATGCATTCACCAGTAACGATATCACCAATTATTATATCACCCTGCCATCGGCCAATATCGAAACCGCTTTTTGGTTAGAGAGCGACCGCATGCTGAGCCTTGCCTTTAGCGAGAAAAGCCTGGAAGTGCAGCGTAATGTAGTGATTGAAGAGTTTAAACAACGTTACTTGAATCAACCTTATGGCGACGTTTGGTTAAAGCTGCGCCCGCTGGTATATAAGCAGCACTCGTACCGCTGGGCCACCATAGGCAAAACCATTAAGCATATTGAAGATGCCCGTATTGAAGATGTAAAGGCATTTTTTAAAAAGCATTATACCCCGCAAAATGCCATTATGGTAGTTGGGGGCGATGTGAAACTGGAGCAGGTAAAGCAACTGGCCGAAAAGTGGTTTGCGCCAATTCCTGCCGGTGAAAAGTACCTCCGCAATCTGCCGCAGGAGCCTGAGCAACATGAGGAGCGCCGTGAAACGGTTACCGCCAAAGTACCATTGAATGATGTATACATAGCCTTCCAAATGGGAGCCAGGCTGGATGACGATTTTTATGCCGTGGAACTGTTGTCTGATGTGCTTTCACGTGGTAACTCATCACGTTTGTACCGTAGTTTGGTACAGGACAGGCAGATATTCAGTGAGGTACATGCCTATATAACCAGCAGTTTGGATAAAGGTATGTTTGTGTTGGAAGGCAAGCCACTCGAAAATATCAGTATTGAGCAGGCCGAAGCCGCCTTATGGGATGAGCTGGAGAAAGTTAAAAGCGAGGAAATTCCTGCTGATGAGCTGACCAAGGTGCAAAACAAAACAGAATCGACCATGGTATTTGCCGAAATGTCATTATTGGATAAGGCCATGAACCTGGCATCGTTCGAGTTATTAGGTGATGCCGAGATGCTGAACCAGGAAACCTCGAAATACCTGGAGGTAACTACAGGCCAGATAAAAGAGGTAGCCAATAAAATATTCAGGAGGGATAATTCATCAACCCTGGTTTATCTGGCCGAGAAAACAGAATCAGCATTAGCTTAAAAAATATCAGAATCAGAATTTACAGGATTAATGAATTTACAGAATAATTGAGTTTTGTTTAATCCGGTGAATTTTCAAATTCAGTAGATTCTGATTTCAGACAAAAATTAAAAAACATGATCGACAGAAAATTAGCCCCCGATTTTAAGGCTATTGATAATATAAACCTGATTAGGCCCGAATATAAAAAGCTGGACAATGGCTGTAATGTATATTGCTTTAACTCGGGCGACCAGGAACTGGTACGTATTGAGTGGGTATTTAACAACCTGCGTTTTGATCCGGCAAAACCGCTGCTTAACATGGCGGTTAATACCATGCTTACCGAGGGTACCAGCACTTTAACAGCTGCTCAAATTGCTGATAAAATTGACTTTTACGGAGCCTTTTTACAAGTTGATTACGCGTATGAGAATTCGCAGGTTACCTTGTATAGCCTTAACAAGCATTTGCCTCATACGTTGCCGGTTGTTTTGGATATTCTTACCGATTCAGTATTCCCCGAAAAGGAGCTGGAAACATTTAAGCGTAATCAGCAGCAAAAGCTGCAGGTAAGTCTTCAAAAAAACGACGTTGTTGCCCGCCGCGATTTTAATAAAGCTATATACGGCAATACCATTTATGGTTTAGGTGCAACCTTTGATAACTATAAAAGCTTGCAGCGCGATGATCTGTTGGCACATTTTAAACAAATGTATCAGCCATCAAACTGTACGCTGATCATAGCAGGTAAAATTGAGCCCGATACCTTAACACTGATCAAAGATACGTTTGATAAAAGCTGGACAAACGGTAGCATTCCGGCAAATGTCTCCCAACCTGATATACAGCCCGCCAAAGAACTATTTTATTTTACCGAGAAGCCGGATGCGCTGCAATCGGCCATCAGGATTGGTTTGCCGGTAATAAACCGTAACCATCCCGATTTTCAGCCCCTGCAGGTGTTAAATACGGTTCTGGGGGGGTATTTTGGTTCGAGATTAATGGCTAATATCCGCGAGGATAAGGGTTATACATATGGTATAGGCTCAGGCCTGGGTTCATTTAAACAAGGCGGATCATTCTTTATAGCAACAGAAGTTGGAGCCGATGTGTGCAAAGCGGCCATCAACGAAATTGAGAAAGAGGTCAATTTGCTGAAAACTGAACTGGTACCTAACGAAGAATTATCCCTGGTGCGTAACTTTATGCTGGGTTCGTTATTGGGCAGTCTGGAGAATGTTTTTTCGCATGCTGATAAGTTTAAAAGTATTTATTTTGCGGGCCTTGATTATGATTATTACGACAGGTACGCCCTAACAGTAAAAAACATAACCTCAGCCAAACTAAAAGAACTGGCCAATACCTACTTTAATTTTGACCAGTTTTATAAAGTTATTGTAGGGAAATATTAGGATTTACCTTCACCGCGCGTCATTGCGAACGTAGTGTGGCAATCCCCAACTTACAGAGTGGCTCTGTATAGTTAGGGATTGCTTCGTGCCTCGCAATGACGCGCTTTTTATAATGTGGCATTCCCAATTCAATTATCATCAAAAGGCAATTTTCACTGCACCTTTAAATAAATCCAAAATCGGACTTTCGAAATCCGAAATAAAAAGGTAGCTTTGCCCGGCAAATAATAACTCCAAAATAATTATTTGCTATGCAGTTAGACCCATCAAAGTTTGTTGCCGAAGGATTAACCTACGACGACGTTTTACTACTCCCGGCTTATTCAGAAGTTTTACCGCGCGAAGTTAATACCAGTACTTTTTTAACAAAAAGCATCCGGTTAAACATCCCGATCATATCTGCCGCTATGGATACCGTTACCGAAGCTGGCTTGGCTATTGCCATTGCCCAGGCAGGTGGTATTGGCATGCTGCATAAAAATATGACCATACAGGCCCAGGCCGATGAAGTGCGCAAGGTTAAACGCTCTGAAAGTGGCATGATCCAGGATCCGATAACCTTGCTGGAAGATGCTTTACTTTCTGATGCCTTCCAGATCATG
The DNA here is from genome assembly GCA_030445275.1 of Mucilaginibacter sp. Lineage (GTDB taxonomy): Bacteria > Bacteroidota > Bacteroidia > Sphingobacteriales > Sphingobacteriaceae > Mucilaginibacter. The sequence continues at coordinate 39,910 of JAUCSE010000022.1, forward strand.
AAAGAATATAGTATTGGCGGTATCCCGGTAATTGATGCAGAGCATAAATTGAAAGGGATCATTACCAACCGCGATCTGCGTTTTCAAAAAGATATGACTGTACCGGTTAGCGAGGTAATGACTAAAACCAACCTGATCCTGGCACCTGAAGGTACTACATTGACAGAAGCTGCTGCTATATTACAGGGAAATAAGATTGAAAAACTACCTGTTGTAAATAAAGCCGGTAAACTGGTTGGCTTAATTACCTACAAAGACATACAAAAGGTTAAAAACTTCCCCAATGCCTGTAAAGACGAATTTGGTCGTTTACGTGTGGGGGCTGCAGTAGGTGTTGCTGCTGATAATATTGATCGCGTTACCGCCCTGGTTAATGCCGGTGTTGATGTGGTTACTGTTGATACTGCTCACGGCCATTCAAAAGGAGTTATTGATATGGTTAAGGCGGTTAAAAAATTATATCCAAACCTGCAGGTTATTGCCGGTAATATTGCTACCGGTGATGCTGCCAAAGCTCTGGCCGATGCTGGCGCTGACGCGGTTAAAGTAGGTATTGGTCCGGGTTCTATCTGTACTACCCGTATTATTGCAGGTGTCGGTGTTCCGCAGCTTTATGCCGTTTACGAGTGCGCTAAAGCATTGGAAGGTCGTGGTATCCCGGTTATTGCCGATGGAGGTATTAAACAAACGGGCGATATTGTTAAGGCTATTGCAGCAGGTGCAAGCTCGATTATGGCAGGTTCATTATTTGCCGGGGTTGAAGAATCGCCAGGCGAAACTATTATATACGAAGGCCGTAAATTTAAATCATACCGTGGTATGGGTTCGGTTGAGGCCATGGCAAAGGGTTCAAAAGACCGTTACTTTCAAGACGAAACCGATGTGGTAACCAAACTGGTTCCCGAAGGTATTGTTGGTCGCGTTCCGTTTAAAGGCAACATGGCCGAAGTGATATTTCAATACATCGGTGGTTTACGTGCCGGTATGCACTACTGTGGTGCCGCCAACATCGAGGATCTGCAAAGAGCAAAATTTGTTCGCATCACCGCTGCAGGTATGAGAGAGAGCCATCCGCATGATATTACTATTACTAAAGAAGCACCTAATTATACGAGGTAAGTTTTTTAGTTGATTAGGTTGATTGAGTTGATTAGGTTTTCAGTCAACTCAATCAACCTAATCTAACTGAATCAATAACTCAATCAACCTTACCAATCCATGAGATCTATCTGCGTATTCTGCGGTGCCAACTTTAATGGCGACCCTGTATTAAAACAAGCTGTTGAGCAACTGGCCGAAGTAATGGTAAGCCGTGATATTACCCTGGTGTATGGTGGCGGCAAGGTTGGAATAATGGGTTTACTGGCCGATGCTGTTTTAAAATACGGCGGTAAAGCTATCGGAATAATCCCCCAATTTTTGATGGATAAAGAGGTTGGCCATACTGGTTTAACCGAACTGCATATTGTTGAAAATATGCACCAGCGCAAGCAAATGATGAGCGATCTTTGCGATGCCATTATTACCCTGCCAGGTGGTATAGGTACCCTCGAGGAGTTTTTTGAGGTATTAACCTGGCTGCAGTTGGGCCTGCATAACCACCCGATAGGTTTATTGAATGTAAACGGCTATTATGATTTCCTGCTGAAACAACTGGATGTTATGGTGGAGCAAAAGTTCATGAAACCCGTTAACCGCGATCTGGTGATCACCTCTGGCGATCCTGTTGAACTGGTTAACCTGCTGGATAACTTCGATGTGAAACCAGATGAGGTTTGGTTCAAAGACAGAAACCTTACTTAAGGGAATAAGATGTGCAGATGTGCGGATTTCAGATGTGCAAATGAAGAAATCAAAACATTTAAAATTTGCACATCTGCATATTTGCACATCTGAAATCTACACATCTATTCCCCGCCCTCGGGGCCATAAAAAATAACCCAGGTGGCAAAATCATCGGTAAAGTTTTCAAAGCGGTGCTCTACGCCGGCTTTTACAAATAGCACGTCGCCTTGTTGAAAGGTAGTGCGTACCCCATCGTTTACAAATTCGCCATACCCGCTAATGATCATATAAAGCTCGTCCTGCAGATGCGGGGTTTGCGGATCAATATTTACAGGTCTGTATATTTCAACCGACATGCTGCCGTGTTGTATTACCTTAATAAATAAATTTCCGGGTTTATCACTTAAATGTTGAAGCGCTTTTATTACTGATGATTGCATCTTTAGATGTATTGTTATGAGTTTTGAGTGGTCAGTTATGAGTAATGAGTTTTGAGTTTAGGATTGAAAGTAATGTTGTTCTCAGTTACTTTGTTTGGTAACTCAAAATTCATTACTCAAAACTCACCATTTACTAATAAAAACTACGCCACCTGGCTAATGGTCCAAAAGTCGTCGGCCAAATCGGTGTTGGTAATATAGTCATAAGGCATGTAGAAATATCCTTTGAGTCCCCAGCTATCCCCCCAGCTATTACGTACAATAAAGGCTTTCTTTGAGTCATCATAACCAACGGCCAGTACCGCATGGCCGCCTATTACGCTTTCTGTTGGAGTAGGCATAGTTAATACACCACTTTTAGCTACAGCATCGCCTTCAAAACTCTGGTATGCAGTAAAGCCAAAAACAAATGGATTACCACTTGCAAGGCAGGTTTTTAGTTCGCCTATGGCGGTATTATTTAAACGGGTATATTGTATGGCCAGATTTGCCTTGGCTTTAGTATATAAAGTTGTAGTTGGTTTTTGGGCAAATTTGGTAATATTATATGGCCAAAGCGTTTCATCACAAACGCCTAAGGTAGCTACTGATTTAATTCCATCCCGTAGCTGAGCACCACTATCATCTTTAACATGGCCTTCCAAAACCCGTTCATTATAATAAATAAACAACCTTGACGGGGTAAATACCGGCAATTTTTGTTTCATCAGTTCAAACTGGAAAGCTCCGGCGATGGCATTTGCGGTACATGAGCCTAATGATCCCTGGTTATAAACCGGAGGGCACTGGGCACGCATATCAACCAGTGGTGGAACGGGTTTTGCCAATGCAGCCTGCCGTACAATGGCATATCGAAGGTCGCGGTGATCGGGCAGGTCTGGTAGCCAGCCGTAATGTTTGGTTTGTTGTATCATAAGGGATAAAAAATTAATTATGCGATAAAGTTATGTGGTTTAAGTATAATTTGCCTGCGTGTTTTTACGCGATTTGATGCGTGCTGTCACCTAAATGTTAAACCCAATGATAATTGGTTGGTAATGCCGGGAGCGTTGATATATAGGTGCAAAATTCATTAGCTTTGCCTCCTGTAAATTTTCCTAAATTACATTTCCTATCAAAACCAATTATGGATATCGGATTCAATATCAATGAAGATATAAACAAACAGCTTGTTTATGAGCTGAACATCAGGCTCAAAAAAGTGCACGAAGGCGGCGGCGAAAAAGCAGCCGCGAAACAAAAAGAAAAAGGAAAAATGCTGGCCCGCGAACGGGTAGCCTACCTGATTGATAACGACAAGCCCTGGCTTGAACTAGGCGCTTTTACCGCCGATGGTATGTATGCAGAACACGGCGGCTGTCCATCGGGCGGAGTGGTATGCGGCATTGGTTATGTTTCAGGCAGGCAATGTGTAGTAGTGGCTAATGATGCCACGGTAAAGGCAGGGGCCTGGTTCCCGATAACTGCAAAGAAAAACCTGCGCGCCCAGGAAATAGCCATGGAAAACCGTTTGCCCATCATTTACCTCGTTGATTCGGCAGGGGTGTATTTGCCCTTGCAGGATGAGATATTTCCGGATAAGGAGCATTTCGGTCGTATATTCCGCAACAATGCCATCATGAGCAGTATGGGCATCGTCCAGATCTCTGCTATTATGGGCTCATGCGTAGCCGGCGGGGCTTATCTGCCTATTATGAGCGATGAAGCTATGATTGTTGAAGGCACAGGTTCCGTCTTTTTGGCTGGCTCATACCTCGTAAAATCGGCGATTGGCGAGGATGTGGATAACGAAACCCTTGGCGGAGCAACCACGCATTGCGAAATATCGGGTGTTACCGATTATAAACAACCAAATGATCAGACTTGTCTGGATTCTATCCGTAACATCATGAGCATGGTGGGCGATTATAATAAAGCCGGGTTTGATCGCATCAAACCGTCAGTGCCAAAACTTAATGAAAAGGATATTTATGGCATATTGCCCGATAACCGCGAAAAGGCCTATGACATGAGGGAGATCATTTTGCGTTTGCTGGATGATTCGGCTTTTGAGGAATACAAGGAAGGTTATGGTCAATCTATTATTTGCGGCCTGGGCCGTATTGATGGTTGGGCCGTGGGTATTGTGGCCAATCAGCGTAAGGTGATCAAATCAAAAAAAGGAGAGATGCAGTTTGGCGGTGTGATCTATTCCGATTCGGCTGATAAAGCCACTCGCTTTATCATGAACTGCAATCAGAAAAAGATCCCATTGGTGTTCTTACAGGATGTTACCGGCTTTATGGTAGGCAGCCGGTCTGAGCAGGGCGGCATTATTAAAGACGGTGCAAAAATGGTGAACGCGGTAGCCAATTCTGTGGTGCCAAAGTTTACCATTGTAATAGGTAATTCATACGGTGCAGGCAACTATGCCATGTGCGGTAAGGCTTATGACCCGCGACTGATCTACGCGTGGCCATCAGCAAAAATAGCTGTAATGGGCGGCGGACAAGCGGCTAAAACCCTGGTGCAAATACAGGCCGCCGGATTAAAGGCTAAAGGCGAAGTAGTTGACCAGGTAAAAGAGGCCGAACTGTTGAAACAAATAACAGATCGTTACAACTCCCAAACCACCCCATACTATGCCGCGGCCAGACTTTGGGTTGATGGTATTATTGATCCGCTGGAAACCCGCAAGGTAATATCTATGGGTATTGAAGCCGCAAACCATGCACCTATTGAAAAAGCGTTTAATGTTGGGGTGATACAGACGTAGGGGAAGAAGGACAAAAGATAAAGGATAAAAGAGCAAGGACAAAGTTTTCATTATGTCATTGCGAGGAGGAACGACGAAGCAATCGCGAATTATTCATATATTCACTCTGTATGTTCGCGATTGCCACGCTGCACTCGCAATGACATATCTTTTAATCCAAAATCAATGGTCACTCATGAAAAAGCTCCTGTTCCCTTTACTACTGATTTCCCTCAAACTTTCGGCACAAAACGCGCAGCAGATACATCAAAAAGCTATTTTAATTGATACGCATAATGATGTTTTATCAAACCAGCTGATTACAAAGGTTGATCTGGCTAAACGTCAGGGAGAAGGGAATTTTGACCTGGTTCGAGCTAAAGAGGGCGGATTGGATGCGCAGATATTTTCCATCTGGTGCGGCGAAAAATATGGTAAGGGAACAGCTTTTGCCATGGCCAATACCGAAATTGATTCTTTATATGCGCTCATTAAACGCAATCCCGATAAAATAGCCCTCGTACGTAACAGCGCTGATCTGCAAAAGGTAGTTCTGCAAAAAAAGCTGGCCGCGTTGATCGGTGTTGAGGGCGGCCACATGATTGAGGACAGGATGGATTATATTGATAGCCTGGCCAAGCGGGGTATGTGTTATTTAACCCTCACCTGGAACAACAGTACCTCCTGGGCCACTTCGGCACGCGACGAAGAAACCAAAAAAGATAGTCTGCCGCATTTAGGTTTAACGGATTACGGTAAACAGATCGTAAAACACCTGAATGAGCTGGGGGTAATGGTTGATGTATCGCACGTAGGCGAACGTACTTTTTACGATGTACTGGCCACCACCAGCAAGCCGGTTATCGCTTCGCATAGTTGTGTTTATAATCTAAATCCATTCAGGCGTAATCTTAAAGACGATCAGCTGAAAGCCCTGGCAAAAAACGGGGGAGTGGTATGTGTTAATTTTTACAGCGGCTTTGTGGATAGTACCTATACCCCGAAAGTAACGGAGTTTTTTCATCAGCATAAGGCTGGGATTGATTCACTGATCAAAATATACAATGACAAAGATCTGGCCTTTATCCATATGGCCAGCCTATACAAGGCCGAATCAGATAAACTAAGGCCGCCTTTGAGCATGCTGATACATCATATTGATTATATAGCCAAATTGATAGGCGTTGATCACGTAGGTATAGGCTCTGATTTTGATGGCTCCGAATCCTTCCCGTTGGGGATGGACAGCGTTGCCGATTACCCCAAAATAACCGCCGAGTTGCTGAAACTGAACTATACCGAAAAGGATATCGATAAAATATTAGGAGGCAATGTGATGAGGGTATTAAAGGCTAATACGGGTAAATGATGGCACTATATTGACCATTAGCCACTTGTTAAATAAGTAGATAAATCGTAAATTCGCATACATTTTTTATAACAATGTCTCAAGAAACTGAACACGTAAAATGCCTTATCATAGGCTCAGGACCTGCAGGTTATACTGCAGCTATATATGCATCAAGGGCTGATTTGAAACCAGTTATGTACACTGGTTTATTAGCCGGCGGACAGCTTACTCAAACCACCGAGGTAGAGAACTTTCCTGGTTACCCAGAAGGTATCATGGGCCCCGAAATGATGGAAGACCTGCGTAAACAAGCCGAGCGCTTGGGTACCGATATCCGTTTTGGCTATGCAAGCGCTGTGGATTTTAGCAGCAGGCTGCATAAAGTGGTGATTGACGAAACAAAAACCATTACCGCCGATACCGTGATTATTGCAACCGGAGCATCAGCAAAATGGCTGGGTTTGGAGTCTGAAGAAAAATATAGTGGTTTTGGTGTTTCGGCTTGTGCCGTGTGCGACGGGTTCTTTTTCAAAGGACAGGATGTGGCCATAGTAGGTGCTGGCGATACTGCTGCTGAAGAAGCTACTTATTTGGCTAAATTAACCCGTAAGGTATATATGATTGTTCGCCGCGATGAGTTCCGGGCATCAAAAGCCATGGTAAGCCGTGTATTGAACACACCCAACATCGAAATTTTATACAATACCGGAACCAAGGAAATACTGGGCGACGGACAAAGCGTAACCGGGGTAAGAGTTACCAATAACCAAACCAATACCGATACTGACCTTGACGTTACCGGATTTTTTGTGGCCATAGGTCATCATCCTAATACCGATATTTTTAAAGGCTGGTTAAAGATGGACGAAACCGGTTATATCATTACCCGCCCTGGCTCAACAGAAACTAACGTAGAGGGTGTATTTTGCTGTGGTGATGCACAGGATCATATCTATCGCCAGGCAGTTACAGCAGCGGGCACAGGCTGTATGGCCGCTATTGATGCCGAACGTTACCTGGCAGCTAAGGAGCATGTAGTTACAGCGTAACGCCTCACCTAAACAGCGCAGCTCTCATGAGCACCCAATAAACATAACAATGCGAATAATCCTCTCCAAAGGAGAGGACTTTGAAAAAATATTTATTTAAAACGCCATCTGTTTACAGGTGGCGTTTTCTTTTTGGGGGATTCGGCCCGGTTAGAACTTAAATGGTGTGTATTTGCCGCTGTTCGGATTTTGTTTCGTTTTCTGTTCGGATTTTGTTCGGGCTCTGTTCGGGTTTTGGAGACATCCGAACACGAACACGGAACATCCTGCGGTCAATTCACCCTGACATCTCCGCCAGCCGGCAGATCATTGACCCTCTCTTGCAGTCGCTCGGCTCCGGCCGACCTACTTGCGCTCCTCGCCGTTGTTGCTGTTGTCACCAACAACATATTCATCGCAAACAATGATTGCTTATCCGTATCATACATTTTTTACACGCCAAACTTCTTATATTTTTTTAAAATCTTATATCTTCACAACTTAGTACTAACCTGATTAGTAAATATGTATAAAAAAGCATCCCTAATGCTGTTTGCCCTGCTTGCAGTATGTTCCACTGTTGTAAATGCTCAGGACACCAATCCTAATCTGGGTATTATCCCGGTTCCGGTATCCGTAAAAAAGGCCCCTGGTCAGTTTATTTTAAGCCAGGAAATCACCATTCAGGCCGATTCGCCATCAAACAAAGCAGTATTGTTTTTTAAGGATTACCTGGCAGGCAATTTGGCCTATAACAAAGCTATTGTTGCAAAAGGTAGCACTACCGAAAATGTTATTACACTAACTTCGGAAGGGACGGATAATTTACCTGCCGAAGGGTATCGCTTAACCATTACCCCGCAACAGATCACGGTTGCTGGTAAAGGGGCAGGGCTTTTTTATGGTGTGCAGACCCTGTTGCAGTTAATGCCATTAGACAGAGCTGCTACAGCTAAACTACCAGCGGTACAAATTGAGGATTATCCACGTTTTGGTTATCGCGGGGCAATGCTTGATGTGGGTCGTCACTTTTTTTCGGTTGAACTGGTTAAAAAATATATCGATCTTTTGGCCGCTTATAAACTGAATAACTTTCACTGGCACCTGACCGAAGATCAGGGCTGGCGCATCGAAATAAAAAAATATCCGAAACTTACACAGGTAAGCAGTATGCGGGCACAAACGTTGATCGGCGGTTATTATGACCGTACACCCCAGCAGTTTGATAATACCCCATACGGTGGTTTTTATACACAGGATCAGATCCGTGAGGTGGTAAAATATGCATCAGACCGATATATCAATATTGTACCTGAGATAGAAATGCCGGGCCATTCGCTGGCTGTTTTGGCTGCATATCCGGAGTTAAGCTGCGATCCGTCAAAAACTTACCAGGTAGGCGAAAAATGGGGTGTATTTAGAGAGATCTATTGCCCGTCTGAAAAAACATTTACCTTTATTGAGGATGTTTTAACCGAGGTAATGGCGCTTTTCCCAAGTAAATACATCCACATAGGTGGTGACGAAGCGCCTAAGGATGCCTGGAAAAATTCGGCATTTTGCCAACAGCTTATTAAAAAATTAAAACTGAAGGATGAGCATGGCCTGCAAAGCTATTTTATACAACGTGTAGAAAAGTTTGTAAACTCCAAAGGGCGCAGCATTATAGGCTGGGACGAAATACTGGAAGGCGGCCTTGCTCCAAATGCCACCGTAATGAGCTGGCGTGGTGAAGCAGGTGGTATAGCTGCCGCCCAACAAAAACATAATGTAATTATGACTCCAGGTAGCGCAGGCTTATACATTGACCATGGTCAGGGTAGAAAAGACCAGGAACCTTTGAGTATTGGTGGTAATGAACCATTATCAAAAATTTATAGCTATAATCCAACGCCAGCTGCGTTAACTCCTGAGCAACAAAAATATATTGAAGGTGTGCAAGCCAATTTATGGACAGAGTATATTCCTACCGATGCCAAGGTGGAATACATGTTGTTACCCCGTTTAATGGCCCTGTCAGAAGTGGCATGGTCGCCACTGGCTAATAAGAATTTTAAAGATTTTTCAGAAACTCGCCTCCCTGGTCATTTAGCCTGGTTGGATAAAAATAGTATCAACTATCGCGTACCGGTGGCAATTGGCGCAAAGGACACTACTATGATAGGTACCCAGTTAAATGTTACCTTAAAGTCGCCGGTTGAAGGAGCCAAAATTTATTATACCATTGATGGCTACACACCGCGCGAAACTGACCTGATCTATAACATACCCTTAAGCTTTCCTATTCCGCAGGATCAATACCGTGAACTACAAACCATCGTAATCACCCCATCGGGTAAACGCAGTGTGGTAACACGTACAGTGGTTTATAATAAAGCGCCTTTAGCATCCGTTAACTATACAGGACAAACCACCGGGTTAAAATACCAGTTATTTGCAGGTACATATACCAACACCAGCCAATTAAGCAACATAGCAGCAACTGATAGCGGTACCGTTAAAAACTTTAGCACTGCTGATTTCAGGAAAAACAAAGGTAAATATGGTGTTGTTTACACCGGCTATATTAATATTGATGCCGATGGCAATTATGGGTTTTCAACACTTTCTGGCAACAGATCTGTTTTGTTGATAGATGAGCAGCCAGTGGTTGATAATGATGGTAAGCATGCAGTTACTGAGCAAGATGGTGCCGTTCCATTACTAAAAGGTTACCACCGTTTTACCTTAAAGTATGTTGATGCGGGCGGCCCGGCTACATTAAAAGTATTCATCAATGCGCCAGGCAAGCAAAAAGCCGAATTAACAGCTGATACACTTTATAACTAATACAATATCAAAGTATAATGACTAACAGATTTTATCTTTTTGCGTTATTAATTGGTGCGGTTACCGCAATAGCCGGTTGTAATAGTAATGAAACAAAACCGGCTATTACATCGGTAGTGGTTAAAAAGCCACAGTTAATGGCACCTTTCAGGTTTCATAAGTTGATAGAGGTTTCACCTGGGCAGAGCTATGATGTATTAAGCTGGGGACGCGGCTCGCAGGATGCTGGGTCATTCATGATATTACATTCAGACTCATCGGCCATAAAGTACACCACTACCACCGGCGATTTGGATGGCACCATAGTGGATGCATTCAATGCTGATATGGATGTGGATGGCAATCCGGAAATATTGATACAGGCCAAATCAAAAGATACCACCAAGTACGCCAGCATTTATGCTTTTGAGTTTAATAACAACCAGGCCAATAAACTTGATTTCCCAAGACTAAATAATTCACAGCGCAAGGGCTATCGGGGTAATGATAACTTTTACATACGCGATGGTAAACTGATACGTGAATTTCCTATTTATGATGGCAGTGGTAAGGATGCTAAGCCAACCGGAGCAAAACGCCAGCTTGAATATGGTTTAAGAGGCAATGAGTTTACCATAAAACAACTAAGTAAGGATTCAACCAGTGTGGCTGGCAAACAACCAGTGGCTACTACTCCGATTAAACAAAATCAGGAGAATAAAACCACCGCCAAAAAATCAGAGAAGAAAAGTAGTTCCTCTAAATCAAAGAGCTCTTCCAAATCAAAGAAAAAGAAGAAACACAGAAGACATAAGGATCAGGATGATAATTAATATTCTGATTTTATTAATCTTATTATGTAGAGACGCATCACATGCGTCTCTTTTTTTGTTTGAACCGGGATTAAACAGATTAAAGGATTTTCTTGATTTCTTGTTTGAATGGGCTCTCATGTGAAAAACCATATGCTCACAAAAAAGACGCATGTAATGCGTCTCTACAAAAATCTTGTTAATCATAGTTCAGAAAACTATCCAACAATCTCCAAATCGCTCAGTTGATTATTGATATATTCCATTTCCTCACCGTTTATATGTATCTCAATGGCCTTGGCGTTTTGTTTAGCTTGTTCGGCATTGCGGGCACCAACCAGGGCAATGGTAATACCGGGATGGTTAATGGTCCAGCGGATCACTAATTGCCCCAGTGTAGCGCCTTTTTCATCAGCCAGGTGTTTTATTTTATTCAGGAACTCATTGGTACGTTTAATGTTTTCTTCCTGGAAATACTTTGTTTCCGCTCTATGGTCACCCTCCGCAAATTGATAGCCGGGTTTTATTTTTCCGGTAAGTAAACCACGCTCTAACGGACTATAGGCCAGTATAGCTTTTTTATTTTCGATACAGTACGGGATCAGCTCGTCCTCAATATCCCGGTTCACCATGCTGTATGGTACCTGGTTTGATGCCAGTTTAATGGTCTTTTCGGCAATGGCCATCTGCTTTACATCATAATTACTTACGCCGGCTTCACGTATTTTGCCTTGCTCCTTCAGGCGCAATATAGCTTCCATGGTTTCATCAATAGGCGTAGTTTTATCCGACCAATGAATCTGGTACAAATCAATATAATCAGTCCCTAAGCGCTTAAGGCTGTTTTCGCATTCCTGGATAATGCTTTCTTTGCCGGCATATCTGTAAATATCAATATCCTTGCCGCTATTATCCTGGCTTTTAAAAAAGAACTCGCCTTTGGCCAGATCCCAGCGCATGCCATATTTGGTTAATATCTGCACTTTATCACGGGGTAAGCCTTTGATAGCTTTACCAACCAGCTCCTCACTTTTACCCTGCCCATAAATAGGCGCGGTGTCAATAGAGGTAATGCCCAAATCATATGAAGTACGCATAGCCTCAATGGCCTCTTTATCGTCATTACCGCCCCACATCCAGCCACCGGCTGCCCAGGCACCAAAGGTTATGGCCGAAACGGCCAGTTTAGTCTCTCCCAATCGTCTGAATTCCATAGTTTAAATTAGTGGTGTAAATAGTTTATAAATGCGGCAGCAAAATGTGTTTAATTATTCAAATTAAAAAATTATTTAAGGAGAGAAATCATATCATTCGCGTTACGCTGTAATACTTTCCTCAGCGCGTCATTGCGAGGTACCAAGCAATCCCCAATTAGCAGAGCCGCTCTGTATGTCGGGGATTGCTTCGTGCCTCACAACGCGTTTTGTTATTGTTTCCCAATCCGCAAATCTGCACATTTGAAATCTGCACATTTATCACCACATTTGTATGTATATGCACTTTATATATCCGGCCTTTTTATTTGCATTACTCACGTTAGCTATCCCGGTAATCATCCATTTATTCAACTTTCGTAAATTTCAGAAAGTGAATTTCAGCAATGTGCAGTTTTTAAGGGAGATACAGGAACAACAGGCATCGCGCCGTAATTTAAAGGAGCGGCTTATCCTGGCGACAAGGCTATTGGCGTTGTTTTTTCTGGTACTTGCCTTTGCCCGCCCATATATAGCAAATCGAAATACCAATACTACAGGCAAACAAAACGCTGTAAGCGTTTTTGTAGATAACTCGTACAGTATGCAAACCCTTAATCGCGAAGGTTCATTATTGGATGATGCCAAACAAAAGGCTAAGGAAATTGCATCAGGATATAATATAAATGATCGTTTCCAACTGCTTACACAGGATTTTGAGGGGAAGCATCAGCGCCTGCTAAGTCGTGATGAGTTTAATGATGCGGTTGACCAGGTAAAGATCAGCCCGCAAAGCCGCAGTTTGCAGCAGATTATCAGCAGGCAGCAAAATTTGCTTGTTACGCAGCTGGGAGCTATAAAATCAGCCTATATTATTTCTGATCTGCAAAAAAACATGATTGCTAAGTCATTAAAAGCTGATAGTAACATAGCTATTAGTTTAATACAGCTTAAAGCCAGCAAACTACCCAATGTGGCGGTTGATTCGGTATGGTTGCTGAGCGCGGTCCATCGCCCGGGTGAGAGTGAAAAGCTGGTAGTGCGCCTGCATAACTATGCTGATGAAAAGGCTGATAAAATACCGCTTAAAGTATTGATAAATGGTTCGCAGAAAGCATTGGGTAGCTATACAATTGCGGCGCGTTCGGTGCAAAATGATACGCTTGCTTTTATGGGTCTGCAAGCCGGCTGGCAGCAAGGATTGGTAGAACTGCAGGATAACCCGGTTACGTTTGATAATAAATTTTATTTCAGCTTTAATGTAAGCAGCCAAATGCCGGTATTGTTGATTGATGGCGGTACGCCCAATCCGTATTTAAAAGCCGTTTTTGCCTCCGATCCGTTTTTTGTAACCTACCGGGTGCCGGATGGTAATGTAGATTATGCTGGTCTGAACAGTTTGCCTATGGTGGTTATCAGTGACGTTAAGACTGTATCAACAGGACTTGCCCAGCAATTAAAAACTTATGTTGCCAAAGGTGGTACACTGGTTGTGTTTCCATCTGCTGATGCCGATCTGGCAAACTATCGCTCGTTTCTGCAAGCCATGAATGCTGGTTATCCTGAAAAATTAATAACCGAAGCTATCAAAGTTGGTGCCCTGAACAGACAGAGCCTGGTATTTAAAAATGTATTTGAGAGTTTTCCGCAAAATCCAGATCTGCCTGCGGTTAAAAAATATTACCAGTTAAGTGCCTCGCATGGTGGGCAGGATAATTTGATGCAACTAACCGGAGGACAATCCTTTTGGACTGGTTACACCAGTGGCCATGGCAAAGTTTATGTTGCTGCTGTACCGCTTGATGAAGAATACAGTAACTTACCACGACACGCGCTTTTTGTACCTGTATTGTTCAGAATAGCCTTGCTAAGTGGACATGACCTGCCCTTATTTTATACCCTGGGACAGGATGAAACCTTAGAGATTCCGCCGGTACAGATCAGCGAGAAACAATTACTTAAATTGGTTAAGGGCGATCAAAGCACTATCCCTGATGTAAGGCAGCAGGAGGGGAGTACACTTTTATACCTTTCAGACCAGTTGCACGAAACCGGTATTTATACCTTAAAAAAGCAGGATAGCATGCTGGCCACGCTGGCTTTTAATGATAACAGGAGCGAATCGGACATGAGTTATTTGAACCAGGCCGAGCTTAAGGAGTTTATGCCAAAGTCAACAGCCTTATTAACAGGTGGTAATGCTTCATTAAAAGGTATTGTTACCGAAACAAATTTTGGCATACAATTATGGAAACTTTGTATAATTTTGGCATTGATTTTTCTGGCGGCCGAAATTTTGCTCATCAGGTACTTTAAGCCCGATAAGCAAGCTGTAAAGCAACCGGTATAGATCACACAAAATCCTTAAAGCAGTGCTCATGAATTTGCTTATCAAATCTGCCACCATTCTTGATCCCGGATCACCCTTTCATCAACAAGTAGTCGATATTTTAATTGAAAAAGGAAAAATATCACGCATTGCCGAAGATATTGAAGCTGATGCCGAACTGGTAGATGCCGAAGGTAAATACGTATCCCCTGGTTTTTTTGATCTGAACTGCAACATTGGCGAGCTGGGTCTGGAAACTAAGGAGGATATGTATTCAGGGACAAGAGCAGCAGCAGCAGGTGGTTTTACGGGAGTGGCACTCATGCCAAACACCATCCCCCCGGTGCATTCCAAGGCCGAAATTGAATACCTGCTAAACCGGGCGAAGAACAACCTGGTTGATGTTTATCCATTGGGAACGATATCGCACAAGCGTGAGGGTAAGGATCTGGCCGAAATGTACGATATGTACCTGAGCGGCGCCAAAGCGTTTACAGATGGTAACCGTCCTGTACAGGATGCTGGTTTGATGGAACGCGCCTTGCTATATGCCCAGGGTTTTGACGCGCTGGTGTTTTCGTACCCCGAAGATACTGCTATAGCTGGTAAGGCTAAGGTGAATGAGGGTGAGATCAGTACGTTATTAGGCATGAAGGGTATCCCATCGCTGGCCGAAGAACTGATGATAGCCCGTGATCTTTACCTGGCCGAATACACTGTTTCAAAAATACATTTCAGTACTATATCAACCGCCCGCTCTGTTGAGCTGATTCGCGAGGCCAAGCGTAAAGGCTTGGAGGTAACCTGCGATGTGGCTGTTAATCACCTTGTGCTAACGGATGAGGCTCTTGTTGGCTTCGACAGTATGTACAAGGTAAAACCACCGTTGCGTACCAAAGATGATGTTAGCGCGTTGATAAAGGGGCTTAAAGATGGCACTATTGATGCCATAGTAACGCAACATACCCCACACGAAGTTGAATTTAAGGATGTAGAGTTTGAAGTAGCTGAGTATGGTACAGTAGGTTTACAAACCGCATTATCGCTGGCCCTTAAGTCGGGATTGCCGGTGGAGTTGTTGATAGAGAAATTGGCTATCAATCCACGAGAAATATTAGGAGTTACAGTACCTGTTATTGCTGAAGGTGAAAAGGCCAACCTGGTACTTTTTGATATTGACACAGAATGGGAATATACCAGTAAAAATAACCAATCCAAATCTGTTAATTCGCCGTTTATAGGGCATAAATTAAAGGGTAAAGTATTATTAACGTATAATAATCAACAAATTTTTAAATAGATAATCATGATCGATCCAAAAATAGAAACCGCCTTTGAAGCCGCTTTAAGGGCTTTTTCTAAATATAATGGTTTTGATGCTACTAAGCTTACCAATGATTTTGGGGCGGTTTTTGCATCAGACGAAGACTTTTTAACCAAAGTGGATGCTTTGGACGAAGTGTTTGACAATAATCCGGCGCTTGAATCGCTGCGCGAAGTGTTTTTTGATCTGCTGATGATCAACTTTTTTAGCGCCGATGTTAAAAAGCTGGAAGAAGACTACTTAGACACACCTGAGTGGGAGGATATTGAGGAGCAAACGCTTGATCGTGGCACTGAACTGTTGAACCTCCTGCTGTATCTTAACGAATGTGAGGATGAGGATATTGAGCCAGAGCTGGAGGATTACCTGAAGGAGTTTTTATTAGTTGATGAAGATGAGTTTCAGGATGAATATCGCATTTATGAACCGGTAATAGCCAACCAGATATTGGTTGAAAGTCCGGTTGCTGAGATTAGCAAGGTGGCTCAGGGCCTTCCTGAAGACTCTGAATTGAAGGAGTTATTTTACCCGATGATGTGCTTCTTCCAAAACGTTGATCCATCTGATGAAGTAAAAACGGCTATTGCCATACATGCCTTGAACAAGGAATTTGATATGGCTGTATTAGATATACTGGTTAATTTTCAACAATAGTTACTGCTGATAAATTTAAAGATCATTATGAGTGAAAATATTGATAAGGTAATTAGAAAGCAGGGTGTAGTAAGCGGTATTCTATTGGGCATCATAGTTACCATAGTCAGTATATTTTCTTTTTATTATTTAACAGAAATGGTAACATCAACCGCTTTAATAGTGGCGGGGTATTTTGTACTGTTTCCTATTATTATACCGCTTGGTTGTGCTGTTTTCTTTGTATTAAGGCTTCGTGCTAAAATTGGTGGATACTGGAGCTTTAAGCAGGCAGTTGGTGGTATATTTATCATTTTTTTAGTTGCTTGTGTAACCCAGTTTATATTTAAGGATGTGGTTTTCACCAGGCTTGTGGAACCCAATATTGTTGAAAAAACCGAAAAAGCGCTGATCAATGATGCTGTACTTGATTTTAAAAGAAGAAAGGTAAGCCAGAAAGACATTGATCTGAAAGTTAAGGAGATCCAGTCAAACCTTGACCCTCAGAAGCATATTACGATAGCCCAGCAAGTTCAGGGACTTGGTATCAGTATTATATTTTTATTTGTGCTGGCATTAATATTTGCTGCTTTTTTTAAACGAGAAGTGCTGTACTATAATCCTAACGCCAGTAAAGATCTCACCGTTTAAGGGTACATATATTTTTATCAAAGCGGCCTTTTTCAAATAGAAAAAGGCCGCTTTTACGTTTCCAGAGGTTTAATGCAGGTTATTTATCCCGAACATTAAGGCTAATTTAATTGTATTATAAAATATTAGCTACTTTTAATAAATCATAAAACCTAAAATCATGGAATTAAAAAAAGTAAGTCCTTCACAGCCCGCAATCAAATGGGCATTAATTGCTCTGGTAACCTCAATAATAATTACTTACGCTTTTCAGTTTCTTAATGCAGATCCTAATTCAGCGGTAAAATACATTGGGTTCATACCGTTAGTAGTTTTCTTGTTTTTAACGCAAAAAGAGTACAGGGATTTGCTTGGCGGATATATGACCTTTGGCGAAGGGTTTTTATCAGGCTTTTTGTTTGCTGTTTTCTTAGGCATATTATCAGCGATATTTACTTATCTGTATTATGCTATACTAAGTCCCGAAATGATTGATAAAACACTGGCGGCTTCGCAAGCTAAAATGGCGGAGCAAAATTTATCCCAGGATCAGATAGATAAGGCAATGGAGATCAGTAAAAAATATTTTTCAGTTATTGCCACAGTAGCGGTTCTTTTTAGCACAGCAATATTCGGGGTTATAATTGCCCTTATCGGTGCAGCTATATTTAAAAAAGAACGTTCAAAATTTGATGTGGCTGATACAGCAGATCAAACACCTGAGCCTACAGTTTAAGAACCAGCGGGATATAATAATGAACAAAAGGGGCTTTTTCCATTTGGAAAAAGCCCCTTTTGTGTTAAATCTTCATTTGTCATCCTGAGCGATAGCGAAGGATCTATTCGACAATATGCAAATCGGTTAATAGATGCTTCACTGCGTTCAGCATGACAAACCTATTTTAAGATCGGTGAATGTTATGCTGTTGCAACCAATTTGCTGATGCTTCTATAAACGTAATCGTTATAAATATGTCTTCTGGCAAACCTCCCCGGCGAATCGGCATTGATTAGTTTTATATAAACAGCTTTTGGCACATCAAAATATTCGTAAGTATTACCATCGGCAAAAGATATTTTTAGCACCTGCGATTTGTATTCAAAATCGGCAATGCTTGAAGTAGTAGTGGTCAAAGTATATTCAGCAAACGACTGATTACGGGTTTCGGGAGCAATGCTTACTAAAAAGTGATAGGCTTCAATAATAGTTTTGCTTTTTTCTTCGGCATCAAGTTTGCTCTCCGGACTATCCTGAAATTTATCAGGGTGCCAGGCTTTCATTAAGCTTCTATACGTTGTTTTTAATTCCTGCAGTTCGGCAGCTTCATTTACACCTAAAAGTTTCCTGTAATCGACAATTTTTTTCATTGTATTAATTTGTGTTTTTTATCGTCGTTGAAGGATAGAGCAAATGATATCAGTATCCACTTTTCAAGAAAATAATTTTGCAAAGGTACGCTTTTTAAGCTTAAAAAAATTAAGGTCTTGTAATGTTAAAGTAAAGGCTGGATTATGAAATGATTTATAAACAAAACAGGCCCGGAAAATTGATTTTCCGGGCCTGCATATATCTTACAAACACCTATTTTTTGATGATGATTTTTACAATATCGTTACCGAAGGTAAATACCATCAGGGTAACTAATATTACAAAACCAACTATCTGAGCCCGCTCTAAAAATTTATCGCTTAACGGCTTGCCTTTTATCATTTCAACAATTAAAAATACGGCATGCCCACCATCAAGTGCGGGGATAGGTAGTAGATTCATTAAGGCAAGTACCATTGATAAAAAACCTACCAGGCTCCAAAAGTGAACCCAGTCAACATGACTACCAAATAGGTTGGCAATAGCCACGGGGCCATTTAATGCTTTATTGACTTTAACATCGCCCTTAAATATTTTACCCAAGCCTTTGGCATTATCGGCAAAAGTTCCCCAGGCTCGTGACGCACCAATTGGAAATGAACCAAAGAAGCCATAGTTGATGGTTTTAACTTCGGGCAGATCTTTTTTAGATGGGAAAAAACCTAAGGTACCATCATTACTAATCTGTGTTTTTAGAACTATTGGGTTGTTATTCCGTTTTATGGTCAAGTCAATTGCTTTGCCTTTGTGCTTTTCTACCTCGCTCTTTAACTCATCAAAAAAAGCAATGGGGTGGTTGTTAATAGCAATAATGCTATCACCTTTAATTACGCCCGCTTTTTTTATGTTGCCATTTGGCGCAAGCGAATCAACCACAAATTTTATGCGCGGTACCCTGCTAATAAATTCTTCAATGCCATGATCAGACAGGTCATTTAATATGGTGCGAGGTATAGTAACGCTAACGGTTTGAGTGCCACGCTCTATGGTGAAAACAGTGTTTTCAAGTAATACTTTTGGGCTGGTCAAATCGTCAAAGTGCTCTACAGGTTTGCCATTAATAGCAACAATTTTATCGCCTGCAAGCAAACCAATCTTTTTACCAACAGGGCCCGGCACAATACCATATTTAGCGCTTGAATTTGGGATATAGCTATCGCCAAAGCGAATGGTAAGCACCCAAAATATTAAAATGCCCAGTATTACATTTACAGTAACACCACCAAGCATTACAATTAAACGTTGCCAGGCCGGTTTTGAACGGAACTCCCACGGCTGCGGCGGACCGGCCAATTGGTCGGTATCCATTGATTCGTCTATCATCCCGGCAATTTTAACGTAGCCACCTAACGGGAGCCAGCCAATACCGTATTCAACATCTTTATATGTAAATTTAAACAAACTAATGTTCCATGCATCAAAAAACAAGTAGAACTTCTCTACCTTGATCCCAAAAGCACGGGCTGCCAAAAAGTGTCCCAGCTCATGCAGGATTATTAAAATTGAAAGACCCAGTAGCAACTGGCCCACCATTATCACTATACTCATTATTTATGTTTATGTATATTTTAAAATTGTATTGCCTTCATTGGCAGTTGTTTTATTAAATTTTGCGCAAAGATGCGTGTTTCTTTGTCAGTATTCAAATAGTCGGTTAAGGTTGGTTGTGTTATGAAATTTACTCGCTGCATACACTCTTCAATAATTGTGCTCATGGCTAAGAAACTGACAGAGTGGCTTAAAAAGGCAGCAACAGCTACTTCATTAGCCGCATTGATGATACAAGGCATGTTACCACCTTGTTTTAATGCCGCAAACGCTAAACTAAGATTACGAAAAGTATTAAGATCTGGTTTTTCGAAAGTTAAATTCGGATAATCGGTAAAACTAAATCTTTTAAAATTGTTGGATATCCGGTCAGGATAGGTTAATGCATACTGTATGGGCAGTTTCATATCAGGCAGCCCCATTTGGGCTTTAATGGAACCATCGCGGAATTGTACCATGGAGTGGATGATGGACTGTGGATGAACAATCACTTCAATCTGATCGGCTTCAACATCAAATAACCATTTAGCTTCTATCACCTCAAGCCCTTTGTTCATGAGTGATGCCGAATCAATAGTGATCTTGGCACCCATTACCCAATTAGGGTGTTTCAGCGCATCTTCAAGCGTTACCCCAGCCAGGAAATCAAGATCGCGACCGCGGAATGGGCCACCTGAGGCTGTGAGTATCAGTTTTTCAACCGGGTTATGCTCCTCGCCGGCCAGGCATTGAAATATGGCCGAGTGCTCAGAATCAACCGGTAGTATCTTAATTCCATGCTGCTTGGCAAGGCCGGTAATCAGTTCGCCTGCTACTACAAGGGTTTCCTTATTAGCCAGGGCAATATCTTTACCTGCTTTAATGGCAGCAATAGTGGGTTCAAGCCCCGCAAAGCCAACCATGGCAGTAAGTACCACCGAAATATCCGGGTGTGTTACGGTGTCAATAATAGCCTGGTTCCCGGCAAGTACTTGTATTGGCAAGTGGGCTAGCGCGGTTTTAACTTCCTGGTATTTGCTTTCATCGCCTATAATGGCGTATTCCGGCCTAAATTCAAGGGCCTGGCTAATGAGTAAATCGGCATTAGAATATGCGGTAAGCAAAAATGCTCTGAACAAATTACTATTGCCTTTTATAACCTCTAGTGTTTGCGTGCCTATACTGCCTGTTGAGCCAAGAATGGCAATATTTTTTATGTTGTTATTCAATGATGATTTCTTGAATTCGTTTCTCGCAATGACGCGATTTTATACTAATTTATATATTCTTTTAATACGTCAGCTATCTTTCTGTCGTTGGCTAACCGTGGCACTTTATTTTGCCCACCCAATTTATCCTGCGATCGCATATAATTAATGAACGCGTCTTTTTGTAAGCTTTGGATAACCAAAGGTTGTAAAATGTTACCTTTAATAAGGTCAAAATAGTAAATATTTTTCTTTTGCAGCATTTTATCTACTTTAAGCGAAAAAGCCTGCAGATCTGCCGGTGCCGAAGCAAACTCGATAAACCACTCATGATAGGGGAGCTGCCCAGCCGGTGGATTAACCTGTGGAGCTACGGTAAACTCGGTTATCTCAACACCTTCCTGCTGTGCTGCGCTCATTAATGATTGTTCAACCTCTTCACTTATCACATGCTCGCCAAAGGCCGAAATGTAATGCTTGATGCGACCGGTCACCACAATCTTATACGGATTTTTAGAAACAAATTTGATAGTATCGCCCAGGCTATAACCCCACAAGCCTGCGCTGGTATTCATGATGAGTGCGTAATTTTTATCAAGCTCCACATCTTTCAGATTAATGCGGGTTGGGTTCTCGTTAAAATATTCTTCGGATGGGATAAACTCATAAAATATGCCTGAGTCAACCAATAGTAGCAATCCTTTTTCCTTTTGCGAATCCTGGAAAGCGATAAAACCCTCAGATGCAGGATAGGTTTCAATAGCATCAATCTTTGTGCCGATACTTTCCTCCATGCGGGCCCGATAGGGTTCATAATTAACCCCACCATGTACGTACAGCTTAAAATTGGGGAATATATCTTTTACCTTTTTACCACCGGTTTTGGCCGATAGCCTGTCGAAATACATCTGGCACCAGGGGGGTATACCTGATATGAGGCGCATATCCTGGTTAAAGGTTTCTTCTACAATGGCATCAACTTTTTGCTCCCAATCTTCAATGCAATTTACTTCGTAACTAGGCAGGCGGTTTTTTTGCAGATAGGCGGGCACGTGATGGGCTACAATACCTGATAACCTGCCGGTTGATACACCTGCTTTAACGGAAAGTACTGGACTGCCCTGTAAAAATATCATTTTGCCGTCTACAAAATCAACGTTGCCGGTTTCGTGAATGTAACTGAGCAATGCATTGCGCGCGGCTTTAATATGCTCGGGCATGCTTTCTTTAGAGATAGGGATATATTTTACACCCGATGTAGTGCCTGACGTTTTGGCCAGATAAGCAGGCTTACCGGGCCATAATACATTTTCTTCGCCATTTACAACACGATCAATGTATGGACGCAGGTCCTCATAGTCATTTATGGGTACTTTTTTCTTAAAATCATCGTAATTGCTGATCTGTTCAAAATGATGTTCCCGGCCAAACGAGGTGTCTTTAGCTGTGTGAATAAGATCGGTGAATGTTTTTTGCTGTAGTGGTAGCGCATTTTTCCGCAGCTGGTTAAGCTCCCGGTTTACTAGCGCTGCAAACACCTTGCCTAATGCAGATTTTAGTCCCATTTGCTAATTGGTTTCGGCAATATCATCATCTACATCCAGGTGACTGTAAACCAGTTTACGGTAAGTAACCATAATGATTACCTGTATAAAAGGAAATGTAAGGATAAACCAGCAGTAAAATGCCAGCCGGAATATAAACCCACCGTTATCCTCATCCAAACCAAAAAAGTGCATAATGGCAATTACAGGTATCAGCACTGAAGCCAGGATGGCAATAATGATAACAAATATGCTCAGTGTTTTAAAAAAATTATCCTTGGTTATTTCAAAGCTTTGTTTCAGTGATTCCCAGGGGTAGGAGTCGTCATCAACAATAAAACAAATGCAAAAAATACAGCGTAAGCCTATATATAAAATAAATATCAGTTCAATAGCCTCAAAAATACGGGGATAACCTAAATACTTTTCGGCCACTACGTAAAAGAAAAATAGAAAGGCGAATAGAATACCTAATAATAAGCCAATCACAATAAAATTGAATGCCATTTTAAAAGATGGTAGTATATCCTTAAATTCAAATTCATAGTATTCCCTGTCCATCAGGGTCAATATCAGTTTATAAAAGCTTAAACCTATATAAGCCTGAACCACCATTTGCATTAAAATGATGAGTAAGCGACTTACAATATCATCATCAATTAGGATAAAGGCTTTGAGGAAGTCAACAAATTCATAAATGAACAGAGAAATCACCGAATAAACAATCAGTGGGATGAAATTTCTCTTTAATACATTCCATGCAGTTTTAATGGTTTCTGCGACAGAAAATGGGTGGTACATAGGTTCTTATGATCTGTTAAAAATTACTCGCTTCCAAAAATCCTGCATAAATCCTAACCCGTAGGCAATAAGTTGGGTGAAGGCGGCTATAATACTCAAAAATGCAATTTTTGCTGATTTATTTTTCCACCAGGCATGAAAAAATATCAACAAAATAATAAATACCAGCATAAAGTTGCATAAAGTGGCTATTTGCCAGCGAAGTATGTTGAAAATGATGGTAAGCAGGATGAACAGCGTAAACGCGGCCGGGAAAAAATGAACCAGTTTTAACTGCTCCGGGAAAAATTTATAAATGTTGATACGCGCCCTGCCAAAAAAATGCAGTTGTTTATAAAACTGCAGAAAATTGGTGCGCCTTTTATGATAAACAATAGCATCAGGTATTAACCCGATTTTAAAACCCAGAGAATGTATGCGGATGCTGTACTCAATGTCTTCGCCCAGGCGGGTGATGATAAAACCACCGGCTTTTTTCCATACCTGTCTTGATACGCCCATGTTAAAGCTACGCGGGTGAAACTGCCCTATGGCCTTTTTATTGCCGCGTATGCCTCCGGTTGTAAAAGGGGATGTCATGGAGTAACTGATGGCCTTTTGGGTAGGGGTAAATGATTCATGGGCGCCGTCAGGGCCGCCATAGGCATCAAGATAATTGTTAGCCAGGGAGTTGTTTACTATTTCAAGATAATTTGCCGGGATAAGGCAATCGGAATCAAAAATGATAAAATAATTGCCTTTGGCACGTTCAAAACCGAAGTTGCGGGTAAAACCCTGACCCTCGTTAGGCTTTTTAAAGTAATGAACCTCTAACCGGTTTGTAAAGCTGTTTACAATAGTTTCGGCATCATTAACAGAACCATCCTCAATAACCAAAACCTCAAACTGCTTATAAGTTTGCAATGTAAGGGTATCCAGCAGTTCTTTAATTTCCTGCGGACGATTGTATAATGGAATGATAATGGAAAAAAACATATTGTTAGATGTGCAGGTGTGCAAATTTCAAATGTGCAAATGAAAATTCGGATGTGCAGATATGCAAATGTGCAGATTTTAGATGTGCAAATATGCAAATGTTTATTTTTTTTAATAACTTGTAACTCATTAGTATTCTGCTCATCTGTATATTAACAATTCTTTTCATTTGCACATTTGAAATCTGCACACCTGCACATCAATCAAATAATCTCCTCTACCTGGTAATTGTTGCGTTCGCTTGAATTTCTGGATACCAATTCGGCAACAAAGCCTGTTAAAAATAGCTGCGAACCTACAATAATGGCTACCAAGGCTATATAAAACAATGGATTAGCGGTTACATCCCTGTATTTTTCATTATGAGCTATCAGGTAAAGTTTTTCGCTTATGATCCATATGGCTATTACAATTCCTGTAAAAAAGCTTAAGGTACCCATCATGCCAAAAAAGTGCATGGGGCGTTTGCCAAATTTGCCTACAAAAAATATCGACAGCAGATCTAAAAAGCCATTAACAAAGCGGCTCATACCAAACTTAGTTTTCCCATACTTACGGGCTCGGTGTTCAACCACCTGCTCACCAATTTTGGTAAAACCGGCCCATTTAGCCAGTACGGGTATATAGCGATGCATTTCGCCATAAACCTCAATGTTTTTAACTACAGCTTTGCGGTAGGCTTTTAAACCACAGTTAAAATCATGCAGATTATTAATCCCACTCATTTTGCGGGTTGCGGCATTAAACAGTTTGGTAGGTATAGTTTTACTCAGCGGATCATACCGTTTGGCTTTCCATCCCGATATCAGATCGTAATTTTCTTCAATAATGCGGCGATAAAGCTCGGGTATTTCATCAGGGCTATCTTGCAGGTCGGCATCCATAGTAATGATAACATTGCCATTCGCGGCCTCAAAACCAGTATTCAACGCAGCAGATTTGCCATAATTACGCCTGAACTTAATGCCTTTAATAAAGGGATTATGCTGGTGCAGTTTCCGGATCATTTCCCATGATCCATCCTTGCTACCATCGTCAATAAGGATAACTTCGTAGGTAAAGCGATGCTCATCCATTACCCGGCTTATCCATGAGGTTAACTCCGGTAATGATTCTATTTCGTCATAAAGTGGTACTACTACTGATATATCCATTTATTAAGAATATGATTTGGAGCGGCGGTTTTTGTGCTCCTAATCATCCGCAAAAATATAAAAAATAGGTAATGGTTTGCATACTGTTTTTACGGAGGGGGGATAAAGGATGGAAAGACAAAAGATAAAGGACAGAGGATGAATGAGTGAAAAACAAAAGACGGAAGATGAATTTTACCCGCTTTCTGTTACAGAAGAGAAAAAGTCAGGTAGTTACAGGGTGTTTTCTCTTTTGTCCTTTCATCCTTAATCTTTTCTCTCTTCTATATATGTTAAATTATGTTATAATGATGCGTTTGAACGTTTATAACTTACCTGTTTAGCTGTAATTTTATATATATTGGCATCATATAAAATCAAGATAGATTCATGAAGTTTTATAAAATAACGCTTTTTATCCTGTTGTGCATCTATACCTGTGCAGGATATGCGCAAAATACCGACCAAATTGGTGCGAAATATGATCAGCATAAAGTATTTAATCCGCTTTTTTATCCCGAAAAAGGTAATGAGTTTAGAAATGCCGGAGGTGCACCTAGTTCAAAGTACTGGCAAAACCGGGCCGACTATAAACTGAATATCACACTGGATACAGCAAAACACCGGGTTGATGGTACCGCTTTAATTACCTACACCAATAATAGTCCAGATGCGTTAGGCTTTTTATGGCTACAGGTTGAGCAAAATATTTACCGTGAAGATTCAAGGGCCGAGGCCACAAGCCCTATAACCGGCGGACGGTTCAGCAACAGATCATATACCAAAGGCGATGAAATAAAAGGTATTTATGTGATAAAAAATGGTAAAACGGAAAAGGCCGATTACCTGGTGACCGATACCCGTTTGCAAATAAAATTAAAAGACTCGTTACGTGCAGACGGCAGCAAGATGCAGATCAAGATAGATTATGGTTTTGATATTCCGCAGTATGGAACCGATAGGATGGGGCGTTTGTTTACCAAAAATGGATGGATATATGAAATAGCCCAATGGTACCCCCGGATGGAGGTTTATGATGATGTAAGTGGATGGAATACTTTACCATACCTTGGCGCTGGCGAATTTTACCTGGAATATGGCAATTTTGATTATACCATTAGCGCGCCGGCAAGCCTGGTGATAGTTGGCTCGGGCGAGTTGCTTAATCCCGATGAGGTGTATTCGCCAACTACTTTAAATCGACTGGCAGAGGCTCGCAAGAGTGATAAAACAATTGCGATACGGGATTCTGCGGATGTTTTACGACGTAATGATCGTGCTAAAAAGCCCTTACTTACCTGGCATTTTGTTTGTAAGAATGCCCGCGATGTATCATGGGCTGCTTCAAAAGCGTTTATCTGGGATGCGGCTCGTATCAATTTACCCAGTGGTAAAAAAGCGCTCGCGCAATCTGTTTACCCGGTTGAAAGTAAGGGTAATCAAGCCTGGGGGCGATCAACAGAATATGTGAAAAATGCCATTGAGCTATATTCGAACCAATGGTTTGAGTACACCTACCCTGTAGCCACTAATGTGGCCGGTACAGTTGGTGGCATGGAATATCCGGGTATTGTTTTTTGTGGCTCAGAGAGTAAAGCAGGTGACCTGTGGGAAGTTACCAATCATGAATTTGGACATAACTGGTTCCCGATGATCGTAGGCTCAAACGAGCGTAAATATGCCTGGATGGATGAGGGTTTTAACACTTTTTTAAACAGGGTAGATACCAAAGTATTTAATAAGGGCGAATATTATGTAAAGGCAGATCAGCAAAAAACTGCTCCTGACTTGTTTAACCAGGATGCTGAACCTATTATGACCATACCCGATGTATTACAGGCATCCTTTTTAGGCGTAGCTGCTTATGATAAACCTGCATTGGGTTTAACTATTTTACGTGAACAGGTATTGGGTGAGCAACGGTTTGATTATGCTTTTAAAACCTATATTAAGCGATGGGCGTTCAAGCATCCTACACCCTGGGACTTTTTTCATACCATGGATAATGCCGCTGGCGAGGATCTGAGCTGGTTTTGGAATGAGTGGTTTTTTACCACCTGGAAACTTGATCAGGGGATAAAAGATATTGCGTATCCTGATGGTGATGCCACGAAAGGGGCACTCATCACATTAGAAAATCTAGAAGAGATGGCCTTGCCGGTAACGATTTTTATAAAAGAAGAAAACGGCAAAACCGCCACAGTAAAATTGCCTGTTGAGATATGGCAACGTGGGGGTGTCTGGACCTTTCCATATAAATCAACTTCTAAAATTGTTATGGCCACTATTGATCCGGATCATCTTTTGCCTGATATAAATCCCGAAAATAATTCATTTAGTGGTTTACCCATACCTCAAGGTATTACGGCAAGCGCTATTATTAAAACCTACATTGACGCTATTGGCGGAGCCGAGAAATTGAGAAACATCAAGGATTTGCAGATTTCATCAGTAGGAACGGTGCAGGGCTCTGAAGTGCAAATGGTTACCCGTTATAAAGCGCCTGATATGTTTTATCAACAAACAACGGTACCATCATATAATAACCTTGTAGTTAACCATATTTTAGTTAATGGCGATATTATGAAAGCCCAGCAGCTTAACCGGGACCTGGCATTGGATGATGTGAGTAAAAAAATATTGAAAGTTAAAAGTAAGCCATTTCCTGAACTTGACTATGAAAAGAACGGCTACACCTTAGAACTCGATTCGGCACTTAAGATAGTGAATGGTGATTTGGCTTATGAAATTGATATTAATATTGCCGAAGGAGCAGTGGTAAAGAACTTCTATAGCCAAAAGACCGGACTAAAAGTAAAACAGGTGGTTGAAGGCCCTATAAGCTCCATAACCGAATGGGGTAATTACGAAGGAATCAACGGCGGTATCCGAATACCATTTGCGATCAAAACAACTTTGCTAGGGCAATCCGCAGAATTTAAGGTGAAAGAAACGGCTGTGAATAATGGTATATCGGCTACTTTGTTTCAGTAGGAGGCTAAAACGTACGTCATGCTGAACTTGTTTTAGCATCTCATATGCCAAGTTCTGCTCTATTAAGATGTTTTGCAGATGAGATCCCGAAATAAATTCGGGATGACCTATTTGATGATGAGCTTATTGGTTAAACCAACCCCAGTACCTTACTTGTCCTTGCCCGGGTAGCATCGCTTAAAACTTCATCATTAGCTAATGACTGACCGTATGATGGTATCATTTGTTTTAGCTTTTGCTGCCACTCATCAGTTTTAATATGGGTTTTAAAGCAACGCTCAATTAGGTGTACCATAATAGGTACTGATGTTGATGCACCCGGCGAAGCGCCGAGTAATGCCGAAATACTACCATCGGCTGAG
This sequence comes from Mucilaginibacter sp., assembly GCA_030445275.1. Lineage (GTDB taxonomy): Bacteria > Bacteroidota > Bacteroidia > Sphingobacteriales > Sphingobacteriaceae > Mucilaginibacter. The sequence goes on from JAUCSE010000022.1 coordinate 68,890, forward strand.
GTCACCACTTCTGTACCAAACTCCAATACGCCGCCATGTTTGGCATCCTTTTTTATAACCTGTACGCGCTGGCCTGCAATATCAAGGGTCCACTCGTCTGCCTTGGCTGTTGGTAGGTATTCCTGCAGTGCTTTTAAACGGTCTGCAGGCGATTGTAATACCTGGCTGATAAGGTATTTGGTTAACGCCCAATTATCGCGCCCTACGGCAAGCAGAGGTAGTATGTTATCGAGTTTGATTGAACAAAACAAATCAAGCAGGGAACCCCGTTTTAGGAAGCGGGTTGAAAAACCGGCATAAGGGCCAAAAAGCAGTTCTCTTTTGCCATTGATCATACGGGTATCTAAGTGTGGTACCGACATAGGAGGTGAACCTACCGATGCTTTTCCATAAACTTTTGCTTCGTGCTGTTTAATAACATCCGGATTGTTGCATACCAGCCATTGTCCGCCTACCGGGAAACCACCAAAACCCTTACTTTCAGGAATGCCCGATTTTTGTAGCAGTGGTAAAGCGCCACCACCAGCGCCAACAAAAACAAATTTGCTGGTAAGTTTTCTTTTTTGCCCGCTTGTTTTATCTTTTACAGTTATCAGCCAGCTGCCATCCTGATTACGCTTAATATCCCTTACATCGTGGTTAAGATGCAGGTTTACACCCTGTTTTTGTTTTAACTGATCAATTAGGCTATTGGTTAAGCTGCCAAAGTTTACATCCGTACCAATATCCATAAATGTGGCTGATACTTTTTCGTTTGCATCACGGCCTTCCATCACCAGGGGTATCCATTTTTGGATCTGGGCGCGGTCTTCAGCGTATTCCATCCCCTTAAAAAAATGATGTTTGGTAAGAGCCTGCTGACGTTTTTTTAGATAGTTTACATTCTCAGGGCCCCAAACAAAGCTCATATGTGGTACTTTACGAATAAAGCTTTGTGGCGACGGGATATATTTTTGCTCGATCAAATATGACCAGAACTCTTTGCTGGTTTCAAATTGCTCGGCAATTTTTATTGCTTTTTTTATTTCAATAGAGCCATCAGGAAGTTCGGTAGTATAATTTAGTTCGCAAAAAGCGGAGTGCCCGGTGCCGGCATTATTCATGGCAGCCGAGCTTTCTGCAGCTATAACCTCAAGCCTTTCAAAAATTTCGATGGTTAAATCGGGTTGCAGTTCTTTAAGCATTACCCCAAGAGTGGCGCTCATGATACCGCCGCCTATTAATACTACATCAACCGTTGTTCCTGAAACTTTATCGCTTTTAGTCATCTTAGTATGATACCCTGCAAAGGGATGTTCAAATTAAATTATACCAGGTATAACCTGATTTTTGCAAAATTGTTATGATAATTATATCTGCCAACCTGTTAAATAACAAGGGAAAATTAAATCAGACAATTTTAAGAATTTTTTATAGAAAATAAGGCCTTTTCCTGTCCGTTAAATGCAATAAAAGCCATGTTTAATTTAAAACACACGTGATTTTAGAAGTATTGCAGAAATTTAAATTATTGGCGCTGTTATAAAAATTAAAAAAGTATTAGAATTCAAGTATGATCAATCAATAAACAAAAAAGGTGATAAGTTTAAACTCATCACCTTTTTATCATGGGATTGCATTATGATGAACTCACCACTTACAAACTCAAAGCTTTTTATGTAGTATAACCGAGTATTTTAAGCACCTGCTTACTGTTTTGTTCTTCACCAAATACCTCGAAATTAAATGTTTCGTCCCGGTTTCTGCGGATGATCACATGCTTTGGCGAAGGTAGTAAGCAATGATGGATGCCACCATAACCGCTTAATACTTCCTGGTAAGCTCCTGTATTAAAAAAACCCAGGTATTGTACCTTACGCGTTTTAGGCATAAATACACTGTTCATATGAGCTTCTTGATTATAGTAATCCTGTCCGTCGCAGGTAATGCCACCAAGGTTTACACGCTCATATTCAGAATCCCAGTTATTAATGGGCAGTAGTATATATTTTTGATTTAATGCCCAAACATCAGGAAGGTTGGTAATGAATGAACCGTCAAGCATTAACCATCTTTCACGGTCATTTTGTTGTTTACGACCTAAAACCTTGTATAAAATGCCCGAAGCTTCGGCAACAGTGTATTTACCAAACTCAGTAATAATATCCGGTTCCATGGTATCATGCTCGGCACAGATCTCCTTAATACGGCTCACAATTTCGTTGATCATGTACTCATAATCAAAATCAAAAACCAGTGAGTCTTTAAATGGCATACCGCCACCAATATCAAGCGTATCTAATGCAGGGTTGATCTTTTTAAATTTGCAATACAGTGTTACATATTTTTCCAGCTCGTTCCAGTAGTATGGAGTATCGGAGATACCAGAGTTGATAAAGAAATGTAACAACTTAACCTGGAAATTAGGGTTGTTTTCTATCTTATTATGATAAAAATCAATAATATCCTCCATACGTACACCTAAACGCGAGGTGTAAAATTGTGAGTCTGGCTGCTCTTCAGCGGCTATACGAATACCCAGGTTACATGGGGTATCCATTTCAACCTCATCATCATATAGGTTAAATTCCTCTTTATTATCCAATACCGGGATGATGTTTTTAAAGCCATCATGCAGCATGTCAATAATATAGGTTTTATACTGAAATGTTTTAAAACCATTGCATATCACGGTAATATCCTTGTTAACAGCACCTTTTTTCTCCAGGGCATCAATCATCGGCATATCAAAAGCTGATGATGTTTCCAGGTGGATCTCATTTTTAAGCGCTTCTTCAACAATGTGTCTAAAATGAGAGCTTTTTGTACAGTAACAATATTTATAACTACCACGGTAGTTGTTTTTTACAATAGCCTGCTGAAATAACAGCTTAGCCTGCTGTATTTTCTTAGTTATCATGGGCAAATAAGTGAAGCGCAGGGGCGTGCCATACGTTTCAATCATTTCCATTAAATTAAGATCCTGAAAATATAGTTCGTCGTCGATGATCTCAAAACCATCCTGCGGGAAACCTACACTTAAATCAAGAAATTCCTGGTAACTCTGCATCCTTTAAAATTTTGGCAAAAATGTAATTTTTAAACGGAATAAACGGCCAATTGTTAGGATAAAATTTATAGTTTGAATGTAATTTATTTGATGGCGAATAATTATAGGTTCACCCAGCCTGTTTTTGAATCAAAAAGTATAGGAATCCATTAGCAAATTAGCGGCCGTTATGCTGCTAATGTTAAGCTGATCAATAGTGTTGGAATTTAGTGCTGTTTTAAACTTTAGTTAACAAATAAATAGTAAAACAATTTTGAAGTATCAGGAAGCGGTAATGTTTTACTCGATAGTTAAATATTTATCGTGTTGGCATTCATTTTGTTCAGTAGGAGATTGTATAAAGAATAACTCATGTCATTACAGTCAATAACAGCGAATAATTCAAACGTTAAAAAGAAACAATTGCACTGTACACGGTGCAAGGCAGAAAAAGTTGAAAGAATTTCAAGAGGTAGGATATTTAAGATTTTATTTTTTTGGCTACCACTTAAGAGGTATATTTGCTATAAGTGTTTACATAGATTTTATTCTTGGAGTTAATTTTTTTAATTAAAAATTACTGTTATTGTAACAATTAATATTTAACTTTCGTAAAAGTTAAATATGAGTGAAGGAAAGAATAAAAAAAAGGAGCATTATTGTTCCACCTGCAAGGAGCCATTTCATTTTCAAATGCACAGGAGTTGGTTTGTTAAGTATGGTTTATTTTTTTTACCTATCAGAAAATATTTTTGTGCCAGGTGTCAAAAAGCTGTATACATATTAGTGCAAAACGTTAAAAACGAGGGCTGATAAGCAGTTTGTATACTATGAAGCCTGCGGTAAGTGCACCTCGGCCATCATACATCTTGCGCTGCCACCACCGTTGGTTTCAATGGTATTAATATCTGCATATACCAGTTTTCCGTATTTTTTCAATATGGTTTTTTGTTGCTCATTCAGCGCCTGGTAAGCATTCTGCGACATGACGATCAGGTTTTCGCCTGTTGCATTCTTTACTTCGAGCATGTTTCCGGCAAAGCGGTTCATTTGGTCAAAAGTTATGGTTACCACTTCTTTTTGTGTTGATCTTAGCGTTTCAAGGACTTTGCTTTTTTCATGCAGATCGGGGATGCTATCAGCACAAATAACTGCAAACTTACTGCCGATACACATTAATACGTTGGTATGGTAAATAGCTTTGTTGTGCGCGTCAACTGCATCAAAACTAATGGCTTTATAATCTGCCTGTTCGCAAAACTGAGTCAATACTTCCTTATTGGTACGCGGTGAAAGACAAGCGTAGGCTATTTTGTTTTCCCTGTCCAATACCATGCTGCCGGTACCTTCCAGAAATTTATCTTCAGCTTCAAAACGACTCAGATCAATTACATGGGCTACTTTAAAAGTATCCTCCAATTTACTGATGATATCCTCACGGCGTTCCAGCCTGCGGTTTTCGGCCTGCATAGGGTATAAAAAAATAGTACCATCGGCATGGAACGATACCCAGTTGTTTGGGAAAATAGAATCGGGGGTATGCGGTTGTGATGTGTCATCAATTACAGTAACGTTTACACCATTCTCCTTCAGCGTTTTTACAAAACCATCAAATTCGGCCAGCGCTTTATCCTGAACAGCCTGCTGGTCGGCATCGCGGTTCTGAAAAGCATTGCTCCCGGCAGTTTGCTCATTAAAGCCAAAGCTTACCGGCCTTATCATTAATATATTATTGGTTGATTGTTGGTTGGTCATTTTATTTTAGTCATTAGGTCATTCTTTGTCTGAACCCGGATTTTTCACGTATTGTTAAAGTTTTATTGTGTTCAAGAGGGCTACGCCGTTAAACAGATTTCTCAGATTTTTGGGATTTTTATTTCAGCTTAATTAAATCGGCAAAGCCAGGAATTCAAAAATCATGGTAATCTATTAATCGTATAAATCCTAGTTCAGACAATTTAACCCCGGTTCAGACAACCTTATCCCTTAAAAGCGGCATGCTCATACAATGAAAACCACCGCGTGCCCTGGAAAGTTCTGCCGATGGCATCAAAATTAAAGTGTCTTTCATTTCTTGTGGATTAAGCTCGCCACTTTCAAATTTTTGTAATAAGTCGTTTACCCTGATCACATCAAACCCGTTTTGTTTAAAGGCCTCAACCGTTTTGTCATTACGATCGTAACCCAGAACCACACCCTCTTTTATGGCTAACAGATTACAGGAATCTGTCCACTGCTCACGGGCATCAAAGGGGAAGGTATTATTGCCTGAATAAATGAATTTTGTTTTTTTACCGCTTTGCAGGTCGTTCTCACTAATATCAGCCAGCAGGTCCTCAATGCAGCCGAACAACCTGGGCTTTTCATCTTTTTCAAACTGTACAATTTCGGGTCTTTCTTTTGATTTTTTATCGGTAAACCAAGAGATAGGTTCCTGCTCTTCCACGGGTACCTCAGCTATAGCCAGGGAACGAAGTAACACCCAGGTATCGCGTTTTACCTGTGTAAAAACGGTGTCAATATGCATGTAATCGCGCTTGTGCGGAATTTTTACAATAGTTACCTTTTTTACCACATCGTTATCAAATAATAATTTAATAGCTTCATTAGCGCCGCTTATGGAGGTACGCTCGCTGCAACCTATCAATAAGTGCTGGGGGCTCACCATCATTACGTCGCCACCTTCAAGAGTTGTCTTCTCCAGATTGTCTTCGCCGGGACGTAAAAAATGCTGTGCCGTTTCGGGTATCTCCAGTATATTATTGCTGTATGCTGCAAACAGCGGGTGATTGAAAAATATGTACCTGGCCAGCAGGGTTTCGCGGAAACGTGCTTTTTTAGCAGGCTTGTTCAATAGCATATGGTTATTAACCGCTATACCAATATCCCTCGAAAAAATGAGGTTAGGTATCGGCGCAAATATCATCTCTTCGGTGCTTAATGATCCGGATATAAATATTTTGGCCAGTTCAACCGGATCAGTATCTATCAGTTGTTCCTGCAGGCGGTAATTGCAGCTTTCAATAGCACAAACTGAGGCTACTAGTTTTTCGCGTATATCGTCTTGTTGTAAAATATCAGCCAGCAGGGTTTGTATTTCAATTACCTGGTTTGATGCGTGAAAGGCGGCATTGTCTGGTTTAAAGAATGAACGTTCGCTATCGTTTTCAACCTGGTTCAGTTTGCCTTTTATTTTATCCGGATCCAAAAAATAGAGCAATAGTTTTACGTAATAATCATATTCATTTTTACGCATGGTATCCAGGTGAACTATATCTTCAAACAGCCAGTCCTGGGCTTTGGAGGGTACAACTTTACCCAGACCACTATCCGGACTGTGGATCAGTAAGGTGCGCAGGCTGCCAATTTCGGAGGTTACATCTATTTTAAAGTTATTATTGGTTAGTATCATAAATTGGTATATGAAGAGCAAATCTATTCAGAATAATCAATATTTTATTATAGCAAGGTTATTAGCAATTTAATTAATTTTGCCGGATGAATTTTATTATTGATGCTGCCGTAAAAGCAATTAAACATCTGTACCAAACTGATGTAGAACCGGCAGCTATAAGTTTACAGGAAACCCGGAAGGAATTTGAAGGGCAAATAACCATTGTAACGTTTCCTTTTACCAAGTTTTCGCGCAAAGGCCCCGAACAAACCGGGAACGAAATAGGAGAGTACCTTAAAAACGAATTAAAGGAGGTAGGCGAGTTTAACGTAATTAAAGGTTTCCTGAATATTTCTATAACTGACGAATACTGGATAGGCCAACTATACAACCAGATCCTGCCAGATGATTTTGCGATTGCAAAACCAAACGGGCAAAAGGTAATGGTGGAGTATTCGTCGCCAAATACGAACAAACCTTTACACCTTGGGCATATCCGGAATAATCTTTTAGGATATTCAGTTTCGCAAATTTTGGCTGCTGCCGGGTATGATGTGGTAAAAGTGAACCTGGTAAATGATCGTGGTATACATATCTGTAAATCAATGTTGGCATGGCAAATGTTTGGCAATGGCGAAACGCCGCAATCATCAGGCTTAAAAGGCGATCACCTGGTAGGTAAATATTATGTGTTGTTTGATAAGGCTTACAAGGCCCAGATAGAGGAGCTAAAGAGCGAAGGCCAAACCGAGGATGAAGCTAAAAAGAATGCGCCGGTTATTAAAGAGGCCCAGCAAATGCTGCAAAAATGGGAAGCAGGCGATAAAGAAGTCATCGACTTATGGAAAACCATGAACGAGTGGGTGTACGCAGGTTTTGCCGAAACCTATAAGCAATTGGGTGTAAACTTTGATAAATACTATTACGAATCAAATACGTACCTGTTAGGAAAAGATATTATTGAGGAAGGGCTGCAAAACGGCGTTTTCTTTAAAAAGGCGGATGGTTCTGTATGGATTGACCTGACACCTGACGGATTGGATGAAAAACTGGTTTTACGGTCAGATGGTACATCAGTTTATATGACCCAGGATCTGGGTACTGCCCAGTTGAAATACAATGATTTTCACATGGATAAATCCATCTATGTGGTGGGTAACGAGCAGGATTATCACTTTAAAGTGCTGTTCCTGATATTACGTAAGTTGGGTAAAGCCGGTGCCGATGGTTTGTTTCACTTATCCTACGGGATGGTTGATCTGCCATCGGGCAAAATGAAATCGCGCGAGGGTACGGTGGTTGATGCCGACGACCTGATGTTGGAAATGGAAACCACAGCCAAGCAACATACCGAAGCTATGGGCAAGGTTGATGTTTTTGCCGAAGATGAAAAACTACAACTTTATCATACCATTGGTATGGGAGCATTAAAATATTTCCTGTTAAAGGTTGATCCTAAAAAGCGGTTATTGTTTGATCCTAATGAGTCAGTTGATTTTCAGGGACATACCGGGCCTTTTATTCAGTATACCCATGCCCGTATCAAGTCGGTATTGAGCAGGGCAGATTATCAGCCCAATAGTAATATTGAAATAACAGAGCTGGCTGGTGTTGAGCGTGATCTGATTGTTCTGCTAACCCAATTCCCGGAGGTTATAGGTGCTGCAGCTAATGAATACAGCCCAGCTGTTATAGCCAATTATGTATATGAACTGGCTAAAACGTATAATAAATTCTATCACGAAAAATCAATTCTGCAGGCAGAAGACGAAATATTAAAGCAATTCAGGCTGCAACTATCGGCATCATCAGCCAAAGTGATCAGCAGAGGTATGAATCTGCTGGGCATTGATGTACCGGAAAGGATGTAAGTTTTTGAGTTTGCAGTTATCAGTAGGTAGTTTGCAGTAAAATAAAGTATCGTCTTAATGCAAACTGCCTACTGTTAAACTAACTTACCTCCAATATCCTCTGTGCCATGCATAACCATGACGAACAGGGTGCCAGTATCCGCGAATATAAGCGCGACCAGGACGTGGTCTTGCGTAAAAGCCATTGATATAAGCATATCTTCCACCACGCCATGCCCATTCGCCGGGCACCCAATAGGCACCTGGATAAGGAGCTACAGGACGTACATATACTGGTTCAGCAGGGCGCTCCGCAACATAATAATCGGCGGCGCATGATGTGAATAAGGCGCTGGTTAAAGCCAGTAATAATCCTATTTTCGCTATCTTTTTCATCTGTATTTTTTTTATCTTGTTAAATACTTACAGGAATTTTGACAGCGGGCATTACAAAAAGTTTAATTATTTGCCTATAAATTTATCAGCAACAACCAGATCCTTGCTACCGGGATTGTATTTATAAAAACCACTACCTGATTTTACGCCTGAGTGCCCTGCAGTAACCATATTTACCAGTAAAGGGCAGGGCGAGTATTTTTGATTACCAAAACCATCATATAAAACTTTTAAAATAGCCAGGCAAACATCAAGACCAATAAAATCGGCCAGTTGTAGCGGACCCATAGGGTGAGCCATGCCCAGTTTCATCACGGTATCAATTTCTTCAACACCGGCAACACCTTCATACAGGGTATAAATAGCCTCATTGATCATCGGCATTAAAATGCGGTTGGCTACAAAGCCCGGATAATCATTTACCTCAACAGGATCTTTATCTAATGTTTTAGCCAGTTGCATAATGCTGCTGGTAACCTTATCTGTAGTGGCATAGCCTCTAATTACTTCTACCAGTTTCATTACCGGTACAGGATTCATAAAGTGCATGCCAATAACATTGCCCGGATTTTTGGTTACTGCGGCAATCTGCGTAATAGATATAGACGATGTATTGGATGCCAGAATAATATTATCACTGCAAATTTCACTTAACTGTTTAAATAGTTTTAGCTTGATTTCCCTGTTCTCGGTGGCAGCCTCAATTACCAGATCGGCGTTAGCTGCCCCTTGTTGCAGGTCGGTAAATGTTTTGATCTTGTTTAATGTGCTGGCTTTGTTCTGCTCATTAATGATGCCTTTTTTTAATTGTCGGTCAAGGTTATTGGTAATGGTTTGTACGGCTTTATTTAACGCTTCGGAATTAATATCAACTAACGATACCTCAAAGCCGTGTTGTGCAAAAGTATGGGCTATGCCATTACCCATTGTTCCTGAACCAATTACGGTAATATTTTTCATGCTGATGTTAGGTTATATGGTGCTTAAAATCAATAAGCTAAAGTGGGGCAAATTATTTATTTGGCAAAATGGGTGAAGTGCAATTGAAACTCAACTGCCAATATTCATGATTACTCTTTAGATAATAGGATTTATTGATCAAAGCTTATTTATATCATAATATGAAAAAAAAGATACTTTGATGAAAGTGTAGCAAAATACAGGTCATTTTACTGTCAAAAATTTTAAGTATGGTAACAATGATGTGATGGTTATTATAAAATTCATATTTTCATCATAATTATTTTGTAAAAATTTAAACAAAAAAGCATGAAGAAAAAATTACTTTTATTTTTTGTCTTAAGTATTATTTCGTTAAATAGTATTTTTGCTCAAGGCAGAAAAATCACGGGAAGGGTAACTGGTGTCGATGACGGACAGCCACTACCAGGAGTTTCTGTTAAAATCCAGGGCACAGACCGGGGTGTACAAACCGATGCGGATGGTTTATACGTAATTAATGCCGTATCCGGACAGAATGTTTTGGTATTCAGTTTTATTGGATACACTACAACTACCACTAATATAGGGTCTTTGCACAAGGTAGACATAAAGCTTAAGCCAATCAATAAAGAACTATCAGAAGTGTTGGTTGTTGGTTACGGTACAGAGGCTAAAAAAACTGTTACCGGGGCAATATCAAGAGTTACTGCAAAATCAATAGCAGATCGCCCGGTAACCGGGGTTGATCAGGCCTTACAAGGTTTAGCTGCGGGTGTACAGGTAACATCGTCATCAGGTACTCCGGGAGGAGGCGTATCTATCCGGGTGCGTGGTACTTCATCAATTAATGCCAGCAGCCAGCCTTTATATGTGGTTGATGGTACGCCAATTAATGCGGGTAATTACTCTCTGCTTGGTTTTGGTAACCAGTCAACCAATGCGCTTAATGATATTAATCCTGACGATATTGAATCAATAGATGTTTTAAAAGATGCATCTTCTGCAGCCATTTATGGTTCGCGGGCTTCAAACGGCGTTGTTTTAATAACAACCAAGCATGGTAAAGTTGGTAAAACCCAAATAGACCTGAGTTACTACAGGGGGCTTCAAAATCCAACTAAAAAAATTGATGTATTAACCGGGCCGCAGTACATACAGTTATTACAGGATGCTATAACTAACCGGTACGCATCAAGTATCGGGACACCAACATATCCTACGTTAAAGGACTTTACTGAAAAGTTTTTGGGTTTAAAAAACGTAAGCAATGCCCCGGATACTTATCCTACAACCAACTGGCAGGATGAGGTTTTTAAGAAAAATGCACCTATCAGCAGTTATAATCTTTCTATAAACGGCGGTAACGAAAAAACCAGGTTTAACTTTACAAGCGGTTATTTTGACCAGCAGGGTACCCTTAAAGGTTCAGATTATAAACGTTTCAATGCCCGCTTAAATCTTGATCATACCATCAATGATCAGTTTAAGATAGGAACCAATATGACGTTTAGCCGCACAACGCAAAACCGGATAAATAATGATAATAATATATACGGGGTACTGAGTGCTGCTATATTGGAAACTTCGGCTATTCCGGTATATAATGCCGATGGTACTTATGCAAAAGACTCTAACAGTTCTGTTGAAAATCCGGTAGCTGCATATAAAGAGCCTTTAAACTTAACTACTAACGGGCGCTTATTATCGAATGTGTTTGGTGAGTACAAAATACTTCCTTATTTAACATTTAAAACAAATTTTGCGGCTGATTATGTTGTTTATGATGAAAGAAGGTTTTTACCGACAACTTTAAATGCCGGTTTACCAACTGGTTCAGGAACAGAAACCCATCAATCAGATCTGAACGTTTTAAACGAGAATACATTAACGTTTAACAAAAGCTTTGGCGATCATAATTTAAGCATTTTAGCAGGTGAGGCTTATCAAAAAGATAACTATTCATCGCTTCAGGCTGGGGGCACTGGTTTTCCTGGTAATGATATACCACGTTTGTCAGCCGCTGCGGTTAAAACTACAGCCACATCTGGCGGAACCAGCAACGTATTGTTGAGCTATTTTGGCAGGGCAAATTATAATTACAAAGAGAAATATCTGTTTTCTGCAAGTTTGCGTAATGACGCTTCATCAAGGTTTGGTAAAAATAAAAGGAGCGGTTATTTTCCATCTGTTTCGGGAGGCTGGAGAATCAGTGATGAATCTTTCCTGAAAAATGCAAGCTGGTTATCTAATTTAAAGCTTCGCGGTGGTTATGGTTTAACAGGTAATTATAACATAGGTGATTTTGCTGCCAGAACGCTGATAGGTTCAGGGTTTAATTATAATCAATTAGCCGGTCTGGCACCATCACAGCTGGGCAGTCCTGATCTGACCTGGGAAAATACCAAACAGACAGATCTGGCATTAGATTTTGGACTTTTTAATAACAGGCTTACTATTTCGGTAGATGTTTATAAAAAGACCACGGATAATTTGTTGTTAAATGTTCCGCTGCCAGGCTCATCTGGCTTTACGGTTTATACTGATAATGTTGGTAAGCTTCAAAATAAAGGTTTGGAGATCGAGCTTCAATCGGTTAATTTCAAAAGCAAGTCATTTAGCTGGAATACCGGCTTTAACATAGCCTTTAACCGGAACAAGGTACTGGCATTGGCCAACGGTAATGCTCCATTTCCTCAGGGATTTGCGAGTTGGGTAGAAGTAGGGCAACCGCTTGGTAGCTTCAGAGGTTATAAAGTTGCCGGTATCTTCCAGAGCCAGCAAGAAATTAACGACTTGAATGCTGCTGCCAAAACTAAAACGGGAAATGCGAATGCGCTTTACCAGGTAGCCGCCACCTCTCCGGGCGATATTAAATTTGCTGATTTAAACGGCGATGGTGTTATTACAGCAGCTGACCAGACTATTTCCGGCAGTGCACAGCCAAGTTTTGTAGGCGGTTTAACCAATAATATGAAGTATAAAGATTTTGATCTGTCTTTCTTTTGGCAGTTTAGTTATGGTAATAAAATATATAATAATACCAGATCTTTTGCTGAAGGACAGAACAGCGTTTTTGGGCAATTTGCAACAGTGTTGAACAGGTGGACACCAACTAACACCAATACTGATATCCCAAGAGCTGTTTATGGCGATCCTAATCAAAATAATCGTGTTTCAGACAGGTTTATTGAAAACGGCTCGTACCTGCGTTTAAAAAATGTAACATTGGGTTATACCATACCAAAATTTGCCGCGCAAGCTATTCATGTTAGGAGTGTAAGGGTTTATGTTTCGGCACAGAATTTAGCTACGATAACCAAATATTCCGGGTTTGATCCTGAACTAAGCACGTTTAATGATGGAAACTCAGTTACTACTGCAGCTTCAACATCGAACACGGCACCAGGCACTGATTTTTTAACCGCTCCGCAAGCTAGAACAATAATTTTTGGTGTAAACGTAGGATTCTAAATATAGATAAACATGAAAAAGAAAATTTTATATATAATACTACCGGCGTTGTTATATGCCACAGCCTGCAGAAAGCAGCTTGAGCAACAGCCGCAGGCATCGCTTGATGCAACAACTGGTTATACAACAAGACAGGGTGTTGAAGCCGGTATTATAGGTGTTTATGATGGTATTCAATTAACCGGGTACATGTCATTAAACTACTTGATATTCCCGGACATGTATGCTGATAATATACAGGAAGTTGGAACTTTTCCAACTTTTGCCCAGGTATATAACAAAACTATATTGCCTGATAATGTGGATATTGCTACCATATGGAATGCTATTTACAGCACTATAAACAGGGCCAACAATATTATAGCTGCCGCACCGGCTATTACTGATCCGGCTTTTGCCAAAGACAGGGCAATTGGTGAATGCGAGGCCATTCGTGCTATGGCTTACTTTGATCTGATCAGGATGTTTGGAGGAAGTCCGGATGGTTACAATAAAGCAGGAGGATTGGGTGTTCCTTTACGCTTAAAACCAACCCTTACCCCAGCTGATGCAAAGGCTGTGACACCAAGAGCAACTGAGGCCGCTATTTATACCCAGGTATTACAAGATCTGGATGATGCCATTGCCAAATTACCGGTATCTGTTGGGGCAGGCAGGGTGAATAAATTGGTGGCAACAGCGTTAAAATCACGTGTGCAATTGTACAGACAACAATGGGCTGATGCAGAAGCTAATGCAACAACCGTTATCGCAAGTGGAAGCTATAGCTTAGTATCCGGAGCTAATTATCTTTCGATGTATAGTCAAACCACAACTTCAGAAACCATCTGGGCACTCTTATACAACGCAACAGATGCTAATAGTATAGCTTTTTATTATTACCCTACAAGTTCAGGTGGTAGAAATGAAATAAGCTCCACACCTTCATTACGCGATGCTTTTGAAGCCGGAGATATTAGAAAGCCCATAAATTTTAGTACAACACCAGCTAACAAACAGTTAAAATATTCGCAGGTTAGTCCTGGTATTGATAATGTGATGATGTTTAGGCTAGCCGAAATTTATTTAACCAGAGCCGAAGCCAGGGCACAACAAAATAACCTGACCGGGGCTTTAACAGATTTAAATGTGATCCGTTCACGTGCCGGTTTATCACCCTCAACAGCGGTAACGCAAGCAGATATTTTAACGGCTATTATAAAAGAGCGTAGATTGGAACTTGCTCACGAAGGGCAGCGTTTCTTTGACCTGCGTCGTGTTAATCAAACCGGTATAACTCAAACTTTCAGGAATTTATTCCCGATCCCTCAACCAGAGGTTTTGTCTTCCGGTGGAGTTACTGCTCAAAATCCTAATTATTAAGATCCTTTAATAGTTTAACAAAAAAAGAGAGGTTCATGGACCTCTCTTTTTTTGTTAATTGCAACTCTGTTTGCTAAAATATTTTATGTATAACTCATTTAATTAATGTTTTAAAAACAATCGCATTGATATATTATTATTTGAAATTGATGCTAATACGATATTGTTGTTAATTAATATGTAAAATAAATAACTATGTATGCATATACAAAAAATCTAAAATAATTGCTTTTTTATACTGAAATATAGAAAATGCATTTTGATAAACTCCTGGCTCTTTTATGTGATTATAATATTATTACCTTAGTGAATAAATATTATAACACAGGAACTATCATGGACAAAGCTGTTATTATTAAGTGGGTATCTATTGCCTTTATATGTGGATTATTATTAGGTGCCATCATTTTTTTAAAGGTAGTACCTAGTAAGTAACTTGATTAATAAACTTCATGTTTTTTATTAATTGTGGCTACAATAACCGCGTTTAAAATGTGCATTGAATTTATAATGTGATATAGCTACCTGCTTCTATTATTGTTGTTTTGCTGATGTCTGTATAAGTGGGTATATGCCCCAACTCATTTACCCCCGAATAATTAAGAATATAATTTTTTGAATAAACATCCTTATCGCCATTAAATACAATACCCATTACCGGTATGTTGTAGTTTTTTAGCGCAAGAAGAGATAATAAAGTATGATTAATGCTCCCTAGGTAATTTTGCGACACCAGGATCACTTTTGCATTTAACTGCCTGATTACATCTATCATTAAAAAATTATCATTTAAGGGCACCATAAGACCGCCCGCCCCTTCAATTATTAACTGATTGCCGGTTTCAGGGGGGATGATATTTCTGATATCGATAGTGATTTCATCAAGCGCTGCCGATTTATGCGGAGAAAATGGCTGGGTTAGGCGATATGCTTCCGGATAAAAGCAGGAAATATCGTTTGATATGAGGCTTTGAACTTTTAGGGTATCGGTATCATCCAAATCACCGGCCTGGATTGGCTTCCAGTAGTCGGCCTTTAGTTTCTCTGTTATAATGGCCGAAATTATTGTTTTACCGATACCGGTGCCAATACCGGTAATAAATATGGGCTGTTTAGCAAGCATTAATAAATTGGTTAATGGTGTTAGTAAGTAAGGTTAAATCATTGACCGTATTAAATGCATGCAGACATATCCGGATCCTTTCGGTCCCCGGGGCAACGGTTGGGCTAAGTATGGCCCTTACATCTAAGCCTGCATTCTGTGAAATGTTTGCTGCTTCGCGGGCTTTGTCATTACTTTTCAGTACAATGCATTGAATGGCGCTATCGCTGTTAAGCAGAGGGTAGGTGTCAATTGCTTTGGTTTGACTTTTAAACAAAGCGATATTGTTTTTCAGACCAGTGATAGTTTCTTCCGCATTTTCAAATAACTGGTAAGCCATTTTTATAGATGCCAACTGATGAAAGGAAGCTGCCGTAGTATAAATAAAGGGGCGGGCAAAATTGATAAGGTATTCCCTTAATAAGCTACTGCCCAGTATTATAGCCCCATGACAACCCAGCGCTTTACCAAAGGTAACAACCATGGCAAATATCCTGTTTTGTAAACCCAGATGGTGCACTAAGCCGGCGGGATAAAGCCCTATGGCATGTGCTTCATCAACAATTAAATGTGCTCCGTATTTTTCGGTAAGGTTTAATATATCCAACAGGGGAGGCGTATCGCCATCCATGGAGTAAACACTTTCAATAACTACATAACAATTGCCTTTAGCCTGCTTTAGCTTGGCCTCCAGGCTATCCGGATCATTGTGGCGGAAACTATAACGGTTGGCATAACTTAATCGAGCTCCGTCAATGGCAGAAGCATGTATCAGTTCGTCTAATATAATGGTATCGCCGCGTTGGGCCAGTGAGGATAGTAAACCCAGGTTGGCATCGTAACCGGAGTTAAAAAGCAAACCGGCTTCCTGTTGATGAAATGCTGCTATCCGTTTTTCCAGATCTTCGGCATAAGTTATATTACCTGATAGTAATCTTGATCCGGTAGAGCCGTTTAAGCCCGATGGATATTTTTCAATCTCGGTTTCGATACTTTGCTTTAAAACAAATGACCGGGCAAACCCAAGATAATCATTCGAACAAAAATCAATCAGGTTGTTTTCAGGCTTTAAAGTTCTGTAGATGCCTGATGACTGCCTTTCGTCAAGTTTATTTTTAAGATATGTTTGGGCTGATGTCAATGAGAAAGATTTGTACAAAAATATAAAAAGCGGCTTAACACCGCTTCTTATTATTAATTAGTTTTGTGAGCCGCCACCGCCGCCCTGTCCCATTCTTGACATTCGCTCTTTTAGTATAGCGTCATAAGCAGTGGATTGTTCAGGTGTTAAAATAGCTTTAACTTTATCGTTAGTGGCTTTCATTATCGGCATTCTTGCTTGTCGCATAGCATCCCGGTCGCCATTAGCTGCTGTCCTTACACTGTCCATTTTAGTAGCCTGGTCTTGGTATATAGTTGTAATTTTCGCGGTCTGATCGTCAGTCAGCTTCAGCTGTGTTTGTAATCCTTTGGCCATTTCCTCCGGACTTCTTCTTTGACCGCCACCTTGTGCACGGCTTACTGCTGAAATCCCGATAAGGAAACAGCACATCAACAAAATTTTTTTCATAGCTTTTTTTGTTTTACGTTTTATAATCTTAGGATAAAGATATACCGTAAAGGTTTAAATAAGCCGATGTAACTTAATTGTTGCTTTGTTGTAAGTTTGATATGGAACGCTGCATTTGTGCCATCATACTGGTTAGGCTTTCCATAGTAGGCTCTGGTGTTGGTTGTGGCAGTTGGGTTGATATATAGCCTTTTGCCTTCCATATTTCTAAAACATCTTCGCCATTTATTTCATAGGGCTCATATACGGGATTGTCAGATATCAGTTTCAGTTTTTTGTTTTCTTTAAACTTGTTACCTATGCGTTTATATACTACACCATCATTTTTAGAAATCACAATATAAGTTTCGCCGCTTTTAACATCGCCCCAGTTTTCCAGGTACTCGCCTATAATAATATCACCTGATAATATGGGTAGCATGGAGTCGCCTTTTATTTCAAAAGCCCTATAGGTACCTTGTTTAAACATGGGCAGATAGAACTTAGGCAATTTTGATACGTATTCCGGATCGGCATAGCCGTTTAAGTAACCGGCGCTGGCTTTAAGCGGTACCATTTCAATATTTTCATTATCCTCTTTATCAACAGAAATACTCAGCACGCGCAGGTTGGCGGGGTTGCCTTTAGGCTTGGGTGCCCATTTTTCATCGATGGTTTCGTTTATAAAATCATCGATAGTAATGTCAAAAAACACTGCTAATGTTTTTAGTAAGTCATATTTCGGATCGGCACGATCTTCTTCATATGCACCTACTAATGAGCGTTTTATACCTAATTGGTCGGCAAATTGCTGTTGGGTTAAACCCTTCTTTTTGCGGAGAAACTTAATATTTTGTGAAATTATTGACATAAAATTTGCATTTGCTAAAATTATTAGTAATTTTATGCTCATAAAGTTAGTAATAATTATTTGTTCACCAAAATTTTTATCATAAAATGAAACGTTTTGTATATATCATCACCGACAGGAACAGGAAAAACTTACATGTTGGCTTATGCTCTGATCTTGTAAAAACACTTCAATTTTACACGGATATGCCTACTTTGTTTTTTGACAGCGCACAACAACTTAACCGTTTGGTTTATTTTGAGGAGATTAATACCGAAGAGCAGGCTATGGAGCGTTTTAAAGTGGTGAGCACTTATACCCGCCCGCAAAAAGAAAAAATGATCAGACCTGTTAATCCTGATTGGATAGATCTGACCATTGGTTTAAAGTTTGAAAGTGGTTTACGGGTAAGGCCACAATTGCGCCCTTCTGTAAATGTTAACAGGAGAACAGTTACTTTTTAATGAATTTTAATGCACCCGAATTCATGCAGAATCTTTTGCCGCCACGGTCGGCGGGACCATCGTCAAAAACATGACCCAGGTGTAAACCGGTGCTTTTTTCAATAACTTCATCACGGCTCATGCCGTAGCTGTTATCTTGTACTATAGTAACTTTTTTAGGATCAATAGCTTTAACAAAGCTTGGCCACCCTGTTCCGCTGTCAAATTTATCGTCAGAGCTGAACAGTATATCGCCAGTGGCAGCGCTTACATAAACGCCTTTTTGGTGGTTGTTCCAATATTCATTCTTGTAGGGCGGTTCCGTTCCACTTTCAACCATGATATGGTATTGATTTGGTGTCAATATCTTTTGCCATTCCGCTGCGGGCTTGCTCAGTTTTCTTTTGGCGTTTTGTCCGTTGCTGCTCTGACAGCCAAATGCGGTTAAAACACCCAGTATCATTATAGCCAAAATTGATTTTTTCATTTTTACTTATTTAAGCTTTATAAAATTTTGATGATGAAGCATTGCTGCATCACTGTTGTAAGTCTTAGTCGAAAAATCCGGCTCGTCCTTACAAATTATTATATCTTAAATACGTAGTATCGTTTTTAGCGGATTGTCATACTATGGTACTATTATATTGTTCTGGTTTTTGGGAGCAAAACTTTATTCACTATATGCAGTATGCCGTTATTTTGTTTTATATCAAAACGGCTGATTATGCTCTGACCTCCATTTTCGTCCTCTAATACGATGTTACGGTTGGCATCAATTTTAGCGGTAAGTTTAGCCCCGTTTAATGTAGTAAAAGTGGCAATTCCTTTATGCTCAATTATTTGTTTTTGTATATCCTTTGCACTTAAACTCCCCGCAATGGCATGATAGGTGAGTATCTCAGTAAGTTCCCAAACATGTGATGGCTTATTAAGCGAATCGAGTTTATCAACCGGTAAATTTCCAAATGCTTCATTAACGGGTATAAATGCGGTAATGGGACCTTTGGTGTTATACGTGTCAAGTAAATTGGCAATTTTAGCAAAATTATAGAATGCGGAAAGATCTTTTGATAATTCCAGATTTTGAACAATGTTATTTGTAGGCAACATACCATCTCCAGCCATAGGTTTCATGGGACCTATGGTTAGGGTATTAATGGATATGGCGGCTTTTTGAGCAAATACTGCAGTGCCGTAAATAAGGGCAAAACTGAGCAGTAGTATCTTTTTCATATCAGGTTGTATATTATAATAACAGCACGTATTATGTATTTAACTATTTTTAACAGTTTAGGTTTTAATTATTAATTACCAGCCCGGTGTAAAGCCAATGCCAAATACAGGTTTGTTAACATCATTACGGTTAAACGGAATGGCTAAATAAGGTTCTAGTACCAAAGCGCCAAAAATATTGATCCTTAATGATACACCAGCACTTAAGGCGGGCACCCTGCCATATTTTGGCTGAGTAACGGGTTGTCCGTTGCTATCAAGTTGCTGAGTACCATCTGCATTAAGTACATTTTCCTGGCCTATAACAGGCGGATCTTTTTGAAAATATATATGGTCGCCGGCATTCCAGGCTAAACCAGCATCAAAAAATAGGTTAAGATCGGTAAACAGGAACTTTGATTTAATCTGGGCCAATTTTTCGGGACCGGTAAACGGCAAACGTACCTCAAAATTAAATACTGCTATGCGGCTGCCTGATAACTGATCAATACTAAAGCCATTGCTTGCAACCTTGTTATTGTTGTAAAAGGTTTGTCCTTCGTAACCCCTTATATAAAACGGATAACCTACATATAAAGGGTACAGTCCGCTTGCATCACCACCTAATCGGCCATAGCCATAAAACCTTGCAGCGAAGGTTACTGGTTCAACCCGCACATATTTCCTGATATCAATAGTAGGGGCAAAGAAGTGGTACGTGCCAAAATTGTACTCAGCCTCCAGTCTGTATCTGAAACCATTGAGTGGCGCTGCAACTCCAAAAAAGGAGTTATCACCAACCAATGAGGTTGAAACCTGGAAAAGAGAATACGATTTTAAATTGGTATTGATCAGGCTGCCTTCCTCACTGTTTGATATTTTTTTTCGCTGTGATGATAAATAGGTAGTACTAACGCTTTTGCTTTTATCGGCATTTACTGTAGTATCGAGCTTGTAGAAATCGCTGTAACGATCAACCCGGTATGAGTTATAAGAGCCACCGCCGCTAACTTCAAAACGGGTAGTTTTTGATATGGGATAGGAAGTGAATACTCTTGCACCATCCTCAAAGTTCCGTATAATATCAATATTGTCTGATAGCACCACCTGGCTTTTACCACCTACGTTTTGTGTAGGGAATGTGTTGGTTTGCAAGCCAAATTGGTAGGGGATGTGTGATATTCCAAAACCAAGATTCCACCTGCCGGTTTGGTTTACATAAGTTATGGCGGCCCCTGAATCATATATTTGTCCGTTAACAGAGGCCGCTGCAAATATCTGGTTACGCCCCAGTATATCGCTGAATACGCCCTGTATACCACTTGATAAGCTGGTACCATAAAAACTGCTTACACCTATGCCAATACCGCTACCAGCCAGGTAATCAAGCTTAAACTTGGGTCTATATTGAATATTAGCAATCGAGTCGGCCGGTATTTTTTTATAGGCCAGGTAATTATTCAGGTTTGAGTTAATCAGGTCTACACCAACCGCACGCGCTGGTGGCAGCATGGCGGCGCTAAAGTTTACATTTGTAGCTTCTAACGTTACAGGTTTAAAGTCAGTTGCTTTTGCATTATACAACTCATATTTTTGCTTTCGGTAATAAGAGTAAACAACATCATCATTGTTTGAGATACTTAAAGCCGGCGAATACTCAGTTATACCGCATATGCCGGTAAACAAATCGGTCATTTGTTCAATTTTTCCGCTGCTGATGGTATAACGGTACAGATTGCGGAAACCATCGCGGTTTGATAAAAAGTATATCTGCGAGCCATCTGCCGAGTATTGCGGGTTCAGATTATTGGCCCCGTTAAATATCTTGATGTCGGTGATCCTTCCAGTTGCAATATCAAGTTCGGCCAGGTTAAATGGAATGTCCTGCTCTAACGACTGGTCATAAGTTGTTCTGTCGCTCGAAAAAATTATCTTTTTACCATCCCTTGAATAACTTGGCTGATAATCAGAGTATTTATCATTGGTAAGCTGGGTTATTTTTTTAGTGTCAAAATTATAGGAGTAAAGATCACCTTGCCCCTCGGATAATCCCTGGAAAACAATCTCCTTGCCATTGGGCGACCAGGAAAGATTACTGAACTGTTCGGCCTTCTCCATTGATAGATCTTCCAACGTGCTGCCACTGGCCACATCCACCACGATCATGCGGTTGCGCCCCTTACTAAACACACTAAAGGCAAAACGTTTACCATCTGGCGACCATGTACCTGCCGATTCAATAAAGTTAAACTCATCAATATGCGTATTCGACACCTTGCTCACGAGTTTTCGTAATATGCGTCCGGTTTTTGCATCGGCCAGGAAAAGATCAATGGAAAATAAACTTTTGGCCGATAAAAATGCCACATATTTACCATCGGGACTTACCGCAGGTGCTACAACCAAGTCGCCGCCGGTTTTACTGTCAATCAGTTTTACGCCAATAGGTTTTTGAACCGTATCTTTTAAAAATGGCTTGTAAGTGCTCTCTATAGAATTTTTCCAAAGGCGCGACAAGGTTTTATCATCATAGCCAAAGGTGCGTCTGATGCCGTATTGCAGGCCATAACGTGCTGTATTTTTAAAGAAGGGTACAATTACCGTATCGCCATAAGTTGAACCTAAAAACGACCAGAACGCTTCGCCATAACGATAGGGGAAGTACTTATTACTTTCGGTAAGATCACGTACGGAAGGAATATCATGGTTCAGATAGGCATCGCGCATCCACATGGCGGTATATGAATCTTTTTTACCTAATGAAAGATACTCGGCCATACCCTCTATCATCCACAATGGGATATTGTTGATCTCTTCAAAATTATCATTTTCTCCACCCTGTAAAGCGCGGTATTGAAAAGCATGCACCAACTCGTGCCCGATAACGTGCCGTGTGGTTTGGTTGGTTTCCATTATCGGCATTACCACCCGGTTTTTAAGGCCTTCGGTAATACCACCTGTACCTACACCAATTTCGCCATCAATGGCGGTAGTTTGCTGGAAATCGGGATGGTTGGCATACAGGATAATTGGATTGGCGGTTTTAAAAGTATCCCTGAATATTTGTTGATGTAAGGTGTACCACAATTCACTCTCCTGTGCAAAGCGTTTTACCATACTATCATTTTTTATGTAATAGTATATTTCAAAGTGCGGGGTTTTATAAACCTTAAACTTCAGGTTTTTATAACGTACCTTATTTTGACCAAAATACTGTGCCCTTGCGCCATTACTTATTAATAGTGAGCCAACAAGACATATCAGTATAAGCGCATATTTTTTAGCTTTATTTGATAAGGTGTAGTGATTATTCATAAGTTATCATAAATAGACATGGCTAATTTAATGAAATAGGATGCAGATGTGCAAATGTGCAGATTTTAGATATGCAGATGATATATACATTCTATTAATTCTTAAATTCAATGGTCCGGATACTAATCGACACATCTAAAATTTGCACATCTGAAATCCGCACATCTTCTTATTGATTTGGCGGAGGATTGTTTTCAGGAGTTTCTGGTGTTGTTGTTGCCGGTACAGGTAATACGTGGGTTGTATCAATAGGGTTGCTTGTACTATCAGTTGATGTGGTATCGGCAACTATTCTTGGCGACGGGCAATTATATTGCTTAGTTATTTTAACCCATGGTTTTGGGAAAGCGCCATAAGTATAACCCAATTTAGTATCGGCATAAACCTTTTCCATAAAGCGACCAAATATAGGCAGGGCAGTGTGTGATCCCTCGCCGGTTTCTGATGTGGTAAAGTGTACACTACGGTCATCAGCGCCCACCCAAATACCGGTAACCAGATCTTTGGTGATACCCATATACCAGCCATCCACATAATCAGATGATGTACCGGTTTTACCGCCTATCTGGTTATCTTTTTTCCACAGACCAGGGTATTCCCATAAGGCCTGCGAAGTGCCTCCAGGTTCTTCCATACCACCGCGGAACATATAAAGCATCAGCCAGGCGGTTTCCTCACTTATTACACGTTCTGCTTTTAAAGTAAATTCTTCAAGCACATTGCCTTGCTGATCGGTGATCTTTGTTACCAACAGCGGGTCTAATTTTTCGCCTTTGTTTAGAAAGGTGCTATAAGCCCTCACCATTTCAAACACCGAAACATCATTGGATCCTAAGGATACTGATGGTACTGATTTTAATGGGCTCTCGATACCGCATTTATGCGCGTATTCCACAATTTTATCCCAGCCAACCTTCTCCGTTAACTGCGCGGTTATAGAGTTAACAGACTTACCCATAGCCCAGCGTAATGACATTTCCTGGTACGAAAAATGGAAATCGGCATTGTTGGGTTGCCAAACTTCGTCTTTACCATTATCCTTGTACTTAATGGTTACAGGCTTGTCGGTAAACTTATCACAAGGAGTAAAGCCATTATCCAGTGCGGTTAAATAGGCAAAAGGCTTAAAGGTTGAGCCTGCCTGCCTGCGCGATTGGTTTACGTGATCATAATTAAAGAAACGATGATCGATACCGCCTATCCAAACCTTTATTTTACCCGT
Organism: Mucilaginibacter sp.; assembly: GCA_030445275.1. GTDB lineage: Bacteria > Bacteroidota > Bacteroidia > Sphingobacteriales > Sphingobacteriaceae > Mucilaginibacter. Next base: position 93,026 of record JAUCSE010000022.1, read on the forward strand.
TGATGGCTCCAGGGTCATCATACCGGTGTTTAAGATGTGGGCATAGTATTTAATAGAATCGACAGTTGAAAAGGTAGTGTCCTGTTCGCCTTTCCAGGTAAAAACGGTCATCCGTTTTTTCTTTTTAAAATATTCCTGTATCTGCGTAGTATCACCTTTATATTTTTTATCAAGCAGCTTATAAATAGGCAGCCTTTGCTCGTTTTTTAATATAAAATCCTTGATCTCTACACCTTTTGAATCGCGCCACGGGTTTTTATTGCCCCAAAGGTTATTAAAGCGTTTTTGCAGCATTTTCATTTTCTCGGCAACAGCCTCTTCCGCATATTGCTGCATGCGTGAATCAATAGTGGTATAAATTTTAAGCCCGTCTTCGTACAGGTTATAGTCGTTATCCTTACACCATTTATCCAGCCATTTTTCAACTGCACGACGTATATAGGAGTCGCCATGGGAATCTTCTTCCACGTAACTCAGGTCAAGTTTTATGGGCGATTTGGCACTAGTATCATATCCCTCTTTAGTCAGATAGCTATACTTTTGCATCTGGCTCAAAACTGTATTGCGGCGTTCCAGCGCGCGATCGGGATTTTTAATAGGATTATAGCTTGATGTAGCCTTAAGCATCCCGATAAGCAACGCGGCTTCTGCAGGAGTAACCTTATCAGGCGTTTTATTAAAGTATTTTAACGAGGCTGTTTTGATACCAAAAGAGTTATTTCCAAATGGTACCGTATTCAAATAAAGCGTAAGTATTTGTTGTTTACTATAAACGTGTTCAATTTTAAAGGCAGTAAGCCATTCCTTACATTTATAAACAATGGTACGAATCAGCGGGACATGCTTGATGATACCCTGCGATTTTCTTTTACGCGTTTCGAACAGATTTTTTGCCAGCTGTTGAGTGATAGTACTGCCCCCGCGGCGTTCGCCTTTGGCGGTAGAGAGCATGCTGGTAAAAAAGGAGTAGAAATCAACCCCATGATGATTATAGAAACGTACATCCTCGGTTGCAATAAGGGCGTTTACAAGGTTGGGCGAAATATTTTTTAATTCGACAGGCGAGCGATTTTCTTTATAGTACTGACCTATCAGTTTGCCATCGGCAGTGTAAACCTCTGAACCAACTGACATGATGGGGTTTTTAATGTCCTGCATATCAGGTGAGTAGCCAGATAACCATAGAAAGTTAAGTTCTATAGAACAGAAAAAAATTATAATGAAGTAAATAAATATGACGAAATATCTAAGATATCGGTTTTGTATACGTCTGAACATTGGGTAAAGATGTAAAATTATGGCGCTATATCATAGCATCAAACAAATATTAATATATACAGTTTTTATTAAAGTTACAGATAAGCTTATCACCGGCCTGTTTGCAAGTATAAGGCATTAAAAACTTTTCGTACCTTCAAAGTAAACAGCATTATTATCAACGCAATTTTAACATCTAAATTTTAAGTTAACAAAGTGTAAAGCAAATTTTTTAGTATGAGTAACATGATCAGCAAGTTCAAGGTAAGTAATGGGAAGAGCTTTTTGCTTAAAGATTTTGATTCCGGCTACGCCGATGGGTTTGAAAAGGAAGATGCTAAAGAAGTTTTGGCCGGTTTAATTGAACAAACCTTTGATTTGCAAACGGAACTTTACGCTGCCAATAAATATGCCTTACTCATTATCTTTCAGGCTATGGATGCGGCTGGTAAGGATAGCGCGATAGCGCATACCCTATCAGGATTAAATCCGCAGGGTTGCCAGGTGTATAGTTTTAAACAACCAAGCACCGAAGATTATGAGCATGATTTTTTATGGCGGCATTATAAAGCTCTTCCTGAGCGTGGTCGTATAGGCATTCATAACCGCTCGCATTATGAAAATGTACTAATCACCAGGGTACATCCAGAACTTTTGCTGAACGAACGTTTACCCGGTATTGATAGCGTTAAGGATGCAGAAGGCAGGTTTTGGGCAAATCGTTATGAAAGTATCCGAGTGTTTGAAAACCATCTCACCAGCAATGGAACGGTTATCATTAAGTTTTTTCTGCATGTATCAAAAGATGAGCAAAAAGAACGCTTTTTGAAGCGGATAGATGACCCTAAAAAGAACTGGAAATTTTCGGCCGCTGATATTGAAGAACGTAAACGATGGGACGACTATATGAGTGCCTATGAAAAGGCTATAAAAGAAACAGCCACGAAAGCCAGTCCCTGGTATGTTGTTCCGGCTGATAAAAAATGGTTTACTCGGATAGCCATATCATCCATTATCCTGGAAACATTGAAGGATCTGAAATTAAAGTATCCGGTTTTGGCGAAGGAAGAAAAGGAAAAGCTGGATGAATCAAAGAAATTATTGGAGAAAGAATGAGGATTTATAGGCCGAAAAACTGTACTTATTTAAGATTTTGTCATGCTGATGCTGAAGCATCTACTCGTCAATATGTATGTTCACGAACAGATGCTTCACTACGTTCAGCATGACAAGTCTTTTATTTTATAAATTATATACCTGAAAATACAGATTGTGCTTTTTCGCCAATAAGCGGGATAGGTTTTTGCTCACCGTTGATGGCGCCAATTAAACCAATTACCCAGATAACGATTAAGCCAACATTAATTACCCAAATAAGAATGGAGTATAATGAAATGCTCCAGGAAAGAAATATAGCTCCTAAAAGGGCACCAGCTGCATAATAAATAACGGTAGAAACTATGTGATACAGTAAGGTTTGCCTTAATTGATAGGCAGCTAATGCAGTTTTATTGTCCTTGTAGAGGGCAAAATAGGCAATAAGCCAGCCAATAATTGTAAAATAACTAACAATTCCGGCTGTTTTACCGTTGTCATTTGATGAAATGTCGCTCATAAGAATAAGATTAGGTTAATTAAGGTGATGTTTATTTAATTAAAGCTAACTATATTTTATGATCAAATGTTTTAATTTTTTGTTAATTATTCTGTTCAGTTTATCTTGACAAAATTACCTTCGTCAACAAAACTGCTTTTACCATTACTAATGGCTATTGCTTTAATCGTTGTATTGGCTGAAATAGGGATAGGGCTGCTGTAAAGCGTTGAACTTACCGATGGAATGGTGCCATCAAGCGTATAATATATTTTAGCATCGGTATCGGCGCTTTTGATCTGGATGCTGATGGGTTGTTTAAACGTTTTGGATGGCGCTATGATATATGGATTAGCCACGATCAGGTTATCGGTAATTTTGGAAATCGGCTTTTCAATATCCTGTATGAACATTTTGTTGGCCAGCCTGCCGGTAAATACTTCAAACTCGCCGCCCTCCGCAATATCAGCATAATTCAAATACAACTTGTTATAAGCTTTTTTAGCCAGGCTCATGCCCTGCAGGTAAATATTATTACGACTGATACCTGCACCCGGATTGCTGATGCTGAACTTTTTGCCATTTTCCAGGTAAATAGTAGCTTTATCAAACTGGGGTATACCCACCTGGAACTCATTTTGTCCGGGAGCTATATTATAAATACCTAAGGAGCTCATGACATACCATGCTGACATTTGCCCGCAATCTTCATTTCCGGCCAGGCCATCTGGTTTTTCGCTATATTCTTCACGCAATATACGGTCAATGTAAAATTGGGTTTTATCGGGCGAATCGGTAAAGTTATACAGGTAGGCCATATGATGGCTTGGTTCGTTACCATGCGCATACTGACCAATAAGACCTGCGACATCAGGCACAGCATTGCCGCTAACCTTTGATTCGCTGGTGAACAGTTCATCCAATTTGGTCTCAAAGGCTTGTTTACCGCCCATCTGTGCCATTAAACTTTCCACATCTTGTGGTACCAGGAATGAGTATTGCCAGGAATTGCCTTCGGTGTAGTTTTGGTTTATTTCTGTAGGCTCAAAAGGGGAGTACCAGCCGCCGTTAACGCGGGCCTGCATAAAGCCATTCTGGTTGTTGTATACATTTTTCCAATATTGTGCCCGTTGTATGTATTCGGCATAGTCCTGTGGTTTATCCAGCATTTTGGCCATTTGGGCTATACACCAGTCGTCATAGGCGTATTCCAGTGTTTTTGAAACAGATTCCCGTTCCGCATCTGCCAATACAACACCGTTTTTACGGTAACTGTCCAGTCCAAACTGGTTGCGGTTTACGGCTGCTTTCATGGCTGTAAATGCCTCTGCCGCATCAAAATCACGGATGCCTTTAGCATAAGCATCCACAATAACCGGGATGGAGTGGTTACCAATCATACAAAAGGTTTCAGTACTTGCCAACGGCCAAATGGGTAATAAGCCGCCTTGCTCATACATGGCCAAAAAGGTTTTGATAAAATCGCGTGTCCGTTTTTTATCAATCAGGGTAAGTAAGGGATTTTCGGCCCTGAAGGTATCCCATAATGAAAATACGGTATAATAGTTAAAGCCCTGCGCCGTATGTGCCTTTTGATCAAGCCCCCGGTACTGGCCATCAACATCATTATAAATATTGGGTGCAAGCATGGTATGATACAAAGCGGTATAAAATATGGTTTGCTTTATCCGGGCATAATCCGGAACGACTGGTCTTTTTGACTTTGGAACCTTGCCATTGGCGCCGCCACTTTCCTTAAGATCTGTTTGCGCGGTCTGTGTAGCCTGCGCTACGGTAGGAGCGCCACCTTCCACCTGTATCTTGTTCAATTCAGTGTTCCAGGTAGCCTTTGCCGCTTTCTGTACTTTTTTAAAGTCGAAATCAGGTACCTCGGCATCCAGGTTTTTTAAGGCACCCTCTGCACTTACTGCCGATATGCCCACTTTTGAAATTACCTCGCCGGGGTTATCAAATTGCAGGTACATTTTAATGTTTTTACCTTCAAGCTTGTTCTTACCTTGTTGTAGTTGATCATTACCGGCTATGCCATAGGTTTTAAACGATTTTGAAAATTTAGCATAAAAGTATACTTGCTGATCGTTAGCCCATGATTTTGATTTCCGAAAACCGCGTATTTCGTGATCATTCACTACTTCAATCCATGAGTCAAGTACTTCATCCCGGTGCTGAAGATCAATGATGATATTTGCTTTTTCGGTACTTGGGTAATCGTAACGGTGTACGCCTACACGGGTGGTAGCAGTAAGCTCCACGCTGATGTTGTATTTATCCAGCAAGGTTTTATAATAACCTGGCGATGCCAGTTCGTTTTTCTTTTTAAATCCGGAACGATAATCTGTGTTTTTAAATTGAGGCTCGCCGGTAGTAGGCATAAATAGTACATCGCAATAATCAGGGATTCCTGTACCGCTTAAATGGGTGTGCGAAAACCCATAAACCACCGTATCTGTATAATGGTAACCTGAACAGCCGTCCCAGCCGGTTAAGCGGGTATCCGGGCTAAGTTGTACCATGCCAAAAGGCATAACCGCGCCCGGGTAGGTATGCCCATGCCCGCCCGTTCCAATAAAAGGATCGACCAATTGGGCATAATCCTTATCTTTTTTCTTTTGCGCCGAAGCCGCTAGTGCTATGGTTAATAGTAAAATAAGTATTGAAATATTACGAAATACAGATCTGGTAACGGGCATATGGATGAATGCTGTTTTTATTATATCATGCAAAATAAAACTTAAATGTTACAATAAATAAAAAACGCTCCGGCATTTGCCGGAGCGTTTTTTATTTAAGCAGATTAGGCATTTCTAACAACGCCCATCTTTTTCAATAGTTTGCGGTTTTCGCGGCGGTGAACAAGGCGATGAACTATGGCGTATATGATAGGCAATATCAATAAAGTAAGTATGGTTGAAGTAACCAAACCACCTATTACTACTATAGCCAATGGCTTTTGTGTTTCTGACCCTATTCCGGTTGATATAGCTGCCGGCATTAAACCGATAGCGGCCATCAGGGCGGTCATTACTACAGGCCTTACCCTTGATATAACCCCATCTAATATAGCCTGGTTAAGTGGCATGCGCTCTTCGATATTCTTTTTGAATACCGATATCAGGATCACCCCGTTCTGTATACAAACCCCAAACAAGGCAATAAAACCTATACCTGCCGAGATACTGAAGTTTGTACCTGTAATATGCAACGCAAGTATACCTCCAATTAAGGCGAATGGCACATTTAGTATTACCAGCGTAGCATCCTTCGCGTTACCAAAGGTGATGAATAGTATCAGGAAGATAACCAGTAAACAAATTGGCACAACGTGTGCAAGCGTAGTAGATGCCCGTATCTGGTTTTCAAACTCGCCATTCCAGGTAAATGAATAACCCTGGTCAAGCTTAACCGCGGCATTAACTTTTTGCTGGGCCTCGGCAATAGTACTACCTAAATCGCGGCCACGTACCGAGAATTTAACAGCGATATATCGCATATTATTATCACGATAGATAAACGCCGGCCCGGTTTGGGTAGTTATATTGGAGATCTCCTTAATGGCAATTTTTGATCCGTTTAAGGTTGGCACCATCAGGTTCTCGATCTTATCCTGGGTGTTTCTGAATTGTTTTTGGTAGCGTATACGGATGTCGAACTTACGTTCACCTTCATATAAGGTAGTGGCTGCTTTACCACCAATAGCCATTTCAATAACCGAGTTTGCATCGGCTGTTGATACGCCATATAGTGCCATTTTACGTTGATCAAGCTCAATCCTGAACTCGGGCTGACCAAGGTTACGTAATACACCAAGGTCTTCAACTCCCTGAACATGCTTTAATATATCCATTACCGAATCGGCTTTGTGATCCAGTACCGTAAAGTCAGGTCCAAATATTTTAACGGCCATTGAGGCGGGCACGCCGGCCACGGCTTCGGCAACGTTATCAATAATAGGCTGAGAATAGTTGAATATAATACCTGGGAACTGACTCAGCTTTTTATCGATATTGGCAATAAGCTGTTCCTGGGTAAGGCCGCTTTTCCATTCTTTTTGTGGTAAAAGGTCAACTTGTATCTGTACGTTAAAAAATCCTTTAGGATCGGTACCGTCATTGGTGCGACCTACTTGCGACAGGGTTTGTTTTACCTCGGGGAAAGTAGCCAGCACTTCGCGCATTTTATTGGTAACGTTTACGGAACTCTCCAGTGATGTGCTCATTGGTAATTGCGCGGTTACCCATAACGCACCCTCGTTAAGCTGCGGCAAAAACTCGCTACCCAAAAACTTAGCCGAAAAGAAAGTAACAGCCATAAACGATACGGCCACAATTAAACTTAGCTTTTGGTTGCGATAAGTATAGTTGAACATACGGCGAATACCGTTTTCAAAAAATATAACAACCGGATTATGCTTTTCCCTTACGTTTTTGCTCAGCAATATGCTTGACAGTGCCGGTACAAGGGTAAGTGTAAATATCAATGCCCCTAATAGTGCAAAGCCCAATGTATAAGCCAAAGGCGAGAACATTTTACCTTCAACCTTTTGGAAAGCGAAAATTGGTACTAAACAGGTTAGGATGATCAGTTTGGAAAAGAAAATGGCTTTACCCATCTCAGCGCCAATATTTTTGAAAAGCCCCAGCTTAGCCAATCCATTGAATTTTTGCATGCCAACTTCCTTGGCTTTATGATCGAGTGCTACGAATATACCCTCAACCATTACCACGGCTCCATCTATGATGATGCCAAAATCCACCGCCCCCATCGAGAGTAAATTGGCGCTCATGCCTTTTAAACGCAAACACATAAAGGCAAACAACAATGACAGCGGAATAATGATAGCCACGATTAGCGTAGTGCGCCAATCTGCCATAAACAGAAATACGATCACCGTAACCAGGATAATACCTTCGCAAAGGTTATGGATCACCGTTTCGGTACAAAAATCCATCAGGTTGGTACGATCGTAAAAAGTATCGAGCTTAACATCCTTGGGTAATATGTTATTGTTCAGGTCGGCCACTTTATCCCTGATGCGTTTTAGTACCTCGGCAGGGTTTTCGCCTTTGCGCATTACTACAATACCTTCAATAACATCATTGTGCTTGTCGCGCCCAACCTGCCCTAAACGGGGCAGACCACTTTCTTTAATTTCAGCGACATCCTTAGCCAGTATGGGTACGTTTTTTACATTCTTAATAATGATGTTCTGGATTTCATCAATATTGTTAATTAAGCCAATGCCTCGTACAATATAAGCCTGATCATTTTTTTCAATAATATCGCCTCCCACATTGATGTTACTGCGGTTTATGGCGTTGTACACATCCAATGAGGTTAGTTCGTATTTTTGTAGCAGGGCGGGGTTAACACTTACCTCATACGTTTTTTCTTCACCACCAAAGCTGTTTACGTCGGCAACACCGGGTACAGATTTAAATTGGCGATCCAATATCCAATCCTGTATGGCGGTTAACTCATGGATGCTTTTGGTACGGCTTTTTAGTGTATAGCGGTAAATTTCGCCGGTTGGGCCGTATGGTGGTTCAACTTCAGGTTTTACACCATCGGGCAGATCGGCATTACCCAGGCGGCTCAATACCTGCTGACGCGCAAAGGCATCGTCTACATCGTCATCAAAAATGATACGTACATATGATAAACCAAATGACGAAGTAGTACGAAGGTTGGCCTTTTTCTGTACGGAGTTTAAAACGGTCTCCATAGGTATGGTGATCATTTTTTCAACCTCTTCGGCGCTACGGCCAGGCCACTGGGCTATAATAATAATCTGCGTATTGGTTACGTCAGGAAAAGTTTCAATAGGAGTGTTGCTGTAACTCCATATACCAAGCGCTACCAACACTAGTGTCATAAAAAACACAAAAATGCGATGCCTCAGCGAAAAGTAGATTATATTTTTAATGAATTTATTCATTGTAAATTTAGTATTGAGTGTTGGGTTTTAAGTTTTGAGTGAATATTGAGTACCATAATTATTTTACTCATTACTCAAAATTCACAGCTAAAGACTATTTATCGCCCACTATGGCATCATAAAACAATAACTGGTTTTTAGATATCAGTTTATCACCGGCATTTAAACCCGATGAAATATAACTTACATCATCAACTGTTTTTATAACGCTAACCTCGCGCACTTTCAAATCGGTTTTGCTGTTGTATACAACAACATAATACTTGCTGTTATCAAAAATTACTGCTTTTGCCGGTACTGCAACTGACTGTGCCTTATCGCTGTTGGTAATGATCACGTTGGTAAACATTTCAGGTTTCAGCATCATGTTGGTGTTTGGCAGCACAATTTTTATTTTCATTACCTTATTATCCGGATCAAGAACAGAGCTTATAGCGTTAACCCTACCTGTGAATACCTGACCGGGATACGCCACTGTAGTAACCTTGGCTGTATAACCTACTTTTACTTTGCTGATGTCGGACTCAAACACGTTAGCCCATATCCACACATCCTTCATGTTGGAGATGGTGAACATATTGCCGCTGTTATCCGGACGGATAAAGCTGCCTGCTGTAATATTTTTTTCAACGATATAGCCACTTTCAGGCGCTTTGATGATCAGTGTTCCTCCCGCGGTGGTATTGCCACCACCATTAATGGCAATTTGCTGTTGCACCTTGGTATTTGCCGCTACTGATTTATTGTAGTTTTCTTTTGCTTCGGTATAATCACGCTCGCTTGATATACCATTTTTGTACAGGTATTCTGCTTGTTCCAGTTGGCGTTTGGCAATAGCCAGATCCGATTTGGTGGCGGTTAGATCAGTATAATTACCGGCAATATCCGCACTGCGCATTATAGCCAGTGTTTGTCCTTTGGTAACTTTATCTCCCAATGAAACCTTTACTTCCAGTATCTGGCCACCGGCAAAAGGAAATACCTTAATTACATTATTATCATCGTATGATACCTCGCCCGACAGGCTTAGCTCATCTTTTATGGCGGTAGTTTTAGCAGTATCAATAGTTATCATACGCGCCATAGAGTCGCTTACGGTAACGGGTTGATTTTCTGCAACGGGCTGCGGCTTGCCTTTACAGGCGGCAAGCAATAGTAAAGCGGAGATGCCGGATAACAGCGTTTCTCTTTTCATCATTATATTATATTTATATAAGTTTTTAGGATTTGATTACAGTTGTGCCGGTAGCAAAATTCAGGTCGGCAATAGCCTTTTGCAGATTATACTGCTGTTGCAGTATTTTGAGTTTGGTGTCTTTATAAGTGTCAAAAAAGTCAACAAATTCAATCAGGCTTATTTGTCTTTGCTGAAAGCTTTTGAACATACTGGTAAACAACTTATCATACTGCTCATTAAACTCAATTTGCTGGGTCGAAAATAGCTGCTGGTTTAATTTGTATTGATTTACTGCAGCCACTACATCATTTTTCAGCTGCAGTTCGTTTTGCTTTAAGGTGCTTTCCTGGCTCTGGATATTATATTTAGCCGATTTGATATTACCCTGGTTACGGTTAAAAAAGGGCAGAGGCAAGCCGATTTCTAAACCGTAATAGTTAGGGGCGTAGTTGCTATTTTTATCGTAAGATGCACCAATGGTTATGTCTGGAACCGCCAGCGCCCGTTGATAAGCCAGGTTATGCGTAGCCGAATTAAGCTGATACTGGTTTGACAGATAATCGGGCCGGTTGGTTTTAGCCTGCTCAATTAACGATGGTATATCAAGCGTAACCACTTCTGTTGGTTTATCATTTATAAGTGGAAAAACAAAGGCGGTTTCCTTGGTTTGCAGCAGGGTCTTTAATTCGGTTTGCAGGTCATTGATCTGGCGGTTGTTTTCGACCATGTCATTTTGCAAACCAAAAAGCAATGCTTTAAGCCTGATCAGATCTTTCATAGAGGTATTACCAGCATCAAACGATTTCTGAATGGCCTGAACGAGATTTGTTGCCGAGGTGATCTCGTTGCGATAAACCTTATCCTGCGCGTTCAAAGTAGCCAGCTGACTAAAGTCAAGCTGCAGGTTATAGCGCAGATTACGCATCAGGTCATTAAAGGCGGCTTCCTGTACCATTGCATCATCCTTGGCCATTTGTACTTGTTTGCCGCGTTTACCAGCTGTGGTGAATACCTGACTTAGTTGTACAAATACTTGGCCTTGCCCTTTGCTGTGATCAAAAAATTTATTGCTGCCACTGGTATGGATGTTTTGATCGGTGCTCAATACGGGGTTATCCCAAAGTTTGGCCTGTTGTATGAGCGCTTTGGAGGCTTCTACATTATACTTTTGGGCTAAGAGGCTTAAATTATTATCAAGAAACTGTTTTTCGGCATCCTGAAAGGTAAGCTTAACGGTGTCAGTTTGGGCGGTGGCCCGGAGAGTACTAAAACTTAAAAGTACGACTGGGAAAAAAAGCAGGGGTTTTATTTTACACATAGTCCTTAGTCAATTCAACAGTACAAAAATTCATAATGGGTATGAATTTTCTATGAAGAAGGGTTAATTATACAATTAAAAATTCCGGATATATGTCTGATGATCTTATGGAGTGAACATAAGTTATATCGCAGGATTTTAACAAGCTTTCAAAAGCAGTTAAATATAACCCAAAAAGGAAGAAAGTAAAAGTAGTTCAACAGTTAAATTTCTATCTTAAACTCGTCTGCATCCTTTAAAAAAGGCAAAGCGCGGCGGGCTTTATTCACCTCATCAGCAATGATCGAAAAAGTGTATACATCGTCTTCGTCGCGTTTATAATACACTACATTGCCGTTAGGGTCAATACAGGTTGAATCGCCGGAGTGATAAACTTCATTACCATCGTGCCCCACACGGTTAACGCCAATTACATAGGCCTGATTTTCAACGGCGCGTGCGGGTAACAATGTACGCCAGTGTAAAGCCCTACGTTCGGGCCAGTTGGCCACCACAATCAGTAAATCGTACGCGTTTTCACCAATATTGCGCAGCCAAACCGGGAAACGAAGATCATAACAGATCATAGGGCAAATTATCCAGCCATTCAATTCAACAAAAAGTTTTTCGGTGCCCGCGGTATAGGTATTATGCTCTTTACCAAGAGCAAACAGGTGCCGTTTATCATAATACTGATAGCTACCGTCAGGGCGCATCCAAATGAGGCGGTTATAATATTTATTAGCTTCTTTTATAATGATGCTGCCTGTTACCGCACAATCATATTGTTGTGCAGTTTTATGCATCCATTTCATGGTTTTGCCATCCATGGGTTCGGCCAGTGTTTCGGCATTCATTGTAAAGCCGGTGCTAAACATCTCAGGCAGTATGATCAGGTCGGTTTTTTCGCGTATACCGCCTGATAATCTCAGTGAGATATTTTGTAAATTTTTATCAGTGTTTTCCCAAAAAAGGTAGCCTTGAAAAATAGTAATTTTTAGATTATCCATAAGCGTTTTTTAGTCGATAAGCTATGGTCAATAGTTTTATCGATGTTTATAAATGAACGTATGGTGGCTTATTATCCACAGGTTTATTTTACCAGTAATTTATGGGAATTAAAATGAACTATCAACTGTAATTCATTAACCATAAATTAAACTTTCATTAATCTATCAACGGCTTTATCTAAAGTTTCTTGCCTTTTGGCAAAACAAAACCTCAAAACATGATGGTCAATTCCCTTACTGTAAAAGGCCGAAACCGGTATAGAAGCTACCCCATTTTCCCTAGCCATTCGTATAGCAAAATCAGCATCTTTTTCGTCAGTTATGTTGCTGTAACGTACTGATTGAAAGTACGATCCGTGGCAGGGGAGTAGTTCAAACCGGGTTTGTTCAAGGCCTTTGCGAAAGTAATCTCGTTTCTGCTGAAAAAAAGCCGGCAGACCTAAATAAGTTTCTTCATTTTTTAAATACTCGGCAATGGCATATTGTATAGGCGTGTTTACCGCGAACACTAAAAACTGATGTATTTTTCTGAATTCCTGCATCAGGTATTCAGGAGCCATACAATAACCAACCTTCCAGCCGGTAGCATGAAATGGCTTGCCAAACGAGGCTACAATAAAGCTGCGCTGCTGTAATTCGGGGTAGCGGGCCATGCTATGATGTGTTTCGCCATCATATATCAGGTGTTCATATACCTCGTCGCTCAAAATCAGGATGTCCTGGTTTTTTACAATAGCGCTCAGCTCATCAATATCTTTTTTGTGCAGTATAGTAGAAGTTGGGTTTTGTGGTGAGTTAAGGATGATCATTTTTGTTTTATGATTGATCAGTCTTTTTACCATATCCCAGGCAATGCGATAATTAGGTGGCTCCAACGCCAATGATTTTACAACGCCACCCATTAGCTTAATGGCAGGGGCGTAGCAATCAAAAGCAGGCTCAAATATAATCACCTCATCATTAGGGTGAATAACAGCGCTTATGGCGGTAAATATAGCCTGCGTACCACCCGCGGTTATAGTAATCTCTGTATCTGGGTTGTAAACTGCACCATATAATTTTTCTGTTTTTTCGGCTATTTTTTCACGCAGCGCCATTACACCGGCCATAGGGGCATACTGGTTATAACCGTTTTTCATAGCCTTGTTAACCAGTTCAATAAGCTCAGGCGAACAGTCATAATCAGGAAAGCCTTGCGAAAGGTTTATTGCATCCACCTCAGTGGCCAGGGCCGACATAGTGGTGAATATAGTTGTGCCAGTTTGTGGTAATTTAGAAACAACAGGTATCATGTAGGGGCTAAAACTAAGCAAAAAAGTGCAAACTCATCCGCGTAAAAGTACGTTTTTTTTGTTTGCTGAAATTATTTAACATAATAAGAAAGTTAGTATTGTTTAACTTATCTGCTGTTTTATGGATTGTAATTATGCCAGGTGCATCACAGCATATAAGGCTGTTGCAGAGATAGCTATCCATAATAATATACCTTGTAATAATGGCCTGAACCCTACGGATAATAATACAGTACGTGATAACCCTGCACCTATCAGAAATAGGGTTAAAGTTAAACCAGCTTTGGCAATTTTTATAAAAAAGGGACTGATAACAGATATCGCTGGTAGGTAAGTATTAGCAATCATGGCCAGGATAAATAATCCGATAAAATAGGGAATGCTTATTTTTTTTGATTCGTTTTTAAAAATGAATGACGACATAAAAGCTACAGGTACAATCCATAAGGCTCTTGCCAGTTTAACCGTTGTAGCTACTTCAAGCGCATGCGAGCCATACTTACTGGCCGCGCCAACAACAGAGCTGGTATCATGAATAGCAATAGCGCACCATAAACCAAATTGCGTTTGTGAAAGATTTAAATAGTGACCTATCAACGGAAATGTGAATAATGCAATAGAATTGAGAATAAAAACGCATCCCAACGCTACCGATATTTGTTTTTCCTGAGCTTTGATAACCGGTGAAATTGCCGCTATAGCGCTTCCGCCGCAAATGGCAGTTCCTGACGAGATCAGGTAGGATGTTTTCTTTTCGATCCTGAACCATTTGCCTGTAAAATACCCGAACACAAGGGCACCGGTAATGGATGCTATGGTAAATAATATACCCTCTTTACCAGCTTGCAATGCACTATGTACATTCATCCCAAAACCTAACCCTACCACCGATATTTGCAGCAACAAATGTGTAGCCTTATGATTTAAATGCAAATAAGGGTGACCCGTAAATTGTGCAATAGCCAGGCCCATCAGCAACGCCATTGCAGGGCTTATAAAGGGCGTTAAACAAAGTGTTATACATATGATGAATATAATGATGCGGACATTACTACTTACATTAAGTACTAATGCATGAGTATTGTTTGAGAATTGATTTTGGGTGTGCATGTGTTGCTTTTTATACAGCACAAAGGTGTGGTAATGGTAGATACCATTTTTATCACAAAATACAATCTGGAATAACTTTTAGTTATAGGTTGGTGTTTAACGGCTCCTGGTAATTAGATACTATATGCAATGAATCATCAAATTGTTTCAGTTGGAGATTATGCTGAAGTTGTTCCAGGTGAACCAGGGCATACTGCTGCCTGACATCGTGATTTGCTAAATTGACTTCACCTGCCCATATACGATCATGAAATGTTCTGAAATCTGGTTTGGTCAAATTCAAATCAATTGGCACACCGGCAGCGGAGCATAACAACATAAAAAAGATGAAGTAAGACATGTGAAACACCTGGCGCATTAAAAAGAAACGAGCGTAATGATATTCGTTAACTTCTTTACCAAAATACCTTTTAAGATAATCCTTTTCCTCGCTTTCGTTTGTTACCACAAAATTCGCGACAACTGCCAGGTCTGCATATCGATCGTTCAAAAAAGCGGCCTCCCAGTCCACAAGCCATACCCGGTTTCCATCAAAAAGTATATTTTCCGGTTTAAGATCATTGTGACTTGATACTAAATCAGCCCTGTTACGAGGATAAATATTTTAAATCCGTGCATACAAGTTGAATAGTTCCCCGGTTATGCGCTCAGGCAGTATTTTTGCAGCCCGAAATTTTTGAATGAATCCATCTACAGCATCAAGGTAATTCACCCGGTAAGGGAAAAGGGGTAGTGAATGTAAACGCTTCAATAAATCGGGTACCCTCACCATTGCTTCACTTATTGGAAAAGCCTTTGTTGCAATGAAATCTGTGATGGAGATCCGATCAGTCAGGCTCGTATACCAAACATGCGGGGCAAGCCCGGCCTTCGCTGCTGTTTTCATACAGTCGTACCAGTGTGCAGGATCGCTCGTTGCATCTTCGCGGGTAATAATGCGAAGCAGGTATGGTTTTCCCAAAACCACAATTCGAAAAATAAGGGCAGATGAAAGCCCGACGGTCAGTATACTGATATCTTCAAATTCATTCACTCCAAATGTAGCTTGCAATGCATGTTTTACGGCAGTTTTTTTTGCTTCCGGAATCATAAAAATTAGCAATAAATGTTAATAGGTTGATCAAATATATAGCTGGTTTTACATTTTTTGCCACTCCTTGAGGCATATTTTTATGGCCGTACTTTATTAATGATATGAGCATTATCTTAATATAAACCGTTATTTTTAAGTTATAAAAATCCAACCTGACACGCTACTCCAAATGTTATGGGAAAAACAAATAGCAATACTGCGTAATACAATTTATGTTTAAACAATTATTCTTGTTTTTTCTTTTATTTATATGTAAATTTATGTGTCCTGCTAAATTATGATAACTCATGAAAAATGCATGTATTACCGGTTTTGTTATAGGCGTTTTTAGCGGGACCTGGCTGTTTGTGATGCACTCATTTGGCTATTCCAATGCAGGAAATCATGTTGACCCAATCGAATATCTATCCATTTTAATACCATTAGTAGGGGTTTATATGGGGGTGAAAAGTTATAAAGAAAACGAAAAAGGAAATAGCCTTGGTTTTTTTGAAGCCCTGTTTCAAAGTTTTAGGATATTGATGATAGGCGGGATGGTTGCATGCCTTGCCGGACTTGTTTATCTTAATTATGTTGATCAGGGGAATAACTTCCTGAACTTTTCTGGTCGCTTATTTGGCGGCTTATTGATTGGTATACTGATTTGCGTGGTGGTATCACTTTCCTTGATGAACCGGTCAAGGAAGTTGGATTAGATCATCACTTACCTGTTAAACCGGAATATATCAGCATCCGCATTCTTTTTGCCAAGTATAAGATCATGAATAATTCCGGCTGCTATAACGCTAAATGTTATACCATTACCTCCAAAACCCAGGGCGAAGAAAGTATTAGGTCTTTGGGCAATTGAACCAATGTAAGGCAAGCCATCTTTTGTTGATGCAAATGCACCTGCCCAGCTAAAATCGGGTACCAAAGGTATATGCGGCATCCTTTTTAAAAATGCTTTTTTTAACATCTCTGTTTTTCGATCAATTACTGATGGCAAAATATGCGGATGATGAAATGGATCGTCGCGACCACCTATCAGAATACGATTTTCGCTAACCACCCTGAAATACATATATGGGGTTGCCGTTTCCCATATCAAACTGTTCTTGTACCAAAAGAACTCATCACCTATCGGTTCAGAAACCATGGCATAAGTGGAGTTGATATCGGCAATTTTTTTGGGAACATAATGCAGGCTTTCATAACCGCATGCAATAACCAGCTTTTTTGCCTTTATGGTTAGGTTATTTGCCGTAAGCAGCGTAACGCCTTGCCGGGTGTGTTCAATATGATTTATGGCTGTATTGTTGTAAACTTTATGACCAGCATCCTGAAAGTTTTTGAGCAAGGCGTGGGTAAGCAAGTAAGCATCCACTTCGCCTCCATCAACTGAAAGCAAGGCTGCCGGAGCATCAAAGCCAAATGTTTTCTTTACGTCGGTTTGATTAAGCCACTCTACCTTAAAACCATGCTTTTTACGTAGTTTAAACTCCTCCAGTAAATTTGCTGTATGGGTTTTAAAGCTGGCATATTGTAAGCTTGGCCTCAGGTGAAAATCAAATGCTGGTTTAAATGACCTGCAGAGATCACCAATATCATATATGGCTTTACGGCAAAGTTCATAGCTTTTTACAGCATTGGCTTCGCCAACTAGATGCTTTAATACAGTTAGTGGAGTATCAATTTCATATTGCAAAAACGCAGTACTTGCCGCAGTACTGCCCATGCCAGCATGGCTCTTATCAAACACTGTAACTTTTAATCCTGAGTTGCGCAGCTGCCAGGCAGTTAAAGCTGCACTAATACCGGCGCCCATAATGGCCACATCAATCTGCAGATTCTGCTGTAAAGAAGGATATGAGGTTACAATACCATTCTTCATTAACCAATAAGGGTGTTGTTCATAAAGGTTCATATACTTTTACAGGAGGGTTGTTTGAACAACATGATATGCCATTTAAAGTTTTAACAACCCCGATATCCTTCAAATTACAGCTATAATGCCTTGAAAAAGTTAGCGTAAAACTTTTTTTTAAGTTCAAATCTGTGTTAATGAATGTGTTAGCATTTAAGTTGAAAATTCTTTGAAAAAAAGTTTTGCAACTTGATTTAAAATCCTACTTTTGCAAACCCAATCGGGAACGGGATGTAGCGTAGCCCGGTATCGCGCCACATTTGGGATGTGGAGGCCGCAGGTTCGAATCCTGCCATCCCGACTAAAAGCGATACCAACAAGTATCAAAACCCTGTAGATGTTTCATTTACAGGGTTTTTTATTTTTTTTAATCCTTTTCTGTATATGCTATTCCATGCTTTATATGAACAAGGCTCAACAGAAACCCGCAGATCAGAATCGTTGCAAATAAAGTTTTTTTGGTTACTTAAGCTCATTTGATGAATAGATGTGTCATGACATGGCCTGATAATTTAGTATTTGTTGTAACATCCAATAATTAATTTAGTTTTTTCCTAACAGACAAATAGGTGTAGGTAGAAAAGATCCGTTTCATGATGTCTGATCAAGGAAACAATCACCCACGTTTCCCGTTATTTTTATTCTAATAAATGTATGAAGAAGAATTGTTTAGGGGTTATGGTGATCGGGCTGTTGCTGATGGTAGTTGTTGGTTGTGGTTTGATAAAGTCAGTAGGCAGGAATCCCAAGGGTGAAGAGCTTGCCCGGTTGGATACGCTAGCTAATTACAAAAACGGCAGTTTCGAAAATTTGGCAGAACAAGCTGATTCGGCAAATAGGCACAACCGATGGCTTTTTTTGCGCCATCGTCCTAAAACTATAAGGCCTTCTTCCGCACTGCCATGGGTTAAAACTGATCTGAAGACACTGGCTGCCCCTGCACCAACAGTTGTCTGGTTCGGGCATTCGTCGTTGCTGATCAAAACCGGGCAGGGGAATATACTCATCGATCCTATTTTTAGTAACCATGCCGGACCGGTACCCGGATTGGTTACGGCATTTCCGGGCACTAAGCATTATCATGCCGGGGATATGCCGCCTATCGATGTGCTGATCATCTCCCATGATCATTATGATCACCTGGATTATCGCACCCTGAAAAAATTAAAAGACAATATTAAAATCGCAGTAGTGCCAATGGGGGTTGGTTCAGATTTGGTATACTGGGGGTTTGATCCAAAAAAAATCATCGAACTAAACTGGAACCAATCGGTCACGCTGCCCGGTGGACTCCATGTAACCGCTACACAGACGCAGCATCGCAGCAACCGTACGTATAACCGGGAAAATAAAACACTTTGGGCATCATACGTGATACAAATAGGTAAATATAGGTTGTTTTATGGTGGCGATGGTGGCTTTGGGGCTTATTTTAAGCAGATTGGAAAGCGATATGGTCCATTCGACCTGGCCCTGCTGGAATGCGGGCAATACAGTCCGAATTGGCCATGGACTCACCTATGGTTTGGGCAAGCTGCCCAGGCCGCCGTTGATTTACGTGCCCGCTTGCTGCAACCTATTCACTGGGCCAAGTTTGTGGAAGCTGATCAGCCCTGGAACGAGCCTATAAAAAGACTGTTGCCAGCTGCTGAAAAGCTAGGGGTTCAGGTAAATGTTCCGCGTATAGGAGAGCCTTATACTTTAGGTGATCCGCCGGAGAAACTAGTTTGGTGGGATTTTGAATGAATTATGGGCTGATGACCGGCAGTCATGCCTTTAGATTACCTCTAATACAAAAACAAAAAACCTCAACGCTTTCGATTTGAGGCTTTTAACTTAAGTAGGTAGCCGATTTAGAAACTGACATAATTTGTAGAAACCAAAAAGACACGATTGTCACTTGCAAATATAAAGTTACTTTACCTATTTGTAAATATTGGTTGAAAGTGATGTAATAGGTGGCAGGAGAGTCTTAACGGAGTTATCCAGGGAATTGTATCGCATAACTATTAAGGTCGCAATTATTGCGGATAATTCTTTAATCAGTTCCATTGGTCGGATATGTAACCCTATTATGCCAATGCCTGCCGTTTGGAACGGATAACTTTTTGATTGTTTTTATAAAGGATTAACATCACAATGATGGAAATGATAATAAGGATCAAATAGCCGTAACTTAAATTTCGTTCATCTTTCGCTGGAAAATTGTTAACGATGCCATAGCTGAGCAGGGAAATCACCATATAACTCATACCACCAGTTAAACCGCCTGCAATCCCAGCATTTTTGGGAAATAAGCCTAGACAATAGGCAAAATAATTGTTAAAAGTAAAACCTGCACAAATATGTATAATAAAGGCAAAAAAGATCAAGGTATATAAATCGGCCATAGAATCAATGCTGATCATCATGGCGATTACAAAAAAGAACTGGAGCGTTAAGTTGAAAATTATCTTTTTTATAAACGGCCGCTCAATAGTTGCCTTACCGATAAAGCCTCCAATCATCCAGGCAAACCCCAAAATAAGGGAGCTATAACCTGCAACCACAGGTGAATAATTTAAATGATGTTCAATTATAAAGGATCCGGTCATATTGTAAACCATCACCATGCAGTAAGCAAGGCCCAGCATAACAATCCCAAGTGTAAAGCTTGTTGTTTTAACCATGCTTAAATAAATTACTGCTATTTTACGGAGATTAAATGAAGTAAGATTTTTCAGAGTTTCTCCGCTGAAAATAAATTCTAGTATTGCGAACGCTAATGCAAAGCAAGCCAAAAAATAAAAATTGGATTCCCATCCAAAGACGGACTGCAAATAGCCGCCAACAAAGGGAGCCACGATTGGGCCGGTAGACCAAATAATGGAAAACAAACTCAGACAATTTTTTAGTTTTTCACCGGTAAATGAGTCAACAAAATATGCCCTTTTCGCAACCACAATAGCACCAACCGCAAGCCCGTGTATGATCCGCATCAGGTAAATGACAAAGATATCGTGTACCAAAGCGATTACCAGGCTTGAAGCGGCAAGAATCAATAAACAGATCAAACCGATTTTATACCGGCCGAAACTGTCTAGTATACTTCCTATAAAAAGCTGTGAAATTCCGTAGCTGATTAAATAGATACTTAAGGTTAGCTGCACCTGAATACTGCTGATATGCAGTGCTTCCGCCATATTGGGAAATGAAGGCAAGTAAACATCTGTTGTAAAACCGGATAAGGGGATCAGGCCAAAAGCCAGCAGCGTAGCAATTCCGCTATGCTTTTTCTGTAATTTTTTCATTTATCTGTCGATGAACAAATTCAGTGTGCTGACTTTGACAAGTTCTATTTGCGTCCACTGAAAATTATTCAACAAATTTAAGCTCGCTGAATGTTATTTTGTTAGCCTAAATCAAACTGATAATTATAAAAATCAAACCAATCGGTAGGAAGAGGGGCTAATTCCCTCCTGTTTTTTGAAAAACTTATTGAAGTGGACCTGGTCATCAAAGCCCAGCGCATATCCAATTTCCGATATATTCCACCTCGTGTGCTTAAGCAGGATTTTTGCCTCTGAATTGATCCGGTCATAAATAAACTCGCTTGTTGTCCGTCCGGTTGATTTTTTAACGATCCTGTTGAGATAGTTTACATGAACAGCAAGCTTGTCAGCAAAATCTTTAGGGGTACGCAAGGAGAGTCTTTCGGAGCTGAACTCAACAAGAAACTGTTGCTCCAGCATTTCAATAAACTGGGAAGTAATCCTGGTTCCGGCATCAGTAGAATGGAATTGATTGTTAAGCTGGCCTGTTTTCATGGCAAGAAACAATAATTGACTGATATAGCTCCTAATTAGTTCGTATTTAAATATATAAGAGGTGCATATCTCTTTGCACATTCGCTGAAAAACCGGCTCTACTTCTTCGTATTCCTCATCGTTAAGTTGATAAAAAGGTATAACTCCGGGAGCAAAGAGGGGAAGTTTACTTAAATTAAGCCTGAAGTTTTCTTTGTAGAACTCTTCTTTAAATACACAAAAATAGCCTGTCGTGTCACTGCTGACGGCATCGTAGGAATACGGAATCTGTGGATGAAAAAACATAAGGGTTTTGCCTTTCACCGAGATGCTTTTATCACCGTAATAAAATACATTTTCGCCAATATACAGCATTATTTTATAAAAATTTCGTCTGACATGTTGTGGCAACGACTGCTCGCGGCGAGACCGATCTTCTATGCGAAAGACATTAAATTGCCCAATTGCTCTACTCAGATGATCAGGAAGGCCATCAAACTTATAATTATAAAACTCTTCCAGCGACTCCATTTTACAAAAGCATTAAGTACTAATTTGTAAAAGTAGAAACTTTTTTATAAAAATGCTAAAAGCGATTTTGAATTGGAATTTAATATGGATTAACGTGATCGTGTAGTTTGATTTTTACAAACATCGGTTTGATTCTGTCTAACGTTGTGCTCATTACCAGGGTACTTTTGTGCTATTAAACAATTCATATAAAAATGAAAACAATTAAAGTTTATAATCCATCAACAGGAAGTCTGATTGATGAATGTGCCGACATGAGCGAGTCGGATGTAAAAATAGCCATTGACCGTACCGTCAATGCCTTTCCTGACTGGTCAAAGAAACTGGCATCCGAAAGATCTGTTCTATTACGTAATTGGTACGAACTGGTTAAAGCAGATAAAGAAGCATTCGCCAAGCTGATGACACAAGAAAATGGTAAATGCTTATCTGAATCCCGTGGTGAGATTGATTATGGTTTAGGTTTTATTGAATGGTATGCTGAGGAAGGTAAACGTGTATATGGCGATACCATACCTACGCATGACCCTAACGGTGCAGTAGTCGTTACCAAGGAACCCATTGGTCCTACCGCTTCCATTACCCCATGGAACTTTCCTTTTATGATGATCGCCCGAAAAATTGCTACTGCATTAGCAGCTGGTTGCACGATGATCATTAAACCTGCGGAAGACACTCCATTAACCGCTTATAAACTTTTGGAATATGCACGTACTGCCGGTATTCCTGAAGGCGTATTTGAAGTGGTGACCGGAGATCCCAAAATGATCGGTCCGCTATTTACCGGCGATTCAAGAATCAAAAAAATTTCGTTTACAGGATCCACTCAAATTGGTAAGTTATTAGCTGAACAAAGTGCAAACACGCTTAAAAAGCTGACTATGGAACTTGGCGGTAATGCTCCTTTTATCATATTTGATGATGCTCAAATTGAGAATGCAGTAAAGGGTTTAGTAAGTGCCAAGTTGCGAAACTCTGGTCAGGTATGTATTTCACCTAACCGTGTTTATGTACAGGGCGCCTGTTTTGATAAAGTCATTGGATTGCTTACTGATGCTGTTTCAAAAATAAAAGTGGAGGATGGTCTCCGTGAAGAATTTGTCGTAGGGCCACTTATTAATCAAAAAGCCATTGATAAGGTATCTGCATTGGTTAATAAGACTATTGAACAAGGTGGCAAAATTGCTCTTGGTGGGAAAAATGATGAAAAAGGTGGTCTATTTTATGAGCCTACAATATTAACTGATCTTACTGATAATATGGATATTCATAATACCGAAATTTTCGGACCCGTTTTTGCTGTATATTCTTTTGACACTGAAGAAGAAGTTATCTCCCGTGCAAACGATACAGAATATGGCCTGGTATCTTATGCTTATACAGAAAACCTGGGTCGTGCCTTCAGACTTTCACAACGAATCAAATCTGGTATGGTAGTATTGAACAGCGGATCTGTAGGAACAGCCTCTGTGCCATTTGGAGGTGTTAAAGAATCAGGGTATGGTAGAGAGGGGAGCTACTACGGAATTGAAGAGTACGTGGAAGTGAAATATACTTTGTTCTCTGGTTTAAATTTGCAGTAATAGTTATGATCATAATTGAATCCCACAAGGACGTTTCAAACTCAACCTTGTGGGGTTTTTTATGACCGTTTTTAAAACAAAAAAATAGTGTAGCTTACTATTTGAACTTCACATTATACTTGCATAAATTCAATTTAGAAATTTGCTGCTTGCGAAAGTTGCCATACTAAAGCTCCAATCACATCAAACAAAAATAAATCACCCAAAATACAACCTATTCAATTTTTACTTATTTTACCCGGGCAATGACCCAAACCCCAATTTATCTCAAATCAAAAAGCCATTATGAAATCCTCGACGGATTACGTGGCGTAGCCTCTATCCTAGTAGTTATATTTCATGTATTTGAAACCTACTCCGGAGATCGTTTTCATCAGATAATTAATCACGGCTATTTGGCGGTCGATTTCTTTTTCTTATTGTCGGGCTTTGTCGTAGCCTATGCATATGACGACCGCTGGGACAAAATGACCCAGTGGGATTTCTACAAACGCCGTCTTATCCGTTTGCAGCCTATGGTAATTGTAGGTACCATAATTGGCGCATTGCTTTTTTACTTCCAGGGTGGGGCAGCTATGCCGCTTGTTGCTGCAACGCCTGTTTGGAAGTTGCTACTGGTGATGGTGGTTGGCTTTACCATGATTCCGCTGCTTCCCTCAATGGATATCCGCGGCTGGCAGGAAACTCATCCGTTGAATGGTGCCGCATGGTCGCTTTTGTACGAATACATTGCTAATATTCTTTATGCGGTGCTGATTCGCCGTTTCTCTAAAACGGTGCTCACCATATTTGTCATCTTATCGGCCTGTTGGCTCGTTAATTTTTTAGTATGGGGACCGCAAGGCGACGTTATTGGTGGCTGGACTATTGATAAAACACAGGTTAGTATTGGCTTTATACGTTTGCTTTATCCGTTTTTCGCGGGAGTATTGTTGATGCGTATAGGCAAACTGATACATATTAAAGGAGCTTTTGCAGTTTGCAGTTTACTTATTATTGTTTTTTTATCCGTCCCCAGGATTGGGGGAGCCACACATTTGTGGATGAACGGTATATATGAATCATTTGTTATCATCGTTATTTTCCCGCTTATTGTATCTATTGGTGCGGGAGGTAGTTTAATCAGCAAAAGTTCCATCAAGGTTTGCAAGTTTCTGGGGGCCATATCGTATCCGCTTTATATCACCCATTATCCGCTGATGTATCTGCATATTGCATGGGTAAGCAATAATAAAGTGCCAATGACCCAGGGCCTTTTGGGAGGCTTTGGATTGATTATTATTGCTATAGCCATAGCATGGGTTAGCCTGAGATTTTATGATGAGCCCCTTCGTGAATGGCTTAAAAAGCGTTTCCTGATGAAAAAGGTGGTTAGGAATTAATGGGCAAAGATCGTCACATTAGCTCATTAAAAAAGTAACATCGGCAAAAGTATACTGGCTTTGAACCTGGAGTTATACTTTAAGGATTAATTAAAGGTGCCCTGAACTGTAAAAAATATGTTGTAATTAAACATATAGCCGGTAACATTGTAACTTACCTGACATTAACCTAAAATCGATATTATGTTTTCAAAATTTCATTTACCATTCGTGTTAGGCATCGTTCTTTTATCGGTAAACACAGCTGCTATAGCGCAAACAGGCGAACCGGTAGAAAAAAACAAAGCCAATAGCAATTATAAACCAGCCTTTATCGGACAAACGCGCATTGGAAGTATTAAAACTAAAACTCCGTATACGGCTACCATAATCAGCACCGAGTTGAAAGGCCCATGGGGTATTCACGTTTTACCCGATGGTCGTTTGCTGATTAGCAGTAAACCCGGAACAATGCAAATAGTAAAGACCGATGGTGAAATTGATAAAACCATCACTGGTTTTCCCGAAGTACAATATGCCGGCCAGGGTGGTTTGCTTGATGTAAACATCGACCCGGATTTTATCAAAAACCGCATGGTTTATTGGACCTATGCCCAACCGGGCGATGGAACCACCCTGGCGGTAGCTAAAGGTAAACTATCGGCTGATGAAACCAGGCTTGAAAATGTGAGCGTGATATTTGAGGCTACGCCACGGTACAAAGGTGCCGGTCAGTTTGGCTCGCGTTTATTGTTTGATAAACAAGGAAATATTTTTGTAAGCACAGGCGACCGAATGGCCGATGATATACGTGTAAAGGCGCAGGACCTGAGCGCCACCACAGGTAAAATCATTCACATTACTAAAGAAGGTAAACCGGTTGCTGATAACCCGTTTATTGGCAAAGCTAATGCTAAACCTGAAATATATGCTCTGGGGTTTCGTAATCCTGACGGTTTTTCTATAAACCCGGTTACAGGTGGCCTTTGGGAGGCTGAGTTTGGTCCCCGTGGTGGCGACGAGATCAATTTGATTAAACCGGGTGGTAACTATGGCTGGCCATACGTTACCTATGGCATCGAATATAGCGGGCAAAAAGTTTATGATGGCATCCAACAGAAAAAAGGTACTATACAGCCAGTTTACTACTGGGATCCGGTTATTTCGCCCGGCTGCATGATGTTTTATACCGGTAACATTGCCGAGTGGAAAAACAACCTGTTTGTAGGAGCACTGAGCGGACAACACATCATTCGCCTGGTAATTAAAAACAACAAGGTGGTGGGCGAAGAACGTTTGTTGGCCGATAAAAACGAACGCTGGCGTTGCATGGCTACTGGGAAAGATGGTGCTATTTACGCCGCAACTGACGGCGGTAAATTATATAAGATAGCTAAGCGATAATATTACAATTGCGTTATTGAAAGCGTTTTAAGGCCTTACCCCGGGCACCATTGACAGTAAAGAAGGTGAAGTGGGGGCCGGTTCTCATCCAGGGAGACCATAGGCCAGTCAATTATAGAAATATCATGATCCGCCGGTGAAGTAATTTACTGCAAGAGCGATAATTTAATGCAATAAAACCTGTAAATGAATAATTTACAGGTTTTATTGTTTTCTGTGGAGGCAAATGATTCAGCCTTTAACAGCAACAGGGTAGTCGGTGTAGCCTGTTGCTCCGCCAGAATAGTAAGTGCTTTGATCTGCCTCTGCAAGTGGGATACCTAACTCAAAACGTCTTGGCAGATCCGGGTTGGCTATAAATGGAGCTGCGAATGATACCAGGTCAGCCAATCCATCGTCGATCAATTTATTACCGGTTTGTTGAGTGAAACCAAGATTGGCAATA
The DNA here is from genome assembly GCA_030445275.1 of Mucilaginibacter sp. Taxonomy (GTDB): domain Bacteria; phylum Bacteroidota; class Bacteroidia; order Sphingobacteriales; family Sphingobacteriaceae; genus Mucilaginibacter. Next base: position 119,827 of record JAUCSE010000022.1, read on the forward strand.
AGTGTGCCCTGGTATATATTTCTAAATCTGCTGAAATAATTATCTTGCAGGGCTTCGATCGGGGTTCCCTTAAGATCACGGTCAGGTCCGAGTAAATGCACATATCCCAGGTCGTAATTATTTAACTTGTTTAATATATAATCAAAGGTGTCTATGGTAAATCCGTCAGGCTTAAGCAGCCCGGGATTGAATGCTGCCGGGCTAAACTTGATGCCGACCTGTTTGCCATAAATCTTTATTAGTTCTTCCAATACTTCAAATAAGAACCGAGCTCTGTTCTCGATGCTACCCCCGTATTCATCCATGCGTTGGTTCGTGGCAGCGCTCAGAAACTGTGGTATCAATGTGTATATCTGCGCGTGCAACTCAATACCGTCAAAACCGGCCTGCTTTGCGTTTAGTGCGGCCTGGCTAAATTCTTTAACGATCGCCTTAATTTCTTCGGTTGTAAATGCTCTTGGTATTACGGTGTCTTTAAAGCCCTCCTGTGTAAATGCCTGCAAACCGGGATTAATTGCCGATGGTCCGGCAGGTATCTCACCGTTATAAAAATCCGGATGGGAAGCAGCACCACCATGCGCGAGCTGTACGAATATCTTGCCTGCTTTAGCATGAACAGCGTCAGTAACCAGTTTCCATCCGGCAATCTGTTGTGTACTGTATATTCCGGGAACGTTGATAAAGCCGATAGCTGTCGGGCTGATAGCTGTACCTTCGGTAATGATCAAACCGGCCCCGGCACGCTGCGCATAATAGGTAGTATTTAATGTAGTAGGGGCAAGGTCATTGTTGGTTACCCGTCTGCGGGTCATTGGGGCCATCACAATCCTATTCTTTAACTGGACAGCGCCCAATTCGTATGTTGTCAATAATGGTTGTTTCATAGCTAACATAAGTTTTTTTTGACAAACTTAAGTAGCATAAAAGGACGCTGCAATAAGGGTGGAATTGTTACACAGGGGATAAATTTATCCCCTGTGTGTCTTTCAGTTACTATAACTCCCTTTGAACAAAGAACACTATTATGTACGAGCGAAAAAATCCTTTACCTCTTCAGTGCGGTTTGCATTTGACCAGGGAGATTCTGAATGGTAAATGGAAACCTAATCTGCTTTACGCAATTTCAATGGGTGTAAAGCGGCCAAGTGAATTATTGAGATTATTGCCTAATGCCGCAAAGCGGGTGTTGAATGTGCAGTTGAAAGAGTTAGAAAAGCATGGTCTGCTCTCGAAAAAGATTTATCATCAGCTTCCGCCAAAAGTGGAATATTCAATGACACCGTTGGGCGAATCTATTATGCCGATTGTTGATGCGATGAACCATTGGGGAGATGACAACAGGGCTTTCCTGAGCAGTGTTATTGAACAAAATGTAGTTACGGATGAGTCATTGGTAAATAACTGCAATTATTATTCAGCAAACTTCAACCGGAGTTTAACGTTTTCGAGATAATTCGCCGTCTGGGAGTTGATGTGATGATTTCCTTGATTAAGCTTTCCGGCGCTTATCGGTGATCTTCATCCCATTGCGCAGTAATGACAACAGCAGTATCAGCGTTTTGCCCGAGTCTGTAATTTCATATTCAACTTTTAACAAATCATATATTAAATTTCTTTAAATACTTAAAAGTGAGGCTACTTTCATTGCACTTAAAAGTCCTGCTGATCTGGTTGGCTCATTTAAAATTGTTTGTATCTGCTGATTTACAACAAAGATTTTAGCATTTGGCCCTTTGAGTTTGCTACCTCTTTTGTTGAACTATATTTGAGATTTAATAAACCGCTTTTCATAGGGGATATTGTCCATTTCAAACCTTTAATTGTCCATTTGATTTTATTATTGATGGATTATTTGAGAATTAAACCGAAATTTAAATATGTTTAAAACCTATCATATTAAATGGGGAATCTTGCTATTTACTGCTTTTGCAATAATCGGTTTTTTACAGAGATCAGACCATTTTGGATTTGATCAGCTCCCGGTTTTAGGAAAAGATATTGTTTTTTCCTTTTGTAATGTATTCGGTTGCTGGTTTATTCATCATTATTTTATACTCCATCCTTTTAAAAAACTTGGCAACGTACCAAAAGGTATAATCAGTAATATAATTGCTGTTTCTACTGTAGTATTTTTAGATTATCTCTTAACCTTGTCTAATGTAATGCCATCGCATAGTAATACCCCCGGATTTAATAATGGCCGGGATGCAATCTTTAATCTTACAGCCTCTTCTTTTATCAGCGTGTTTATTTATTTTATTATCTACAATATTCAGATCAATATCACACTGCAAAAATCAAAACTGGAATATGAGTTGTTAAAACAGGCACAATTAAAGGCACAATTATTATCGTTACAACAACAGGTAAGTCCCCATTTTTTGTTTAATTCATTAAGTACATTAAAAACTATTGCACCCGATCAGGAAACTAAAACTTATGTTATACAATTGGCTAATGTTTACCGCTACCTGTTGAGTTTTAATGAACACCACCTGGCCAGCGTAAAAGATGAAATAGCATTTATGAAATCGTATCTATACATATTACAGGAGCGATTTGAACAAGCCTTACAAATTTCCATTCAGGTTCCTGATGTATTTCTGGGTTATTATATTCCGCCACTTTCACTGCAGCTGCTTATTGAAAATGCTATTAAACATAATGTAATATCTCCGGAACAGCCATTGCATATCCGGATTTATACAGACCAGACACCTTCTCTTACTGTTGAAAATAGTTATCAGCCTAAACTTTCAGTAGAAGAAAGTACAGGAAAAGGCCTGCAAAATATCAAAGATCGTTACCATTTATTGGGGGGTAAAGAGATCGGGGTTTTTAGACATGACAATCTATTTAAAGTAATTTTACCTCTACTGCAATCATGAACGTATTAATTATTGAAGATGAGAGCAAAACGGCAAAAGACCTGAAAAATCTGGTTGAAGCAATAGACAATGATATCAAGGTCATTGAAATCCTGTATTCTGTTAGCTCCGCGGTTCAATGGTTTAAGGAAAACCCATCGCCTGATTTGATTTTCTCAGACATACAACTTAGTGACGGACTTAGTTTTGACATTTACCGGGATGTACAGGTGAATGCACCTGTAATTTTCTGTACCGCATTTGATGAGTATGCTATTCGGGCTTTTGAAACCAACGGTATTGATTATCTCTTAAAACCCATTGACGAGGTCATGCTGGAACAAAGCCTTGAAAAATATCATCGCTTTAAAAATCTGTTTGAAAGTCAGCAGACCGGGTATCAAAAGAAGTTGATTAAACTACTAGGTCAGATGGATACAAAATATAAGCAATTCATCCTGGTTTATTTCAAAGAAAAGATGATCCCTGTAAGAGCAAGTGAAATCAAATATATTTATACCGAGAACGGGTTAGTATATATTCATACCGGGCTTGACCGGTTCACCTGTCAGCATACCATGGAACAACTGGAGGGTATGCTGAACCCGCAACAATTTTATAAAGCTAACCGGCAATTTATTATAAACCGGGATATCATTCAGAATGTGGAGCATTATTTTAATCGTCGGCTATTTGTGAAACTGAACTGTGAAACACCGGAGAAGGTTATTATTAGCAAGATAAAAGCTAGTGACTTTCTGCAATGGATAGAAGATTAACCGCAGTAATCTGCACTATACCATATACCTTTATTTATTTAATATCTTTTTGTTTGCTATATAACAAGATTGCAACTTGCGATATATAAAAATCCACCCTTCATACTTAATGACTCATAATACCTACAATGATTATTCAATTTTTGCAACTGAAAGAGGTTATCTAAACCACACTATTCTTCAGATTTTATTGCCTAAGTATAAAAGCCGTAAGCTTTATTGTTCATTCATCGCTATTTATGTCTATTTCATCTTCGTTTTTGTGCGGTTCACTACAAAATTTCAGTGATGCTTTTCTTATGATTTTAACTTCGTAGAATTAAAAAACACAGATGTTTTCAGCGGCAGATAAAAATTACCATTCATCCGCCACTAATATTATAAGGTCAGATGATGAACAAGTTTATTTTCCAGCTCGCTATATGGCTTGCTCCAACTACAATATACGCTCAGCAAAACTACAGCCTCAAAGATTGCATTGATTACGGCTTAAAGAATAACCATAGTAATGTGGTTTACGAAAATGAAAAGAAAGCCGCCGACGCGAAGGCTAAGGAGGCCCTGGCTGACTATCTGCCAAAAATAAGTGTTACAGGCACCTTTGACGATAACCTTAAAGTTCAGCAATCGGTCATCCCAGCCGGTGTCTTTGGTCCAGAACCTTTACATATAGCCTTTACTCAAAAATTTAATACCAACGGTACAGCACAACTTGACCAAACTATATATGATCAGTCTTTATTGAACGGCCTGAAAGCAAATAAATATAATAAGCAGCAGGCCGATCTGAACATTAAGCAAAATCAGGAAACCATTATATACAATATCAGTAACGCCTTTTACCAGATTTATGTTTACCGCGAACAACTACGCTTGTTAACAGACAATCTGGAAAGCTATCACAAGCAAATGGATATTTCAAAATTACAGGTTGACAAAGGCGTTACGTTGCGAAAAGACCTGGATAAGGTAACGGTTGATTATAACAACGCCGTATCGCAGATCCGGGTATCAGAGAGTAATTTAACGCTGTCAGAAAATCAGTTAAAGTATGAAATGGGTTATCCCATTAATACCATATTGCCGATAGACAGTGCTGCTCAGCAGGGTTTGGCGCTGCCCGCTGCCATTAATACCAATAGCAATTCCTTTTCGGCCTTTAACCGTACGGATTATCAGCTTTCGGAAGTTAATTCAAAACTATTAGAGATTGACCAAAGCCGTATTAAAGCGGGTGCCTTGCCTAAGTTAACCGGCTATGTGCGTTACGGCGCGGTAGGTTTTGGGCAAACGATAAATCCGGCTTTTACCGATCTTAGTCCTTTTTCGGCCGTTGGTTTAAAGCTAACCATACCACTGTTTGATTTTTTTAAGCGAAATGCCCAGTATAACCAGGCCAGGTATAAAAGCCTTAACGCAGTTGAAAACTTAAAGCTGGATGCAGGAAAATATCAACTGGAATATGAAAATGCCCGAACCAAGCTCATTAAGGCGCAGGCTAATTTGGATAATGATAAGCGTAATATCGATCTGGCAGAATCTGTTTTCCGGACCACAGATCTGCAATATAAAAAAGGCGTAACAGATTTAGTAGACTGGCTTACTGCCCGCAACTCGATCAAAGATGCTCAAAATAACTACCTCAATTCGCTCTACAGTTTTTATCAGGCTAAACTGGATCTGGAAAAAGCCGGCGGCAGTCTTAAAACATTTTATAGCTCACTTTAAATATGAAACGTAAATATATAATTGGCCTTATAATCGTAATGCTATTGGCCCTGATCATTTTCAGGCTAGCTGCTAACAAAAGCACATTAAACAAAAAAGAAGCACCTTCCGGGGATACCGTGGTGCGCATACCGGTAAAGGTCGCCGAGGCAAAAGAGCAACTCCAGGAGGTTAACTTGTTGAAGACAGGTAACCTGGCCCCCTTTAAAGAAGCTAAGGTGCTTTCTACAACCGGAGGTACTATTCAGCAGCTCCGGTTCAATTTAGGTGACCATGTAAACGAAGGTCAGGTGCTGGCCGTGGTGGATACCCGTTTGGCGCAGCTGGATCTGCAAAAAGCGGAAACCAATGCAGCCAAATTAAAGCGTGACCTGCAAAATTATACTGAACTATTGCAGGGACAAGCCGCTACACAGGAAAAGGTGAATGAGGTGCGTCAAAATTACCTGGATGCCGCCAATCAGGTAAGCCAGGTAAAAAAGCAAATAGCGGATGCTGCCATCAAAGCGCCCACCAGTGGGACCATATCCGAGAAGCCAGTTGAACAGGGCGTTTATGCCAATGCCGGGACTCAGATCGCCACTATTGTCAACTTATCTCAGGCGAAAGTACAGCTTAATTTGACCGAGGCGGAGGTTTACCAGGTGAAGCAGGGCCAACAGGTAAAAATCACTACCGATGTTTACCCCGGTCAGGTATTTAATGGTAAGATCAGCTTTATAAGTCCACAGGCTGATGTAACCCATAATTATAAGATAGAGATCATGGCGGATAATAAAGAAAGCGCGCTGTTACGTTCTGGAACGTTTGTTTATGCAGACTTTTCTAAAAAAAGTCAACAGCAGATATTACTGATTCCCCGTGAAGCCTTAACAGAAAGCGTCAAAGATGCCAGCGTATATGTAGTAGAAAACAATATCGTTCGCCAAAAAACAATAAAAACAGGTGTCGAGGTAAATAGTATGATCCAAGTGGTCAGTGGTTTGACAGCCGGCGAGGTAGTTGTTACCTCCGGGCAGATCAACCTTAAAAATGGTGCACAGGTCAGTATTTCTAAATAAAAACGAACAGGAATGTCAATAACAGAAATTGCCGTTAAGCGGCCTCTTTTAATCATCGTAATTTTTACGGTGCTGTTCATCTTCGGTGTGAAGTCTTACTTCAGCTTAAATTACAATCTATTACCTAAGTTGGATGTGGCTACGGTAACAGTAAGTACTATCTATCCCGGTGCCGCAGCAGCGGAGGTGGAAACATCGGTAACCAAAAAACTAGAAGATGCTTTTTCATCAGTAGAAGGTCTGGATAAGATCACTTCGACATCGCAGGAAGGTGTGTCACAAGTAACTATTCAACTTAAAAGTGGAACAAATATTGATCAGGCTGAGCGGGATATTCAGCGCAAAGCGGATCAGGCACAGAATGACCTGCCGGATGATATTGATAAACCGATAGTGAACAAGATAAACCTGGAAGAAACACCGGTAATTAAGGCGGGGGTAACCTCTCAAAAGTCTCCGCGTGAACTTTATGATTTCGTGGATAAACAACTATTGCCTTTGTTGCAAAACGTAGCAGGAGTGGGGCAGGTAAATATCATTGGCGGCGATGAGCGCGAAATTCAGGTAAATATAGACCAGAATAAACTGAAGGCTTATGGCTTAGGTATTGGCCAGGTTACTGATGCCTTAAGTAAAGCCAATCAATCTTTCCCGGCCGGCAGCATTGAAACCCGCAATCAGCAGATGTCTATCCGTTTTGATGCGAACGTTACCTCAGTAGCGCAGATTCGAGGCCTTATCGTACAACAAAAACCACAAGCTGGTAGTGTTTATCTGAAGGATATCGCGGAGGTGGTTGATGCCACTGCAAAAACAACGGCGATTAACCATATTAACGGTATCCCATCAATTGGTGTGCAGATCATTAAGCAAACGGATGCCAACGCGGTAGATGTAAGTGATTTGGTGAAAAAAAAGTTCACGGAGATAGAAGGGCAATATAAAAATGAAGGCTTAAAGTTTAGTGTATCATCTGATCAGAGTACTTATACGCTTCGTTCGGCAACTGGTGTGATGGAAGATCTGGGCCTTGCCGTAGTTATTGTGGGTATCGTGATGCTGGCCTTTTTACACAGCTTCCGCAGCTCGATGTTTGTGCTGGTAGCCCTGCCATCTTCTATCATTCCAACATTTATACTCATGTATTTCATGGGCTTTTCACTCAACCTGATGACGCTGATGGCGTTGTCATTGGTAGTAGGTATCCTGGTGGATGATTCGATAGTGGTGCTGGAAAATATTTACCGGCACCTGGAAATGGGATCAGACCGGGAGAAAGCGGCATTGGAAGGACGAAGTGAAATTGGTTTCACCGCTCTGGCGATCACCCTGGTTGATGTGGTGGTGTTTTTGCCTATCGCTTTCGCCGGTGGTATTATCGGTAATTTGTTGCAGGAGTTCTCTCTAGTGGTAGTTTTTTCAACCTTGATGAGTTTATTTGTTTCCTTCACTGTTACCCCAATGTTGGCCAGCAAATTCGGCAAGATCGAAAAACTGAATAAAAAAAGCTTGTGGGGTAAGCTCAATCTGGGTTTTGAACGCTTTCTGGAAACCCTCAAAGAAGATTACGGCAAAATGCTGACCGTAGTTCTTCATAAAAAAAGATGGCTTTTGAGTGGAGTTATCCTGCTCATTGTAGGATCTGTTGCATTGGTGCCATTTGGTTTTGTAGGTGCAGCCTTTATACCAGCGGCCGATCAGGGCGAGCTTTTGATGACGCTGGAGCTGGCACCTTCTGCCTCTGTTTATCAAACAAATATGGTAACCCAGGAGGCCGAAAAAATGATCATGAAACAAGCTGAGGTAACGAGGGTGTTCTCCAGTATTGGTTTTGTAGGCGGAAGCGTAACAGGAGCCACAAACAATAGCAACCTGGCCGAGATAACCATTAACATGGTAGATAAAAAAGACCGTGATGTTACTGCTGAGGATTTTGGCGGCCGGATGCAGAAACAACTGAGTGCAGTTATTCCGGGTGTTAAAATAACGTCTGCACCCACCTCAATTGCAGGTGGTGCTAACCAGGCACCTATTCAAATAGCCATTAAGGGTATTGATCTGAAAGCAGTACGTAAAACAGCCGAAGAATATCAGAAGATCGTGGCATCTGTACCGGGCGCGCGATTTGTTGAACTATCGGTTAAGGACCAGAAACCGCAGGTGGAAGTAAATCTCAATCGCGAAAAAATGACCCTGCTGGGGATCGATGCCAGCCAGGTGGGTGCAGCATTGCAAAATGCTTTCAGTGGTAACGATAAAAGTAAATTCAAGCAAGCGGGTAACGAGTATGATATCCTCATTGGCTTAGACCGCTATGACCGGTCTGACATTAATAATGTCCGAAACTTGTCGTTTACCAACAGCGATGGTCAGAGTTTTGTATTGAGCCAGTTTGCCAATGTTACCGAAGGTTTGGGCGAAAGCGTTTTGCAGCGGATTGACCGCCTTGGCTCTATTACCGTAAATGCTCACGTTGCCGGCAGGCCCAGCGGATCGGTCATTGATGATATTAAAAAGAAACTTTCCCAAACTAAGTTATCAACCGGCGTTTCAGTAGAATTTCTTGGTGATGCCAAGAATCAGGCAGACGCTTTTGGTAGTTTAGGTTTTGCCTTAGTGGTGGCTATTGTGCTGGTTTATCTGATCATGGTTGCCTTATATGAAAATGCGGTTTACCCATTTGTGGTGTTGTTCTCTATCCCGGTGGCACTTGTAGGCGCATTACTTGCACTTGCGTTAACCATGCAAACGTTGAATATCTTCTCGCTGATTGGTATGATTATGTTATTGGGGCTGGTATCCAAGAACGCGATCCTGATTGTAGATTTTACTAATCATTTAAAAAGTGAAGGATATGCTGTTAAAGATGCGCTGATAGAAGCGGGCAAAGAAAGGTTGAGACCTATCCTGATGACTACCCTTGCCATGATACTGGGCATGCTTCCTATCGCTATTGCCTCTGGTGCCGGTGCCGAAATAAAGAATGGTATGGCCTGGGTGATCATCGGCGGACTAACCAGTTCGATGATCCTGACATTGTTTGTCGTTCCATCCATGTACCTCATTATCGAGAACTTACTGTTAAAATTTAAAAAGAAAAAAACGGCCAGCGTACAATTGGAATTAGAAGCCCAATAATCAATACCTGGTTTTATTTTTTAAACCCCCATCAACATGAAATACATTCCCCTTCTGCTTACAACCATTTTAAGTACCATGCTATCTACCGCCTTTGCTCAAACAGCCAGCGAAATTGCGGCTAAGCAAAAGACAGATTCTCTAAAACTGGCTGGATTATCCGAGTATGCAACCCGGTATCCAGCGTTGCGACAAGGTGCTTTTGCCACTGATATTATGGGTAACGGCAACGTCAAGGCTGAATTAAACGGAAAGGACCTTTATGAAGGGAAGCTTAAAGTCACTCGGATCAGATCAAATTTTAACATTCCCGTTGTTCAATGGGGCCGAAACGTTATTACCGGAACGATAAGTTATCAGCAAACCCATTTCGAAACCGATCAGATCAAAAGCTATAGTCCCGAGTTTTCGAGCATGGACCGCAGCCTTACCAAGTCTACAGTAGGCTTCACTGCTTCATTTAGCCGTATCGATTCTATTTTTCATCATGCCATACGCTATTCTGCCGGTATTTCAGGCCTTACAGATGAAGCCTCATCCATTAAAAGAGTCAATTATATAGGTAATGTCACAGTTCCTGTTATGAGATCACAATATTCATCTCTAAGCTTAGGTGTTGTGGTACTCCTTGATCCATCATCCATTTCTCCGGTAATTCCCATAGTAAGTTACTGGCATAAATTTAAAACACCAGATTTATATCTTTACGTGGATCTTCCACAAAGAATTGTAGTGCGGAAACAACTTTCAAAAAAGAGCTGGGCATTTGTAGGGAGTGAACTGGGTGGTAATTTTTTCTTTTTTGATTTTAATCAACCGTCTTTGCCGCATAACTCCATTTATAGTACGGTAGATATCAGAACCGGGGGCACGTTTGAGTATTTGCTGACCAAAAAGCTGGTGATTGGTGTAAGCGGAGGCCTTTACACTACTGCGCAATCCAGAATGTATGCTGATGATGCTAAATCAAGCGCTTACTTTTTTAAGAGCCAGAACGGTTCAGTTCCTTACATCAGCTTTTCTATCTCATTCCTGCCCTTTTTGAAATCGATCACTAACAGGTAAGCATCAGTAATGATGATTTAAACCAGTTTTAATAAAGTTTAAAAAATTCAAAAAGCAATATTAAAGATGCTATCTTTTTCAATACGAGCCTTAAATGTTTTAACGCTACGGTCAATTGATTTTCAACAGTTTTTTTAGATGTCCCTAAACGGTCAGCAATATCCTGGTTAGACAGATGCTCTGTTCTGCACAGATAAAATATCTCATAACAGCGCTTTGGTAATTGACTGAGACACCTGTCCAGCTCCTTTTGCAATTCAAAGTCCCGAATGTGTGTTTCCCCGGAATTTAACTCCATTAAATCATCTGTTTCGCTATAGTCGCTTTGTAAACCAGGGAAAGTTTCGGCGATTTGGATCGGGAATAGAGCTGGTATCTGACAGCCGTGTACATAAGAGCGAAGAGGACCCGGCTGCAATTACAGCGTTGTTAGCTATAGGAGACCTCAAAACCCATGTGTCCAAAACCTTTCCTTTGGATGAAATGGCCGAAGCGCATGCATTTATCCAAACAAAAAATGCCGTGGGCAAGATTATAGTAATAGTGTAAACATCAATAAAGGAATAAGTGAATATTGTTCACTTATTCCTTTGCTATACATTATATGTCATGGAAGCTAATGAAATTTTATGACTTACCGCTAAGGTGAAGGTTGATCCGGCTGATCATCACCGATTTATACAAATGACTGACGAACTTAAAGCAATTGTAACTGAAGAAGGCCCCACGCAGGTATTAAGTTATGACTGCCATTTCAAAGACCAGCATACCGGGTATCGGGGACCTTGTTCTGTTAAATAATTAGCAGAAGTTAAACATCAATATTAAAAGCTTCGGCCGTATAATTAAGATCGGTTTTAAGTATACAGGCCAATGTATAGATTGTTAACCCTGTACAGGATTCGCAGATAATATGGTAAGCAGATAGTATCGTAAACTAAGCCAGGAGTATTGAACAACGGGAGATCTAACGGCAAGAACAGAACCTAAGGCAGCAACAATTTGTCGGGCAACTAAGGGAAGTGGTACGAAGCCATCATCAAATCAAGCCATTATCAAAAGGTGTAACAGTCCATAGGGAGATAACCCGACTCGATCGTTATTGTTAGAACCACGGATCTCCGTACAGATCCCAGCAAATGACGACGTTTATCGAAGGAAAAAACGAAAAAAAGGCCGGGGCTTGGGTCATGATCAGGACTTCAAACTTATAGGCACCTTACTGAGTAAAGCAAATGAAATTTTATGCGTTGCTTTCATAACATCCTGACAATGAAAAAAGTGAATGAAAAGAACTGGCGTAATAATATTAAATGCAATTATATTTATATTATTAATATTTAAAACCTAATCTTATTTAATCAGGAAAATTACTCAAATCAACCCTTTACTATTTTAAGATCATTTTATACACTAGCATTATACTTTGTTAAATATGTATTGTATGACATATGTCATTAATAAATTCAAACTACTTAAACCCAATAACCAAACCAATCACGTTTTAAATTATGGACAATCCATTTCTCGGAACAATATCATTGTTCGCCGGCAATTTTGCACCACGCGGCTGGGCACTTTGTAACGGCCAGCTTTTATCTATTTCAACCAGTCAGGCTCTTTTCTCTATCCTGGGCACCACTTATGGTGGCGACGGAATTAGAACCTTTGCTTTACCAAATCTACAGGGACGCTCACCCATGCATTGGGGCCAGGGCCCCGGTTTAACACCCAGGGTTATTGGCGAAGCAGCCGGTGAGGAAAATGTGACCCTGATGATTTCACAAATGCCAACGCACAACCATGCGCTTAATGCAAGTACAAACACAGGGAATCAGACTTCGCCAACAAATGGTGTATTGGCTGTTTCAACAGATCCTGACGCTGGCGGCTCTCCGATAAATTTCACAGCAGGGACAGGTGTTAACACACTGATGGCTAATAATTCTATCACCCCGGTTGGTCAAAACCTGCCACATGATAATATGGCGCCATACCTGGCAGTTACTTTTATCATTGCGCTGGAGGGGATATTCCCGTCGCGTAACTAACAGCATACACAGCACAGTAAACTGATGAAAATAGGTATTGTATCCAATTCAGCAACGCTGTATATGCCCCTGCTTTCGGCCTTATCTAATGATAAGGAGAAAGTAGGGCTTATGCTTTACGTAGGTAGTTCCACCGCGCCCGATAACAGCGCGCCCGAAACTATTAACTATTGCAATGCTGCGGGCATCGGACTTACGTTTGAGCACAATAAAACCAACCTTTATACCTGGCTGCAACAGTGTGATATTGTTTTCTTTTCGGGCTATAGTAATATTGTTAAAACGCAATATCTAAAACATATAATATACGGTGCCTATAATATTCATTTTGGCACCCTGCCGCAGTTTCGCGGTCCATCGCCGGTTTTCTGGCAATTGCGGAAAGGTGGTCCGGAAATAGGAATGGCCATTCATGTACTTACAGACCAGCTGGATAGCGGCCCCATCATATGGCAGCAAAACATACCCAATGAGCAGCATTATAACTACGACAATGTTTACCAGCTGTTTGGCCAGTTGCAAATACAAGGCATATTGGCCATACTAAATGGAATTAACAGCGGTAACAGATTACAGCCTATTGAGCAGGATGAAAATCTGGCAGCGTATTATTCGCGTCCTGAGCTAAAAGATGTTTTTATCAATTGGCAGGAAATGGATACAGCGCAGATCATAGATACCATTAAAGCCTGCAGCCCTTGGAACATGGGTGCTATTTCACTTATTAACGGGCAGGAACTGAAAATACTGGATGCCTCTGTTGGCTTAACCAATCACTATTCCTATCCGTCAGGTACTACCATTATTAATGAACACATGTTTGCAGTAGTGTGCAAAGGCGAGTGTTTATTAACTATTAACTTTTTTAAGATCGGTAATAATTATGTACCGGCCAGGTTTGCTGGTGCCTATGGCTTAAAAAGCGAACAGAGCTTTGTAAGTAACGTACCACATTTACCCCACGCAACAGTAGAAACAAGCTAAAAACTATCATAAAATTATTTACGGCTGGTAATCATAAGGCACCAGCCCTACCAATCAACTTATTAAAATGAAAAAACATCTACTCGTTTTTTGTATAGGCCTTTTAAGTATCATGACCAGTTTACGGGCATCGGCCCAAACTTTCGACTGGTCATGTTTTCCAACTGCGGGCACCATACTCGCCGACGCCAATGGCATTGCCAATTTTAACCTAACCGCTGCTAATTGCAGCGTGGCCAATGGTTGGGTACTACAGTGCCAGGGAACCGGCGAACAGCGCATCCTGTCCTCGGCCCTGGGTGGCAACCCTTATATACGGATGCAAAAGGTGGGTACGGATGCAACATTTAGCTTTGCCCGTATATTAACGGCATCAGGTGCTTTATTTACATTGAAGAGTATATCGGTTACACCAACCTCGGTAGGTGCTGCTGCCGGAGGTAATCAGGTAATTACGCTTCATGCCTTTAAAGGCGGGCACGAATTAGGATCGACATCAACAGGCTCCCTTAGCTCAATAACACTGGTGAATATCCCGGAATCGCAGTTAGGAGCCTTCGTCAATATTGATGAAATCAGGTTCACTTCTGATCAGCCTGCCGCCTTTGGCGTTGGCATTGATGATGTGGTTATTGTAGCAGCACCGACCGCCCCAACGGTAACCACCGACAACTTTGCGGCGATTACCACCAGCTCGGCCACATTAACAGGTACTGTAACTGCCGATGGTGGTTCTACAGTGACGGAAAAAGGTATAGTTTATGGTACTTTACCTAACCCCAATATAGTAACAGGTACTAAAGTAACAAATGGTTCCGGTACAGGTGCTATTTCGGCAAATGCCTCGGGGCTCGCAAGCAATACTACTTATTACTTTAGGGCTTATGCCACTAATATCGCAGGTACAGCTTATGGTCAGAATGCTTCCTTTAAAACCCTTATTGCCAATATCGCACCGGTAGCAGTGGCCGATAATTATAATTTTAATACAGGGACAGCTTTAACCGTTGCCGCCCCTGGCGTTTTAGGTAACGATACGGATGCCGACGGTGATCCCCTAACCGCCGTATTGGTATCCGGCCCGGCCAATGGCACCCTGACTTTAAATCCCAACGGCAGTTTTACCTATAACTCAACCAGTACAGCTAACGATCAGTTTACTTATAAAGTTAATGACGGCAAGGTTGATGGCAACACGGTTACAGTAACGCTCACGCGTGTTAACACCGCCCCGATAATAGCTGCATCTGCAGGCACATCTTTATTTTCAGGTACGGATGCTTTTATTGATCCCGGAATTACGGTGAGCGATGATGGCAGCACTTTAGCTTCTGGTGTAGTATCCATTACCGGTGGTTTTCACTCTTCAGAGGACCAGCTGGCATTGATACCTAACGGATCCACGGGTGATATTGTCGGCTCTTATAACGGGGGCACTGGTTTTCTCCTCTTGGGATCACCAAGTGCTACGGCTACTGTTGCACAGTGGCAGGCCGCGCTGCGCCGAATCGTTTACAGGAATGCGCAGGCAGCTCCAACCGTAAACACCAGAACCATCAGCTTTTTGGTAAGTGATGGTAGTTTGAACAGCAATGCGGTCACTAAAACGGTAAGTATTGCCCCGCCGGTTGCCGTGCTCGATAACTATAGCTATCAATCAGGCATCGCTTTAACTATTCCGACTCCCGGAGTTTTAGGTAACGATACGAGCCCCGGTGGGAGTCCGCTGAGCGCCATATTGGTGACCGGCCCGACTAACGGCACGCTGGTTTTAAATCCCAATGGCAGTTTTACCTATACTTCAACCGGTGGAACTAACGACCAGTTCACCTATAAGGTTAATAATGGCCATCTTGATGGAAATACGGTTGCGGTGACGCTTGTACGTAGCAACTCCGCCCCGGTAGCCAATAACGATACGTATACAGTAACCGCAAACACACCATTTAGCGGGAACGTGTTTGACAACGACTCCGATCCCGATGGAGACCAACTATTCACCTCAGCGAACACTTCGCCTGCCCATGGCACCCTTATATTGAACGCCAATGGCAGTTTTACCTATATACCTAACATAGGCACTACAGGCGACGATACTTTTAATTACCAGGTATGTGATAACGGAATCCCTTCTTTCTGCGCTTCGGCAACGGTGGTTTTCCATGTATCGGCACCCGTTAATCAAGCCCCTGTATTGGTGGCAAGCGCCGGCCAGACAATATTTTCCGGCTCACCCATACCTGTTGATGCGGGTATCACGGTAACCGATGCGGATAACAGCACACTAGCGTCAGCTACGATATCCATGACCGGTAGTCTCCATATAGGCGAGGATGCGCTGTTATTTACACCCGGAGGCGCTACGGGTAATATAACAGGCAGTTTTTCCACTATTACAGAGAGGCTTAACCTGTCGTCGGCAGGTAACACAGCAACTGTTGCACAGTGGCAGGCTGCGCTCAGGGCTGTAGCTTATCAAGATCAAGTCCCCAGTCCGAATACTACGACCCGCACCGTAACTTTTGTGGTAAATGATGGGACTAACGACAGTAATCCGGTTAGCAAGAGCGTAGTTTTCGCCATGCCTGCCATTAGTGCCGGCGGCACATTATCGGCACTCAACACCACATACGGCACAGCATCGGCTTCCGGTACCTTCAACGTATCGGGCACGAACCTTACCGCTGGCATATTGGTTACAGCGCCGGCCGGTTTTGAGGTGAGCATCGATAACGTAACATTTACCCATACGGTTACCATCGGCTCGGGCGGCAATATTGCTTCAACACCGGTGCAGATCAGATTGGCGGCCGGCAATAACGCGGGCACTTACTCAGGCTTTGTAGCGCTGAGCAGTGCCGGTGCAGGCGGCATAAATGTACCAACAGTTGCCAGCACAGTTAGTCCTAAAAAACTGACCATCACCGCCAAAAATATAACCAAAACTTATGGGCAAACCCTTACAGGCGGTGCCACAACTACTGAATTTACCGTTGCCGGATTGGTTGGCACAGAAACCGTTGGTAATGTTACCATTGCTTACGGAACAGGTACTGCTGCCAATGCCGCGGTTAATACCTATACTGGATCAGTAACGGCCAGCGCCGCAAACGGCGGAACATTTACCCCTACCAACTATGCTATTGACTATATAGCCGGCAATATTGTGGTGAACAAAGCCGCATTGACTATTACCGCC
Source organism: Mucilaginibacter sp. (assembly GCA_030445275.1). Lineage (GTDB taxonomy): Bacteria > Bacteroidota > Bacteroidia > Sphingobacteriales > Sphingobacteriaceae > Mucilaginibacter. The sequence continues at coordinate 136,699 of JAUCSE010000022.1, forward strand.
AATAATAAAGGCAAGGCATTTGGTTCGGCGCTAACCGGCGGACCAGGTTCTATTGATTTTACTTCGACAGGCTTGGTTAACGCCGAAACCATTGGCAGCGTAACCATTACTTATGGCGTGGGCGCAGCTGCCAATGCCGCTGTGGGAGCATATCTCGGATCCATAGTGCCCAGCGCGGCAACAAGCGGCACATTTAATGCTGCTAACTATACTATTACCTATACAGCTGGGACACTCACCGTTGGGCAGGCTATTTTAACCATAACAGCCAACAGCGCCACCAAAACATACGGTTCGCCCGTTCCTATCCTGACGGTAACCTATAGTGGTTTTGTGGGTACTGATGATGCTTCGAGCTTAACTACACAGCCCACCATCAGCACGCCTGGGGTTACTAATTCGCCGGTAGGTAGTTATCCAATAACACCGAGCGGTGCGGTATCATCAAACTATACCATTGTTTATCAGCCGGGAACGTTAACCGTAACACCGGCCTCTTTAACGGTTACAGCCAACAACTGGACTAAAACATATGGACAAACCCTGACCGGAGGCGCAGGTTCTACCGCGTTTACATCAGCCGGATTGGTGGGGACCGAAACTATTGGCAGTGTGACCATCACTTACGGAGCGGGTGGGGCAGCGGGAGATGTGGCAAATACCTACACTGGGGCCATTGTGCCCAGCACTGCCACAGGCGGTACCTTTAATGCGGCGAATTATAACATTAGCTATGCTGTCGGAAATATTACAGTAGGGAAAGCCCCTATTACGGTAACTGCTAACACGCAGGCCAAAACGTATGGTGAGGCTGATCCGGCGCTAACCTACACCGTGACTAGCGGAGCATTGGCAGGTACCGATAAATTTACGGGCAGGCTTACCCGTGCAGCCGGCGAAAACGCCGGAACTTACGCTATTCAACAGGGCACCCTGGCAGTCGGTAGCAATTATACACTGACTTATGTTGATGCTAACCTTACCATTGGCAAGGCCCCCATCACCGTAACAGCCGATGCACAAACTAAAACCTACGGCGATGTCGATCCGGCACTGGCGTACAATATCACCAGCGGAACGCTGGCATTTGCTGATACATTTACCGGCAGGCTTACCCGCGCTCCCGGCGAAAACGCCGGTACTTACGCTATTCAGCAGGGCACCCTGGCGATCAGCAGTAATTATACGCTCACTTATGCAGGCGCAAACCTAACCATAGGTAAAGCAGCCATCACCGTAACAGCTGATCCTCAAACCAAAGCTTTTGGTGCGGCTGATCCGGCGCTGACCTACAAGATCAGCAGCGGAACGTTAAAGTTTGCTGATACATTTACCGGTGCGCTTACCCGTGTGCCGGGCGAAAGCGCAGGAACTTACGCTATTCAGCAAGGTACTCTGGCGCTGAGCAGTAACTACACACTCACTTACGTAGGCGCTAACCTGACCATTGGCAAAACGGCCATCACGATAACCGCCGATGTACAAACCAAGTCTTACGGCGATGTTGATCCGGTGTTAACCTACAAGATCACCAGCGGCGCATTGTTAGGTACCGATAAATTTACCGGAACGCTTACCCGCGCTCCCGGGGAAAACGTGGGTACTTATGCTATTCAGCAGGGCACCCTGGCGCTGAGCAGTAATTATACGCTGACATATGTTGGTGCCAACCTTACCATTGGCAAAGCAGCCATCACCGTAACAGCTGATCCTCAAACCAAGGATTTTGGTGTTGCTGATCCGGCGCTGACGTTCAAGATCACTAGCGGAACGTTAAAGTTTGCGGATACATTTACCGGGGCACTTACCCGTGTGCCTGGCGAAAGCACAGGAACTTATGCTATTCAGCAGGGTACCCTGGCGCTCAGCAGCAACTACGCACTCACTTACGTAGGCGCTAATCTTACCATTGGCAAAATAGCTATCACGGTAACGGCCGATACGCAAACCAAAGCTTATGGTGCAGCTGATCCGACATTGACGTACAAGATCACCACCGGCACATTGGTGGGTACGGATAAATTTACAGGTACACTTACCCGTGTTGCCGGTGAAAACGCCGGTACCTATGCTATTCAGCAAGGTACCCTGGCACTCAGCAGCAATTATACATTGACTTATGTAGGTGCTAACCTTACTGTTGGTAAAACTGTCATCACGGTAACTGCTGATGCTCAAACCAAAGCTTACGGGGCAGTTGATCCGGTACTGACGTACAAGGTCACCAGTGGAGCTTTAGCATTTGTAGATACATTTACAGGGGCACTTACCCGCGTTGCCGGCGAAAATGCAGGCACTTATGCCATCCAGCAGGGCACCCTGGCACTCAGCAGCAATTACACATTGACCTATGTAGGTGCTAACCTTACTGTTGGTAAAACCGCCATCACGGTAACTGCTGATGCGCAAACCAAAGCTTACGGGGCAGTTGATCCGGTACTGACGTACAAGGTCACCAGCGGAGCGTTAGCATTTGCAGATACATTTACAGGGGCACTTACCCGCGTTGCCGGCGAAAATATTGGGACTTACCCTATTCAACAAGGAACCCTGGCGCTTAATGCTAATTATACATTGACTTATGTAGATGCCAGCCTCACTATTGGCAAAACGGCTATCACCGTAACCGCTGATGCGCAAACCAAAATTTACGGAGAGGCCGATCCTGCATTGTCCTACAAGATCACAAATGGGGCATTGGTAGGTACAGATAAGTTTACAGGAACGCTTACCCGGGTTGCCGGCGAAAACGTGGGAACTTATGCTGTTCAACAGAGTACCCTGGCGCTCAGCAGCAATTATACCCTGACTTACGTAGGTGCCAATCTAACCATCACACAAAAAACGTTGACCATTACAGCTAATAATGCCACTAAAGTATATGGTTCTGCTAACCCGGTTTTAGGTGTAAGCTATAGCGGCTTCGCGGGAAGTGATAATGCTTCAAATTTAACCACCCAACCAACGGTAAGCACTGTTGCAGTGGCAAATTCGCCGGTAGGTACTTATCCAATTACAGCCAACGGTGCAGCATCTGCCAACTACACCATAATTTATAAACCAGGCACGCTGACGGTGACATCTGCTGTACTTACCATTACGGCTAATAACGTAACAAAAAGCTACGGGCAAACCTTAACTAATCATGTAGGCTCAACTGCGTTTACTTCCAGCGGTTTGGTAGGATCCGAAACAATTGGCAGCATATCCATTACTTATGACAATGGCTCGGCAGCCAGTGCAGCAGTTGGAATTTATACCGGTTCGGTAGTGGCAAGTACAGCTACCGGCGGCACATTTACTCCGGCAAACTATCAGATCATTTACGTGCCGGGTAATATCGTGATCAATCAGCCTACGTTAACTATTACGGCTAATAATGCCAGTAAAATTTATGGTTCGGCAAATCCTGTCCTAAGCATTAGTTACAGTGGTTTTGTTAACAGCGACAACAGCAATAGTTTAACCACCAAGCCGGTTATTACTACAACAGCAACACAAGCATCTGTAGCGGGAACCTACCCAATAACGGTAAGCGGGGCGGCTCTTGCCAATTATAAAATTGTTTATGTAGCCGGAACATTAACCGTTAATAAAGTTAAACTAACCATTACGGCCGAAGATAAAAGTCGCCCATACGGGGTGGCCAACCCTGTATTCACAGCAGTTTACAGCGGCTTTGTGAACGGTGATGATCAGGCCGCTTTAACCAAGCTGCCTGTGCTGGCTACTGTAGCTAATTCCACTTCGTTACCGGGCTCATATCCTATTACAGCAAGCGGTGCAACATCTGCCAACTATACGTTTAATTATGTGCCGGGCAAACTAACCGTTATAGCGCTCAGCAACGCCAAACTGATCAACCTGGTGCCAACAGCAGGTGCGTTAAACCCATCATTTAATGCTGATAATTTCAGTTACAAATCGGAGATTGATAATGACGTAGCAGGTGTGCGCCTTACGCTCACTTTTGATCCTACAGCCACGGCGCGTATCAACGGCTCTTCACCAGTGGCAAGTGACCGGCTATCGTTCAATATCCCACTTAACGTAGGTAACAACACCATTAGCATAGTAGTAACCGCTCAGGATCATGTAACCACCAATACTTATACACTGGTTATTTACAGGGGCGAGGACCAGCAGAATATCGTAGCCAGCAATATACTTACCCCTAATGGCGATGGAAAGAACGATACCTGGGTTATAGCTGATATTCAGCTTTACCCCAATAACACGGTCACGGTTTTTGACCAGGGAGGGCGCACTGTTTATACCAAACATGGCTATACTAATGATTGGAATGGAAACTATGGCGGTAGTCCGCTGACAGAAGGAACTTACTATTACATTATTGATCTGGGGCTGCAACAGCGCAAGTTTAAAGGATTCATCACCATTATTCATGACAGGTAAAAAAGCCAGAATCAGAGAAACAGGAACAATCGCAGATCAAAAGAAATTATAAATAAAATGAAAAACCTTAAACAATATAAAAATATAAGTTTTAAAAAGCCTTTGTTGTTAATGGTGCTGCTGATGTGCTTTACATTGTACAGCAGGGCGCAGTTGAACCCTTTTCAGTCCATGTATTTCCAGAACAGGTACCTGATCAATCCGGCTATGGCGGGCTTAGATCAGGGGCTGAACATTAATTTAGGCTACCGTCAGCAATGGAGCCCGTTTCCGGGTTCGCCAAAATCGCAGACGCTTACAGCTGATTACCAGGCAACAGATAGGGTGGGCCTGGGTTTGAACGTAACTGACGATCAGTCGGGTTTACTCAGGCAAACCCGTGCTATGGGTACCTATGCCTATCACCTGCCGCTTGGCGAAAGGAACCAGAAATTGAATTTTGGTCTTTCATTCGGTATTAACGATGGCCGTATTGATCTTGACAAGATTGTGGGTGATGAAACGGATGAGCAGATAGCCCGGTACAACCAGGCAAAGCCCTATCTGGATGGTGATTTTGGTATAGCTTATACCAGCGATAATTTATTTTTAGAAGGCGCTATACCTAACTTAAAAGCTACCTTTTTCAGAAACTCTATCGAACGTATAGATGTAGATAGGGTTGAGTTTTTTGCAGCCGCCAGTTATAAAATATATGTAAGCAGCGGTTATACCGATTTGTTGATAGAACCGCTTACCGCCTATCGAAAAATTAAAGGAGCTAAGGATATTGTTGATGCCGGCTTTAATTTTACCATGAGCAATTACTATTTATCGTTACAGGCCATATACCATAGTAATCAAAGTACCGGCATTGGTTTGGTATTTGATCAAAAAACCTTTGCTTTTAATTTTACCTATAACCTGGAAACCGGACAACTTAATGGCTATACTGCTGGCGCGCTTGAATTGGGATTAAAGCTGAAACTATTCCGCAAGTAAAAAGGATAAACAGGAGAAGATCGGCTTTTTTAACTACAAGTATCGAGCTCATCACCGGGTAGGGTTTAAAAAATATATTATTTATAAACAACAGGCCTCAGGCAGGTTGCATGATCCCAGATCAGTGTTAATGATCTTTTTCGCTGTAATCATGAGAATTTGTTATCCGGTTTTTAACCGGCTTTTCTATCTTTGCCGAATGACAGATGAGGAGATTATTGATTATTTTAAGACAGCGTTATTACCAGATACACTTCGCTTGGACAGGGCATGTACACAGCATGAGGTTAAGGAGTATGTTCCAAGAAATATCGAATTGATGCTGAGCAACCCCAAGGAAACCGGAGCAAGGCTTCGCCTTTTAAATATTATCAATGCCCTTGAACATCCCTACGATGGGCCAGGGATTCCAAGTTGTTAAAGTATCTTTCTATTACCAAAACGTTCTCATGAACAAAAAGGTGAATAGCCTGAAGTGTTTTTTATAAGTAATTGAAATTAAGATATATAGCGTTAGGGTGGTTTTCTACCGGCCCGGTAAAAAGCGATGCCAAGAAGTATAAAAGCTCTGTAAATCAATTGATTTACAGAGCTTTTGTTTTAGTCCATACCAAATTATACCAATATATCTCAAGCTTATATTCTACTTTTGAGTACGATTGCTGCTGAATGAATCCCGGAACATTTTCCAACCGTTTTTGGTCTTCTTCCAAAGAACTAAGAATTTGCCATCGTCAAACACTTTTCCATGAGCGATCCTTTATTCTCCTTAAAAAATACCGCCTACGGCAATAGGTCATGGTTAAAGGCTAAGCCAATATTCTCAGATTGATATTATAACAAATGTTCTCTTTTCAAGGGATAGGTAAACACCCATCTCAGGTGGTGGATGTTTACTAATTACCAGCCTATTCCGTAATCTTCGCCGTGGTTGCTGGAACCGCCCCAAAGGCTTCCATGCTTCCAGTCAAAATAAATGGCATTGATTGGTCCGCTGGTGCGCTCAGCAAAACTTAGTACATAGCCCATTTTTTTCAACTCGTTACGTACAGCTTCTGTAGTGTTGTTATTGAGTAATATTTGTCCAGGCTTAGGCTCCCTGTCTGCGGTTTTGGTACCGCCTAGTGAAAGCCATAGCTGATTGGTATTGAAGTTGGCTGCTTCAGTAGCTTTCTGCACAGTCATGCCAAATTCTGCTACATTTAAAAAGAATTGCAAAAGATTTTGATCCTGTGTGTCGCCACCCTGCACAGCAGCAGATAAAAATGGTTTCCCGTCTTTTAAAAACAGAGAAGGTGATAAGGTTACCCTTGGTCTTTTACCGGGTGCTACCACATTGAATGGGTTTAAGGCAGAGTCAAGCACAAAGCTTTGCATGCGCTGGCTCATGCCTATACCTGTGTTGCCGGCAATGCACGCAGGTAACCAGCCACCGCTTGGGGTAACAGAAACTACCCAGCCTTCTTTATCAGCAGCTTCTATCGAGGTTGTACCTCTCCATAATCTATCCTGATATAAATCCTTCGGTGTATTGTTGCCCAGGTCATGTGTAGGAGCGAAATTTCGTTTAGTAGTATCCATTTCAAAACCGCGGGTTTTCAGGAGATTGATATATGGATTTTGCTTCCCTTCAAAAGGGTACGGATTACCAGGGCCAATGTGTGGGTCATTATTATTGTATTGAATAAGCGATGCCCGTTGCTTTGCATATTCCTTACTTAACAGGCCTTTCATAGGTTGCGCTGTATTTGTATAAGGATCACCATAATAAAAATCACGGTCGGCAAATGAAAGGTTCATAGCCTGATACAAGGTATGGATATATTTGGGGCTATTATAGCCCATATTTTTAAGATCAAAATTTTCCAGAATATTCAAGGCCTGCAGCATTGCCGGGCCTTGTGTCCATTGTTGCAATTTATACACGTCGATGCCTTTATAATTCACCATCAGCGGTTCTTCCTCAATAGGTTTCCATTTTGCCAGATCCTGCATCGTGATCAGTCCTCCTTGTTCCTGGCTACCACGAACAAACTCTCTGGCGATATCACCTTTGTAAAAACAATCATAAGCAGCCATCAGTGCTTCTTCGCGGCTTTTGCCTTTTTTTAGTGCAGCGCTTTCGGCGGCTACCATTTTAGTAAGCGTTGCCAGTAAATCTTTTTGTACAAAAATTTCACCGGCTTCCGGAGCTTCCCGTTTTTCACCCAGATGGGTAAGAAACACTTTTTTGCTGTAAGGCCATTGTTTGAGCATTTCTTTGTCGCGCTCTATAGTGTTGGCGGCTTGTGCTTCAATAGCATAGCCTGCTGCCATGTGCATAGCGGGGGCCAGTACCTGCGCCAGGCTCATTTTGCCATAATGAATGAGCATATAAATGAGACCGCCAGGTGTGCCGGGAGTGGTTGCCGCCAAAGGTCCATATTCAGGTGGAAAATTATAGCCTTTGCTTTTAAAAAAAGCAGTAGTTGCGCCAGTAGGTGCAACCCCCATGGCATTAATGGCTATTACCTTGTGGGTTCTGGGGTCATAAATTAATGCTTGGGTCTCGCCTCCCCAGCTTAATGTGTCCCACATGGTGCAGGTAGCGGCCAGCATGGCACAAGCAGCATCAACCGCATTGCCACCCTCCTGGAAAATCATGGCACCCGCTGTGGCAGCCATAGGCTTGCCAGTAACCGCCATCCAGCTGCTTCCATATAGCATGGGTTTTTGCGTTTGTTGTGCCGATAAGGGTAATGCGAAAATCGAGAGGAGGAGTAATAGGGACAGCTGCTTCATGAAACCTAATATAGGAAAAATTGAAAGCACTTTTAATTTCCCTTCAAATTTCCATTTAAAGCAACAATTTTTTTACCTTATTCCTTTTGATATAAGCTGACAAAAGTTTAAAATGTGTGGATGATCTGTCAGACAGATTTCGAAACTCCTCCCGTCATTTTAACTCGTAAACATTATTTATCCTGTTTACATCGGGATAAACCTGCTCCGGGTCAATAACCACTTTAGCAATGGCTTCATTCTTACGGGCAGCAAGGGTATATAGATGACTATATTCCCATATTTCTACCGGGAAAATCTGTTGCTCCTTTAAGCCGTTGGTATAAGTTATTTCAACAATAAGTGGCATAGCGGCGTTTTCCATATTTTCAATGCTTATAAGGCTTTTACCTTTACCGGAACGCTCAACCTTTACAATCTTTTGATCAAGTTTGAAATTTTCTAAAAACATGGATTTCCAGAACCATGTCAGGTCTTCTCCTGTAGAACTGTTTATACTTCTGAAAAAATCCCAGGGGGTAGGGTGCTTGTATGCCCAGTCGCTAATATATTTTCTGAAAGCGTGATCAAACCGTTCGGGCCCGAGGATATGGTTACGTAGGAGGGCTAATAAATAAGCCACTTTCTGATATTCAATGGTATAAACCTGGTTCCCGGGTATGGCATCCGGCCGGGTGACTATCGGTCGTAATGTATCCGCGAAAAGGTTTGCCACAGGTACATCAATTTCCGCATAGCCAATAAATTCACCTTTGTTAAATACCTTGGTTGCCATATTATCTATAAAAAGATTAAAGCCCTCGTCCATCCAGGCATATTTGCGTTCATTGCTGCCCACTATCATCGGGAACCAGGTATGGCCCAACTCGTGGTTTACAACCGCCCAATACATATTACCGGTATCCTTTGCCGAACAAAATACCATGCCAGGATATTCCATACCATCCAGATTAGATGCCACGTTCACCGCTTTATTAAAGGGATAGGTAAACCACTGTTTTGAAAAATACTGCAAGGTGAATTTGATATATTCCGAAGATCGGGCCCAACTGTTTGGCTTGGCAGATTCTACCGGATATAATGAACTGCCCAAAACACGCTTGCCATCACTAACCGGGAAACTTAAAGCCTCCCATATAAACGCTTTAGAAGCTGTCCAGGCAAAATCCCTTGTATTATCCATTTTAAACTTCCAGGTGCATGTAGGCTTAGCTGGCCTTGACGAAGCTTCCCCAACTTCTTTTGCAGACCTGATGAGTACGGGTTCTGAACTTTCTTTTGCAGCTCGCCACCGTGTAAGCTGAACAGGGGTTAAAACCTCTTCAGGATTCATCAGATCACCGGATGCTTCTACAATATAGGACGAAGGGAGTGTGATGTTTACATTAAAATTCCCAAAATCAAGATAAAATTCTCCATTACCCAGGTAGGGTAGTGTATTCCAGCCTTCTACATCATCTAATACACACATCCTCGGATACCATTGTGCTACCGCATAAATATTACCATTTTTAGATGGCATGAGGTCTGTTCTGTTAACCAGGAAGTCGGCATTTTTATAATTAACCGGAAATTTATAATGATACTGTATGCTAAAGGTTAATTTTTGCCCGCTTTTTAGCGGTTCCGGAAGTTGTAACTCCATCCTGGTATCATAAACATGATAAGTGATGCCACGGGCATCAGTAAGCTTTATGGCATCAATTTCAAAGCCACCATCCTCAACTTGCTCATCAGGATTTTTATAAAGGAATAGTCCGGACAGGATTCCTCTTGAATCCTTTTTATAAACGTTTTGCTCCAATTGCATCCATAAAGAAGAAAGCGTTTGGGAACTATTATTGGTATATGTGATGGTGGCTGTTCCTTTTATCAGATTTTGCTGATCGTCAAGGCTTACATCTATTACATAATCCGATTGGTTTTGCCAGTAAGCAGGTCCGGGTTCTCCGGTAGCTGTCCGGTATTCGTTACCAGGTGGTAAAAGTGGAAGGGCTGAAAACAATGCAGACGGATTATACCTGGATTGGCCGAATAATAAATGGCAGGTAAAAACCAAAATGGAAATGGCCGTAAATTTTATTAAATTCTTGTTTCGTAAAAAGGTGTCCATGCTGCTAATAAGAGGGGGCTTATTTTGTTTAATCATTACTGCTTATGGTTAAGTATAAAGCATACAATATAGGTAAAAGAGATGTTTAAACGGATAATGATTTATAATCTTTATTTGCCTTAAATTCAAGCGATATAAATTATTGCTTGAGCCAATCACGACAATAATTTGCGCTGTACAGGTAAATTGTCCCTTGTTTTCAAGACTAACTTTGTTTTTAAATAAAGTAATTAGAAAACGCTGATGAAAACAATTTTTAAACGCGATTTTGAGAAGATATTTAATATGTCCCCAAATAGGTGGCTGCAACAACAGCGCTTAAAGGAAGCCCATTACCTGATCGGCGAGAAACACCTTAAGCCCTCTGAAGTTTACCTGGAAGTTGGTTTTGAAAGCCTGCCACATTTTTCATACGCGTTTAAGCAGCTTTTTGGTAAAACACCTTCGTCGATGTTGTAATATGGGATTTAAATGGTCATAAACCAATACAAAAGCCGCTTATTTTAATTAAGCGGCTTTTGTATTGGTTAGCTTTTATCCAGACTGCAATAATTATAAATTGCTGAATCCGCCATCAAGCAACAGATCGCCGCCGGTCATGTACGATGAATCGTCAGAAGCGAGGAACAGAAAGCCCTTGGCCATTTCTTCAACCGTGCCGTTCCTTTTCATTGGGGTTATGCTTTTAAGGAAGGTTTCCATTTCATCAATCTGCTCAGGAGTAAAGCCTGCTTTTGCCAAAACCGGGGTTGCAGTTGAACCAGGCGACAACGTATTTACCCGGATATTTCTGCCTACGAGTTCAGCAGCGAATGCTCTTACCAAAGCACGTTCTGCTGCTTTTGACGATATATAGGCCGCCATACCGGCCATCCCCTTGTTGGCTACGGTTGATGAGGTAACCACTATAGATGCACCATCATTCAGATATGGCAATGCTTTTTGTACGGTAAAAAAAACGCCCTTGTAATTGATATTACTGATCTGATCAAACATATCCTCGGTAAAATTCTCCAGAGGAGACACTATTAAGATGCCCGCGTTCACGATCAGTATATCTATTTTACCGAAGGTGTTTTTTACCTGCTCATAAAGCGGCTCAAAGCTGTTAACATCGGCTACATCGCTTATTACACCAATAGCGTTATGGCCTATCTCGGCTACTGCGGTATCAATGGTTGTTGCATTACGACCGGTAATGGTAACCTTCGCGCCCTCGTTTGCAAATAATTTGGCAGTTGCAAAACCAATACCGCTGTTACCTCCGGTAATTACGGCTACTTTATTTTCTAATTTTTGTGACATTTTTTGATTTGTTTTAATAGCTCAAAATTGCCCCACTTTAAAAAAATTAACGATGAACCAGGTTAGGAAATTCGGTTGAACTACTTCAACTTTTTTTCCTGACCTTACGGTTGCGGATCTTAGAAAGGAACTCTGTGGTCATGCCCAGATAGGAAGCAATGGCGTATTGCGGTAGTCGCTGGGCTACGGATGGATAAGTTTCCAGGAAATCATTATACCGCTCTTCGGCTGTGCGGGTAAGCGCGGTGATGATCCTGCGCTGGTGAAACGCGGCGGTGCGTTCGGCCCCAATCCTGAAAAAAGTTTCAAACAGGTGGTTTGCCTGCTTTAAACGCTGTTCTGTTTCGTAGTCTATCTGCAAAATCAGACTATCCTCCAGGGCTACAACAAACATGGTGGCGGGCCTTTGGTAGGTATAGCTGTTCAGGTCCGAAATCCACCAGTCTTCTATAGCAAATTGAATGGTGCGGTCAATGCCTTCCTGGTCAATGACATATGATCGTAAGGCACCCTGTAATACAAAGTTGCGGTGTTTGTCGGTAAAATCAGGCTGAATGAGGAACTGCTTTTTTTTAATGCGTTTTAGTTTAAACGCGGCAACAAATTCATCCAGTTCTACCGGCGATAAAGTAACACGCTTTTGGACATGTTCAATAAAGAGATTCAGCTCATTCATTAAACAAGTATAATAAAAAAAGAAACCATTGTATGGATACGTACTATACCAACAATCATTTCAGGAACTAGATGAACTTTAGCCTATATATAAGTTAATGTAACATTATCAATAAGTTAATTATTTTGGAATGATTTGTTGAAATGAATAAAACCTTCATTATATTAGGTCAAAATTTTTATAAGTTTAACGCCACCAAATGAACTTGTTATTAATTTAATGAAAAGCGATATCCCGAAAATACATCCTGAGTTTGAATTTCGCCGGATATTTGAGGAGTACAAACGTCAGGTTTATACGCAGGTGTATGCTATAGCAAAATCACAGTATGCAGCGGAAGAAATTACCCAGGAGATATTTATAAAGATCTGGCAAAATCGCGAATTACTGAGCAGTGTAAAAAACCTGGATGGATACATCTATACCATCGTCCGTAATTATTCACTAAACTATTTAAGGAAAGCCGCAAGCGACTTGCGGCTGGTGAACCATTTAATACAAGTCGCTGTACCGGGCTATAATGATACAGAATCATCTGTACAGCTATCTGAATACAAAAAACTCATTCATACGGCTGTCAGTAAGCTATCTCCACAGCGCCGGCGAGTTTACGAGCTGAATAAGGACAATGATTTAAGTTACGACGATATCGCTTCGCAATTGAATTTATCAAAGCATACTGTAAAAAATCATTTGCTTTCAGCGCTGGCCTCTATCAGAGGGTATCTAACACAAAATGGTATCGATCCCACCATTATCCTCATTTTGGTGTTTGTAAGGGCTATAGTTTGTTAAAAACAGCTGTTGCTGAAATACAATTTTGACTATCGGATTAAAAATAAAATAAAATATTTCATTTTGCATTAGTCTGTTCGTGACTTTACTGTGTCTTTATTGTAATTGCACAGTTAAATAATGGATCACAAGCAAAGAATATCATATCTGTTAAACAAATACATCAACAATGCTTGCACGCAGGAAGAGTTTGATGAATTAATGTCCGGAATTAAAACTTCTGAGAATTTTACTGATTTCGATGAGGTACTAAAAAAGAACTGGGCAAAATCGGCTCAAACAACTATTGAGCATGACGTAAACTGGAATAGTATTTATGCCAATATCAAAGGGAACACACAAAAACGTTATAACACCAGAAAAATTATTAAATATGCCGCGTGTTTTGCCTTAATATTACTGATAGGCACGGCAACTGTATATAAGAAAGTTGTTATTGATACCCAGTATTTAATCGCTCATTCTTTGCCTGCAAAAACAAAAGTGATAATATTGGCTGATGGCACCCGCGTTACCTTAAACGCGAACAGCGATTTGCGCTACCCGCAAAAATTTGACGGGGCACAAAGAGAAGTTTATTTAAAAGGTGAGGCTTATTTTGAAGTAGTGCATAATGATAAAAAACCCTTTATCATTTACTCGGGTACGCTAAAAACACAGGTTTTAGGTACATCGTTTACGGTTAGCGCCTATAATGAGCAAAGGCCAATGAAGGTAACTGTTTTAACCGGTAAGGTAGGGGTTGTTGATCAAATCAATAAAGCACATGCTATACTTACCCCGGGGCTTTGCGCTACCACTGATCAAATAAATCAAAATTTCGCCATAAGCCATATTGCAGACCCTGCAGATGCGATAGCGTGGTTGGATGATAAACTGTTGTTTGATAACTCTACACTGGCAGATGTGGCTATGGCATTAAGCAATAAATATGCTGTGAACATTAAAATTTCGAATCAGCGGGTGGCCGGACAGCGTATCACGGCGATATTTCAGAAACAATCATTGCCCGATATTTTAAATGGAATTACCAGACTTACACATTCTAAATACAAAGTTAACAAAGACGTATATACACTATTTTAATATATAAACTGAGTATTAACTTTAAAACTAACTGCCTATAGATAAAATAGCGACACCACAAAAAAAGGTTGAATGTGATTCCAGCACATCCAACCTTATTGAGCCAGGCTCAAACAATTCATAGTTTCCCGTAAGGGTATTTAATCACTACAAATTTTCAACAAATATATGACAAAAATATTATTGTCCGCTAAACGGCTGCGTAAAGCTGTGAGCAGGATAGTCATTGTCACGGTGCTTTTATCCGTTTGCTGTTTCAAAACAAGTGCCTCCAGCCGCATTTCACAGGACTTAAATACACCCATATCACTTAAAGTGATAAACATGCCTGTTAAAAATGTATTGAAACAAATCAATAAAGAGATCAAGGTGAGTTTTGTTTTTAGTAATGCAATTGTTACCGATCAAACGGTAAGCATTGAGGTTAAAAATGAAAAATTGGGTTTGGTATTATCAAAAATACTCGATCCGTTGGGTATGGATTATACGCTGTCGGGCAATATGATCCTGATAGAAAAAAAACAGCCGATAGCTGCTGTATCACTAAAAACGCTGCTTGTGCAGATAACCGGCAGGGTTACAGATAATGGCGGCGCTTTGCCTGGTGCCACTATAAGAGTTAAAGGAACTACAATTGCAACCAGCACCAATGCAGATGGCAGATACAGCATCAATGTACCAAATGAAAATGCTGTACTCATATTTTCATCCGTGGGGTATTTGGCCCAGGAAATTGAAGTAGGCAGCCGCAAAACTGTTGATGTTAAATTACAGGAAGAAGCCAGCAAACTAAATGAGGTTGTAGTAACAGCTTTGGGTATATCGCGTCAGCGAAAAGCTTTGGCCTATTCTGTTACGGAGGTGAAAGGCGATGAGTTTACGCAGGCACGTGAAAACAATGTGGCTAATGCCCTCACCGGTAAAGTTGCTGGTGTAAATGCCACCGGTTTATCTACCGGGCCGGGCGGATCAAGCCGGGTCATTATCCGTGGTAATGGTTCTTTATCAGGCGGTAATCAGCCCTTGTATGTAATTAACGGTATGCCGTTGGAAAACTCGGTACCGGGCGGCAGTGCCACAACGAATGGTAGTGCCGGTAACGTTGACCGCGGCGACGGTATAGCCGGTATTAATCCGGACGATATTGAGTCTATCAGTGTACTTAAAGGTGGTACAGCGGCTGCGCTTTATGGCGCAAGGGCTGCTAATGGTGTTATATTGATCACCACAAAAAAAGGGAAAGCACAAAAAGGTATAGGTGTTGATTATAACTCGTCTTATACCATGGAAACACCTGCCGTTTTCCCTGACTGGCAGTATGAATATGGCCAGGGCGATAATGGTGTGAAGCCAACAACACAAGGCGAAGCTATACAAACAGGCCGCCGGTCTTTCGGTGCCAAAATTGATGGTTCTCCATACGTTGCGGCAGACGGATTAACCCACCCTTATAGTGCGCAGAAAGACAACATCAAAAACTTCTATCAAACAGGCTCTACATTTACCAATACATTGGCATTTACAGGTGGTTCTGAAACAATTAACTATCGTTTTTCTGCTTCAGATCTGAACAGCAAAAGTGTGCTGCCTAATACAACTTATGATCGTAAAACAGCCAACCTAAGCATTAACGGTAAGTTAGGTAAACGTATTAGTATCGAAGCTTTAGCACAGTATAATATTGAAAATGCAAATAACAGAGCTACAGCCGGTGATGCCTTAGGTAACCCCAACTGGACACCATATATGATTGCCAATACCGCGGATATCAGGTGGTTAAAGCCAGGTTATGATGCAAATGGTAATGAGATTGCCTGGAACGATGCTTCTATTGCTACCAACAGTTACTTCGTAACCAATAAGTTTAAGGAAAATGATAACAAAAACAGGTTCATTGGTCAGGCTGGTCTTACATTCGAGATCGTTAAAAACCTGTCACTAAAGGGCGTTGTAAGCCGCGACTTTTATTACTATAACTATCAATATATACTGCCAACAGGTACCTTATATGTACCAAATGGGCAATATAGCGAACTGAAGGTTGATGCTTCTGAAACGAATGGACTATTAACGCTTAATTATAACGGTAAGATAAATAAGGATTTTGCCTTGACAGCTTTTGTTGGCGGTAATCAACAGCGTTCTGTTTATAATGAAAGCAACATTACGGGCAGTAACTTCATCATACCTTATTTCTATAGTTCAACAAATCTTTCAACCGTTTCAACAACGCCAACTAATAACAAAACGGCTATCAATTCACTGATGGGTTCGGCTGATATCGGTTTTAAGAATTTTGCTTACTTAACAGTAACAGGCCGCCAGGATTGGTTCTCTACCTTAAGCCCAAAGAACAACAGTCTTTTCTATCCTTCGGTAGGAGGCAGTTTTGTTCTTTCTGAAGCATTTCACTTGCCCGAGTTTATTAATTATGCCAAGCTCCGGGCTTCGTATGCACAGGTAGGTGGTGGCGCGCCTAATCCATACCAGATCAATCAGGCGTTTACTATGGTGCCAAGTTCGGGCCAGCCATTGCAGAACGTCGTTGGCACAACCAGTCCTGGTTCAACTACTGCTAACACAACAATTTCTAACTTAAATCTCCGTCCATATACATCAACCACAACCGAGGCCGGTATTGAAGCACGCTTATTTAACAATCGTTTCAGCTTTGATATAACCCTGTACGATCGGAAAACCACCAATGATATCGTTTCTACAGCCATATCCGGAACTTCCGGCTACAATAACGTGATCCTGAATGTTGGTGAATTAAGTAATAAAGGTATTGAGGTATTATTAACCGGCACTCCCATAAAATCCGGAAACTTTAGCTGGAATACCAGCTATAACTTTGCCTATAACAAAAATGAAGTTGTACAGCTGGCCCAGGGACTTAATCAGATCCAGATGGCATCCTCTGTTAATGGTTGGGCATACATCAACAACATTGTGGGGCAATCATACGGTTCCATAGTAGGTACACGTATCCTGAAAAATGCCAATGGTCAAACGGTGTTCAATGCTACCACAGGTTTGCCTGTTGCAACCGGCTTACAAACTTTAGGCAAGGGCGTTGCACCAATAACCATGGGGTTCTCTAATGATTTCCGCTACAAAAGGTTTTCCTTAAATGTTTTGCTCGATGGCAAATTTGGTAACAAGATATTTTCATTGATGGAGGTTTATGGTACCCGTTTAGGTTTAATGAAAACAACCTTACCTGGCAGGGATAACGGTTTACAGTTAAGCGGTGTTGACCAGACCGGCAAACCATATTCCAGAACGGTGCCTGTATCAGGTCTGCGTAGTTACTACGATAATTACAAATCATATTCAGAGCTGTTTTTGCACGATGGGGGCTTTGTAAAGCTTCGTCAGGTGATATTTAGCTACAATATCCCAGCTGATTTACTGAAGGCTATCAACGTGCAAAATGCTTCTATCTCATTTGTTGCGCGTAACCTGTTAACCATTTATAAACAGACAGACAATTTTGATCCCGAGTCGAGTTTTACAAACGGATCAAGTCAGGGTTTTGAATCTTTCGGCTTGCCCAGAACAAGAAGCTATGGTTTAAATCTAATGGTCAAATTTTAATTCCGGAAAAAAACACCATCATGAAAAAATATTTTATTCCCAAATTAACGCTTCTGTTATTAACAGCTTGTATCAGTTTACAGGGCTGCGACAAAAATTTTGAGGCGATCAATACCAATCCTAATTCATCAGCTAACCCTACACCAGCTTTCGTTTTTACCAAAGCCCAGTTAGATGGAGCCGGTGATGTGCTGGTGTTGCTGCAGGGCACCATGCAGTATACCACCAGCTATAACGATGTGGCGGGCTTTGGAGCAAAGTATGTGCTTAGCCAAAGCTCACAGTCATGGGCGGTATTTACCAATGCTTATCCAAAGGAGATCAATGAGATCACACAGGTAATCAATGCTGTTACTGGTAAGGCAGACCAGGTTAACCTGCTTGCAGCAGCCAGAATTTGGCGGGCATATTGTTTTAGCCGTATAACAGATCTGTATGGTGATGTTCCGTACTCACAGGCTGGTAAAGGATATACAGACGGTATTTACATGCCCGTGTATGATGAGCAAAAAAATATTTATGCCGATATACTGAAAGAACTGAGCGAGGCCGCCGCGTCTTTTGATGCTGCAAAAACAACTTTTGGCGCTGCGGATCTGATCTATAATGGCGATGTAGGCAAATGGAAAAAGTTTGCGTACTCATTAATGCTCCGTTGTGCTATGCGCATGACCAAGGTTGATGTTGCAGGTGCCGAAACATGGGCAAAACGGGCAATTGCAGGTGGGGTGATCACCGCGGACGCAGATATAGCCAAAGTAAACGGTTACGTTTCTGCAGGTCAGGATATCAATAAAAATCCGCTTGCATTGGCAATGCTTAATTCTGATTACATCGGCGCAAACGGCACAACTAACCCCGAAGGCGGCAAATACCAGGATGTATTTATTGATTATTTAAAAAGTAATAAGGATCCGCGTTTAGCAGCTGTTTCGGTAGTTTGGTTAAACAAAAACGCAGATACTACAGTGGCCATCCAAAAAGGCATGTCATCAAGCCTGAATGCAAAACCTGCCGATGCCGTATTTGTAACCTACTCAGAACCCAACCCCAATACCATTTTACAGCTGAATAGTCCTTACCTGTTAATTACTAATGCCGAAACCAATTTCCTGTTGGCCGAAGCCACATTGCGCGGCTGGTATACCGCATCGGGTGCAAGCGCCTTATATGAGAATGGCATCAGTGCATCTATGCGTCAGTGGGCGCTGTTTGGTGCTTCAGGAGCTATCAGTGATAATCAGATCCAGACCTATCTGCGATATCATCGCCTGAATACCACGGGATCAATCAATGCACAAATGGAACAGATTTATACCCAATTCTGGGTGGGCGTGTTTCCAAATTCGCAGGAAGTATTTGCAAGCTACCGGCGTACAGGTTACCCGGCATTAACACCTAACAACTACGTGGGCAATGCTACAGGTGGCAAAATATTCAGACGGATGTTATATCCAACCACCGAGCAGAATTTAAATACAGCTAATTATAACGCGGCAATATCCCGCCAGGGCCCGGATGATTTCCTGACCCGTATGTGGTGGGATCGTCCTTAATGCTTTAGTATCATTTATAGTTGAAAATTATACATAACCTAAAAATAACATAACCATGGAAAGAAGATCAATCTTAAAAAAACTGCTGGCTTCGGCGGCAGGCATCTCCATATTCGGCTTTGCAAAAGCGGATATTACAAAAAGTGAGGAGAAAGAAGTAAATAACATTACCAAACACCAGGATGTACCCCTGTTTTCAGGTTCAACAAAATTGGGTAATATGGTTTTTATAGCCGGAAAAGGTGCCCACGTTGCGCCATTTGAGATCAAGGCCCATACCGAAATCGTACTGCAGGAGCTTGAAAAAGAGCTAAAAAAAGCGGGCTCATCAATGGAAAAGGTATTAAAAGTAACCGTGTTACTGAATGATATTGCTGATTACCAGGGCATGAATGATGTTTACAAAGGCCGGTTTGGTAAAAATCCGCCGGTACGTACTACTGTGGCGGTAGCCAAGGGTGGTGTTCCGGGAAACTCTCTGGTTGAAATGGATTGTATCGCTTACATATAACCGTGTCAGTATATGAAACGCAGAGATATTTTAAAAGGCCTTACTATACTCCCCTTAACCAGCGGATTGATAGGTAAAGCGGCCTCTTTACATACCCTTACTACCTCTAAACCTGTACCTAAACGTGACTTTTTTAAAGAGCTTGATGTTACCCCGGTTATAAACGCTGGGGTAACCATGACCTTTTTATCAGGTTCATTGATGTTGCCCGAAGTGCTGGAGGCTATTAATTCAACCTCGCATGATTTTGCCAACATGTATGAATTGCAGGATAAGGTAGGGGGTAAGATAGCAGAAATGCTCCATGTTGAAGCGGCTATGGTAACATCAGGTGCTTCGTGCGCTATAGTTTTAGGCACAGCGGCGGCCATAACAGGTACTAACCAGGATAAAATAAAACAACTGCCCAATTTACCTGGCCCCAGACCTGAGGTTATTATGCAGAAAACCCACCGCTACCTGTTTGACCAGGCAGTAAGCACAACAGGCGCCAAAATTATTGAGGTAGATGGGCCCGAAAGTATGGAAAGCGCCATAAACACCAATACGGTGATGGCCCTGTTTTTTAATGCCAGCGAGAAAAAAAGTGCCATTACGCATGAGGAATTTGTAAAGATCGCTAAGAAACACAACATCCCTACATTTATTGATGCCGCGGCAGACGTGCCGCCGGTTGAGAACCTGTTTAAGTTTCAAAAAATAGGATTCGACCTAGTCACTTTTTCGGGTGGTAAAATGATACACGGGCCGCAAAGCGCGGGTTTGCTGTTTGGCAGGAAAGACCTGATCACTGCTGCCCGGCTTAATCACAGCCCGAATGAAGCGCCGATAGGCCGGCCGATGAAGGTGAACAAAGAGGAGATGTTTGGCATGTATGCTGCCTTAAAGGCATACCTCGAAAAAGACCATCACAAAGAGTGGGATGACTGGTTGCAAAGGGCAAAGCGTATCGGTAACACGTTAGAAACGGTTTCAACCGTGAAAACCGAGGTAGTTGTAAATCCCGGACCGGCCAATGCTTTTCCAAGCCTGTATGTTACCTGGGATCAAACCAAAATAAAAACAAAACCTAAAGATGTGCTGGCCGCCCTTAAAAGCGGAACGCCAAGTATAGTTGCCAACAGGCATGATGACACATTGATAGTTGGAGTGGTGCTGTTAAGGCCTGACCAGATTGATGTAGTTGCCAGTCGCGTAAAGGCCATTTTACAACAGGCGGTTTAAGCTGATTTACATTTATTTATTGCTTTACAGCGGAGGTGTTTCTGCGCTGACAGGATAACTATTGCCCCAGGTTTCCTGCATTACTTAAATTAAAAATGATTTGAAATGCAAAAAAAAATATTCCTGGTAATAGCGGCCATGGGCCTGGCTATTACAGCTTTAAAAGCACAATCCTATAATTATAATATAGTGATTAAAGGCGGACATGTGATCGATCCGAAAAATAATATGGATACCGAAATGGATGTAGCGGTAAAAGATGGCAAGATTGCTTTGGTTGCCAAAAACATCGACCCCAGGCAGGGCCTGCAGGTTGTTGACGCAACCGGTATGTACGTTACACCTGGACTGATTGATATTCATACCCATAATTTTTATGGTACCGAGCCGGATCATCAATACGAAAACGGTAACCTGGCCCTGCCACCCGATGGTTTTACCTTTCGTAATGGTGTTACTACGGTGGTTGACGCTGGTAGCTCAGGCTGGCGTACTTTTCCTACATTTAAGGCGCAAACCATAGATCAATCACAAACGCGGGTGCTGGCCTTTATTAATATTGTGGGCGAAGGCATGCGGGGAGGTTACGAGCAAAACTCAAACGATATGGATGCTAAAATGGCTGCGCTGATAGCTCGCCGTTATCGCAATTATGTAGTTGGATTTAAAGTTGCGCATTATGAAGGTCACGAATGGGTTGCGGTTGACCATGCTGTTGAGGCCGGAAACCTGGCCGGAGATTTACCGGTTATGATTGACTTTGGTGGCAGTAACCCACCGCTGTCTATCGAGGAGTTGTTTATGAAGCACTTGCGCCCCGGTGATATTTTTACGCATTGTTTTGGGCAGCTGGACAGCAGGGAGTATATCGTTGATCTGACTACTCAAAAAGTAAAACCCTTTGTGTGGGCAGCACGTAAGCGAGGTATTTTCTTTGATGTTGGTTATGGCAATATCAGCTTTGCTTTTTCACAGGCTTTACCAGCTGTAAAAGAGGGTTTTTTTCCAAATTCCATCAGTACGGATATACATACCGGGAGCATGAACAATGCCATGAAGGACATGCTAACCACGATGTCAAAATTTCTGAATATAGGTATGGAGCTGTACGAAGTTATAAAAGTGAGTACTTCCAATCCGGCAAAGGAAATTAAACATGAGGAATTGGGGAACCTTTCTGTTGGTTCAGATGCTGATGTTGCTATTTTAAGTATCCGCAAAGGCAAATTCGGCCTGTTTGATTATACCGGGTTTAAAATTGCCGCGGATAGGAAACTGGAATGCGAAATGACCGTACGTGCTGGAAAAATAGTGTATGATTTGAACGGTATTGCCACACCGATTATGGCGCCAAGAATACCTAATAATAAGTCACTTGCCAGAGTTCAATAATCAATTATAAACCTATGTAACCAATGAGAAGTATTTTAAAGATCTGCCTGTTATTCATGTTGTTTTACACAAATAGCCAGGCTCAAACGATATCAAAAGAACAGTTGATATTTTATACATCGGCCTGGAAGGGGGAGCGTTTTGAGGATGGCAGGCCCAAGATACCAGATGACTTGCTAGCCCGTGCCAAAAACATCGGCATTGAGGAAGCCTGGACCGTATTACGGAACGAAGGCTACAATAATCAGTTTGAAGGCAACTGGAAAATGGTGAATGATGATGTACCCGTAATTGGCCGTGTGGTAACAGCCATGTTTATGCCCAGCAGGCCCGACATAGAGAAAAATATTAAGGAACGGGGAGCAAAGGAGGGTCGAAAGGGTAATACCAATGCCTGGCCTATTGATGTGCTGAAAAAAGGCGATGTTTATGTTGCCGATGGTTTCGGCAAAATCAAAGGAGGAACGTTAATAGGCGATAATCTGGGTAATTCCATATTCAGCAAATCAGGTAACGGAGTGATTTTTGATGGCTCGGCGCGTGATCTGCAGGGATTAAAAGGTATCCAGGGTTTCAACGCGTTCGTCCGTGATTTTGATCCGTCGTACCTGGAGGAAATGGTGCTTATGGGCCTTAATACCCCCATAAGAATTGGACACGCCATCGTAATGCCTGGCGACCTGGTTATTTCTGAAAAGGAGGGCGTATTGTTTATTCCCGCTCACCTGGCCGAAAAAGTAGTTGCCACCGCCGAATTTATTGCCCTGCGTGACGATTTTGGACACGCCATGCTTAAATCTGGCAGGTATAGTACGGGTGAAATTGACAGCCAGTGGCCACCCGCCATCAGGGAAGTGTTTTTGAAATGGCTTGATGAAAGCAACAGCAAAGTGAAAATGACACGTGCGCAACTGGATGCCTTTATGGAGAAAAGAACCTGGTAGTTATATAACCTTAAACTGCAACGAATGAATATTTATAAAATAATAGCAGGGCTATCAGTGATATGCCTGCTTATTGCGACTGTCCGTTTTTACCAGGATGGTATAGCACAGGCCGGGCCATTCCTCATCGCTTTCTTTATAACACTAGCCATTTCCTTCCGCGGGTTTACACTGCTCAAAGGGTTTTCCTACACGTTGATCATATTTGCCGCAGTTACTACAGCTTTGTATTATCCGCAGCATTTTATCCAGGTAAACGGGTTTAAACTGGCCGCGCTTATTACGCCGCTTATACAGCTCATTATGTTTGGCATGGGAACATCCATGAGTGTTAAAGAATTTGCGGGTGTAATTAAAATGCCTAAAGGGGTATTTATCGGGGTGTTCAGCCATTTCCTGATTATGCCAACGCTGGGATTTACCCTGGCTAAATTGAGCGGTTTTCCGCCTGAGATAGCTGCTGGTATCATCCTGATCGGTTGTTCGCCAAACGGCATGGCATCCAACGTGATATCGTATTTAGCCAAGGCAAACCTGGCTTTATCTATTACTATCACGGCCGTTTCAACTATGCTTGCGCCAATTTTTACACCCTTATTGATGAAGTTTTTGGGCGGCACCTTTATTCAGATTGATATGCTGAAAATGATGTGGGATATAATCAAAATGGTGATATTACCCATTGGGGTGGGTATCCTGTTTAATAAATACCTGCTTAAACGGGTAAAGTGGCTGGAGCGCGTGATGCCGATGGTATCCATGTTTGGTATCGCGTTCATTATCGTGATCATTACAGCCGCCGGCAGAAGCAGTTTGCTTAACATTGGTCTCCTGCTGGTTTTACTGGTATTGATCCATAATCTGATGGGGTATACACTGGGTTATTGGGCCGGTAGGCTGTTTAAAATGGATGAACGTGATTGCCGAACGATGGCGATAGAAGTAGGTATGCAAAATGGCGGCCTGGCATCGGGCCTGGCTAAAGAGATAGGTAAAATTGCCACAGTTGGTTTGGCCCCAGCCGTATTCGGCCCGCTGATGAATATTACCGGTTCTTTACTGGCTAACTACTGGCATCGTAAGCCGATAAAGGACAAATAACATAACAATGCAGAAATTAGCTGATTTCTGCGCTGTTATTGGCCTGATTGTAACCCGGGAAGCAGGTAAATTGATCTGCTTAAAATTTAATGGCTCGTGAGTCGTCTTCTCTGTAAACGACCATTAAATTATGTCAAAAGTATTATTTTTAAGTGCTCCCGCTCATGGGAACGTAAACCCAACTTTAGGGTTGGTAAATGAATTAGTAAAACAAGGCGAGGAAGTAATTTATTTTTCATCGGTTGAATTCAGGGAAAAAATTGAAACAACCGGGGCGATATTCAAAAGCTATAACGAGGACCTGGATATTTTCAAAGGGCAGGGAGCTTTCGAACCCATGCACCGTGTGCTCAGGGTGGCTCCAAGCATTATTGCAGACATCCTGGATCAGGTTAAAAGTATCCGGTTTGATTACCTGATCCATTCTGCGGCTTTTCCTTTTACAAAAGTGATTGCCCAGGTATTAAATTTACCCACTGTTTCTTCCCTCGCCATATTTGCCGGGTTAAGACAATTTTCAGATAAAATCAATAACCACAAAGCCCTCCCGGGGACCGAAGAAATGATGAAAACCTACCAAAAAGTAGCTAAAGTTATTCAGGAAACGTATGGTGTTGAAATGCCTGATACAATTATGAAGCTGATTTTTAACAGAGGCATTATCAATCTGGTTTATACCTCTAAATATTTTGCTCCCGATCCTGATTTTTTTGATGACAGTTACAAATTTGTTGGACCGCCCATTTATGACCGGAAGGAAAACCTGGATTTTCCGTTTGAGAAACTGTCAGGCAAAAAAGTGATCTATATTTCCTTAGGCACAGTATTCAGTAATCATAGTCTTGATCTTTACGAAGTGTTTTTCAAGAGTTTCGCAGATATAGACGCGGTTATTGTGTTGGCGGCATATAATGTGGATGTAACACAATTTCATATCCCCGCAAATTTTATTGTCAGGAACTATGTACCACAATCGGCACTTTTAAAGTATACCGACGTGGCCATTACACATGCCGGTATGAATAGTATCAGCGACCTGGTTAGCAGCCATATCCCCTTTGTAGCTATACCGTTGGGCGCCGATCAACCCCTCCTGGCTAAAAGAACCGAAGAACTAGGTACGGCAATTGCGCTTGATGTGAAAACGCTCAATCCTGAAATATTGAGAGAAGCAGTTGAAAAAGTGTTGACTGAGCCATCTTATCTTGAAAATATTAAAAAAATAGCCCATTCCTTTGAACAGGCTGGTGGTTATCCAAAGGCAGTAGAGGAGATCTTTAGCATGAAAAAAGAAATGGGGATTTAAGAAATTTATAGAAGATCAGCCATATCACAAAATATAGTGGGTCAGCGTTGCTGAATGAGCTGTTTAGTATTTTTATTTTGCTAATATTGTTTTGTGATCTTTGATATCTTATGAAACACTCTCTTATTAGCTTAAATACGTTTATCATTCTGGCTGTGTCAAGCCTGTTGCCTTTGGGGGTAATTGCACAATCAAAACTGGTTAAAAATTTGAAGGCCGGCAAACATCAGGTACTGGTTGTATACGGAACAAGTTTATCTGCGGGTGAAGGAGGGCGTGCCTGGGTTGATTCCGTTGACCGGGCGCTGAATAAAGAATTTCATGGTCTTTTAACTACCATTAACTCGGCCAAAAGTGCCATGTGGTCTACCTGGGGTGTGCAAAATCTGGAGGATAGTGTCATCAAGAAAAAGCCAGATGCTGTTTTAATAGAGTTTAGCATGAACGATGCCTTCCTCAATTATAAAACAAGTGTAGAACTGGCCCGGATCAATCTTAATTATATGATTGACAGAATTAAACTGGATAACCCGAATTGCGAAGTGATATTACAGATCATGAATATCCCGATCAATAAACATACGGAAGTCAGGCCCGAGTTAATGAAATATTATGATTTGTACAGGCAGGTTGCTGAAAGAAGAAGCCTTTTGTTAATTGATCACCTGCCGCACTGGCAAAGGATACTGGATCAGGGAAAAGATATGTATTTAAAATATGTACCTGACGGTCTTCATCCCGGTGTTGAAATTGCCCGTACACTGATAGCTCCTTACATAGTAAAAAGACTGGAAGAATAAAGAAACTCAACTTAACCCCCTCATTGATCATAGGATAATGGTCAATCAGGGGGAAGAGTAAATTATCGTTATCTTATTTGATAACAGCATCCAAAATTGGCCTGCTTGTTCCTTTAAGTATGTTTTGTTCCGGCTTGATCAACTCAAGTACAATAACTTCATTATCGCCTTTCTTTAGCCATTCGGCGGGCACGTACAGGGTTTGCTGCGGGCCAATATACCAGTAACGCCCCAGGTTATGTCCATTTACCCAAACCGAGCCCTTACCCCAGCCACTCATATCAAGATAAGTATCTGCAACTTTACTCAACTTAAATGAACCTTTTTTTAGCTGTGGTGATGCTGTAGATAGTTTACCTGTTCCTATCCTGAATTGATGGATATCATCAAACGGGAGACTGTACATTTGCCAGTTTTTTAGTTCGGTATTATCCAGCAATACTTTATCCGTTATGCCTTTTTTGTTTTTCAATAAGTAAGGGCCGAAATTAATACGACCCAGATTTTCAACCAGTATATCCAAAGTAACCTTTCCAGCTGGTAGTTGTATTGAAAGGCTGTCCTGGTTTAAACGTCTGTCCAGTATGCCCAGGCGCTTGCCATTTACATATATCAAACCATAGTCGCGCAGATCCTTAATTTTAAGGGTGCCTTGTTTCCCGCCGTCAAGAATGGTGCGGTATAATACAAAGCCATAGGCCTGGTTAAGATCTTCAAACGTTAGGGGAGTGGTATTCAGTTTTGCCGGGGGCAGCATATCAAACAAATTGCCCGCCTGTTTAAACTCAATTGCCGGAATATCTATTGCTGGTTTTGCAACAGGTACTTCCGGTAGAGTTTTGCCATCTGGTAGATGTTTTTTTATTACTTCTCTGAATCTAAGGTATTTATCCGTAGCGTTACCTGCTTCATCAAGCGGTGCGTCATAGTCATAACTGCTTATCTGTGGTTCATACAGGTTGGTATCATTGTAGTTAGCTCCGTTCATGAACCCGCGTGTGGTACCCCCATGAAACATGTACATATTGATTGATAAACCGGCGGCGAGCACAGAATCAAGCTTTGGCAGGTATTTATTGGGCGGAATGGTATGATGCTTTGTTCCCCACCAATCAAACCAGGCCGGGTACCATTCGGCAATAAAGAAAGGTCCTTTACCTCCATGATTTTCTTTGATCAGCCTTTTAACTTTTGCAACATTGTCCACCCCATTAATAGCCGGTAAAAGGCCGGGTAAATGACCATCTTTTATGGCAGGTTCAGGGTCGCAGGTATAAAGTTGACCATCAAAGCCCGCGTCAACAAACATCTTACGATTGAGCTCCAGGTAATCTTTGTCGTTAGAGAAAGAGCCATATTCATTTTCAATTTGAACCATGATGATATTACCACCGTGATTCACCTGTAGCGGCGCCAGTTGTTTACCTACCTGCATCAGGTATTTTTTATAAGCCTCCAGATACTGAGGTTCTTTACTGCGCACAATCAGGCCTTGTTCTTTTTCAAGCCAGTAGGGGTAGCCACCAAATTCCCATTCGGCACAAACATAAGGGCTTGGGCGTAAAATTACCCACAGGCCTTCCTGTTGCGCGGTTTTCACAAACTCGGCAATGTCATTGTTGCCTGAAAAATCATAATGTCCCTTTTGAGGTTCATGCACGTTCCAAAACACGTAGGTGCCTATGGTGTTTAGCCCCATAGCCTTTGCCATTTTCATGCGTTGTCGCCAGGCCTCGCGGGGCACGCGGGTATAATGCATTTCGCCGGATATGATCTGCAGCGGTTTGCCATTCAGTAAAAAAGCAGTATCATTTAAAGCAAAAGTATGCTTAGCATTTTGAGCATGAATGTTAAGGCCGGATAACAAAAATGTTGACAGAATAAATAGTTGTTTAAGCTTCATAAATTATAAGTGCGGGTGTAATTATTTTTTTTTAGATGTGTATCCCGGTTATTTAACAGTTAAGGTGATCGATGTTGGTTTAAGACCTGTTGCGCTGAATTGTACTTGTATTTTACCCGGTTTACCGGTGGTTTGTACATATGCTAACAATTTACCATGAAAAGCTTTTCTTTGATCAGCTTGATAGCTTTCATGGCTGCTTGTACTACCACTTTCCAAGCCCAGCAGCTCGGCAAAACCGGTTATGGATACTTTAACTTCATTATCAGCAGTGAAAACCAGGTTGCCATTATTATCTGTTATCTGTATCTCAACCTGGCTTAACCCCTTGGTTTTGCTGCTAAAAGTGGTTTCATCGGCAATAGCCTTTAGCTGGGCAGCATCGCCGGCTGTTTTAATGGTATTACTGCTTACTTCAATGCCGTTATTGTACCCTTTAACCAGTAATTCACCAGGCTCGTAATCTACAGCCCATGACGGAATTTGTCCTGTTGAGGCACCACGTGATTTTTTACCCAGCGACTTGCCATTCAAAAATAATTCAACCTCCTGGCAATTGGTATAACAGTCAACCCTTATTTTACTGCCCGGCTGCCAGTTCCAAACCGGTTGCACCGCTTTATGGCTCCAGATGCCTTTATCGTCGGTTTGGGTTATATCTTTGGTGCCTATATAAACCATTGGTTTATTGGCCCAAAGGCTCTGCCTGTAAAAATATTCAGGCTTTTTAAAACCAGCCAGGTCAATAAGGCCCGCGCCGTTGCTGCGCTGCGGCCATTTTCCCGCTTCGCCTAAATAATCAATCCCCGTCCACAGGTATTGTGCCGAAATATATTCGTTGCTGTCAACAGCGTTCCATGCCTGGTGTTGCATACCATTCTCGCTACCGTAAATAATGCGGTTTGGGTATTTTTTATGATCGTCGGGATAACGATATTCCTGGTAATTATAACCAACAATATCAAGCTCTTCAGGATATCCAACCTCATTTGACATCACCACACCGGCCAAGGCAGCGGTAACCGGACGTGTTTGATCAATAACCTTAACGGTTTTAACCAACTGCCGGGCAATTACGGTCAATTCGCTTGCCGGCGGATGATCGGCCTGATAACCTTTGCCATATATCTGTGGGTTTTTACCCGTGTTTAATACCTCGTGGCTGTAGGGATCATTTGGGTAATCAATTTCATTACCAATACTCCACATGATAATGGACGGGTGATTGCGGGCCCTTAATACCATATCGCCCAGATCGCGCGTAGCCCATTCTTTGAAATATTCGTGATAACCATTTTTTGAGGGAGTACCTACATTCCAGCCATTTACCCATTTGTTTTTACCCAGTTCCCATTCGTCAAAAGCCTCGTCCATGACCAGGAAGCCCATGCGGTCGCACAGGTCGTATAAATAGTCGGCATGCGGGTTATGGCTTAATCTAAGAGAATTAACACCGGCTTCCTTCAATATTTTAAGACGGCGTACCCAAACTTCCTGAGGTACTGCGACACCCAGCGCCCCGGCATCATCATGTATACAAACACCTTTTAACTTGGTACTTTTATCGTTCAGAAAGAAACCCTTATCCTTGTCAAAACGGATACTGCGGATACCTACCTGCTGTGTTACTTCATCAATTTGTTTACCATTGCGGCTTAACGATACTTGTAACTGGTATAATTGAGGGTTTTCAGCATTCCATAACTGAGGGGATAACACCTCAGTATTGAATTCCGTTTCATGTTTACCGGGACCTACTTTAAGCTGCTTTTGAAAAGTGGCCGCCACTTTATCTGATGATGATACCAGGTTTAACTTAATCCCAATATTTGCAGGGATCGTTGTGCTGTTGGTGATATCAACCTTAACTTTCACAGAGGCTTTTTTTGCAGATACATCGGGCGTTGAAAAGGCTACGTCCCACAAGCCTACATGTACCGGGTTTTTAACAACCAGGTAAACATTGCGGTAAATACCCGAGCCGGTATACCATCTTGAATCGGCAAATTCGCTATGATCTGCCTTTACGGTAATGGTATTTTTACCCTTAAAATTGAGATATTTTGATAGCTCGTATTGAAAAGGAATAAAACCATTGGGCCTTTTGCCTAAATAATGACCATTTATCCATACCTCACTGTTTTTATAAACGCCATCAAAATAAATATAAACCTGTTTGCCCTGCCAGTTGGCATTGGCCGTAAATATTTTTTTATACCAGCCTATGCCCCCGGGTAAATAACCGGTAGCGCTTGCCCAATCCTCGCTGAATGGGCTCTCAATACTCCAGTCATGCGGCAAATCAAGTGTTTTCCACCGGGTATTGGCCTCACCACCTTTGTCGCCATTGGTAATATCGCCTTTATGAAACCCCCAGGATGAGTTAAATAGAATAGGAGCGGTTGATTCCTGCGCGTAAAGTATGCATGGCAGTAAACAACATACCACTAATAATAAAACATTGATGTTCTTCATAGTTTGCTATAGGTTTTGTATTAATTATCCGGGAGAAAAACAACACATCTTTCTCCCAGATAAATGGTGTTAATAGCCTGGGTTTTGCTTTAACTGTCCGTTTGAGGCCTGTATCTCAGCTAATGGTATTGGTAACCAATAATGCTGTGACAGAAAAGCCCGACCAGTTAGCGCTATCTTTTGTGCATAACTATAGCCAGAAGGGCTGGCAGCATTTATACCTACAGCAACACCGTAAGCCGGAACATTTTCAGTTTGGTCAGCAATTTTCCATCTGCGCACATCGTAAAACCGGTGTTCCTCAAAAGCAAGCTCAATCCGTCTTTCATTTCTAATGGCGGTACGCATATCATCTTGAGATAGTCCTGTCAGTATTGGCATGTTTACAGATGCACGTTGCCTGATGGTATTAATGGCTTGATAAACACTTGCATCAGGCCCTGCTACTTCATTTTGTGCTTCGGCATAGTTAAGCAGTATTTCTGCATACCGGAAATAGATCCATGGCTGTGCACCGGTCTGGTTTGAACCAGTAACCGGGTAACTATCATCCGCAAACTTTCTTAAATAATAACCGGTTTTACTCGCGTTTTGAGGGTTCGGCCCCTGGTTGCTATCTTTGCCACCTGGCAAAAAGACATCGACAGTGCTGTTTCTGTATGGTGCACGATTATAAAGAATAGTTGCATAGAACCGTGGATCGCGGTTGACGTATGGATTTTGTGAATCGTAGCCCGACGCTGGATCAGTTATAGGTTTGCCATTACTCATTTGATAGGCATCCACTATATTTTGCAGCGGTACATTACCGCCATAGCCACCATAACTGTTAGGTCCATTATCTGTCTCTATAGGGAGGTGGGCAGCGGTAACCGGATAAAATAATCTTTCAAATATAATTTCGTTATTATTTTCAGGCGTCACAAACAATTGTCTATAACCGCCCTGGAATAAACTGTATTTGCCAAGATCCATCACCGCTTTGGCAGCCGCAGCGGCTGCCTGCCAGGTTCCGGCGTTATACAAGGGGCTCGCGGCATATAGTAGCAACCTTGATTTTAATGCCAGCGCAGCTCCTTTTGTTGCCCTGCCTAAGGCCCATGTTGAGCCATTATCCACCGGGAGCTTTGAGGCAGCATCATCCAGTTGAGAACTGGCATAAGTAATAGACTCAGTAATACTAGCGCGGTTGAAAAGGCTTGGGTCCTGCAGGTTATCGGTTAGCTCAGTTACCTTATCGCCCATTAATACGATGCCGCCATAGTTACGAATGAGATCCTGATATCTAAACGCCCTGATAAATTCAAGCTCACCAATTAGCTTATTTTTATGCCCCGCGCTTAATGGCAAGCCATTGATTACGCTTAAGGCATAATTGCACTCACGGATACCACGATAACTGCGCCCCCAAAGAGTCCCCGCATCACCGAGATTATTTGGGGCTAAGTGCCCTTGCTGGATCACCCAGGTATTATCATCGTTGTTGTATATAGATTCGTCTGTTAATGAACTCCATAACGCCCATTGAAACCCTCTGCCAAAACCCGTATTGTCATCTTCTTTATCCTGTAATTTAACACCGATATACCTGTTGATCACATAAGCTTCAAAAAGCGAGGTATCGGATAAAATAGTGGCGTTACTTATTTTGTCGGTCGATGTTAATGACAGGAAATCCTTTTTACAAGACGTCATGAATACAATGCAAAGCGCCAGGCAGCCTGTTATATATTTTATACTTTTCATAATGCTGGATATTAAAATTTAATGTTTGCGCCTAGGTTAATTATCTTCTGTTGCGGGTAGAACTGGCCACTTCCATATTGGGCGCCGCCAAATTGACCGCTGCCATTAGTTCCTTCAGGATCGTAATCCTTCACTTTGGTAAACGTTAACAGGTTGAAGCCACTTACGAAAACCCTAAGTCCTTTGATATGAAGCTTTGATAACGCTTGCGACGATAGTGAGTAACCCAGCTGAACATTTTTCAATCTCACAAATGAAGCATTGTTAAGCCAGAATGTATTGTTATACTGACCACCGCTTACCGCGTTCGAAGCCCTGTCTGATACTCTTGGGTATGATCCGTTTGGATTGCTTGGGCTCGTGGCATTATCTGCCCACGAACTGTAAAAATTACCGATAACTCC
The DNA here is from genome assembly GCA_030445275.1 of Mucilaginibacter sp. Lineage (GTDB taxonomy): Bacteria > Bacteroidota > Bacteroidia > Sphingobacteriales > Sphingobacteriaceae > Mucilaginibacter. Next base: position 169,814 of record JAUCSE010000022.1, read on the forward strand.
TGATTCAGGTAATACATACTGACTTACTTCGGCCTGACCGGCGAATAAAACCGACAAGTCGAAATTTTTGTAACCGGCAGTAAGGTTTAAACCATAAGTTATTTGCGGGATATTGCCATATTTTGACCGTTGCTGATCGGCTGCTGTTATTTGCCCGTCATGGTTAACATCGGCATAGATAAGGTCTCCAATTTGTGCGCCGGCAACATGTGGCGTATTATCCAATTGTGCCTGGTTCCGGAAAATACCGGTAGCCTGATATAATAAATAGGTATTTAAAGGATTACCTGTTTGACGCTGGTAGGATAATACACCGGGAGCCTCGTCAATATAAATGATTTTACTTTTGGCATAGGTAAAATTGCCTGATACACCCCAGGAGAATGCACCTGGATGGTTATAACCCAGTGTTGTTTCGAAACCGGCACTATTAACCTTGCCAATATTTTCTGCTGGCACTAAGGGTTTAGTAATATCATATGGATTCACTATCCCGGAACTGCCGGGAATAGAAGTACGATATGCCAGGATATTTGACCGTACCTGGCGAAAATAGATAGCTTCAAATGTGAAGTTTTTCAAGAATACCGCGTTAATACCAATATCCGTCTTTTTAGCCGTTTCCCAGGTAATATTGGGATTTGCAAGCTTGGTTAGATCTATGCCTGCCTGAGGCGTGGCACCTGAACCATTATCCAGTACTACTGAATTATTAAGAGTATAGTTGTTAATGTACTGGTAAGGAGCGATATTATCATCTCCCAGGATACCGTAAGAGGCCCTGATCTTCAGATCGTCAATAAATTTAACTTTGTCATGAAACCAGTTCTCTTTGGATATGCGATAACCTGCCGATATGGAGGGGAAATATCCCCACTGATGGCCGGGAGCAAAAAGGGATGAACCATCTGCACGAAACTGGGCCTCCAATAAATACTTTTCATCATAATTATAGGCCAGCCTACTGATCACACTACGGCGGTTATAATTGTAGTTGCCGTTGTTATCGCTACTACTGCCACCATTGGTAGCATCGCTGGGAGCGCTGCCGCCCTGTGAAAGCTCTGGCGTAGTAGCTGTTGGGAAGTTATTTCGTTGAGCCCAGAAGTAATTATAAGTATTCTGGCTTTGTTCGTATGCTACAAAAGCATTGATATTGTGTTTACCTAACTGCTTTACAAAGTTTAGTTTAATATTGGAAGTAATAAGCGATTGATTAAGCTGCGACTCATTCAAATAAGCAAGCCCGTTTGAACCGCCCTGCGTGCTTGGTGTGTAAATATTGGTAGTACTGCTATAAGTATAAACGGTGTAAGGCGTATTAAATGTTTTGTTAAACACGCCTGTTTTATCTGCCGAAAAGAAACCGTCAAGCGAAAGGCCGCTTATGCCCGGGATATCATAACTCGCCCGGAGTATACCGTTAAAAGTTTGCGTGGGATTATTGGAGGTACCACCAATACTTGTTGGTGTGAGCGCTGGATTGGTATTATCGAACCCGGAAGTAGGCAGGCCATTGGGATAAAAAGCAGCCGTGGTTGGATACCCCCTGTAAATACCCCGAAAATTATTAGCGGCAGAAGTAGTCGGGAATTTCCGGTCTTCCTCCCTTCCCTGTAAAGATAGCCCTACTTTAAATCCTTTGGCAACCGTAGCGTCAATATTCGCCCTGAAGTTATATTGATTATATTTTGCGGCGCCATTTTTATACAGACCATCCTGTGAGGTGATGCCAACAGAAGTGTAATATTTAACATCATCCGAACCACCGGCAACCGTTACGTTCTGTTGATTCTGTAAGGCATAATTCTTTAAAGTTATCTTCTCCCAGTTAGTGTTTGGATAATTAAGGGGGTCAGAGCCGTCCCTGAATTTCTCTATCTTATCATTGCTATAAACCTGGTTAAGGCCGCCAGCCGGATTATCGTAATAGCTGATATCATTCATGATCTGCGCATAAGTTGGCGCATCAGCCAGTTTAGGTAAACGTGTTGGTGAGCTAAACCCTTCGTTAAAATTATAAGAAACGGCAGCCTTACCTGTTTTCCCATGTTTAGTAGTTATTAAAATAACACCATTTGCCGCACGATTTCCATAAACAGCCGCGGACGCATCTTTTAATACCGAAACGCTTTCGATATCATTAGGATCAAGGCGTTCTAGCCCACCAATCTGGCCGGGGATGCCATCAACCACCACCAGCACGGAATTGCTGCCGGTTGTGGCCAGGCCCCTGATTGAAATATTTGAACCGTCATAACCCGGCTCGCCAGAGCCGTTGCTGGCAATAACACCAGACACACGGCCTGCGAATGAACTTGAAACGTTAGGTTGAGGGCTTTTAGCCAGATCACTTCCCTTTACAACGGAAATAGAGCCGGTAAGGGTGGCTTTTTTCTGTGTGCCATAACCTACCACCACTACCTCGTTCAATGATTTTGAATCGGCCTGCAATTTTACGTTGATTATAGTTTGTCCGTTTAAGATGATTTCTTGTGTACCATAGCCAATGTAAGTGAACACCAGTGTTCCAGATGAAGCATCAGGAACATTAAGCGAAAACTTACCGTTAACATCAGTAACAACACCGGTTGTTGTTCCTTTTAATGATACGCTTACTCCGGGTAATGTTTCGCCCTTTTCGTCGGTAACTTTACCACTTATTTTTGCATCCTGTTTACTAAATACCGAAAGCCTGGTTGCCGAAGCCGACAATGGCTGCCAGCAAGTGATAAAACAGACCATTACCAGGCTGGTAATAACGAAGAAAAAACGGGGTGATTTTTTCCTGTGAGGCGAATACTTCATGTGTAAATTTGATTTCATACAATGGTTTTATTGGTTTAACTAAAAGGGTTTTCAATCGTGTTATACCGGTGCCTATAACACAAAGCGGTGACAGGTAAATGCATGGATTTACTTTGGCTCGGGCCTTGTTATAATACTACCTGAATATGGAATTACGATTTATACCCTGGTTATTGGTAGGGCTAAAATGCTGTAAATTGAAAAAAGGAGTGAGGGGTAAATTCTTATTTTAAACGGGGGTATTTCATCAAAAAGTGGCTAAATGTGTTATTTTGGCGGTTTTTGAATAGGGGGTAAAATAATAACGATTAGTTTTCTTTTATTACATCGCGGTTCACGTTGTAACTGTTGTGAAATGGCTTACGGTATTTTTTAATATAATCAGAAGGGTTTAAACCAAAGAGTTTATGAAATTGCTCCCTGAAATATTTCAGATCATTTAAGCCCACCTTGTAAGCTGTTTCATACACGGTGCTATCAGTTGTTAAAAATATTTCGGCTGCTTTCCGTAACCGTATAAAACGGATGAAGCTATTTGCTGATTGGCCCGAGATGGATTTGATTCGTTTATACAGGTTAGAGTGGCTCATGCCAATTTCGGCTGCCAATGTTTTGATGCTGAAATCAGGATCGGCTAAGTGCTGTTCTACAATTTTTAAACACTTTTCCAGAAACTCTTTATACTCCTGCGATATTTTAAGATCATTTGATTTTAGGGTGATCTCGTTATAAAAATATTTTTGCAAATTGTTCCTGCTTTTTAGGATGCCATTAACACGGGCTATCAGTATTTCTTTTTCAAAAGGTTTGCTGATATAATCATCGGCACCGCCTTCAATACCCTTTAATTTTATCTCGGGCGATGAGCTGGCAGTAAGCAGTATCACCGGGATATGGTTTAAAAGAGGATCCTCCTTAACACGGTTACAGAGTTCAATACCGCTTAATCCCTGCATCATCACATCACTGATGATAATATCAGGTACCAGGTGATAAACCAGGTCGAGGCCATCGGTACCGTTATCGGCCTCAAAAACCTCAAAGTCGTTAATAAAGATCTGTTTCAAGTATTCACGTATCTGCGGATTATCATCAATAAGCAGCATTGTTTTGGTATCAGAACTCAGCGCATCGGTATTTTTGGCTATTATGCGGTTATTGGTTTCATTACCGGCAATTGGCTCATCCCTATTTTCAATCAGTTCATCTAAAAATACAGAAGATTCTGCAATGTCTTCAAAAACAAACTGCAGGCCAAAATGCTCTTTCCCTTTTAACAAAGAAATAATAAACGCCGTACCCTGGCCCAGTTTACTTTTATAACTGATGTTTCCCTTATGGTTATCTATAAAAACTTTAACAAGATAAAGACCAATGCCAAAGCCGCCTGTAGCCGGGGCTGTACTTTGCACCTGGTAAAACCGGTTGAATAATTGATCGCCTGTGCCCTCGGCTATACCGCATCCGGTATCCTTTATTTCGATGTTTATATTTTGGTCAGTATCGGTAATGGTACAACTTACCGTGCCATGTTCCGGGGTGAATTTAAGGGCATTTGATATCAAATTGAACAATGCTATCTCCATTTTTTCGCGGTCGGCAAATATTTCGATAGCCTCGGTTTCGCTGAAAAAATCAAATTGTATATTTTTTGTACGGGCCTGGTGACTAAAACATAAAAACACCTCCCGGCATAAGCTTACGATGTTTAACCTCACTATTTTAAGTCTATCGGTATCGCTTTCGGCTTTCCGGAACAGGAGCAGCTGATCAACAAGACTCAATAAGCGGCGTGCATTGCGATAAATAATGTGCAGATTACTTGCATCTGCGGCTTTTTCGGCCGGGCCAAACAGCATGTCTTTTACCGGGTTAATAATTAACGTTAACGGTGTGCGGAACTCATGCGATATGTTGGTGAAGAACGAAAGTTTACGCTCATTTAACTCTTTATCCTTCTCGGCAGATAACTGGGCAATTTTTATATCGTACTTGAGTTTTGACTGGTTGGTTCTGTAAAGTATATAATAATAAATCAGGAGCGCCAGTGCAGCTATATAGCATAAATAAGCCCACCAGGTTTTATACCATGGCGGCATGATTTTTATTTGCAGTGTTGCATAGTTATCAAACCATATCCCGTCCTGGTTGGATGCCTTAACCTTAAAAACATAATCGCCGGGCTCCAGATAACGGTATGTTGCTGATCGCTGGTTACCCACATAGTTCCATGAATTGTCAAGCCCTTCCAGTTTATAGGCAAAAATGCCTTTTCTGGGATAAGCATAATTTAAGGATACATACTGAATAGAAAACACTGACTGATCAGCCTGTAGTGTTATTTGCTTGATGGCATTAATAGCTTGTGGTAATACTGTTCCGTTTTTGTCCTGGGCGCCAACTTCAACCTGTTTGCCAAAAATTTGCAAGCCGGTTATGATGATCTCAGGCTTATAATAGCTTTGGCTTACTTTGTCGGGGGCAAAGATGTTCAGACCTTCGGTGCCACCAAAATACATCAGTTTGTTTTGCGGATCAAAAATAACAGAACCTACATTGAACTGCCCACCCTGCAATCCGTCTGACTGATCATAGTTGCGTATTTTGCCGGTGCGGGTATCTATACTTGATAACCCTTTGTTGGTACTTAACCAAATGGCACCATTGCCGGCTTCTTTAATAGCATATACCGTGTTATTAGCCAGCCCATTTTTTTCGGTGAACTTTTTAAATGTCTTAGACTTAAAATTATAAACAATAAGCCCGTCGCCCTCGGTACCCATCCATAGCTGGTTTTGCTCGTCAGCATAAAGCGAAAAGATCACCGCCCCGGGTAAATTGGCTTTTTCATCAGCCGGGGTAAAAAAACGGGTGAATTTTTTTTGTGCACTGTTGTAATGATCAAGTGCGCCGCCATAAGTGCCTATCCATAAATCACCTTTTTCGTCTTCTGTTATAGCCCGTACATCGTACGAGCTGATGTTGCTATTGGCAGGGGTGTAGTTGGTAAATGTTTTATCGATATCATTAAACAAGCTTAAGCCACCACCATTGGTACCCACCCACAGATTTTTGTGGCTATCCCGGTAAATCACCCGGACATCATTACCACCTATACTTTTATTATTGGCGGCATTATGAGCAAAATTGGTAAATGAATCAGTTGATTTATTATATAAAAAGAGCCCCTTGGCGTAGGTGCCAAACCAAATATGATCGTCGCTGTCAGCATATCCGGATAAAATGGCATTATCAGTAATGCTCCCGGTATGGCCATCGGCTTTATACTGTTTTACTGGGCTACCGTCGGGCCTGGTTTTAAATATGCCGTCGCCATCGGTACCAAACCATAAAAAACCATCTTTATCCTGGCACATGCCATAAAACCTAACCAAACTTTCGCCGGTAGGCTCAAATTTTTTCTTTTGAATTTTGGTAAATTTTTCCTTGACGCTGCTGATCATGTAAACACCATCACCATAAGTACCAACCCAAATATTTTTATCCTTATCCAAATAAAGAGTTTGAACCGAGCGTTGGGTTACATAATAGCCGTCGTTGCCGGTAACGGGATTAAGTGAAAAGCTTTGGGGATCATAATTGGGCGATGAGCCTAAAGCAACCTTATATAAACCGCCATCCTGCAGGCCAACCAGCAGTTGTTTGTTGCTATCTTCAATTAATGAGATATACCGTTTACTTTTGATGTCAGGCTGATTGGTTTGTAACCAGGAGAATTTATTTGATTGCCGATTATAATGGATAAGTCCGTTACTGGTAGCTATCCAGATGTTATGAAAATGATCCTCCATAATATCGTTAATACGAGACTGGGGAATGCCTTTCAGCTGCGGTGTAAAGTTTAGCTTCTCAGCTATTATCCCGCTCTTTTGCTTAAACACATTGATGCCCGCATCCTGCGTCCCCAGCCATAATAATCCCTGGGAATCTTCCAGGAGCGTAAGCACCCTGTCGCTTGATAATTGGGGTAGCGATGCATGGTTGTAATTAATAAATTGCGCAGTTTGGATATTAAAATAAGAAAAACCTAAACCATAGGATGATACCCATAAGTTGCCACTATGGCTTTGTATAATATCGGTTACGTCGTTTTTAACCGTATGGTCGGCAGTGAACTTATAATGAGTGAAGTTTTCGGTCCTGGTATCAAGCCTGCTCAGGCCGTTTCTTGACGAAACCCAGATATAGCCGTTCTGATCGGTAAATATTTTTTGTATGTAATTACTGGCTAATGTTGAGGCATCATCCTGCCGGGATTTAAACACTTTAAATGTATTGCCATCAAAACGGTTAAGCCCATCGCTCGTGGCAAACCATATAAAACCTTTATTATCCTGAGTAATGCTGTTTACAATCCCGAAAGATAGCCCGTCTTTTAAGGAGTACTTGAGTGTCTTGTTTTTGATAGGAGATTGGCCATAACCTAAAGAAATAGATAGCAGGGTAAGAAACAATAAATAGAATTTCCTCATTTGAAGCTGGCTATCAGTGGTTTTGCATTTATTAGTATCAGGCGACCCCGAAATTATAAAATTAGTTCATGTAATTGATAAAAGATCAATAAAAGGTCGGAAATCTGTATTAATAATTTTCAGGTTGTTGTTCTTGCATGAAGGCTTGCTTACCAGGTAGGCCATAGATTTTAATTTATCTGAAATTTTAAATATTGATTTCTTTTAATTTTTTATAATTTCAGGTTTTAATTCGTTTCAAATACTTGAAAATACTAACGAATAACCTTTATAAACTTTAATTTATTGCCTTTTCTTAAATTCTTAATATAAAATTAATACAGGTGTTGTGTTTTGTAAATATGCCTGAGCTTAATTTGTACTCCTATTATGGAACCATTAAATGCATCATTATTACATACTTTAGAAGGATTTGAATCCATATTTAGGGATAATTACACACCTCTTTTTCGATATGTAAATTCCATAGTAAATGATGAGGATTTAGCAAAGGACGTATTATCTGATCTGTTTTTAAACTTATGGCAGCAAAAGGATAAACTGCAGATCAATGAATTAAAGCCTTATTTGTTTCGTTCGGCAAAAAATGGCGCGTTAAAGGCGTTATCATCCCGCTATCAAACTTTGCAACTGCCTGATGATGCTTTTAATATCCCTGAAAATACCTACAACCCATTTGAAAAGTTTGTTGCTAAACAATCCATAAAAATTGTTGAGGATCTGGTTAACAGGTTGCCATCTCATCGCAAAGAAATGATTGAGCTACGGTTATTGGGCCTTAAAAATGCCGAAATAGCTCAGGTGCTTGATATTACAGAGAAAAAGGTGGAATATAATATGCGCGAAGCCATTGAGCAGCTTAGTCATGCGGTGCATAACAGTAATCTGGATAAAGCCACTATTGCTGGTGGGCTCATGCTCATCAATATCATTTTTACTGTTATTTAGTTTACTAATAAATAGTTTGCTAATAAAAAACGAATGTCATTTCGAACGAGGCACGAGGAGAAATCTTATGTAAGCTGCACATTCCAGATTGTATAAGATTTCTCTCTTCGTTCGAAATGACATTCGTTTTTATTTAAATATCACTTAACATAAACTTAATATAAATTTAACAATTCCTTTAGGTGGAAAGTGCGCCCATCATGCTCTTTAAGTAAAATTAAAAAGCGTGAACTGGGAAACAATATTAAATTATGTAAATGGCGAAAGCTCGTTTGAGGAGATGCAGCAGGTTCTTGATTGGGCCAATGAGCAAACGGAGCATCGCTATTTACTTACATATCTGGAGCGGAAGAAAAAGCAGCTTGAACACCCCTTAAAACAAAATGATATTGACGAGCAATGGTTGCATCTGCTCAACAGGATATTTGAACTGCCAAAATCAAACAACAAAAAAGGTTTTCAACGATCATATTGGTTAACTGGTGTTGCTGCCAGTTTATTGCTGCTTTGTTTTTTTGGCTGGTTGTATGTTCAAAATACCAAATACCAAATTGATAACACGGTACAAACGTTAAAAAGCGCTCAAAACGTTGGCGGGCATCTTGTGCTGCCCGATGGTACCAGGGTGTTTATGGCACCCAATTCAAAAATAAGCTATACCCATTCATTCGGTACTGCCAAACGCGAAATACAATTAACGGGCGAGGCTTTTTTTGAGGTTAAACATGACGAGCATAAGCCTTTTATCATTCGTACAGACAATCATTTAGCGGTAACGGTATTAGGAACCTCCTTTAACGTTTACGCCCGCCCTAAGGCAAATACCGAAGTAAAGGTGGCTACAGGGTTGGTAGGTATTACGGCCAACAATCAAACACATTATGTAAAGGCTGGTCAGCAACTCATTTACCAGTTAAACACACATCAGGTAATTATAAAGGATGTAGATGCCCAGGATGCATCATCATTGCAAAATCAAACCCTGTTTTTTAAAGATGATGATGCCGATGATATTGCCGAAAAACTAGAGCGCTGGTACAATATTAAAATAGAAGTACAACCATCAGCCCGGAAACATGCTCGCTTTAGCGGCGAAATGAAGGATACCGGAATAGATAACCTTTTACATGGCTTAAGCTATGCTACAGGTTTGCACTACAGCTACAAAAACCCACATACAGTTATACTATTTTGATTGAATATGAAACAACTTAAACTTTTCTTTATCCTGCAAAAACTGTACATGCTTTTACTGATTCTGCTTTTTGCGGTAACAGTAAAGGCACAGGTAAACCAGCCAGATCAGTACAATTTTGACAAAAAACGCATTAGTATACAAGCCATTGTAAATACGCTTAAAGGTAAATATGGCTACAAGGTATCATTTGATGCCGATGTAAATATGAGCAGCCTGGTTAATTTACCTGAGGAAAAACTGCAATTTGACAAACTCGTAACTATACTGCAGCAACAGGCAGGTATTGGGCTTAAAAATATTGATGGTAACCTGGTTATTAAAAAGCTGGACATGATCATTGTTAGCGGTAAAGTGATATCGGTTGATGATAAACTGCCGCTTGTCGGGGTTACCATAAGCGATCAGGCAAAAAAGCTATTGATGTTCAGTAACGCTGATGGCAGGTTTTCTGTTTTGATACCAGATGGAAGTACCCTGAATTTTTCTACAGTAGGTTATGCCACCCAAAGTCAGGTGTTTAATAAAACTACCACGGGTGCAACTATTACATTAAGCATGGCAAACTCCCAGTTGAATGAAGTTATAGTTACCGCTTTGGGTATTAAGCGTGATGTGAAGGCACTGGGATATTCTGCTACCGATATAAAAAACGAACAACTTACCGATGCACTTTCCAGTAACTGGACAGATGCACTTTCGGGTAAAGTTGCCGGCTTAAATCTTATCCGCTCAAACAGCGGGCCCACCGGGTCAAACAAAATTATTCTGCGTGGCGAAAATAACCTTACCGGCGATAACGAGGCCCTGATAGTTGTGGATGGTGTGGTGATCAACAACGGTAGCGGGCGACGAACTGCAATTGGCGGTGAGGCGGTTTATGGGACTGGTAGTGATAACATGCCCGCAGATTATGGCAGCAGCATCAATGACATCAATCCCGAGGATATTGAAAGTGTTTCTGTGCTGAAAGGTCCCGGCGCTGCCGCTTTATATGGCCAGCGGGGTGCTAATGGTGCCGTTATAATCACCACAAAATCGGGCAGCTCCAAAAGGAAAGGTTTGGGTATAACCTTTAACTCCAATGCATCCATAGAAAAAATTAACCGCTGGCCCGATCTGCAGTACGAATACGGACAGGGGCTTGCCGGCGCATCTTATTATTCTTATGGCGCCGGGTCCGATGGTGCCAGTACCAGCGGTACAAGTTCAGCATACGGGCCACGGTTTGACGGGCAAATGTTTTATCAGTTTGATCCAATAACCCAAAAACAATCAACCGTCAGAACGCCCTGGGTGCCTTATAAAAACCAGACCCGCGATTTTTTTGACACCGGCCAAACGTTTACCAACTCCGTAAGCATTGATGGAGGAACAGATAAAACCATTGCCCGTTTTTCTGTAACCAATGTAAACAACAAATGGATAGTGCCCAACACCGGTTATGGGCGCAATTCGGTTGCCCTATCAGTAAACTCAAAGATCAATGATAAACTGACGATAAGCTCAAAGGTAAACTATCAGAACAAATTCAGCGATAATTTACCCGGAGCTGGTTATGGTAACCAATCGCTCATGTACTGGTATATTTTTTGGCAGCCAAGCGCCGATCTGAACTGGCTGAAGAACTATTGGAAAAACGGGCAAACCGACCGGGTTATCGAATATCCGTTCAGCTCATTTCCTGAAAACCCTTACGCGGTATCCTATGAGTTTATCAACAAGTCAAGCCGCAATGCGGTAACCGGCAATGTTCAGGCCACTTATAACATAACCAAGGAGTTAAGCCTGCAGTTAAGAACATCACTGGATATGGGATACGAGCAGCGCGCCCAGGAACGTCCTTATGATGCCGGAACAAAATACCCTAAGGGTTCTTATCGTACTCAAAATATTTTTTCGGAAGAAGCAAGCGGCGATTTCCTGTTGAGATATAACAAGAAGGTAAGTAAGGATGTTACCATAACCGGTACCGCCGGGGGCAGTATGCTTAAAAATACATACCGGATAGATGAGGTAAGGGCCGATTCATTGAATATCCCCGGTGTATACTCCATGGCCAATGCCGCCGGTACGCTGATTGCCTTACCCTATAGCAGCAAATATTCCATAAACAGTTTTTATGGTTTAATATCTACCAGTTATAAAAACTTTCTGTATGTAGATATTACGGGCCGCCAGGATTGGAATAGTGTTTTGGCAACGCCCCAACGAACCGATAAGGTAGGGTTCTTTTATCCATCGGCAAGTGCCAGCTTTATTTTATCCGATGCTTTTAAACTGCCCGAAACCATCAGCTTTGCTAAGGTAAGGCTATCAGCCTCAAGTGTGGGTAGCGGGAGCACGGTACCTTATAGAACATCCTATGCTTATAATTCGGCAGGAAATACTTATCCGGGAGGGGCGCAAAACCCCACTACGCTGCCCGATGTGAATTTGGAACCACTCCGGACTACCACCTATGAAGTTGGCTCAAATGTGCAGTTTTTTAAGAATCGTTTGGGCTTTGATCTGGCATTATATTCGGGAGTTACCAAAAATCAGATCCTTAACCGGGTTGTTGATGCATCGTCAGGCTACAGTAGGGCTGTTATTAACATTGGGAAGGTAGCTAATAAAGGTATAGAGTTAGCTGTAAATGGCAGCCCTATATCACACCCTAAGGGAGGATTTAACTGGACAACCAATATTATATTCTCGGCCAATCGCAATAAGATAAAAGAGCTGTCAGATAGCTCGGTTGTTTTGCAAAACGGTCCAACAGGCGGAGGCCAGATTGTGGCCAAGGTTGGCGGAAGTATGGGTGACCTGTACGGACGAGGCTATCAGCGTGCTCCTGGTGGGCAGGTAGTTTTTGATCCTAAAACAGGTGTGGCACTCATTTCGCCCGACCTGGTATACCTGGGCAATACATCGCCCAAATGGAAACTGGGCTTCAGCAATGATTTTAAATACAAGCAGTTTCATTTTAGTATACTATTTGACGCGCAGTATGGCGCTGTAGCTTATTCCCTTACATCCTATAAATTGGCCGAACAGGGTAAAACCACCAATACGCTACCAGGCCGGTACAACGGCATCATCGGGAATGGCGTGGTGCAAAATGCCGACGGAACGTATCGCAAAAATGATGTGATTGCCTCTGATATCGACCAGTATTATCAATCCAATTTTGGCGCAAATAATGCAGAAGGTGCTACCTACAGCACCAATTTCATTAAGCTTAGGGAGGCCAGGTTTGATTATACGCTTCCTCCAAGGTTAACCTCCAGATTAGGTATACAGCGGGCAACTATTGGCGTTTACGGTCGTGATCTTTTCATATGGACAAAATGGCCGGGCTTTGATCCGGAGTTTGGAACGCTTAGCGGCTCTGATATTACGCAAGGGTTCGAGATTGGGCAGTTTCCTTCAACCAGAACCATGGGTGTTAACCTTGTTATTTCACTTTAATCAGCTACAAAAATGAAAAGAAATATTTATAAGATCATAGGTGCTGTAATACTGTTTGCAGTGATACAGTCATCCTGTAAAAAAGATTTTGAAAAAACAAATACAGACCCCAATACCTCACCTACAGTGCAGCCAAAGCAATTGCTGGCACCAGCCCTGGTTAATACCTTAGCCACCAATATGCTGCGCAGCCGCACTTTTAATAATGAGCTGATGCAGGTTACGGTAAATCAAAGTGACTCTGAGGGGCAGGTTTTCAGGTATGATATTAAAAACACCTGGGGCGATTATACGTGGAACAACTGGTACCTGCAGCTAACAAATTTTAAGTCGATATATACCATAGCCAGCGATCCGCTTACGGTGGATAAAGGGTACCAGGGTATCTCCCTGATCTGCCAGGCGTGGATCTATTCTATGCTTACAGATACTTATGGCGATGTGCCTTATTCACAGTCAAACCAGGGGAGGAACGAGAATTTTACACCCGCGTTTGATAAGCAGAAGGATATATACCAGGGAATATTTAAACAACTGGAAGACGCGAATACCGTGCTTTCTACAGCTGTTAACGTCCCCGGTGCAAGCGACCCTATTTTTCAGGGAAATGTAGGCTTGTGGCGCAAATTCGGCAATTCATTATACCTGAGATTATTGATGCGCATATCAGGTAAGACAGAGGTAGCTGCTGATTGTATCGCGAAAATTAAGGACATCGTTGATAATAACGCTTCCACATATCCTATTATGGCTAGCAATACGGAATCTGCAGTCTTAAAATGGACAGGGAGCGGTTATCTGACCTCGCCGTTTATTGCAGGCGTACGGGCGCAGGACTGGACCGCGCCATCTTTGTGTTCCTTTTTTATTGATAATTTAACCAAATGGGCCGATCCGCGCTTATACCAGTTGAGTTGGTCAATTGCTACCAATAACGGTGGTTATGTGGGCGTACCGAGCGGTTATGCTCCGGGTAATGCACCTGTAAAAAAATCATACTTCATCTCAACCAGTACAACCGCAACGGTAAAAACACTGATGACCGAGCCATTAATGGGCAACATCATGAATTATGCCGAGCTGCAGTTTTTGCTGGCTGAGGCGGCCGCCAAAGGCTGGATATCAACACCTGCTAAAACCTATTATGATAGCGGGGTAATTAATGCCATCACCTTTTGGTTGCCTAACTATATGGTTCCTGTAGCTGATTATGAAAAAACAGCTGATATTGAATGGGATGACAGCCTACCCCTTGATCAAAAAATGGAGATGATACACGTGCAAAAATACTATACCATTTTCTGGACCGATTTTGAGCAGTGGTTTGAGTATCGTCGTACCGGTCACCCAATATTGCCAAAGGGGGCAGGGTTACTTAATGGCGGTGTAATGCCGGCGCGCATAACCTACCCGGTGTATGTGCAATCTGCCAATCCTACAAACTATAAAACGGCTGTTGCATCGCAGGGAGCCGATTTAATAAACACCCAGGTTTGGTGGCAAAAACCATAATAGTTTAACAGTATAATTTATCATGATATAAATTAAGAAATGAAAAAGATATTATTTTATATGTTCCTTCTGCTTTCATCAGCAGGTATTTGGTCGGGCTGTACCAAGAAGAATAATTATCCGGGTGGAGAGGTGAGCTCCATTATTGCCATTACCGATGTAAGAATCATATATAAAGGTGAGGATGTAAAGCTTGATGCCAAAAATATGTTTGGCGCGCATCAAATAGTGGGTACTGTAATCTCTGATCATTCGGGTGGTAACATGCCGGCTGGTTTACTGGTGGTACAAAACAACCGCCGTACCAGGCTGAGGGGTATATCCATACCATTGGGCGCGATTGCCGCCAGTTATGCTCCCGGCGATTCGGTAATGATTGATGTGGCGGGCGGGGTTTTGAAAAAAGTTGACGGTATACTGGAGATAACCGGTATCGCTGCCAGCGCTGTTACCAAAGTTTCATCAGGAAACGCCCTGATTGGACAAAGGGTAACTACCGGCGCTATTGTGGCTAATCCGGGTAATTATGAAAGTACATTGGTTACGGTGGTTAAAGGTGGGTTTGACCCACTGCCTGCACCTACTGATCAGTACACAGGCGACAAGGTTGTAAATGATGGTTTTGGCACCGTTACCCTGCACACAGAAACGGCGGCAACATTTGCTGATAAAACGCTGCCGCTTAATGCCAATTTTACGGGGGTGATTTTCAATACTACCAATCAGGATAGTAGCAAGGTGCCCCAGTTACGTATGCGTAGTATTAATGATGTGAGGGAACTGCCTTTTGAAGTGATGCCAATGATCATTAGTGGTTTTTATGCCGATCCTCCGGGTACCGATGCCAATTATGAATATGTGCAATTGTTAGCTACCAGGGATATTGATTTTGCTGCAGAGAATTTTACGCTGGTTACCACAAACAACGCTGGTGCTTCCACACCGTCGGGTTTCCCTACAAAAGGTTGGGCAACTGGCGATCTGAGAACCTATAAGCTTGAAATTACATCGGGCAAGGTAAGCAAGGGTACCTATTTTTATGTGGGCGGAACGGGTAAGAAAATTGCGGGTTCGGCATCAACCAGTATAAGTTCATCAAACTGGGTAAAGGCATTGAATTACTCCACTACTAACAGTCCTAACTTTAGCACAGCTATTCCGGCAACATTTGGCACTAAGACAAGCAATTTGCTGGCCAACAGTGGTAATGCCTCGGGTATAGCCGTTTTTGCCGGAACCAATATTACAGAAACCAGCCGGCCGGTTGATGTGATATTTGTAACGAGCGGGGGAAGTATATACGATCCTGGTGCAAAAGTTGGATATACGATAACCAATACCGATTTTTATGATCTGAAGGACCCGATCACCCTGGTTGATCAGCCTTTTTACAGACAGGGTACCAATACGCTTTTCTTTCCATATCCTGCTGCCGCCAATTATGCCATGCTTGGCGGAGTGTATAACCAAGCAGTAGGTAAATGGACGGCGGTAAGGACATTGGTTAATTTACCATTAACAAACGCTGCGATATTAACAGATATAGAGGGAACCGGTGCTACAAAACTTAAATAAAAGATAATAGTATGTTTAGTGATTTAACATTTCAAAATGTAATCTTTAACCAAACTTAATACCGCTGTCATTTCGAACGATTTGAGAAATCTTATACTACCCGCAATGTCCGACTTGCATACCGTATAAGATTTCTCCTCGTACCTCGTTCGAAATGACAATATTTTTATAAGTTGAAGAGAGTTAAAAATTGATTTAAAAAAAACAATAAAATTATAAAATGAATTCACGCAGAGATTTTTTAAAAAAGGCAGCCCTGTTATCAGGCGGTGCTGCCATGATGAATTTATTACCGCCAGCTATACAAAAAGCGATGGCTATCAATCCGGAGCTGGGCAGTACCTATCTTGATGCGGAGCACATTGTGATACTCATGCAGGAAAACCGTTCTTTTGATCATTGTTTTGGATCATTGCAGGGCGTAAGGGGCTATAATGACCCGAGGGCAATCCGCCTGCCTGATCAAAAGCCGGTATGGCTGCAAACAGATGCCATAGGCAATACCTATTCGCCTTTCAGGCTGGATATCAAAGATACCAAGGTTACCTGGATGGGTTCACTACCACACTCGCGTGCAAGCCAGGTTGATGCCAATAACCTGGGTAAATATGATCAGTGGATCCTCGCAAAAAAATCAAGTAATAAAAGTTATGCGGATATGCCGCTAACGCTGGGCTATTACTCCCGCGAAGATCTGCCGTTTAATTATGGCATGGCTGATGCCTTTACCGTATGCGATCAGAATTTTTGCTCGGCCATGACCAGCACTACACCAAACCGCTCCTTTTTCTGGACCGGTAAAATTACCCATGAGCAGGACGGCATCCCTAAGACAAATATCCGTAATAACGACTTTAGCTATGGCGATATGCCCTGGGAAACGTTCCCTGAATTGTTGGAGCATAACAACATTCCCTGGAAATTTTACCAGAACGATCTGAGCTGCGGCGGTGGTTTTCAAAGGGAGGAAAGAGCCTGGCTGGCCAATTTTGGCTGTAACCTGCTGGAGTTTTTTAAAGTATATAATGTTAAATTTTCTGAAAGGTATATCACCAACCTGCAAAAACAGGTACAGGAACTGCCTGATCAGATCAATAAACTGCAGGAAAAAACACCATCTGATGAGCTGACTGCAACAAAGGTAAAGGAAAGTATCAGGAAAAAGCAGGAGGTACTTGACGATGCCCGCAGCGAATTAAGTAAATGGAATAAGGAAAGCTATGAGAAGCTGCCCGAAACGGCCAAAAGTCTTTACCGCAGGGCCTTTGTCATCAATTCAGGCGATCCTGATTTTCGGAGTATTGCCGAGCTTACCTATGCTGATAACGGCAAGGAACGTAAGGTAACCGTTCCCAAGGGGGATTTGATGCATCAGTTCAGGGAAGATGTAAACAGTGGTAAATTGCCTACAGTTTCATGGCTGGCTGGTCCCGAGAATTTTTCAGATCATCCAACCGCGCCCTGGTACGGGGCCTGGTATGTGTCTGAAGTATTGGATATCCTGACCAAGAACCCGGAGGTATGGAAAAAGACCATCTTTATTGTTACTTACGATGAAAACGACGGTTACTTTGATCATATTCCCCCTTTTTCAATTCCTGACAATAAGATCCCCGGAACCGGAAAATGCTCTGCCGGAATTGAAACGGAAATAGAACATGTACGCCTGGAAAACGAACTTAAACAGGGCATCCCTAAAAACCAGGCCCGTGAAGGCGCGATTGGTCTAGGGTTCCGGGTGCCTATGCTGATTGCTTCGCCATGGAGCAGGGGTGGTAAGGTATGTTCAGAGGTTTTTGATCATACATCAACTTTGCAGTTCCTGGAAGGGTTTGTAAATAAGAAATATGGAAAAAATATCAAGCTGAACAATATCAGCGAGTGGCGACGCACTATTTGTGGCGATCTGAGCTCGGCATTCAGTCCGTATAATGGTGCCCAATTAGAGAAAATACCCTTCCTGGACAGGAATAAGAATGTGGAAACCATTTATAACGCCAAATTTAAACAGGAGCCATCCACATTTAAAAAGCTGTCTGCAGACGAGATTAAACAGATCAGCGCGAAGCCTGCTATCATCGCCCTGCAGGAAAAAGGAGTGCGCCCATCCTGTGCGCTACCTTATGAATTGTATACCGGCGGTGCTTTGAGTGCCGACAAAAAAAGCTTTGAAATAAAGTTTGCCGCAGGCAATGAAGTCTTCGGTAAAAATGCCGCAGGTTCGCCGTTTACCGTTTATGCACCGGTTAAATATAATGATGAGATAAGCAAAGACGAGATTTCAAGAAACTGGCATTTCGCGGTTACAGCAGGCGATAATTTAGCCTATAACTGGCCGGTTAATTCATTTGAAAATAGTCGGTATCATTTACGGGTTCACGGACCTAATGGCTTTTACAGGCAGTTTACCGGTAACAATAACGATCCGCAAATAGGCATTGCCTGCGATTATGAAAAAAGCAAGCTGAATGCCGCGAAGCTAACCGGCAATGTTGTGGTAAATATCATCAACAATGATAACAAGGCACATAGCATCATCATCAACGATAATGGCTACAAAACAGGGAATATTACCAAAACAATTGCAGCCAATAGTAAGGCCAGTATTGTTTTAAACCTGTCGAAAAACCATAACTGGTATGATTTCAGTGTAAAACTGAATGATCATGAGGCTTTTGAGCAACGCTTTGCCGGTCGTGTAGAAACAGGCACAGCCACTAAAACCGACCCGGTGATGGGAGGGGTGGTATAGCCATTGCAGGCATAGTTGACCTGTAAAGGCCTGTCATCCTGAGCTTGTCGAAGGATCGTGCGAAGAGGCCCGACCCACCATGCTTCGATGGCGCTACACATGACGTGTTTCTCATGTCATTGCGAGGAGGAAGAAGCAATCGCGAACTATGCAAGGGATCCCTGTATAGCATGAGATTGGCTCTCCGCCCGCTGGCGGATCGCAATGACATATTTTGTTAAAAGGGAATATGCCACTCTGCATATTCCCTTTTCTTTTATTAATGGGTTAAGAGCTATGATTCTATTATCAAACGTTTGTGTGACATTTATTCCTTAAACGGCCCCAATCTCTTTAACGACTTCATACTTAGATGCCCGGCAGGGTATGTTAGCTGTAGGATATTACGATCTAACTTTTAAAGTGCTTTTAATCAAAAAGTTATTTCCTGTTTCTGGTTTATTTGATTAAATAAAAAACAAACGTTTGCGTTGAGTTTCGACCTCCGTAAATCGTTTATTAGCTACTGTTCAACTATATCTTAGCCTTGAGCAGAAGGGACAACCCCATCTAATTTTAATCAAATCAACCAATTAATTATGATCAAATTTTACAAAAAACAAACGTTTTTGACGGCTTTGCTATTAATGATCTCCTTAATAACCTTTGCCCAGGCGCAGGTTACCGGTGTAATCAAAGACGCTGAGAATGGGCAACCTTTACCGGGGGTTGTAGTAAAGCTAAAAGGAACAACATCCGCTGTAAGCTCTAATGCAGACGGTAAATTTTCCATTACCGCCCCGGGCGATGGTGTTTTAAGCTGTTCGTTTTTGGGCTACAATACGAAAGATGTTTCCATAGGTGGCAAAACAAATATCGCTATTACCTTATCAGCATCAACAAAAGGCCTTAATGAAGTAGTGGTAGTAGGGTATGGTACCCAAAAGAAGGTAAATGTATCGGGTGCGGTAAATACGGTAAGCGCCAAGCAGCTTACCAACAGACCGGTTACCTCCTTAACCAGCGCCTTGGAGGGTGTTGTACCGGGCATGACGATTGTTGGCCGGCCCGGCGATGCCGGTGGTAAAACTAAAGCGGGTAGCCTGGGGGGCGATGATGTATCCATCAACGTACGTGGCCGTGGAAATCTCGGAACCTCAAGCCCGCTTTTCGTGGTTGATGGTGTACCCATAACCGGTGGCGATTTTTCACGGATCAACCCTAATGATGTAGAAAGTATATCTGTATTAAAAGACGCGTCAGCCTCCTCTATTTATGGTTCACGCGCTGCTTATGGCGTTATATTGGTAACCACTAAGAAAGGAAAGGATGGGCAGGCTGTCATCAATTATAACGCTTATTATGGTATTCAAACACCAACAGTGTTGCCAAAATGGCTGGGTAGTTATGATTTTGCAACCCTAACCAATGAGGCGCTCAGCAACGCGGGTAAAACACCAAGGTTTTCAGCCAGTGATCTTCAAAAAATAAAAGACCATTCAGATCCGGATAATTTCCCTGATAATGATTGGTACAAACTCACTTTACGCCAATCGGCCCCAATGACCGAGCATGAGATCAATATATCGGGTGGCGGTAAAACCAGGTATTTTTTAGGCGGATCATTTTTTGACCAGAATTCACTTCTGCCGGATAAAAACCTGCAACGTTACTCTTTCCGGGCAAATACAGAATCGCAGGTGAGTGATAAATTCAGGATCGGTTCAAACGTATCCTTTATTCGCGATGGACTCGACAATAAGAATGGTACGGTTGATTTTACAACATTAAACAGGGAAGTTCCCTTAATGGTAAACAAACAAAGTAACGGTGAGTGGGGAAGCATTGATGGCGGACTGCCCGACGGTACCTTGGCGGCAGGTAACCCATTACGTACACTGGCCGAAGGGGGCCGGAACTCCTATACCACCAACAGGTTTATCGGCTCCGTAAACGGTAATTATACACCCATTAAAGGTTTGGATATAAACGGTATGGTGTCCTATAATTATTTTAGCGCTGTATCCTCGGCATTTACCAGCACCATTGATCCCATTTTGAATTTTAATACCGGAGCACCCATCAGCGGCACCGGCGTAAGTCCTAATCAATTGGATGAAGCCTGGGAAAATACGGGTAAACTCCTTACACAAGGTACAGTTAGTTACGAAAAAACGGTTGGCAAACATTATGCGAAATTATTGGGAGGAGCATCTTATGAGCAGTATAGCGATAGAAAGATAGAGGTTATCCGCAAAAATTTTGCTTCTAATGATCTTAATTCCATCAATGCGGGTTCTGCTGATCCTTTAAATACTGCAAGTACCGGAGGGATTCAGAACAATGCCATCGAGTCTGTATTCGGCAGGTTTAATTATTCGTACAATGACCGTTACCTGTTGGAAGCCAGCATGAGGGTTGATGCTTCATCGCAGTTTGCACCGGGTCATCGTTCAGGAGCCTATCCTTCCTTTTCAGGAGCATGGCGCATATCGCAGGAAGATTTTATGAAAAGTGTTACCTGGCTGTCTGAACTAAAACTTCGCGGTTCATGGGGAAAGCTGGGTAACATCAGCAACGTAGGTAATTATGATTTTTACGATGGTATAAATACAGGCACTGCTGTTATTCTTGATCAAAGCAAACAGGATGGCGCATGGCAGGGGAAATTGCCTAATACCACACTTTCATGGGAAAAAATAACCATGACGAATGTGGGTTTAGATGCAGGCTTTTTCAATAATAAGTTAAACCTGCAGGTTGATGCCTTTAACAAGATCACCAATGGCATCTTATTAACTAACCCGTCATTACCGGATGAGGCAGGTTTGGTTTTTTCAACTGATCCTGCTAAGAATACGGCTCCGTCTGCAAATTTGGCTAAAGTTCAGAATAAAGGTTTTGAACTATCCCTTAACTATAACGGCCATATCCAGGATTTTAAATTTTCTGTTGGAGGAAACGTGAGCCGCATATGGAACAAAGTATTGAACCTGGGTGGCCAGGGCGATCAGGTGAACGGTTATTACGTTAACCGGGTTGGAGCAGCTATTGGATCATTTTACATGTGGCAGGCCGATGGTTTGTTTACTTCAAGCGCCGATGTCGCCAATCATGCCACACAATCAACCAGCACAAAAGCTGGTGATATTAAATATGTGGATCAAAACGGTGACGGCAAAATTGATGGAAACGACAGGGTAATAGTGGGTAACGATGTACCCTATTTTACCTACGGTGTTAACCTGAGCGCCAGCTATAAAAACTTCGATTTTTCGTTACTAGGACAGGGTGTTGGCAATGTAAAGGTTTACCTGGAAGAAGAAGCTTCGCAGGCATTTTTTAATGGTGCCGGCGTAAAAGAATATGTTTTAGGCCGATGGACAGCTACTAATCCGAACCCCAACGCGGTATATCCGCGTTTGTTGTCATCTGCTGATAATACGCAAAACTTAAAGCAGTCGAGCTTTTGGCTATTTAATGCCGATTATTTTAGGGTTAAGGCATTAACCATTGGTTATAGTTTGCCAAAAAAGGTATTGGAATCCATCCATATCAAAGGGCTTAGGGTTTACGCGTCAAGCAATAATCCATTTACTATAAGAGGCGATAAAAGGCTGAAGGATTTTGACCCGGAAACCGCGTCGCAACGCTCAAGTTATCCACAATTAAAAACCTATTCATTCGGTGTTAACCTTACGCTTTAATCAATTCAACTAAACTCAAAATGAAAAGAATATTATATATATTGGCCATCGCTTTTGTACTTTATGTATGGAGTGGATGCAAAAAATCATCACTGAACTATCTTCCGCAGGATCAGTTGTCAAGCGCCACCTTTTGGGCCTCAGAAAGCCAGGCACGTTTGGCCCTCAATGGTTGCTATACCTATTTTAGTACCAATGATAATACACAAGCCGGCTATTATTATGCCTATGATGATGGCGGTTCTGACAATGCCTATGCCCAATACCCATGGGAAAGCAATGCCACCTCTATAAGCGCCGGTAACGTCGATGCCACATTAGACCAGGGTTACGGGAGCCGCTATACCTATATACGCCGCTTCAATTATTTTTTAGACAACGTAGATAAAACCCCGATGGACGCTAACCTGAAAAAAAGGTTTATAGCCGAAGTAAGGGCTTTAAGGGCAATGGCTTATTTTGAACTGGCCCGTATTTTTGGTCCGGTGCCACTGCTTAAAAATTCTTATACTGATCCGTTAACAACGGCCGTAGTACCCACACCTGAGGCTGATGTGATCAGTTTTGTTTTATCAGAGCTGCAAAGCGCGGCAACTGACCTGCCTGCGTCTTATGCCGGTGGAGTAGATAATGAAACAGGCAGAATTACCAGCGGCGCGGCCTGGGCCTTTATAACCCGTGTACAATTACAATATAATAAATGGGCCGATGCTACTACCAGCGCTCAAAAGGTAATGGGAATG
Organism: Mucilaginibacter sp.; assembly: GCA_030445275.1. Taxonomy (GTDB): domain Bacteria; phylum Bacteroidota; class Bacteroidia; order Sphingobacteriales; family Sphingobacteriaceae; genus Mucilaginibacter. The sequence goes on from JAUCSE010000022.1 coordinate 192,979, forward strand.
GGCTACCAACTGTTCAGGGTAACAATACTTGGTGCCGATGATACTAAAGATGATTATTCGTCATTTGTATCATTTGCCGATGATGCCGATAAACAAAAATTTTATAAAGGATTGGCCAGTTACGAGCAGCAGTATTGGGCGGCAAATCAGGCAGCCAGTAAAGAGAATATTCTGGTTTCTCAAAATATAAGCAATTCATCATACGCTTATGGAAACGGGTTAAGAACCCTGTTCCCTCCATCAGATCTAGGCGGCTGGAGCTCCATTACGCCAACACAGGAGTTGGTGAATGCTTATTGGGACAGGACAGGTAATAAATTTACCTCGCCTACAGCTGCAGACCGCGCAGCAAATTATAATAGCGGTAAACCTAACGCGGCTTATTTCAATGAGTTTAAAAACAGGGATACCCGTTTATATGCCAGTATCTTATTTCCAACCAATCCATGGGGCCACTTTACTGCCGGATATAAATTTTCATGGGCAGGAGGCAATAACAATAGTAAAACCGGCTATAACTTCAGAAAATTGGTTGATCCTGCCTATACAGCTACGGATTGGGATGGCGCGCAGGATTTCCCGGTGATCAGGTACGCGGAAATATTGCTGGCCTATGCCGAAGCAAAGAATGAAGTAAGCGGCCCAGCTGCAGATATTTACGTGGCATTAAATGATATCCGTGACCGCGCCGGGATGCCGCCGGTTGTGCAGGCAACCTACAATACACAAAGTTCATTGCGTGAGCTGATCCATAACGAGCGCCGTATTGAACTGGCAGCCGAAGGACAGCGTTTTTACGACATCAGGCGTTGGAATATTGCCAAGGATGTCATGAAAAATACGTATGATCTTACCAACAACATTGTACAGGAACGCAGTTGGCAGGCTAAATTTGTGCTGATGCCGTATCCGCAAAGCGCATTGGATCATAATGCTAATTTAAAAACAGCCCAGTCGGCAAAAGGATATTAATAAGATAAATATCTATTCATATTAGCTCATTTTCATTTTTATATAAACACCCTTTAAATCAACTGATTTAAAGGGTGTTTTATTTTTGTATGGCATAATCAAATTACTTATGATATGGTATAATAAGTTTAATAATAGACTTGAAATAATTGAAATGAATGAAATAATTAATTCGATATTCTGGTAGTTGATGTGGTTGAAATGTTTTTATTGATGTTAATTATTTAATTATCATTTAGTTGTATTTGGTTTTTGGTTAGTTTCGCATATTTTGTTTTTGGGCTATTATTGGTATATTAAGCCAAAAAAATAAATATGAACAAAATTTACCTTAAAATCACATTTGCATTAGTGTTCCTGTTAAGCACTAATGCACTGCTTGCCCAGGGAATCCGGGGCAAGATCACGGATGCCGCAGACGGCTCCACATTACCCGGCGTTAGTGTGTCTGTACTGGGAACCTCACAGGGAACGGCCTCGAACAACAAGGGCGAATATTCCCTGAAACTGGCTGCCGGTAAGTACAAGGTCAAAGTTTCATTCATCGGTTACGAAAGCATCAATACCGATGTGGTAGTGGGCGGCGATTGGCAAACGCTTAATTTCAGTTTAAAATCTGCTGGTAATGCTTTATCTGAAGTAGCTATCATTGGTTCGCGCTCTGCTAAGCCGCGTACCAATATCGAATCGCCGGTACCGGTTGATGTGATATCGGCCAAGGAAATGAGGAGTTTTCCTCAAACGGATGTTACGCAGATCCTGAATTACATAGCCCCGTCATTCAGCTCAAACCGCCAAACAGTGGCCGATGGAACGGATCACATTGACCCGGCATCATTACGTGGGCTGGGTCCCGATCAGGTTTTGGTTTTGGTAAACGGCAAACGCCGCCATACTACCGCCCTGGTTAATATTAATGGCACGTTTGGGCGCGGAACTGTTGGTACCGATATGAACTCCATCCCCGTGGCCGCGATTGATCATATTGAGGTTTTACGTGATGGAGCCGCCGCGCAGTATGGTTCTGATGCCATTGCTGGGGTCATTAATATTGTATTAAAAAAGGTTACCCCGTTGGTGATATCCAGCTCATACGGGCAAACGGCAACCAAAAGTGCAGGTATTAGTTATAGTGATGGCAAAACCTACCAGATTGATGGCAGCAAGGGCTGGGACCTGAACGGAAAAGGTTTTGTGAATGTAGCTGCCCAATACCTTGACCGGGGCGCTACCAATCGTGGTGGTCAGGATACACACCCTTTAATATATTCGGCATTGCCAACCAAGGGAGCCTCAGAATCTGAAGCAGCCTTCGAAACGCGGTTTGCAGGTATTAAAGCAGCTGACGATGCCCAGGCTAAGGCCGCTGGCTTTAGTCGTGATAATATGATTGTTGGAAACTCGCATGCTAAAAACTTCGGCTCATTTGCTAACGGACAGTATAACATTGCCAGTTGGGCCACCGCTTATTTGGCTGCTGGTTATACCCACAAAACTGGTTCTGCTGCCGGATTTATCCGTTTGCCCAACCAGTTTACACAAACCGATGCCAGTATTTACCCCAATGGTTTTTTACCATTTATTAATACAGCCATCAATGATATATCGGCAAGCGGAGGCATCAAGGGAAAGATCAGCGATTGGAACTATGACCTAAGCAATACATTCGGCCAAAATAATATTGGTTTTACTATTGATCATACTTTAAACGCTTCGCTGCCCGTAGGTACAAGCCCAACCTCATTTAACGCGGGTAAACTGATCTTCAATCAGAATACCGTGAATCTGGACGTATCCAAAAAGTTTACGTTCACCGGTTTCCTGACTTCTTTAAATATGGCTTATGGTACCGAATACCGAATTGATAATTACCAGATACAGGCAGGCGAGGAGCTTTCGTACTCCTACGGACAGCCATCACAGAATATCCCCGGCAGGGTAGTGGGCACAACGCCGGCGGCGGCAGGTTCGCAGGTGTTCCCGGGTTTTAAACCAAGCAATGCCCTAGATAAATCAAGACATAACAATAGTTTATATGCCGATTATGAAGCAGAATTTGGACCCCGGTTATTGTTAGAAGCGGCAGGCCGTTACGAACATTTTAGCGATTTTGGTTCCAATTTCTCCTATAAATTCACCGGCAAATTCAAAGTGATTGACCAGCTTTCTATCCGCGGAGCTATTGCAACCGGTTTTAGAGCGCCATCATTGGCCCAAAGGTATTTTAATAATGAGAGTACACAGTTTGTGAGTGGTAACCCCACTCAGGTGTTAACGGTTAATAATGATAGCCCTATTGTACGTAAGTTTGGTGTAGGATCATTAAAACCAGAAAAATCAAAGTCATATAGTTTAGGGCTGGCAGGTAAAATAATAGAAGGATTAACCTTTACCATTGATGCTTACCAGATTGATATTAAGGACAGGATCGTGTTTTCGAGCCAGTTTACCAGGGCCACTCCCGGTGTAAGTGATATATTGAATACCGTTGATCCTAATGGCCTCATCAATAGTGTACAATTCTTTACCAACGCTATTTCAACCCGCACCAAAGGTTTGGATATTGTTTTAACTGATAGGGTTAGTCTGAACTCATTCAGCAGTTTAACACTTTCCGCGGCGGCCAACTTTAACCAAACTAAAGTCCGCACTATTCAGGGATCAGATGTAATAGAAGGCAATGCCAGTTTAAAGGCTAAGCTATTTGACCGTACCGAACGCTCGCGTTTTGAATCTTCGGTTCCGGCAAGCAAGATCAATTTGAGCGCTTTATATAACATCAAGAAGTTTGATATATCGGCCAGGACGGTATATTTTGGCAAGGTAACTTACTTGAATTCGGTTGATCCAACCATTCCTTCAAACAATCTACCCCTTCAAATGGATCAAACTTACTCGGGCAAATGGGTAACCGATCTGTCGATAGGATATAAGGTGATTAAGCAATTAGGTGTAAATATTGCCGTAAATAACCTGTTTGATGTTTATCCGGACAAAAACTACATTGATCCCCGCGATAATCAAAATAATTTAAGCGGCGATCCGGCAAGCAACTATACATCGGGCCGGGATAATACCTCAAACGGTCACTTTGTTTACAGCCGGGCGGTATCGCAGTTTGGCTTTAACGGTAGGTTTTTGTCGGGTAAGGTGACGTATACGTTTTAAGTTATTTATTGACTGAATTGTCATTTCGAACGAGGAGAAATCTTAGATAATGTGCAAAGTGATGATTTCAGGTAGTATAAGATTTTTCGCTATCGCTCGAAATGACATTTTTTTGAGTTACTACTAATTCAAGCATCTTTCGCTTGAATTAGTAAACACTCTCAATGTTATCGAACCTCATTTACCGAATACCTCTTCGGTTTCAAGCCGGTATGCTGCTCAAAAACTCTTGAAAAATGACTTAGGTTTATAAATCCTAATTGGTAACCGACCTCCGAAACCGTCATTCGCTTTTCCTTCAGCAATTTGGCGGCCTCCTGCATACGTGCAGTTTGGTAATATTCAAAAACGCCTTTACCAAAGGTCTGTTTAAATAATTTACGAAGTTTGGGTTCACTCATATGAGCTTCTTTGGCAAGTGCTGCAATATTCGGAGGTTCGTTTAAGTGCGATTGTAAACGGAGTTTAATAGCATATATGGCTTTAATATCGTCAATATGCATAGCACTTGTTGGAACAGCCTCCCGTTGTATGAGTAGCGCAAAAGTATAGCACAGCAGCTCTTCACACTTCAGTTTGTAAAAATGACTTTCCAGGCTTTCAGGAATAGGTTGGTGCAGCATTTCGCTGGCGGTTTTGATCATTTCGGGTGAAATACCGGCTTCAAACACAAAATTGTCCCTCGTTTCCAATATGCTTTCTGCTACGGGGTGGTGTATTTTGCCAAAAAGCAAACGAAGATACTGCCTTGAAACAGCGATCGTCACACTTCCAAAAATGGTATTTGAAGGCATGGCAATGATGGAAGAAACCGCATGCTTACAGATCAACACGTGGGCTTGTTCTGTTGACAATTGGTTTTCGGGTTGTACGGGCGAAGGAAAAATCCCGCTCAGCAAGAAAACAATATCTTCCTGCCCTTCAGCCAGTTCATTTGTCCGCTCAATAAAAATAGCCTCTTTGAGATGATAATTCCGAATCATCATACGCAGATCAGCTCCCCAGGAAAAGCCGGTAATGTATCCCCCTCCCTTGCTTTCAGGGATGTATATAAACCGCCCCTTGACGGTAGCGCCGATAGCCCGGGCAAATTCCCGTGTAATGCCCGATCCGGTGTCAGTAATTGATATTTTCATTTACGACTATTTTAATATCATTTAAAGCTATTTTATTTATAAAAGTAGTGACAATTTTGTGAGTAGAAATAAAAGGCATTAATTAATACAAAATATATGTTATTAGATAACAAACAAGTAGCCATCATAGGTGGTGGCCCAGGTGGTTTAACACTTGCAAGGCTTTTACAACTTAAAGGTATAGATGTAAAAGTTTATGAAAGAGACTTTAATAAGGATGTACGCGTGCAAGGCGCAACCCTCGATCTGCATTATGAATCGGGCTTGAAAGCACTTGAAGCAGCAGGGTTGATGGATGCTTTTAAAGAAAACTACAGGCCGGGTGCCGACAAGGGACGTATTGTTGATGAACAAGCAAATATCATCTACGACGAGCATACTAAAGCATCTGCTGAACCATTCAATGATGATTTCAATAATAAATGGGCCAGACCGGAAATTGACAGAGGCCCCTTAAGGAACATGTTATTGAATTCTCTTAGGCCGGATACTGTTGTTTGGGACAGTCAATTTAAAACCATGTCGCAGGTTGGCGATGGTTGGAAGCTGGAATTTAAAAATGGTACAACGGCTACCGCGGATATTGTAATAGGAGCTGATGGTGCATATTCAAAGATTCGTCCATTTATTACGTCCCTAAAACCTTACTATGCGGGCACAACCATTGTTCAGGGAAATGTAGAGCATGCTGAAACAGCAGTGCCAGCCATTCATCAGTTACTAAAAGGTGGAAAGATTTATGCTCATGGTAGTGGAATATTTTTGCATGTATCTTCAAAAGGCGATGGCAGTTTAGATTTTTACATCAGTTGCAAAAAGGATGAAAATTGGGCGCAAAACAGCGGGATAGATTTTTCAGACAGGATGCAATTGCTTGTATGGTTCAAAAATGAGTTCCCGGAATGGGGTAATATATGGCTTGAGTTGTTTGAAAATGCAAGTTTACCGCTTATACCGCGTCCGCAATATTGTATGCATTTAGACCAAACATGGGAAGCACAACCAAATATAACTATGCTTGGAGATGCGGCGCATATTATGCCGCCCTCTGGTGAAGGCGTAAATTTGGCCATGCTGGATGCTTTGGAAATAAGTGAATGTTTAACAAGTGGTAATTTCAACGATATTCAAACTGCCATTGCAGCGTACGAAAAACAAATGCGATTAGGAGCGGCAGCAGAAGCAAAAGTGTCACTGGAAATGGCAGAATGGATGCATGCCGAAGGTGCATCGGCTAAGATGGTGCAAATGCTTACTCAAGCAGGGTAAAAGCCTCCTTTAAATCTTCCCCAAAGGACGCAATAACGACTTTTATTGTTCGTTAAACGCAAATCAAAGCGTCAGTTACGAATTGGAATACTCTTTAAAATATTGCAGGAGTGTTTTATGCGTAATTAATTAAAGATCGACAGATTATATAAACCGCTTTCATAACATATATGACTGGTGCTGATCTTGTTTTAGATCAAAAGCTTGCAGGCATAATCAACACATACTTATTATAAAAACTGCCAGTAGGTTTTAAGCCTTTGCGTTTTAAAATAATATTGCCAAGGTCAACTTTCCGGAGAATGGTTTTCATTGAATTAAATTTCAAGTTAATATATAAAAATAGGGATATTGCCAATATCGTATCATTATTCGCCAATAATTTAAACTTTTGTCATGTTATAAAGTATTTACTTTACATGGAACAACCAATAATGTAACAACCTCAGGAAAGAGAAATATCACTTTAATACGAACTATATGAAATTATATCATACCACCAAAGGTAACTTACTGGAGCATGAAGGGAGTATATTGTTAATAGACGAGCATTGGGATAGTTTGATCAATCGTGATAATTTGGAGGCTTATTTGCTTGCTAAAATTAACGGTGCCAGGCTGATCAGTGCCGAGGAACGAAGCAGCTGGTTAAATGACGAAACCATATTGGCTCCTATAGGACAGCAGGAAGTTTGGGCTGCCGGTGTTACCTATTTAAAAAGCAGGGATGCCCGTAAGGAGGAATCTCAAAGCTCGGGCGGGGCAAGTCTATATGAAATGGTTTACGATGCTGATCGTCCGGAATTATTCTTCAAAGCTACTCCTCAAAGGGTTTCCGGACATGGGCAGCAGGTTTATATCCGCAAAGACTCAACATGGAACGTGCCCGAGCCTGAGCTTACCTTGTTTATCAGTTCAAGTGGCGTTATACAAGGCTATACGATAGGTAATGATATGAGTTCAAGGAGTATTGAGGGCGAAAACGCGCTTTATCTGCCACAGGCAAAAATATACGAAAAATGCGCGGGTTTAGGGCCTTGTATTTATGTAACATCATCGCCAATTGCAAAGGAAACTACTATAAAAATGATCATTAAACGTGATGATAAGGATGTATATAATGACATTGTAGCTGTTTCGCGTATCAAACGTTCTTTTACAGAATTAGTGGGCTATTTATTTCGCGAATGTGATTTTCCAAATGGTTGTTTTTTGATGACGGGTACCTGCCTGGTTCCACCTGTTGATTTTACACTACAGGAGAAGGATGTAGTAGAGATTAACATTGACGGTATAGGCACCTTAGTAAATACCATTGGCACTAATCCGCGACATTAAAATACCATTATAACTCAAATAGCCAATTATGAAAACCAGTAAACTATATTTATTCATTTTACCCGCCATGATCCTTGGCTCCTGCCAGATGAAAAGTAAAAGCAATAATAACCAACAGGACACGACAGCAGTAGATGGGGCGGCTAAAGGTACTTTTGCTTATGATCTTAACTTCTTAAGGGGAAAAGACAGTATTATCGTGTTGAAGAACAACGAAGGCATTGGCCAGGTCATCGTATCGCCTGAATACCAGGCAAAGGTGTTTACCTCAACCGCTGATGGACTCAAAGGTAAAAGTTTTGGCTGGGTAAATTATAAGGCATTTGCCACAAAGGGTGCAGATCTGCATATGAATGGTTATGGAGGCGAAGATCGATTATGGCTTGGCCCTGAGGGCAGTAAGTTCTCTCTCTTTTTTAAACCCGGCACAAGTATGGTGTTTGATAAGTGGCATACGCCAGCGGCCATTGATAAAGAAAGCTGGAAGCTTGAGGCTTCATCTGATAAAGAGGCATTGCTCAGCAAAAATACTAAGATGCTGAACTATGCTGGTACCGAATTAAATATCAAGTTAGAGCGCAATGTCAGGATCCTTGAAAATGCTGACATTGCTCAAATACTCGGCATTGCATTGGATACTACCGTAAAAGCGGTGGCATTTAGTACTATAAATTCTATTTATAATGTGGGCACTAATGTATGGGACAAGCAAAGTGGTGCACCTTGTTTATGGAGCCTGGATATGTTTACACCATCGCCGGCAACTACTATTGTGGTTCCTTATGAGGAAAAAACAACAGGTCAGGTGGCCACAACAGATTACTTTGGTCAGATACCCCCGGATAGGGTGAAATTTGGCAATGGTATACTTTATTTTAAGGCCGATGGGAAATCGCGCGGGAAACTTGGGGTGCCTCCAAACCGGGTAAAGAAATTTGCTGGAAGCTACGATGCTACCAACCAGGTATTAACTCTCATTACCTATGATTTTGATATCAAAGCTACTTACCTGAACCAGGAATGGAAAACCACTAAAGATCCTTTTATTGGCGATGCGGTAAATGCCTATAATGATGGTCCGCTGGAGAACGGAACGCAAATGGGGCCTTTTTATGAAATAGAAAGCGTTTCGCCGGCAGCTTTTTTGAAACCAAATGAAAAGCTTACCCACAAACACTGTGTTTTTCATTTTACCGGCAATAAAGAAGCTTTAAATAAGATTGCGCTTAAAACACTTGGTGTATCAATAAAGGCTATACAATCGGCATTTTAATAATATTAGTGAATCAGCAGGAAAAGGGTGCAAAGCTTTCTTGTTAATTAACGGGAGATTCCTTGCTAGCTAAACGCTTCACCAGCCAGGGCAGGGTTAATCCTTGCCCTATCAGGGTAAATAATACAACCACGACCGATATAAATATAATAGCATCCCGTTCCGGAAAGGGACTTCCATCGCCCAGTGTTGCAGGTAAACCAATTGCTATGGCCAATGATACTATTCCCCGCATTCCCGACCAGCTAATGATCAGGCTGTTTTTAAAATCAAGTAATGCATTCTTTGTAATTCGGCCCTTTCCTTTTTGAAAAGCCCGCTGTAAATTAACTTTCTGTAAAAATACTCTGGCCATCCGTAATACCAACGCGGCAATGGTAATAATAAAGCCATAACCGATATAAGGCAGCCGATCGCCTACAGCAATTTTTTTGGCCACAAAAGGGAACTGCAAGCCAATGAATATAAAGATCAATCCGTTCAATAAAAAAATGATGATGTCCCAAATTGATTTAGATTGTTGCTTTAATTGCTCCGGAAAAACTTTATTGCCGTAATGCGCAATACTAAGCCCTAGTATAACCACCGCGATTACACCTGAAACATGTAGATTCTCTGCCATCAGGTAAGTTACAAAAGGCATCAGCAGCATAAAGCTGATGGTAACCGGGTTATTGTTTTTAACACCCCGAAGTATCAAAGCCAATATTTTGCCCATGATAAATCCTACTAAAAAGCCTCCAACCATTAAAAACAGAAACTGCAACGAAGCTTTCCATAAAATAAAAGCTGTACCGGTTACAGCTGCTACCGCAAAGCGATAAGCTACTAACGCAGATGCATCATTAACCAGACTTTCGCCCTCTAATATGGTATTGGTTTTATGTGAAAGACCCAAGCCTTTGGTTATACTCATTGCCGCCACCGCATCAGTGGCAGAAAGTATGGCACCCAATACAAAGGACAAGGGCCAGGTCATTCCCGGCACCAGGTAATGTGCAATTACAGCTATGCCCGATGCTGTAATAAAAACCAACGAGATAGATAGTGTACCAATCGTGTTGATATTGGTTCTGAACTCGGCAAATGATATATTGAAAGCCGCGTCATAAAGTAATGGTGGCAGGAATATGAGGAAGATGATCTCTGGGTTGATCTCTACATTTGGTAAAGCGGGTATAAAACCTACAGCTATGCCAGCTACGATCAATAAAACAGGATAGGGCAGTTTTATCTTGTCTGCCAGGGCCGACAGTCCAATCATCACAATCAGGATAAATATAATAATACTGTAGTTTTCCATCGTTTGGTGTACACTGTTGATCACTAAGGTAAAAATTTTTGCTACTTGTTGATTGTCATTTTGGGGCAATCCTCTTTATTATTCCTGGTTTGGTTCGTAACTATTATAGAGGCTTCCGCTATATTTACACAGTAGTTAAAAATAAATCAGTTAATAATGGAATTAGGCGTAAGCACATTTGGCGAAGTTCATCCTGATCATAAAGCAGGCAATGCGGTAAACGCGCATCAACGGGTACAACAGCTACTGGAAGAAGTAAAGCTAGCTGATGAGGTAGGGTTAGATGTATTTGCCTTTGGCGAACATCATCGTCAGGATTTTGTGATATCGGCCCCAGAAATTTTGATGGCCGCGGCCGCATCAATTACCAAACAGATCAGGTTGTCAAGCTCGGTTACCGTGTTGAGTTCTGCCGATCCTGTACGTACTTTTCAAAACTTTGCTACCGTTGATCTGATCTCTGGTGGGCGTGCGGAAATGATAGCCGGGCGAGGATCCTTTATTGAATCATTTCCACTATTTGGATATGATCTTGATGATTATGATGACTTGTTTACCGAAAAACTGGAAATGTTTCTGCAGATCAATAAACAGGAAGTCGTTAATTGGGAAGGTAAGTTCAGGGCACCTGTACGAAACCAGGGGGTGTATCCGCGACCTTTACAGGAAGCCATTCCTGTATGGATTGGTGTCGGTGGTACTCCGGCTTCGGCCAAACGTGCAGGACGATTAAATTTACCAATGATCATTGCGATACTAGGCAGCGCACCTAAACACTTTGTATCCTTTGTGGAACTATACAGGGAGTCGGCTGAAAAGGCTGGGCATGATGTCAATAAATTACAGCTAGCTATTTCTTCTCAATCTTATTTTGCCGAAAGTTCAGGCCAGGCGGTTGATGAGTTTTATCCATCGTATGAAGCATTGATGAATCGTGTTGGTAAAGACCGTGGCTGGTCGCCGATGAACAAAGATCAATTTGAATGGTTACGGAACGACGGCCCTTTAATTGTAGGCAGTGTACAGCAGGCAATTGATAAAATCATGGCTCAATATGAACTATTTCATAATACCCGTTTCCTGGCTCAACTGGTTACAGGCTTTACACCCCACGAAAAAGTATTAAAGGCTATTGAATTATTTGGAACCCACGTAGCGCCGGTGATACGAAAAGAACTGGGTGTGGTAAAACAGGGATAAATTACAAATAAGAAAAACCGACATCATATAAAAAAGGCTGCCTTATTTAAGGCAGCCTTATAAATTGTAGTTATTTACCAGGGGTGAGATTTATTATTTGGGATAAATAGGTGATACTGGTGTATTCATAACCTGTATTACGCCATTGGTGGTCAGGTAATCACTTGAATAAACATTTGTTGTACTGTTGATCTGCAATGGATAGTCTGACGTATTGCCTGGCGACGAATTCAATACCTTAATTTTTAAGGTTGAATTAGGGTTATTGGCCGTAAAGGCAGGTATAATAAAACCGGTAAAATTGGTATTGAATATTCCAACGGGTGCCAGTGTTTTTACCTCAACGTCAGTAAGCGGCAAATTGTAATGAGAGTATTGCCCGTCTAAAATTAAAAACAAAAGGTAGTTCTTTAAATCAGCAGCGCTATAATCCTTAAAACTTTTGGCGGCAACTTTTTTTGAAGTCAGATAAGTGGCCCATAGTCCTGTTTTTGCAGTGGTTACCGCAGCATTTGTATAAATCAGATATGTTTTATTTTGTTGCATGTACAAATTGGTGTCAATGCCCGAATAAATGATGGCATCATACATTCTTCTGAAAACAGTATCGGTTGTATTGCTATAGGCACGACTTTTTAAATAAGCCCAGGCATTTTTACCAACATGGGCATCCAATGTATCGGTTGTACTCCGATTAAAATCTTTTTGCAGTTTGAGTTTTTCGCAACCCGATATCAATATGACACCCATAACTATTAGGAGTGCCGGAATAAATGTTTTTATCTTTTTCATATTAATTTAATTAATATCCCGGATTTTGTTGTAACAATGGATTAGCAGATAATGCTGTACGGCTAAGCGGCCAATATTTACGCAGGGGATTTCCAAAGCCCGTTGCAGGATTATTATTTTTAACCTGTCTTACTTTTAAAATCGGATCCATAACCTTAATAAGACGATTGGTGCGAATTAAATCGAACCAGCGTTTACCTTCACCAAACTCTTCATACTGTGCCTCCTGTATAATCTGGTCAATCACGGCATCGGCAGTGGGCAGATTAGCAAGAGTAAACTGAGTAGTGTAGCCTGCCCTTGTATGTATAAAATTCAGGTATTTGAGTGCATTGGGTAAGTCGCCCGTAAAAGCAAGTGCCTCTGCATAGGTTAAATAAATATCTCCTAAGCGATACATCGGCAGATACACATTGTATTGCAATGCCGATGTTGATGTTGGCGTTAGTTGTGCCGTAGTTGGCGTTAACGGGAGAAATTTGTATACCCTGTCTGCATGCCCGGTTGTGTACAGCGTATCGATGGTTTTAGCTACACGCGTATCTGTTTTATAAGCAGGGATCCATTTGGCCATAAATGAAGAATCTACCTTTAAAGGGTTATTGCTTAGCTGTAGCGAGATGGGTATACAAGCACAGCCATTAGTGGTATAATCCCAGTGAATGCTCCAGATTGGCTCAATTGAGTTGGCGGGCGTTAAAAAGAGGTTTTTCCAGGTTGCTGTAGGTTCCAGGTTAGCCTGTGATGTTCCACCATATGTTGCGCCTGTTGGCCCTTTTGCTTTAAAAAGATTGTTTATCCATAATTTTGCATTCGTATAATCGCCTTTAGCATCGGTGTAGTTTGAATAAGTAGCACGCCACATATAAGCATCGGCCATCATGGCACATATCGCTCCCTCGTTGATGTACCATACTGTAGAAGTTACGTTTTTCGGTATCAGGTTATAAGCCTGCGTAAGATCTGATACTATCAGAGAATCCATGATGGTTGTGGCAGCTGTACGGGGTTTTTTAGCCTCGGCAGATATATCCGGGTAAACATCCTTCCATACCGGCGCATCACCCCATGTACGTATGATGTAAAAATAACACTCTGCACGCATAGCATATGCTTGCGCCATGGCATTATTAAGCATGGCTGTAGTAACCGTATTATCCAATATTTTTACTTTTGGAAAGTTGGCTATACATAAATTTGCCCTTGCAATTGTACGGTACAAACCTCCCCAATCTGTTGGGCCGTTATTTTGAGTAACACTGTTAAGGGCCAGTTCACTGGTGCTGGAGGTACCAAATTGCCCGGCATCAAAATTGTCTGAACGGGACTCGCCCCAATAGTTATACCGTCCTCCGTAACCTTCGTCCTTGCCGTTACCATCGCCTTCCATTTCTTCTTGGAAGGAAGAATAAAGACCCGCTATCGCAGTATTGATATCTTGTGCATTATGAAAATACTGATCAACAGTTACACTGTTTTTTGAGTTTAACGTAATATCCTTCTTGCAGTTGCTTAAGCCAATAAGTATCAGTAAGCCTGCTGCTATAGTCCATTTATTTTTTATCGTTTTCATATTTATTCGCTATTATAGTGTAACAAATAACCCAAAGCCTAATTCTCTGCGACGCGGATATTTACCACTATCCATACCTGCTGTAAGAGGACTGGATGCGGTAAATTCAGGATCGTACCAGCTGTAATTGGTCCAGGTTAAAAGATTGTTACCATAAACATATATACTTACCTGGCGGGCTTTTATGCGTGAAGCTATTTTAGGGTCAAGCGAGTAAGTAAGCTTGGCGCTGCTCAGACGTATGAATGATCCGCTTTCCAGATACATGCTGTTAAGCATTGGGCTCATGGAACCGTTAACATCCTTTTCGTTAAAGTTTGGATATTTGGTTATGTCGCCCTGTTTGCGCCAGGCACCATAAATTGCTGCCGGAGTAGGTGGGGTATAGGTTGATTGGAATGAATTGGAGTAATTGGCAATGTAATTGTAAACCTTATTGCCAAACTGGCCATTAAGTAACACATTCAATGAGAAATTTTTGTATCTGAAAAAGTTATTGAAGCCAAAGAAAAATTTAGGAGTTGCATTGCCTAAAACCTGACGGTCACGATCATCAATCACGCCATCGTTATTAGTATCCTGCCATATGGTTGAGCCTCCTTTAAGCACGTTACCGTTCCTGGTCATGTGTCGTATGTCGCCGGTATAAGGTTGTCCGTTCAGCGTAAAACTTTGGGCTGATTTGCCATCGGGCGAAACACCAACAGGAGTTAACATATTGCCTTTGTTATCATAGGCATTTGAAACATCATACGGATAAACACCTAGATTTTTGAACAAGTAAAAATCACCAATATTACCGCCCTCTTTTACCTGGTAGGAAGTTCCGGTTATATAACTGGTATGGTTTAAAAGCTCCAAAATTTTACCCGGCGACTGAGCTGTTACGTTAGCATTAACATTCCATGTAAAATTGGTATTTTGTATAGGGGTACCAGCTAGGGATACCTCCAAACCTTTGTTCTGGATTTTACCAAGGTTAACAGTTCCCGTTCTGTAACCTGTTTCCTCAGGTATAGCCTGAGCAGCCAAAAGTCCGTCGGTGGTTTTAACATAATATTCGGGGCTAAACGTTAACCGGCCACCCAACATGCTCAGATCTAAACCCAGGTTTGTAGTTGTAGTTGTTTCCCATTTTATTCCCGGGTTAGCTATAGTGGTAGGCAAACCTACACCCTGAACCCCGTTATAAATTCCGCTGTTACCATTGGCAACACCAAAGGCCAATAAATTAACATAACCAAAATCACTTAGTTTATCATTACCTGCCGAGCCATAACTGAATCTTAGTTTACCATCTTCCAGCCATTTTTTGGTCCATCCCATAAAACTTTCGTCCGAAAAACGCCAGGCGGCACCTACCGCACCAAAGTTTCCCCATTTGTTATCGGGGCCAAATCTTGATGAGCCGTCCCGTCTATATGTTCCGTTAATAATATAACGGCCTTTATAGGAGTATTGAGCACGCCCGAATAATGATTCCGTGGCGTAATAAGTTGGGTAGTCATATAATGTTTTGGTTAGATCAATAGTAGCCACATTTGATGCAAAAGCATTTTCCGTTAAATAATTCCGAAGTGAAAAAAGTCCGTCATCTTCGCTCGTTTTATCACGGCTAAAACCAGCTACCACCGAAATTTTATGATCTTTACCGAAGGTTTTATCATAATTTAAATGCGCTTGCAGGGTATAGTTAAATGTCCTGTCGTCTTCGGTACTACCGGTATTAATTCCGGTATTCACAATAGCCAGGGGTACAAAAGTTTGTGTATTGACATTATCTAAACGGAAATTAAAAGTGGTAGTGAGTCTTAATCCCGATATAATATCATAGTTTAAAGAAGTATTATTTTGTGCCTTATATGATGTTGGCTTGTTAACAGCCAGCATGGCATAGGCAACCGGGTTTCTTTTTGACTCTACATAACCGGCATACTGCCCATCCGGACGGTAAATAGATGTCCACGGATTACGTTCAAATACCTGCCTTGCTGTATTGCCCACATCAACGGAGTTACCTGTAACATAAGAGTAATTGAAATTATTAGTGATGTTTAATTTACTCGTAGCCTGGAAGTTTACATTTGCCGTTCCCTGTAAGGTTTTGGCATAACTATTAAGTACAATAGACCTATCATTAATATAAGTTAGGCCGGTGTAATAGGTTATTCCCTGTTGACCACCGTTAATACTTAAGTTAAGATTATCCTTTTGACCTGTTTTAAACAACAAATCCTGATAATCATTATCTGCATTAAGATAGTGGTTAAGAGAGTCGATCTGAATGGAGTTGTTAATATCATATCTGCGATAAAAGCGAAGATCGTCAGATGATGTGGTTTGTAGCTTATGGGCCAGTTTACTAAACAGATGATAGTAGTTGGCTGTTATAGTTGTTTTACCCGCGCGGCCACCTTTTGTAGTGATCAAAATTACCCCGTTGCCACCCCGCGCCCCATAAATGGCCGCGGAAGCAGCATCTTTTAAAATTTCGATCGAAGAAATATCTGCGGGATTTAAGAAAGAGGCATCCTGACTAATTACCCCATCAATAACATACAGCGGCCCATTGCCTGCATTTAACGTTGATGCACCGCGGATTTGAATAGTACCCTGCGAAAAAGGATCGCCACCATCGGTAACAACCTGGGCACCTGCTATCTGGCCTTCTAAAGCATCAAAAAGGTTTATTGGCTGCCGCTCTTGTATTTGTTTTGCACTTACTGACCCAATTGAACCCGTTAAATCACGCTTTGCTACTGATTGCCCATAACCGGTTACAATAACCTCAGTTAAGCTTGACGAATTATCATTTAATGTAATGGTTACGTTTTGTTTGTTTCCTACAGGTTCTTCTTTGGTAGTAAACCCGATGTATGAAAACACGAGTATAGCCTGTGTGTTAGGAACCGTAATGCTGAACTTGCCTTTAATGTCAGTAACGGTACCTGTGCCGGAGCCTTTTACCTTTATACTTACCCCAATCAGCGTTTCTCCTTTTGGATCAACCACTGTACCTGTAATTTTTATGGGGGTGGTTTGCGCATGTACTGACATGCTGAGTAATACAACCAGGGCAGGTATTATAAAAATATACCTGAGTTTGGTAAGTAATGGCGTACAGGAATTTGATAGTTGAGTAATTTTTCTCCTCATAATTGTTGTTAATCGTTTAAGTTTAATCAAATAGGATTTACGTAACAGATGAATTTAGGGGGCATCTGTTATTGTTTATCAGCTTGTTTGGCAGCTGCTAACAATACTTAATTTGTGAAATTTCCTTTCTTCATAATTAGGATTGATTTAGTGTTGGGTTTATTAGTTCTAATTCAAAATTAACAGGGGTAAGTGTTTTGTCTTATTTTATACTTATGTGTTCGATAAGATTTAAAAACTAAGAATAAGGCACAAGAAATTTTATCCAATAAAAAAGTCCATTTTTTAATGAACCAGTATATCAGTTTTATATTTCCGTCCTTACAGACTTGAAATTATTTATTTATGATTGATTTACAGTTTATTATGGGTGTGATCGTTCCTGGTTTATTTAATTGGTTATGATAAATTGGTAAAACGAATTTGTGAAATAACTTTGATTATTGCTGCCAAAAGCTCCCGGTTTATTTACGGTAACGTTTTCGTAAATCATAAACCGTCTATAATTTATCCGTAAAACTCGGCTACTTAGTGTATAGAGGGTGTCCTGATTGTGGTATACTATTACCGCTAAATACATTAAGCAAGATTCCAACTGCTTTCAAAGCTTTTTGTGGAAATTTTTTTTCTTATCACGACTGCAATAGTCATCACACGAAATACCATTTGGTACTTTTGTTTAAAAAACCTTTAAATAGCTGTTAAAACATGTATTTGATAAAAAAAGAGCTGTTTTATATTTATATAATAAGTGTGTATTAAATACATAATCTATAAAAATTTATAACTTTTTTTAATATTTTTTTAATATTAGATGGATATATGAAAACATTATTAATATATTTATAAATAAATAGGCTGGCCAGCTGATCATTAAGAAGTGATTTATTTAATTAAAAAATTTTACTAAACCGACAAATGAAAAAACAACACTTATCAAAAATTGGAGTAGGCATGCTATGCGTTGCTTCGATGTTATTTCCTGCAAAAAAAACAATGAATCTGTAGAGAAAAAGACCGATCCGACAACAGAGGTTTCGGCTGATGTTCTCAAAAACATCTCAGCTCTGGGTTTTAGCACAGCTGATGTGCGTAAACAAGGTGATAATTACCTGGTAGAGGGTGATATCTTACTAACCCAGGCAAATTTCTCAGAAGTTAGCACCAGTCCAAATTTAAGAATTGCCGAGACTGAGCAGTACCGGACAACCAATCTGGTTAAAAATCTTCCCAGAACAGTTTCAGTATCAGTTTCAAATTTACCAACGGTTTATGCAACGGCTGCGGCTAATGCAGTTGCCCGGTATAATGCGCTAAATCTTACACTGAAGTTTAAGATAGTTAGCAGTGGCGGCAACATCCAGATCATTGGTTTTAACGAAGGCCCAAGTGGTGGTTTCATTACTTTAGGTTCTTCGGGTTTCCCAACCTCTTCGGGTAATCCTTTCAACCAGATCCAAATGAACACTAATCCTGCCGCGTACGGAAGTAATCCTGATTTAGGATATGTTACTTCAGTTATCCAGCATGAAATGGGACATTGTATTGGTTTCCGTCATACAGATTATTTTAATCGTGCCTTAAGCTGTGGCGGAACTGCCACTAATGAAGGTACTGCTGGTATAGGCGCTGTTCACATCCCGGGTACACCTACCAAGACATTTGATGCAGCTTCGTGGATGCTATCTTGCTCAAATGGTTCTGACCGTACATTTAACGCAAATGATAAAATCGCGTTAAATTATTTGTACTAAACTTTCATCGTATTTGCTTCTTATTGATCAGCACAGTAGTAATTACAAATAAAGGGGAGTGCATCAACTCCTCTTTATTTAAGATAGTCAAAAAAACATTTTGTTTTATATTGACCTTTTTATGTTATCGTGAACTTTAATATATAATAAGTGTGTATTAATCGCATAATTCGTATAAACAATAGTTTTTTTTAATATTTTTTTAATATTAGATGAATATATAAAAACATTATTAATATATTTATCGTAGAAATAAATAGGCTGGCCAGCTGATCATTAAAAAATGATTTATTTAAATGTTATTTAATTACAAAAATTTTACTAGACCGACAAATGAAAAAACAACACTTATTGAAAATTGGAGTAGGCATGCTATGCGTTACTTCAATGTTATTTTCCTGTACAAAAAACAACCAATCCGTTGAGAAAAAAGCTGATCCAGCAACACAGGTTTCGGCTGATGTACTAAAAAACATTTCAGCTCTGGGCTTTAGCACAGCTGATGTGCGTAAACAAGGTGATAATTACCTGGTTGAAGGAGATATCCTATTAACCTCGGCAAATCTTTCAGAGGCTAGCACCAGCCCCAATTTAAGAATTGCCGAAACTGAGCAGTACCGGACAACCAATCTGGTTAAAAATCTTCCCAGAACAATCACAGTATCAGTTTCAAATTTACCTACAGTTTTTGCAACAGCAACAGCTAATGCTATTGCCCGCTACAACGCGCTTAACTTAACCATTACTTTCCAGGTAGTTAGCAGCGGTGGTAATATTCAGATTATTGGTTTTAACGAAGGCCCAAGTGGTGGTTACATTACTTTAGGTTCATCAGGTTTCCCAACTTCAGCAGGTAATCCTTATAACCAGATCCAGATGAACACTAATGCTGCGGCTTATGGAACCAACCCTGATTTAGGATACGTTACTTCAGTTATCCAGCATGAAATAGGTCACTGTATTGGTTTCCGCCATACGGATTATTTTAACCGTGCCTTCAGCTGCGGCGGTACCGCAACTAACGAAGGTTCTGCTGGTATTGGAGCAATCAACATTCCGGGTACTCCTACAGCAGCCGATGCAGCATCATGGATGCTAGCCTGTTCAAATGGCTCTGACCGTACATTTAATGCAAATGATAAAATCGCGTTAAATTATTTGTACTAAAATTTCTATCGTATTTGCTTCTTATTGATCAACAAAGTAGTTTTACAAATAAAGGGGAGCGTACCAACTCCCCTTTATTTTTTTAATATTTAATATGGTTAAAAAATTACTTTGTTTTATACTGCTTCTATTATGTTTTAAGCCTTTATGGGCTCAAAAGGTTATTAGTGATAAAACCATTAGTGAAATATATAAGGCAACACCAGCTATTGGGCAAGTAAAAAATAATAGTATTAACTATTACCTGGTTAAATTTAAAAAGCCTGCAATTGCGGGTACTAAAAAGTTTCGCCTTGTAAAAAGAGTATCTTATAACTTTTATGTAGTTGCATCGTCAGCAGCTATTTTGCAGGATGAAACCATAGAGAGCATCACCCCGGCAAACTCATCATGGAAAGCCACTGACAATTTATTACAACTCAGACAAAAACACCCTAACAGTAAGCAACTTATCGAGCTGGTAGTTACATCTCACAGCGATTCGGTTATTAATGATATAAAAAAATATGGTGCTATAATAGCCCAATCCGCTAATACAATCACGCTAAAAGTTTCTTTACAGCAGCTGCCAGAATTATTACAACAGCCTTATGTTGTTTTTGCAAATGTTACACGCAAAGCCCACGAAGAGCTGGTAATTAATGATATTGACTTAGGTATAAACAATATCTCGGCTATAGCTGATAATTATACTGACATTGATGGCAGTGGCATAAACGTTGGTATTAAGGAAGATCACTATGATGATGACCTTGATCTGCTCGGACGATCCTTTAATTCATTTCCGGCATCAAAAATAACTTCCGGGCACGCTACTATTATGGCTACGTTAATAGGGGGGAACGGGAACTCATTTATTAAAGGAGTAGGTGCAGCTCCTAAAGTAAGATATACATCGTCAGATTTTGCACAGTTAATGCCGGATAGCACTGCTATTTTCAAAGCGTTTAATATCAGTGTTCAAAATCACTCGTACGGCACCGGTATTGAAAATTATTACGGTACCGAAGCTGTAGCTTATGATAAACAGGTGTTTGAAAATGATTCTATCATCCACGTATTTTCATCAGGCAATATAGGGACAACTACATCAACAACAGGTTTATATAATGGCATTACAAATGTTGCCAACCTCTCAGGAACGTTTAAACAGGCCAAAAATGTATTGGTTATTGGCGGTACAGGCCGCACCGGTGTACCCGAAGATCTAAGCTCTGCTGGCCCTGCATATGATGGCCGTGTTAAACCCGAGCTGGTATCCAATGGCGAAGATGGCACATCGGGAGCTGCTGCTTTGGTTACTGGTACAGTAGCTTTATTACAGCAGGCTTATAAAAAACAATTTCATCAATTACCATCGGCAGCACTGGTTAAAAGTGTGCTTATCAATTCTGCGGATGATATTGGCGCACCGGCAGTTGATCATAAAACAGGTTACGGGCAATTAAATGCTATAGAAGCCCTGCGAACCATCAATGAAAATCGTATTAAGAAAGGAGCTGTAAGCAACCAACAGCAAATGGATTATGCCATAACCGTTCCGGCCTCTTGTTCTGAATTTAAGGTATCATTAGTCTGGAATGATGTACCTGCTACATTAAATGCTCCTGTAGCATTGGTTAATGATTTGGATCTGTATGTTTCTACTCCCGATGGTCAAACCGTGTTACCATGGACCTTGAGTTCGTATCCATCAGCAGATTCTTTGTCAAAAACGGCAAAAAGACAAAGGGATACGTTAAACAATATAGAGCAGGTAACGCTGCAAAACCCTGCGGCTGGTAACTATGTAATTCATGTAAAGGGTAACAAAATACCATCTGGTTCCCAAACTTTTTATATAGCACATCAGGCTGTAATTGCCAACCAGTTTGAATGGATATATCCTTCGGGGCGCGACCAGCTTTTTGCAGCAGATGAGAATTATCTTCGCTGGCAAAGCTCATTTAGCGTAGCGTCAGGACAACTAAGTGTAAGCTATGACCATGGGGTAACCTGGCAAGCCATCAATAACATCCCCCTGAAAAATAATTATTACGATTGGACAGCGCCCGATGTATTTAAAACTGCTATGCTTAAGATGGATATTAATGGACAGGCATATATTAGCAAAGAATTTATTCTTTCAAAGCCACTGAACCTTGTGGTTGGTTACAATTGCACCGATGGCACCCTGCTGCATTGGAAAGCCCAGCCGGGAGCAATAGGTTATTCAATTTATTGCATAAAGGATAATATATTGCAAAAGCTTACTTCTGCTACTGATACCAGCGTCATTATACCAGCTGCTCAACGATCCTCATCATATTTTGCGGTTAGTGCACAGGGCGATGGTTTTGAAGGAATTAAAAGTTATACCATTGATGTTACCACCCAGGGTGTGGGTTGTTACATTAAAAACCTATTGGCCAATGTAGTTGATAATACGATAGTACTTAATTTGCAGATAGGCAGTGTGGTTGGTTTAAAATCAATTAACTGGGAAAAACAAACAAGTGTAAGCAGTTATAAAACGTTGGGCGTAACTACGGTTGGTAACTCACTTGGTTATCAGTTTACGGATACCGATCCCAAAAAAGGGATACAATATTACAGGGCAAAATTGACCACCAATGATGGTCAGATCATATACTCTGATTTGGCTGATGCCACATTTTTGCAGGACGGTCAGTTTAAAATTTACCCAAATCCGGTAAGGACAGAATTAAATATACTCAGCGGCGATATCAATAATTATGAATTTAAACTATATGATGCGGGCGGGCGGTTAAGCATGGATAAAAACATTAATGAGTTGCATAATGTTATCCAGATAAATCTTGATCCGGGAGTATACGTGTATATAATTTTGCTAAAAGGGAAAGTAATTTATCAGGGTAAAATGATAAAGGTTTAAGGCCTAGCCTTAAACCTTTATTTTTTTCCATTTGCCACGTTTAAACAAAATATAGGCAGCTACGGTAATTCCAACTTCAGCAACCGGGATGGATATAAAAACACCGGTTGGCCCCATTTGCAGGTACTTGGCTAAAAAATAGGCAAAGGGGATTTGAAATACCCAAAATGCAAATACGTTTATTTTGGTGGGTGTCCAGGTATCACCTGCACCGTTAAATGCGCTGGTTAAAACCATACCCACTCCGTAAATAATAAAACCGCCACTTAAAATATTCAAAGCTCTGGCTGCTACTTTTTTCACAGCCTCATCTTCCGTAAAAAATGATGCAAACAAGTGGCCGCAGGTTAAAAAGAGAACACTCACAATGCCTAAAAATATAACCGCGTATTTTATGGTTTGAAATACTGATTGCTCGGCCCTGTCTACATGTCCGGCTCCTAAGTTTTGGCCAACTAATGTCGCTGCTGCATTGCTCAATCCCCAGGCGGGCAGTAAAAAGAACATCATCAATCGCAGGGAAGTTTGGTAACCCGCAGAACCATGATCACCGCCGGTGGTGGCCACTAATTCAGCCAGAAAGATCCAGCTGCAACTGGCTATTACAAATTGCAAAATGCCCGGTGCCGCAATTTTTATGATCGCCTTGATCTGTGACCAGTCGGGTATAAAGTAACTTAACTTTATTTTTAGCGCATTTTTATTATTGAATAAATTGTAAATCTGGTAAACAACGCCTAATCCTCGACCGATAGTGGTAGCTATTGCAGCGCCGGTTAAACCAAATGCCGGAATAGGGCCCAGGCCGTTGATAAATATTGGGCATAATATAATGTTGGCTGTGTTAGCTATCCATAAACTACGCATGGCAATAGCGGCATTGCCTGCCCCTCTGAAAATGCCATTAATTAAGAATAACAAAACGATAATCATACTGCCGCCCATCATGATGCGTACAAATGGAGTTCCATGATCAGCAGTTTGTGCTGAAGCGCCCATGATCAAAAGAAGGTCATGGGCATGAAGAAAACCGAAAATACTGATTGCCAGATTGACAATTACCGCTATTACAATGGTTTGCATCCCCGCTTTTGATGCAGCTTCGGGATCTTTTTCGCCAATGCGGCGGGCAACAACGGCTGTTGCGGCCATACTTAAACCTATGGCTAATGAATATATTACAGTTAGTACCGATTCGGTTAAGCCAACCGTTTGGATGGCATGACTGCTGTTTTTTAAATGACCCACAAAATATAGATCAACCAATGCGAAAACGGATTCCATTGCCATTTCCAGCATCATAGGGATAGCCAGTAAAATAATAGCTTTTTTAATGCTGATAGCGGTTAGATCAACTTCGGCACCTTTTAATGATTGTTTTAAAATAGTAAAAAAAGAAGATAATTTACCCTTGGTATTTGTTGATTGTGACATAAATGAAAACTTGTATTAGGTAGATTAATGTTTATCGGCCGGGATGGTCAGTCCAGGTCGTTAACTATGATTTTAAGGATACAAGATCAGGCAATGTTGTAACTGATTTTGTACTTATGAAACCTTTTGGTTACAAATATAGTGAAGCCTTTTGGTTACGCAAGTGGGTGTAGTTTATATTTTCATCGGTTATTGGTCTGATGCGTATTACTTTAGCTTAAATAAGGCTTAAGTATTTGAGCAATTTAGGCCTGTTTTGTTACATTGCAAATGAAAAATAAAAATTTTATAGTTCGCAGAAGGCATACATTAGTTGTTTTACCATTTTGAAATAATAGCCTTCTCATTATGAGTCAATATCCTCCTTGGTTAATTTATCACTTTCTGAAAAATATGTATTTAAACGCCAAAAACAAGGTTTGTAACGATTTATAAATATAATGGCATTGCTTTGGTATACTTAGGTAAAGTGTTATAGAAAGCCTTTAATGTAATGGCAAACATTTAACATTTGAGGAGTATATTAAAGCTTAATGTTATGTACTTAGTAATAATTGAAATAGTTTGCTTTTTGGCCTTTATGATCCTGCCATTCATCGGCCCACGGAAAAAGAAGAAAAAGATGATGATTAAAAGGAGTAGGTTCAATAATAATGCATCCTATGCCGTGAATAAAAAAGGTTACCTGGAAAGAGCCACCATGAGCAGGTAATATAATTTACCGGTCGTCTTTTAAAAGATATAAAATGAAGTACCAAAGTATAAGCTACAATTTGGTGTTGTGCTCAAGAAACTTGCTTTTTAATTTGTAAGTAAATTTAGGTTCTGATTGGAAGCCGGGGGTAGTTGCCCGGCTTTTTTACCATCCTTGTTTCAAAATACTATATAAAGCATTCATAGATAGCCTAATTAAAATACCATATATAATATCAAAATGAAAAAGCTCTGTCCTGAAAAGAATAGAGCTTTTTTGTAAATAGACGTTATCTGTTAATTTAGCCAGATGAGTGGATGTCTTACCGGTAAATTTCTGATGATCTCCTCGTCGGTAGGCGAGTGCTCCAGGCTTTTCCAGGCGCTTAACCAATTTTCATTACCATAGGCTGCAGCTCCAAAAACTAAAGAGGGTTGGGCAACAGGCCAGCTTTCCCAGTGCATTACATCATGCGGGTAAGGCCAGGTATTTTTATCTTTTAGATAAGGATACAAAAATTCGATCCCTTTTTTAATCGAACGACCATCAGATGTTTGATAAGTCCATAAATTGTCCGTTTTGTTACTTAATAGCTGACAAATGGTAGTCATGGCATCCAGGTTAAATATAGAATAGCCGTAGGGTTTAGTCCGCTTTAACTCCAGCGGAAAACTGCCATCGACGGCTATCTGACTAGGTAATAAAACTTCTTTGAAGCGATTACGGCAAAAGTCCATAATCTCTTTATTGCCGGTGAATTTTGCAAAACAGGCAGCTTGCATTGTCCAGCAGGTACCGTGATTGTTTTTGGCGTTCATCTCGTCCTTGCCGTATTGATGTGTGGTAAGCCAGGTAATATATTGATTAAACCAACTTTTAATGCCTTCCATGGTTTGTTTATCAATCAGGGGAGAGGTTTGCATAGCTTCCAATCCTTGTACTACCTCCATCAGCTGTATGGTATCAATAATGCCGATACCCCGGCCGGTAGCAACACCTTTAATGGCCTGGGCATACTGCAGGTTCGGATTCATCAATGTTTCGGGATTAATAAACCATGCTTTCAGGTGCCAAAGCGCTTGCGTAACATATTTTTTATCACCAGTGATTTTGTAGGCCGATGCCAGGGCACCTATGATCCGGCTAAAACGGATCATGGCTAAACGATGGGCAACAAAATTCTGCGGATTGGTGAGTCCATCTTTCTGAATATAAGGGCCACCCGGGTTTTGCGGATTGGGCCACCAATAATCACCTTCCGAATAAAAGTCGTGCTTGCCTCCACTGCTACGGGTACAGGTTTCAGCGGTAACAGTTATAGGTTGCTGCTTCATTGCCCAGGCAGCTTCCTTTAGTATGTCCTGCTTTAATGTAGCAGTTACCTGTTCCTTAACTGATGGTTGGGTATCTGTCCGCCAGCTCAGCAGTAGCAGAGCTGATAAAAATAATATATACCGTATTTTAAACATCACTTATAGGTTTATGAATGCCGTTGATAATCCTGGTGATTGTACACCAACCACGCTTTTGCCATTATTTGTTTTTACGCTGATCAAAGCACAGCCATTATAAGCCTGTACTTTACGTGATCCGCGCGAAGTACCCAGGTCGTCTATCAGCGTACCATCACCGGTTAACGAAAAGGCTATCCAGTTAATGGCATCCAGACATTGCACACCTTTGCAGTCTACCAGCTTTACCTGTATAGTAGCTATACCATTTCCGTCTTTGATCTTTTCAATTAATATTTTGTCTGGTTTATCCCATTTTTCTGTTTGATATTGCTGACTGATTTGGTCGGTAAGGGTTTGCTTGCCTTTGTGGGCTGCTACCTTAATATCATTATTGCCCGTTTGCAAAGGAACCATCCAGCGTAAACCCGCTGCAGGGAAATCCTGGCTATTGCGTTTTTTTACACCATAGCTTTTACCATTTACAAAAAGCTCGGCATTATCGCAGTTAGAATATACTTTAACCATTTTTTGTTCACCGGCATCCCCCCAGCGAACCGGCCAGCTATGACCGTAAATATGTGCCATAGGTTTATCCGTCCAGTACGATTGAAATACATAATAAGATTCTTTAGGAGTAAGATCACGCTCTACAACACCTTTCTGATTCATATAAGGGATGGGATTATCCGGACGAATAGGAGTCGAGAAATCTTTAAACACCCAAAATGCCGATCCTGTTAACCAAGACATGGTTTCCTGCTCTTTCAAATGCCAGTCGAACAGGTTACAGATATAACTTTCGCTCCAATCGCCGTCTTTGGAAGCCCGTGCTGCACCTCCATATAAGGAAGCATCGCCCAGGCGCTCATCAGTGCCATTCTTGGTTTTGATCAGGCTTAATGCCTTATCAGGGTTTTCAGAATGACGCAGGGCATGGCTATCACCACCCCATTCGGCGTGGAAAAAGTGTTTTACTTTTTTAAACTCATCCTCTGATGTCTGTTTATATTCGGTATATAAACCCCGGTACCAGCCCGCCCAGATAGAGGGAGAGTAAACATCGGGTATATCCTTACAAAAATCGCAACGTCTGATGGTTGTTTTGCGTGATGGGTCAAGCCGGTGAGCCAGATCGTTTTGCGTTTTCATAAACGTTCTGATCTGTTCTTTATCAAATACAGGAAAATCACCTTCCCAATCGTTCTCATTACCCAGTCCCCACAAAATAATAGCCGGATGATTAAAGTGTTGTTCAATCATGTTGGTCATCATCTGTTTGGCCTGGTTCTGGTAGCCCTCGCCGCCCAAACCACCACGACACCATGGTTCCTCTTCCCAAACCAATATACCCAGGCTATCACATAAATTCAATATAGTTCTTGATTGCTGATAGTGGCCCAGCCTGATAAAGTTAACACCCATATCCTTCATCATTTGCATTTCTTGATGCATCATGCTATCGCTCATGGCTTCGGCTACACCTGCCTGATCCTCATGACGATGAGTGCCTCGCAATAGCAGGCGTTTGCCATTCAGGTAAAAAGGCCCATTATCGGCAAATTCAAAATCGCGGAATCCTATTTTTTCGGTTTGTACATCAGTTTGATCACCTGATTTTATCGATACCTCAACCGTGTATAAGACAGGATTACCCGGCAACCATAACTTTGGTTTTTTAACATGGAAAGTGCCAATAGCAATATCACCAGACAGGTTATTCAGATTATAAGTTTTGCTGGCAACAATTTTACCTTGTGGATCAATAAGCTTTACTAATCCTTCGGCATTGGTGGCACTGGCCGGATTGTAAAACCTTGCTTTAATTTGCACTTCACCTTGCTTGCCTTCCTTGTCGGTTTGAGCAGTAGCAAATATTTTATCCAATGAAAGTGAAGGGACATATACCAGGTTCAGATACCGATAAAGCCCACCATAAACATTAAAGTCTGATAATTGAGATGGTATGGTTTCCAGATCGCGCGAATTATCACACCTGATCTCGATGGGTATGTGGCCTTTAAAACGTTTTTGATATACATCAGTTTTTTTGAAATCCTCAACTGCCTTAGTAATATCAACGGTCCATTCGTCATATCCACCCAGGTGGCTACCTACTTTGGTGGTATACACATACACCTCAGTTTTTTGCCCGGCACCTTCAAAATGCAGTAGGGTCTGTCCGTTAGCATAAGGATTTTTTATATCCAGTTGGGTGCGATACCAGCCAGGTCCCTGGTAATAGTTTATATCCGGGTCAACTGCATCACGTGCATTAAAGCAATGGGGCAGGTTTACCTTTTGCCATACTGGTACACTTTCGGGGTTACCTGGTGTAACCGGGCGCACAGCTTCCCATACACCGCCAATATCCTGTTTTAAAAACTCCCAGTTATTGGTAAGCCGTGTTTTTTGCTGAGCGTAACTAAGTGTGCCCAGAGCGTAAATGAAAATTGAAAATAATAATATTGATCTTTTCATAGATGTATCAAAAATCCGCTAATTAATGTCTTGTAACTGATTTTTTAAGGGATGTTTTTCTAAATATTGCTTAAAGGAAATATCAGGATAAACCGTAGCTGCATTATAAACGATTCGCGTGAATGTACCATAGCTAAATGGCTCTATCTGTTCGTGCTGCCAGGACTTTTGTTTTAAGGCATAAGGCAATAACCAGTTAATAGCGGTTTTGATACCTTTTCCATCAAGGGTTTGCTGGTGCCACAAGTCAATATTCAGTCGCGAGGCCATTCTGGCTAATCGACACCAGCCCCAAAGATTCATATTGGCATACCCCCATGATTTGGTACGGATGAGCTCGAGAGGCTGAGCGCCATCAGGTGTAAATTGCTGATCAATTCTTGGGATGGTTGAGTTTTGCAGTGTGCGTACGGCCAAAGCTTGGTTGCCGGTAAATAAAGCAAAATCAACTACCTGCAGATCATAATAGGTACCATGATTATTAATCTGTGAGTGTTCTGATTTTCCGTTTTTACTGGTCAGCAGCCAGTTTAAATACTGTTTATACCATTGTTTAATGCCGTTTATCAAACCACTGTTTATGTTTTTATCTGATTGCAGTAAAGCTATCATATCCGGAATAACGGTTAACCCGGTTGTTTCAATAATGCCAATACCACGCCCATCATTAAGACCCGGAATATATTGTGCATAGTTTAAATTGGGATTCATACGGGTAGCAGGATCTATGAACCAAACTTGCAGTAACCTTTTAACTTTTTGTGTGTATTTTTCGTTACCTGTAAAGTACCAGGCCAGGGTTAGTTGTTGCACGCTATTACAAAGGCGACCCATCTGGCTGCCGTCATGTAATGAATAGATCTCTGGATTACGCCTGCCATCCTTCCTGATGTAGGGTTTGCCATCTTTTTTGGATGAGTCGGGCCACCAGTA
Organism: Mucilaginibacter sp.; assembly: GCA_030445275.1. Taxonomy (GTDB): domain Bacteria; phylum Bacteroidota; class Bacteroidia; order Sphingobacteriales; family Sphingobacteriaceae; genus Mucilaginibacter. Next base: position 222,969 of record JAUCSE010000022.1, read on the forward strand.
GGGTGCCTGACTCACATAATCATGCTTATTACCGGTTGGAGCCAGTTTGGTTTTATTAAAAGTGACAGAATAGGGTCCCGCGGTGAGCAAACTATCCGTCTCTTTGACCAGGGTATTAACCTGCGCAACCATAGCTGTATCCTTGTTTTGATATTGTTGTTTACAGCTGATTAATGCTTGTTCGTCAAGCAGTATAAAAACGGTTTTACCGGCTTTGCGTTGAGCAAAGCCGGTAAAACTTAGAGGTATTAATAAAACTAAAAAGACATATTTATAACACATACCTGTTAATAGTTTGCATTTTGAGTTAAATTTGGATTTACATCGCGTTCCTGTTGAGGGATAGGCAATAATAACTGATAATCCTGAGCGGTAAAGCCATTTACAGCTTGTTCAACTTGTTTAAAACGGCCCAGTCTGAGCAGATCCCAGCGGCGGTGACCTTCAATACAAAGTTCACGTGCACGATCTTTAACCAGAGTATCAATAAATGCCGACTGAGTAGGGGTATTAGCCAAACTTAAATGCGATGCTGATAGGCCAGCCCTGTCGCGTACGGCGTTCAACCCATTAAATTTATTTGGATCACTGGGAGTAAGGTTATTCATAGCCTCTGATTGCATCAGCAACACATCAGCATAGCGCAATATGATCCAGTTCATCCGTGAGTTGTTGGTTCCTGGTACCCATTGCGGATCGCGGTATTTACTTATCCAGGGAACAACGGTTGTTGTAACCCCTTTAGCGTCAGTTGCTGTATTTGACACATTCCATGCTTTTCTGATATCTCCATTTGCATAAAGAGTGGTAAACATATAAGGATTAGCTACAAATGAACCGGATCCTTGCAGTTGTGAAGGCGAGAACATACGTATAGTTATATTTTGCGTGGTACTGGTGCTATTATTACCAAACTGGACATCAAAAATATGCTCTGTTTGCTGTGGGAAATATTTGATATCCCAGTTAAACACGTCCGAATATTTGGGCATCAGCTTATAGGTTCCGGAATTGATAACTTTATTACACTCTGCAAGCGCGTTCTTATTATCATTAGGATCTGCAAAACTGGTACTTGCTCTTTGCAGGTAAACGCGGGCTAACAGAGCTGTTGCTGCTCCTGACGATGCCATGCCTTTGTTGGCTGATGTAATTTTATCTTCTGATAAGCAATTAGCCTCAGCAAACAACAGATCGGCAATGGCTTGCGCATACACTTTACTGGCGGCTGCTCTTGATGGAAAAAAATCAGGATCATCTTTACCGGTGATGGGGTGGGTTATCAACGGTACATCGCCAAAGCTTTTTACCAGGTCAAAATAAGCCATCCCACGTAAAAAACTGGCATTGCCAAGTATATTGTTTTTGGTGGCAGCATCCATATTGATCTTTGGCACATTGGCCAGTATATCATTTGTTCTGCTAATAAGCTTATAGCTATTTACCCACCAGTTGGTAATTTCAATATTCGAAGCAGTATAGGTTAATTTGTACATATCAATACGCTCCTGATTTTGTGTAAGCAGGGGCACAAGACCATCTCCAGAAAGTTCGCCCATAATATAAACCGTACGCTGGTAATAGGCCTGTGGTTGTAATTGGCTCAATGCCCCAACAATAGCTGTTTGCGCGTCGGCCGCGTTCAGGTAAAAGTTTTGATCGGTTAAAATACTGGTAGGTTTTTCATCCAAAAGCTTTTTGCAGGAGGATAATCCTAAACCAGCTAAAGCACATAATAAATATATTTTTTTCATGGTTGTTATCATTAAAGAATTACCGGTTACAAGCCTAATCTTAAGCCCAGTGTATATGTTTTGATGTTGGGATATGGGTTATAATCTGTGCCCAGTGAGGTATAATTACCGCTTGTGTTTGTATCGTAAGCATTTACCTCCGGATCATATCCTGAGTATTTGGTGATGGTAAATAAATTTTGCGCCGTAGCATATATCGTTGCTGATTTGAATACCGTTGTAAGTTTTGGTAATGGCAGGTTATAGGATAAGGTTATAGTTTTAAACCTTAAATAACTGCCGTTTTCCAATATATCACTGGTTGGGCCCAGGGAACGGCGCAGTGTGCTATTTACAGCCGGCAGGGTATTGCTTGGATTAGTAGGGCTCCAGCTGTCTGTTAATACATAAGCTAATTTGTTGTCACCAGTGGTGCCATTTTCGCCCTCAATTTTGTTCTCATTCATGATCTTGTTACCATAAACGCCTTGTATCAATACAAATAGGTTAAACTGTCCTACAGTTAAATTACTGGTAAAACCATAAGTGAATTTTGGTAAAGCATTACCAATAATTGTCCTGTCCGAACCATTGATTAAATGATCGCCGTTCAGATCCTTGTATCTTGGATCACCAGGTTTAACCGGAGTTGTGATACCACTTGCGGCAATTTGCTGCTGTGATTGCCATATACCGTCAAACACATAGCCATAAAATGAACCGATAGGTTTACCTACCTGTAATATAGATGAGTTTTGACCACCTGGATATAAGCTGGAACTCACATTACCGGTAAGTACACTTTTTGGACCTCCCAGATCCAATATTTTATTAATGTTCTTAGAAAAGTTTATGCCTGTTGACCATTTTACAAATGGACCGTCAATATTAATTGTGTTTACAGCCAGTTCCAAACCGCGGTTGCTTACAGCTCCAAGATTGTCTTGTAGAGTAGTAAAACCGGTTGTTGATGGTACCGGGCGCTGAAATAAAAGTTTCGTGGTTTTTTTATCGTAAACATCACCAGTAAAAGTGATACGATTATTGAATAAGCCCAGATCTAAACCAATGTCGTATGACCTGGTTTGCTCCCATTGTAAACTTGGGTTAGGAATATTGTTTGGTGAAAAACCAACGCTACGGCTGCCACTCAATACATAGTTGTTCAGCGCGTATTGTTTTAAGGATGAGTATGGTGGTATAAATGCGTTACCTACATTACCATATCCTAAGCGTAATTTCAAATCACTTATTGCCTTCAGGCTTTTCATGAAATCTTCGCTTGATACACGCCATGCTAAAGCGCCTGATGGAAAGGTTCCTGATTTATTATTGATACCCAGAGGAGAAGCGCCATCACGACGAAGGGAAACCGTTAACAGATACTTGTCCATTAAACTGTAGTTTACCCTTGCCAAAAATGAAGAGATCTGACGCGCATTGGAACCAGATGCAGAAGATAAATTGGCACCAGCTCCTAAATTATCGGTGCCCAGATTATTGGTAATTAATGATTGGGAAGTTGCGGTGTTACTGTTGAACTGGAATTTTTGATATGTGTAACCAACTAAAGCAGTTATGCTATGTATTTTGTTGATTGTATTAGTATAAGTTAAGGTGTTTTCATTTAACCAGTTGATATTTTGTGGGTTTATGATTTGCGCGAACCCACCTGCCTGTGCACCAAGATAAGTAGTACTTGGTCTGAATATTTTTTCTTTTTCAAAGCGGTCATCCGTACCAATACTTGATCTGAACTTCAGATTTTTTACTATTTGATATTCGCCATATACATTAAAAAATAAACGTAAAGAATTATCAACATCGGTATTTAACATAGCTGCCGCTACCGGGTTACCTAAGGTAGTGGTAAAGCCCGTAGGCGCGTTTTGAAAAGAATACGCTCCTGTGGCATCATACACCGGGACAGTAGGGCTTATACGTAAAGCATCAAGCAGTGTACCGCCACCTGCACCACCGGTAGTATTTACGTTAGCTATATTTTGCTGATCATAAGATACCTGTGAGTTTATCCCAATGGTTATTTTATTGCTTACATTATGTGTTAAATTAAAACGTAATGTACCACGTTTATAACCTGAGTTTATGATAATACCCTTTTGATCAAAGTAACTAAAGCTTAGCAGGTATTTAGTACGATCACTGCCTCCGCTAAAGGAAAGGTTGGCATTGGTTATAGGAGCTGTTCTGAACAATTCCTTTTGCCAGTTTGTACCTTCGCCTAAATTATTAATCTGATCCTGAGTGAATGGCAACGCTGTTTTATTAGCTGTAGCCACCGCATTTAAATATTGACCAAACTGGGTCGCATTCATCATGTCTAATGTTTTACCTACCTGCTGAACACCAGAATATACATCTGCTGAAATTATATTTTGACCGGCTTTACCTGTTTTAGTTGTGATAATAACTACACCATTTGAACCGCGGCTACCATAAATTGCAGCAGCCGATGCATCTTTCAATACATCCATGGTAGCAATATCATTAGGATTGAGGGCTGATATATCTGCCCCGGCATAACCATCAACCACATATAATGGCTCGCTGCTGTTACTAAGGGAGTTGGTACCCCTGATACGAACGCTGAAAGATGCGCCCGGCTGAGCATTGGTTTGCGTAACCTGTACACCGCTTACCTGGCCCTGTAATAATTGAGCGGTGCCAAATACCGGAGTTTTAGTTACGTTGGTTAAATTGGTTGAGGTTACCGCGCCGGTAACATCCCGTTTCTTTTGACTACCATAACCAACTACCACAACCTCATTTAAATCTTTAGAGCCGCTAACCAGTTTTACATCTATAGTGGTATGCCCGTTTACCAGTACTTCCTGGGTAGCATAACCAATGGTTGTAAACACCAGTACCGCGCTGTTGTCAACTACGGTTATGGTGTACTTGCCATCAATATCAGTGGTAGTACCAGCTTTTGTTCCTTTAACCCGTACACTGGCACCAGGCAAAGGCTGATTTTTATCGTCGGTAACGTGGCCGGTAATTTTTATATCGGCTGTGCCATTAGGCATAGTGTTTGGCTTTAAGCTGCCACTTGCAAAAGCACCTGTTAATACACAGCACATCAGTGCTAATTGTAAAAAAGTACTTCTGAATATTCTAAAAAATAAATGTTTTCTCTTCATATACTTTGTTCATTATCTTAACAATAGTTTAAAAAATTGGCAAAAAGGTTCCCATGCAAACTTGTTGCTTAATTTTTTTAATGAAACCTTAAATTAGGGGGCTGTATGGTACGGGACTTTGGTTGGTCTGCTATTCTCTCATATGTTCGCTTTAAGTTTGAGGTATATAATTGTTTTTTTATTGGTCTTGATTGGTTATTAGGCTGATAACTGCATTGTTAAATAGTTACAGCGGCAATATACAGTACGAAAATTTGACGTTCGTTACACTTACCGTGTTTAGTAACACATAAATAACATTTGTAAAATATCGGTGTACAGCTTTGTACATACAGCTACTTTAATAATTTACAATACAGAGTTTATAGTCGGTTATCGCCCAATTGAGGCGAAAGGCACTTATCAAAAGTACCTACATTTGGCACCGGGTTTTATACTTTGGTAGATTTTTATTTACGAAATCGTTTTCGAAGATTGATTGAAAGGTGTTTTTATTTACACTAAGGTGCAATTTTTCAAATCCATCGCTATTTTATAAGGCCATAAAAAGACAGGTAGATCACAAAAAATATAATTATTGCTGATGCTTTTACTTAACCGCTATTTGCCTTGCTGTAGAATTACGGATAAATAATTCAGTTGGTAATACAACGGTTTCAAATTCAGTTACAGGGCGTTTACTATTAATAATACTCAGCAGCATTTCCGTAGCTTTCCTGCCAATTTCAAATGCTGGTTGTTGTACAGCGGTTAAAGAGGGATTTAAAACATCGGCCAACAATGTATTGGTAAAACCCAGCAAGGCTATTTCCTGAGGTATTTTTATGTTGAACTTATGCAGTAGGGATAGGGTAGAGGTAGTGATCCTGTCCCAGGCAGTTAATATAGCATCGGGTTTAACCTCCAGGTCAAGCAGTTCCTGCAGAGCTTGTTGAATTTCGCTCATAGCCTGCCCTCCATGGGTGCAAAATTTTATATATCGGTCATCTACCTCCATGCCACTATCTTCCAGTGCCTTCTTGTAGCCTGACAGTCTTTCGCTGGAAACTGAGGTAATGGCTGAGCTGGTAATATGTGCAATATGTTTATAACCTGAATTGATCAAATGCATGGTAGCTTCATAAGCTCCTTTCAGGTTATCAACAATAACTTTATGTGTATCTATCTCATTACTTACACGATCAAAGAAAACAATGGGCAACCCCTGACTTTGTAATTTTTTCAAGTGTTCCACATCATTGGTTTCTGTTGATAATGAAATCAATAGCCCGTCTATGGCCCGGTGGGTAAGATGGTTTACATTTTGTACCTCCAAGTCCCATGATTCGTGGCTTTGCGTAATGATCACGTTGTAGCCCTGGCTGTAGGCTTCAGACTCCATACCATTAATCACCTGCGAGAAAAATTGGTTGTCAATACTGGAAACTACGATTCCTATAGACTTACTATGCCCCTTTTTAAGGCTTTGTGCCATCGGATTAGGCCGGTAATTGTTTTTTTGGGCGTACTCCAGTACCAGTTTCTTGGTTTTGTCGCTAATTTCATAACTGTCTCTTAACGCTTTAGATACAGTAGATACAGATAGGTGCAGTTCTCTTGCAATGTCCCTTATAGTAATGGCATCAAAATTCATAATTGGCTCTTCAACGGCAAATCAACAAAAAAATAACAGCACAGCCGCCTTTTTCATAAAAATAGATAAAAAACTTTAAATCATGGTAGTATTTAAGCCTATTTTGAAATATAGCAATGATTTTACAACGCAGCGTTTTAGAGATAGGAAGGGCTAACTAAAACGTTTGCGTAAAAATTAACCTAGCATACTTTTAATTTGGTAAGAATACATCGTAATATTGGCTTGCCATAGCAGCGCCTTTAACCATCCCCTGAACTAAGGGTATTAAAACTGATTATAAACTTTTTTGATAATTATGAAAATCAAGTATTTCGTTGCCTTTCTTTTGCTGAACTTACCGGCTATCAACGTTTTTTCGCAAACTGATGTAGTAAAAAACTTTTTGTTTGCTGAAAAACAGACCAGGCTAATGCTTAAAGAAGTTGATAGTGTTAAAGCTGATCCGGGCAGTTCTGTGCTGGTATCGCCCCGTACTTTAAATGCTGATGGAAAATTTGTAATGGTGCCTTCAAAAGATTGGTGTAGTGGGTTTTTTCCTGGCGAACTGTGGTTTTTATACGAATACACTAAAGATAAAACCTGGATGGAGCTGGCTAAAAAGTTTACAGCGAATATTGAAGTTGAAAAAACTAATGGTATTACGCATGATATGGGTTTTAAGCTATATAATAGTGTAGGTAATGGCTATCGTTTAACAAAGGATGCTCATTATAAGGAGGTTATTATTGAGGGTGCCAAAACACTGTCAACCCGTTTTAATCCGGTTGTTGGTTCCATCAAATCATGGGATAACCGTAAGCAGTGGAAGTTTCCGGTTATTATTGATAATATGCTTAACCTGGAGCTGCTGTTTGAGGCCACCCGCTTAACCGGAGATTCAACCTATTATAAAATTGCAGTGGCTCATGCCAATACGGCCATGAAAAATCATTTCAGAGCCGATTACAGTTCATATCATGTAATTGATTATGATCCTGAAACTGGCAAGGTGCTGCACAAACAAACCCATCAGGGCTATGCTGATGAGTCTGCCTGGGCTCGCGGTCAGGCCTGGGGCTTATATGGTTATACCATGTGCTACCGCGAAACTCATAATAAAGCTTATCTGCAACAAGCAGAAAATATTGCCAAATTTATTTTCAGTAATCCGAACCTACCTGCTGACCTAATACCATACTGGGATTATAATGATCCTGCTATACCCAATGTGCCTCGAGATGTTTCGGCGGCAGCTGTTGCAGCTTCGGCATTATATGAATTGAGTACTTATAGTAAAAATGCGAAAGATTACCACTCAAAGGCTGATAAGATCATCAAAACCCTAAGCACACATTATCAGGTTCAAGCCGGAGGTAGCAAAGGCTTTTTATTGCTGCATAGTACCGGACATAAACCAGCTGGCAGCGAAATAGATGCCCCCATAATTTATGCTGATTATTATTACCTGGAAGCATTGCTTCGTAAACAACGTTTATATAAAGGGCAGCCGGTAATTAATATTAATTAAAATATTTATGAAAAAATTAGTTGTACTGGTAGGTTTTCTTGTTGCAGGTTTACATGCATCGGCACAGGATGTAAGTTTAAGTGCTATCGAAATTAAAAATCTGAAAAATAATATTGAGAGTAGGGAAGAGGTTAAAAAAGCTTTTGAACCTTACCAGAGGACCGCTGATAAAGCTTTGAACGAATCACCTAATCCTATCGAAACAATAGTTTCGCAAGGAGTACTTGCAGGTAACCCGACTAAAACAGCCAGTTTGAAGGCCCTGCAGGATGGTGATAAAATTTATGCGCTCGCCTTATGTTACAGGCTGTACGGACAAAAAACATATTTGCAAAAAACTGAAGATTTCCTGGTAGCATGGGCCAGGGTTAGTAAACCCAACGGCGATCCGATTAATGAAACCAAACTTGAAGATATGATAACCGGTTATGACCTGGTTAGAAGTGAGGTTTCATCTGACGGTAAAAAACAAATTGATGCATGGGTAAACAGCGTTTATGCTGCTGAATTCAACAGTAAATCAGCTAAAGCGGGTAAAACTACAGGTTTCAATAACTGGAACTCGCATCGTATCAAGACCATGACACTTGCTGCCTTTGCTTTACATAATACTGACCTCATGCAGCCTGTTTACCCGATACTTGAAAAACAGATAGCTGATGATTTAAATGCCGATGGAACAAGCTTTGACTTCATAGAGCGTGATGCTCTGCATTATCATACCTATACACTTGAGCCTTTGTTAAGAGCCAGTATGGTTATTTATCGCGCTACCGGTAAAAACTATTTTACATATGAGTCTGCTAAAAAAACATCTATCCAAAAATCGGTTGATTTCTTAGTACCCTTTGTAACCGGAGCCAAAACTCACGGTGAATTTGTGAATAGTAAGGTAGGCTTTGATAAAGCCCGCGCAGCCAATCACGAAAAAGGTTACGAAGCGGGTACCTTGTTTGAACCCTCACATGGCATTTACACCCTCTCACTGGCTGCCTACTTTGACAAAACTTATGCAAAAGATATACAGCATGAAGACGGAAAGTCCAGCCAGCAAAAATTCAACTGGCAACTGGCCCTCAACCAGGTAATGAAACCCATCACAAATAACTAACTATTCAGCTGGTTTCAATTCAGAAACACAAGAAGAGGTAATACAACATATTGAAAAAAACAAATTTTTGATCAATATGCGTAAAAACCGCATACCGATCACGTGTTTTCACTGATGTTGGTGATTAACTTTTAGGGCATCTTTGTTTCCAAGGAATCGCTCATGAAGACTATTATTTCACTCGTATTATTGCTTTTGGTTCACAGTTTGCTGGTGCGCGCTATCTATGATGCCATCCTGAAAATTAAAGGAAGGGAAATTGGTATACCCATGTACGTAAAAACCGGAGAACGGTTTGATCCGATACCGGGCCGTTTGCAAAGTCAGAAATTTATAATAAAAGCTCAAAATCTATAGGTAGCATGATACTTAATGCTATAAACTAATATATAAGTGCTGTTAAAGCAGGACTTTCGAAAAAATCTTAACCTAACCTTACACATGAAAGAACGGCCCTCATTTTACAATGAAGGCCTTCTTTTTTTGTTATCTATGGTATAATTATCACTCGCCTGGGTATCACCAGTAAAATAAATTGAAATATTTCTTAAATTTCCTGTAACCATTTCATTTTAATAAAGTCTCCAGTATAAATTAAAACACCCGAACCTGTTTGAATACGCTAACTGATAATGCCATTATGCTCAGAGTAAAAACCGGCGACCTGGATAAAATGGGATTGCTCTTTGAACGATACCATCGTTCTTTATATGGTTTCCTGTTTCATATGACGTATAACAAAGAGGCCAGTGAAGATTTAGTGCAAAACGTTTTTTACAAGATGCTTAAATACCGCAATACTTTTACAGGTGACGGTGAGTTTATGGCCTGGATGTACCAGATAGCCCGTAACACGTTAAAAGACACTTATAAAAAGAAGCCGCAGCAAACATCTCATTATGATGTGGGAGAGTTTGCGGACAAGATTGCTGGCGGTACATTGGCCGATGAGCCATTGGAAGCCAAGCAGACCCGGGCAGAACTTCATGGAGCTATGGGTAATTTGAGTAACGACCATCGCGAAGTGTTGATCATGAGCCGGTTTCAGGAGTTAAAATATCAGGAAATAGCACAGATATTGCAAATTACTGAAGGGGCAGTTAAAGTGCGGGCACATAGGGCTATGCAGGAATTAAAGGATGTTTATTTAAAAATGAAACGCTAAACAGAAGTAAGATGAAATGTGAGCAATATCAGGATCTGTTTACAGATTATATGAATAAGCAACTAACAGCTGCAGGACGAGCTGATCTGGAACAGCATGTGGCGGGTTGCAATGATTGTGCCCGTGAATTAGCCTTGCTGAAAAATATATGGGATCAATTGGGAGAATTAAAGGCACCAGAGCCATCAGCACATGCAAAGGTGAGGTTTCAGGCTATGCTGGATACCTATACGGCATCAGTTACAGAGAAAAGAAGTTTGTGGGATAAGATTACTGATAACTGGAACAGGGTATGGCAATTACAGCCAAGATGGCCTTTGGCATATAGTATTATAGTTATACTGATCAGTTTTGGTTGTGGGTACTTGATTTTTCACAATAGCCGGAGTGATAAACAGGATCAACAATTACAGGCGCTCACCTCGCAGGTACATGAATTAAAGCAAACGATGATGCTCGCCTTGCTTGAAAATCCGTCTGCTTCAGAACGGATCAGGGGAGTAAGTTACACGAGCGAGATAAAACATGCCGATAAACAGGTGATCAATGCTTTGCTCGTTACATTAAATAATGATCCTAATGTAAATGTGCGCCTGAGCACGCTTGATGCCTTAGCGCATTTGGCCAATCATGCCGAAGTGCGGGAAGGATTGATTAAATCAATTGTGCAGCAGGACTCACCATTGCTGCAATCAGCCATAGCCGATGTCATGCTGAAATTGCAGGAAAAACGTTCCGTTGGTTCATTTAAGGAATTATTAAAACAAAAAGACCTTGATCAGGGCGTACGCGAAAAGATCAAGGAAACGATAACTCAACTTATTTAAAAAACAAATTATGAAAAAATTATTGATCCCCGTTTTGGCGGGAGCCGGGCTTTGCTTTGCCCAAATTTCAGCCTCGGCCCAGGAATTTAAACAGCACATTAGCAAAGAGTTTACCTTGCAAAAAGGGGTAGTGGCTATTTATAATGTTTATGGTTCTATAAAAGTAGAAGGTTATTCTGGCAATAAAGTGATCATGGAGATAGATGAAACCATTTCGGCCAGAGATCAGCAAACTATTGATCGTGGTAAAAATGACGTTAAGCTCGGCTTTGATCAAAAGCCAGATAGTGTAATAGCTTATATTGAAAAACCTTATAATTCAAAACCCCATAACAGCTGGCACGATGGCGATGACACGGAGGTTAAATACAAGATTAACCTCGAATTTACGGTGAAGGTGCCGTTTAATACCAATTTACGGGTATCAACAATCAATAACGGTCATATTACGATTAATGACGTTTATGGCTCATTAAAAGTAAATAATATAAACGGACCTATAGATATTGTTAATGCAAAGGGCTCCACTGATGCAGCTACAATTAACGGGGCATTAACAGTTAACTACCTGAAAATTCCGACAGATGCCTCATCTTATAAAACTATAAACGGCGAAGTTAATGTTACTTACCCGGCAAGCTTGGCCGCCGATCTGGAATTTAAAAGTATGAACGGTCAGTTTTATACCGATTTTCCTAATGCCGAAGTGATGCCAAGTAGAGCAATCAAAACACAATCTAAAAATAACAATGGTACCGTTTATAAGCTCAGTAAAAATTCGGATGTACGGATTGGAGCGGGTGGAAAACTGTTCAAATTTGAAACTCTTAACGGTAATATTTATATTAAAAAACAACAGTAAAAGCCAACAACATGAAAAAGATAAACATAATAAAAACTGCAGGGGTATTGATGCTAGCTTTGTTGCTCACCATGCGTGTCTGGGCACAGAGCACTGCCTCTCAGCAGTTGGTTGTACCACTGAGCGATCCGGGTAAACCTTATAAACTTAATGTACGGTTGATAAGTGGAGGGATAACCTTAACCGGATATGAAGGAAAGGAGGTAATTATTGATGCTCAGGGAGATGACGAAAAAAGGGGGCACGTTAAAGAATCTGGTGATATGAAGCAGTTAATTGGCGGTGGTAGTCTTAATCTAACAGCCGAGGTGAACAATAATCAGGTTAATGTTAATGTACGACCAGGTAAAACAATAAATTTAATTATAAAGGTACCTCAAAATGGAGCCTCACTAAATCTTTCGACAATAAACGATGGAAACATCGTTGTTACTAACGTAAATGGCGAATTGGAGGTCAGCAATAAAAACGGCTCTATAAAATTAAATAATGTTTCAGGCTCCGTAGTGGCAAATACAATTAACGGAGATGTGAAAGTTGCTTTTAAATCTATCGATCCAAAGGCGGCTATGGCTTTTTCAACATTGAACGGTAATGTTGATGTAACCTTCCCGGCTACGCTGAAAGCAAATGTGAAACTTAAATCAGATCGGGGTGAAATATATACCGATTTTGATGTGGTGACCGTTCAACAAAAGCCTGCGGTTACCAAAAGTAATAAAGCTGGTATGTACAGTTTAAAAATGGAAGACTGGGTGTACGGGAAAGTTGATGGTGGAGGTCCTGAAATTTTAATGAAAAATATGAACGGCAACATTTATGTACGCAAGGCAAAATAAGCCTGTTAACCATAAACGATCAGTGATAGCGATTTAAAAACTCAAGCTACCGAACAGGCCATTTTTATAATCAGAAATGGCTTGTTCGTTTTCCTCCGGCGAGTTCATTACAAAGTTGTCTTTTGCAGCAACCGGCTCCTCAATTGGCTCGGCTGATAAAAACAGAATCTGGGCATCGATAGTTGCTGATATACTAATGTCCTCATTTTCCTTGCCGAATACGATCAGGTTATAAGCGCTTATAGCTTGGTCGTTCACCACCACATCGCCATGAATAATATACAATAAGGTCCAGTAACCAGGAGTGGCAGTAAAATTCGCGGTTTTCCCGGCAGCTATCTCACCAATTATAGAAATAACCGGGGTGAAGTTTTTTATTGGACCGATTTCTCCTTCATAATTACCACTGGCCAGTCTGAAATTCAGGCCATCAGCCTGTAATACTGAAGGCAATTGCTCTTTGATAGCTGCCTGGTAAAATGGGTTATCCCATTTGTTGGCTTTTGGGGAATTGATCCAAAGCTGTATCAATTCCTGTGTACCACCCTGTTTTAGCATTTCGTTGGTTGGGCCTTCGCTGTGTAAAATGCCGCTTCCGGCAAACATTTGTTGTACACCGCCAGCTTTAATTACCTCATCATTGCCAGCATTATCCCGGTGATACCCTTCGCCTTGCAGCATAATGGTATACGGACTAAAACCACGATGCGGATGCGGGTGTATCCTTGACGATTGTCCCGGTTGAATATAAACCGGACCCATATGGTGCAAAACTATGAATGGATTTGCAAAGCGAAAATTTTGATGCGGTAATGGCTGCCTTACCACATCTTCGTCAGTTATTCTTTTTTCACGGGCTTCCAGTATATGGTCAATAGCTTTTTGCATGGCAGATATCGGATAGTAAAACAACCTAAATATATTTATAATCCGGAGAAGAAAGTTATTGGCAATGTCATAAAAACATAAAGCCATCTCATAAAAATAAGATGGCTTTATGTTGTAAGAGAGATACTTCTTAAAAATTAAACCCAATACGTGCAAACAAACGGCGACCATTACTGCCCATTTGTACAGCATCAAATGGGCCGGCTGGTTCATTATTAAATGCCTGGCTTTTTGCACCTTTTACATATGCCAGATCTGGGTGTACATTAAATATATTATCTGAACCTATAGAAATACGAACCGATTTATTGAGCTTGTAAGCCAGGTAAAGATCGCTTACAACCTTACCGTTGTAGTTATATACATCAGGTAATTGCCCTGAGCCATTATCTGCCGTTACGGTAGGCAGCAGGGTTTTTCCATCACCATAACCATCAATTACAACTTTACCAAAGTAGGTAAAGCGTGTACCTATGGTAAAGTTTTTATGCCCAAATTCAGGATTTAAAGAAAGCTTTTGCGGTGGGGCTGATGCCAGTATGAATTTCTTTTCCCGATCGCTCAAAAAGGTTTCCTGTAATTGAGGGGTAGTACCTAATATGGGCGGATAGTTTACCTTGTCGATGGTCATATGTTGAAAGTTCCCGGTAAATAATAAGTGGAAACGATTATCGCCAATGGTTTTGTTGTAATCAATAACTACATCTATACCACGGTTGGTGGTATTTACCGCATTCGCAAAAAACTGCGCCGTACCAACATGCAAATTATTTAATGCTGCAATGAATGACGGATCGAGCGTGTTGTCCGAAGCACTGAATTGGCCTGAAAGGACCACCCTGTCGGTAACCTTTATCAGGTAACCATCGGTTGTAATGCTTAATTCCGGTATAGGTTTAAGTGTAAAACCCAGACCTAAGTTCTTTGATTTTTCTTGTTTTAATGTAGGTATACCTGCAGCTTTGGTAATAGGACTGTAATTAGGAGCTATCTTTACTTCTGATATGACATTTCCCTGCACATTGGTAAACGTGGAGCTATAGTTGATCTGTTGTAATGATGGTGCACGGAAGCCTGTACCCGCAGAAGCGCGGATGTTAAAGATGTCCGTTATTTTATAGCGGGTTGCTAATTTAGTGTTAAAGTTGTAGCCAAAATCACTATAATGCTCCAGGCGGTTCGCAAAATCTACCAGCCATTTTTTGGTGATGTCGGCTTCAAGATCAATATAACCTCCAAATACGGAGCGACTTTGTTTGGCGGCATCATTAGGTTGATAGCCCGGGAAGCCCTGTGCCCCAGGTGCTTTTACTCCTGTAGGATCATAGTTTTTATAAGAAGCCTCTTCGCCTGAAAATAGTTTATAATGTTCATAACGATATTCGGTACCAAAACCCAGGTTTAAGCCCTGCATTACTTTTGAATAATGTTTATTAACATTCAGGTTAGATGTGCTTTGTAAAAACTCCGACCCACCGTCATCAAAATGAGTTTGGGTAGCACCTAATGAGGCATTAAAGGTTTTTTCACCAAAAAAGTGAAATTTATTATTACCAGTATTGTTGCTCAGGTCCCAATCCCAGCCCTCACCTAAAGTTCCTTTAAAACCTGCAGCAAGAGCCACGTCTGTATTATGTGTTTGTATAATAGGGTTATAATAGGATTCGCCATCGGGAGTGTTGAATATAATACCACTAACCGGAATTATTTTACCATCGCTTGTAGTAGGGAAACGATCTGGTTTTGCTGAAAAGTTACGACTAAAAGCATAATCGTCAGATGCCTTATAACTGTAACCACCAAAACTGTAAAATGTAGTACGAGTACCCGCCAATGGTATTTCGTTATTAAAAAAGAAAGTACCGGTTTCCGCTGAACCATCACCATTAGCCCTCCTGGAAGTATTTACACCTAAAGCTTTTGGGTTTGAATAGGTGGTGTCATGAGTTTGACGGAATGTTTTACCGTTTTTTGAATAATCGCCTGTAAAGTTGATAAAACCAGTCCCTTTACCTACGGCTAAACCATAATTGGCATCAATGGTAATGCCATTGCCATCAATAGCGCCACCATGGGGATATTGGGCTGAGGCAACGCTTTTACCACTGTTAAAAGCAGGGTCATAATAACCCGAATAGCCTACATTGGCTGTAAATTGGTTTATATTTTTCTTTAATACCAGGTTAATTACCCCGGCTATAGCGTCGGATCCATATTGAGCAGATGCACCATCACGTAATATTTCAACCTTGTCAATAGCAGCCGTCGGAATCGAACTCAGATCGACACCGGAGTTGCCGCGACCCCGGGTACCAAATACCGAAACAAAGGCGGTAGGGTGGCGACGTTTGCCATTAACCAGTACCAGTGTTTGGTCGGGGCCAAGACCGCGCAGGGTTCCAAGTTCCACATGGTCGGCACCGTCAGAACCAGATTGTTTATTGTAATTGAATGATGGAGCAGAGTAGTTTAATATATCAGTTAAATCCATACGACCGGTGGTAGAGGCTGCTTTACTTACATTCACCACATCAACAGGTACAGCGGTTTCCAATTTTACCCGCCCTGCTGATCGTGTACCTATTAATACCACCTCATTTAGTTGTGCCACATCGCTAACTAACGTAATATCAATTTTAGTACGACCACTCACTGCGACGGTTAGTGCTTTATAGCCAGTATAGCTGATAATTAGTTCCTCGCTAGCAGAAGCAGCAATAGAGAACTGGCCTTTTGCGTTGGTACTTGTACCTTGACTGCCACCTTTAACCCGAACAGATACGCCGGGCATAGGATCTTTATTGGCAGCGTCTGTAACCGTTCCGGTTACTGTTGTTTTTTGTGCAGTAGCTATTTCTGCACTGAATAGAAATAAGGCAATAATAAGTAATAATTTTTTAGTCATAAGAGTAGGGGTTATGTTAATTGAAAATTAAACTAATATAACCCAATATAGTACTTGTTAAATGATTTTCAAATTAAAGTATTAATAATTGCATTTATTTCCATTTTTTATTTTATTGCTTAATAAAAAATCAAAACAATTTAGATGTTTGAACACTAGTAACTTTCGCCTGAAAAGATATTTTTTAAATCTAATAACATAGATTGTTGCCAAAATTTACATGAGATAAATAAATTAATAAGGCAATAATATTCAAGGAAATATTCGATTGCTACTGTGCAGCATCCGGAAAACTATAGGGAAAAGTGTGCCTATTTAAGTGTTAAACGTACCAGGTACTGTTTAAATTCATCCTCCAGCAAAACTTCCATATCATAGCCAGTTTCGCCGGCTATTGTGGCCAGGTTTTTTTCATCGGCATAGAGCCATGGGAACCAGTCAGTTTTTTGTTGATTGTATTGGTATTGGTACTGGATCTCACCATAATATTTGCCATCATCAGGCAACTTGTCCTCATAGAGGTAAGCTATATCTGATGAATCGAACAGCAGTTGACCACCTTGCTTAAGTAGTTGTTTAACATGTTGCAAAAATACTTTCAGGTTAAGCAGGGTACCGGTAAGGCCAATGCCATTCATGAGTAATAACAGGGTATCGTATTGTTGTTCCTGGTATTTAAATATATCAGCAATAACCACCTTATTAACTCCACGGGCTTCCATAACTCCAGCTGCCAGGGGAGATATATCAAGCGCTGTAACGTCAAAACCGCGTTCCTGCAACAACAGAGCATGGCCCCCGGCCCCGGCACCAATATCCAGCACTTGGCCGCGGCATTCGTTCAGCGCCAGCCATTCTATATCAGGCATATCGTCTTCATCGCGGAAGTAGATGTCAACAGGCATTTGCTCTCGTGGGCCATACTGATTATTGATCCATAGCTTATGCTTTGGCTTTTTATAATAATGATCATGTATGGCCTGGCCTAATATATCTTTCATGCTGGTTCAAAAATAAGAATTGATGGGTTAATATATAGCAGCAATAAATATCTTTGATAATTATGCTCTTACGGTATGTTCCTCTGATCCTTATTTTAATTGCAGGTATAGGCTATAGTATATCGGCCCGTAAACTCACCGTGTCAGCTGCTATAACGGGCGCTATAGTGGCCTTTCTTGTTTTTGCTGGAGCAAGTTATAGTGGGATAGCCTTGATGACTGCTTTTTTTATTTTAGGTTCAACAGCCACTTCATGGCAGCATCATCAAAAACAAAATTTTGTAACAGTTCAGGAGCATAAAAGCGGACGTAGTGCAGGGCAGGTTTTGGCTAATGCAGGTGTTGGTGCTATAACAGGGATATTGACACTGTTATTTCCCCTATATACACAGTTGTGGGTATTGATGTTGGCTGCAAGTTTTGCTTCGGCTACGGCAGATACCTTGTCATCAGAACTGGGTACGGTTTATGGCCGGCGGTTCTTTAATATCATCACCTGGAAACCTGATCAGCGTGGATTGGATGGCGTGATCAGTTTAGAAGGTACTTTGATCGGTGTAAGTGGATGTATGGTTATAGCCGTAATTTATGCCATAGGTTATGGCTGGAATAGCTGGATAATTGCTATTATCATTGCCGGAACAGTTGGTAATTTAGCCGATTCGATATTAGGCGCTACACTAGAACGGCGTGGATACATAGATAATAACACAGTTAATTTTTTAAATACCTTGATTGCTGCTTTGGTAATGCTGCTGATTTACTTTATTTAATGTTGATATTTGAACTATCATGACTACAATTATCGTCCTGCTCATCATTATCATTGTACTTGCGGGTTATTATCTTTTAAGTGGTAAACGAAAACTAAAAGCGAGTATAACTGCTACTCATGTGGTTTACAAACCACTTTTAGCGCAGCATATCCCATTTTATCGGGAACTGGACAGTGAGGCAAAGCTGGTGTTTGAACAAAAAGTGGCCACGTTTTTGGCAGGTATCACTATAGAAGGAGTGGGTACTGTGGTTGAAGATACCGACCGCGTTATGATTGCATCGAGCGCGATTATTCCGGTATTTGGGTTTAAAGATTGGAGGTACCAGAATTTAACCAATGTGATATTATACCCGGATACTTTTGATGGCGAGTTTCAGTTTGAAGGAGAGAACCGGAATATTTTGGGCATGGTAGGAACGGGGTATATGAACGGCCAAATGATATTATCAAGAGCCGCATTGATTAAAGGTTTTTCCCGGGCAGCAGGCAGAGAGAACACTGCTATACATGAATTTGTGCACCTGTTGGATAAATCAGATGGTGCCACGGATGGCGTTCCTGAAAACTTGTTGGCGCATGATTATGTTATACCTTGGTTGAAAATGATACATCAGGAAATACACGAAATTGAAGCCGGCAGATCAGACATTAACCCATATGCGATCACCAACGAGGCTGAATTTTTTGCTGTGGCTGCCGAATACTTTTTTCAGAAACCTGATGAATTGAAACACAAGCATCCGGAATTATACGGGATGCTAAGTACCATATTCATGCAGGATAGGGCTGGGGAGAGTATCAAGTAACTTGTATCATGTATCAAGTGTTTTTTAAGGCAAGCATTCTTCAAAAGATATTAAGTATTTGTTAGTCTTGATACGTGATACTAGCTACTTGATATTAAACTATAAATTAAACCCAATATCCAACTGCCCGACATAGTCATATGTTTTGCCTGTGTGGCCAATATGATAAACCGGTGTTTCCGCAAAGCGTGAGGCTACCGTGATATGGATGCCGGTATTACAGGCTGTAAACAGGTCTTCAACCAGTTTAGGGTCATTATTGTTATGTGAAAGGTGCGAAAGCAATAAGTGGGTCATGTGGGCCGGCTTATGTGTCATGAACAAGGCCAGGGCTTGCTTGTTTGATAAGTGACCCTTACCGCCACGGATGCGGCGTTTCAGGTGATAAGGATAGCCACCATTATCCAGCATCTCATCATCATAATTGGCCTCCAGGAAGGCAGCATGGCATTGACCAAAATAACGGATCAGCCGGTCGCATACCACGCCAATATCGGTAAACACACCTACGTTAATGTCATTATAACTCACCATAAAACTATGCGGTTCGGAGGCATCATGTTCTTTTGGGAAAGAGGTGACTTGTAGCTCTCCGATATTTACAGTTTCAAACTCTTGGAGATGATGAACCTGCTGCATATCTAAACTATTACCTAAATGGAGCAGCGTCCCGGGTGTAATATAAACAGGTAATTTAAATTTTTTGGCCAGCACAGGAATACCCCGTATATGATCAGAATGCTCATGCGATACAAATATGGCCTTTACCTTTTGCATGGATAAGCCTAGCCGGGCCATGCGTTTTTCAGTTTCACGGCATGATATGCCGGCATCAACCAATATAGCCTCCCGTTCGTTCCCTACGTAATAGCAATTGCCATTACTCCCCGAATTTAGTGATGTAATGAATAAAGACATGTTAATACAAAGTAACGGATTTAAGCTAAATTTTACCATTCATTTACAGGAAGTGTTTAAAAATAATCGTTAATATTTTGAGGCTATAAAAACCTGCTTATATTTAGCGATGGATTCACCTCAAACTTTACCCGAACTTGATGCTACTGAATTGCGTGTACTAGGTTCGTTAATGGAAAAAAGCAAAACTACACCCGATTATTATCCTATGACACTTAACGGTTTAACCGCGGCCTGTAATCAAAAAACATCGCGTAAACCGGTGGTGAATTATGACGAAGGCACCGTTACCGAAGCATTAAACACCCTGAAAAGACGCGGCCTGATATCAACCGCTACAGGTGGTTCTATCCGTAATATTAAATATAAACACAATTTTGCCATTGTTTTTCCGGTGATCCCAGCCGAGGTAGCATTAATTTGTCTGCTGGTACTAAGAGGCCCGCAAACCCCTGGTGAGCTTAATACCAACTCAGGCAGGTTATATGAATTTGAATCGATAGAAGAGGTGCAGGAAATGCTCGAAAAACTGGCCGATCCTGTTTTGCCTTATGTGGTGCAGTTGCCCAAACGTCCGGGCCAAAAAGAGGTACGATACGCCCATTTGTTGGGCGGTACTCCTGAAATAGCAGATGATGACTACACGGAAGAAACCGGTACCCGCTCAAGCAGTGGATTGGAAGCCCGCGTAACCAAACTGGAGCAAGACCTCGCCGAAATGAAGGAAGCTTTTGATAAGCTGATGAAGGAATTGATGGGGTAGAGGAGGTAGGCTTTTATTTCTTCTTCAACATCTTATAAGCCGCTTTTAATACATGTATTAAATTTTCTATTTTCATGGGTTTAGCAATGTAATCATCCATACCCTCGCTGATGCATAGGTCGCGGTCATCAGGGCCGGCATTGGCGGTCATGGCTATAATGAAGGGTTGTTTAAAGGCATATTTACGGATATGGCGGGTTGTTTCAAAGCCATCCATCTCAGGCATTTGAACATCCATGAAAATCACATCAAAGGGTGTTAATTTTAATTTATCTAATGCTTCGTGACCATTTTGTACCAGCTCAAAGGTGTAACCCAGTTTGATAAGCATGCGATCTATCAATTTTTGGTTGATCTGATTATCCTCGGCAACCAAAATGCGGAGCGGGAATTGCAATGCAAAACTTTCGTCGAACAGCTTTGATGGTTTACTTTCAATAAATGATACGGGCTTAAGGTTTTGGAGTTCGGCTTGTATACTCTTACCCAGTTGTTGCTGCTTAACAGGTTTAGTTAAAATAGCCGAAAATAACCCGGGATATTTCTTTTTAGAGCCATCGCCAATGGAGCTTAGCATTATAACAGGCAAGTTGTTATAGGTGTTTTTGATGACTCTTGCCAGCTCAACACCATCCATATCCGGCATTTCCATATCAGTTATCACCAAATTAAAGCTTGAATTAATGGAGAGCTGTTTCAATGCCTGTGTAGCCGATGAAACAGTTTCTGTTGGTAACCCCCATTGTTCTAATTGGCTTTTGAGCATAAATCTGTTCGATTGGTTGTCATCAACTACCAACATTTTTTTGCCCTCCAGATCGGCGGGATTAAATACTACAGGTACGTATTTTGACTGTTTTTTGCTGATCGCAACCCTGGTAGTAAATGCAAAAACAGATCCTTCGTTAAAAATGCTTTCCACCCAAATTTCACCGCCCATTAATTTCACCAGCCGCTGGCTGATCACCAACCCTAAGCCTGTACCACCATATTTGCGCGTTGTAGATGAATCAACCTGCGAAAACGCGTTAAACAGGCCGGGTATTTTTTCTTGGGGAATACCAATGCCGGTATCCATTACGCTGAAACCTATTTCAATTTCGTCATTTTCGAAATTTCTGGAAAGAAAAACCTTAATAAATACTTCGCCTTTATGAGTAAATTTCAAGGCGTTGCTGATTAAATTAGTTATTACCTGTTTTAAACGTAAACTGTCGCCAACAATCTGTTGTGGGAGTGCCGGGTCAATCTGGTAAAGTAGTTCAATATATTGTTGAGCTGCTTTTTGTGCAAAAAGATCCATTACCTCTTCAATACAATGACGCAGGTCAAAATCTTCCCGTTCCATATCCATTTTTCCGGATTCGATCTTCGAAAAATCCAGAATATCATTAATTACGTTTACCAGGCTATCCCCGCATGATATAATGGTATCGATGTATTCACGCTGTTCACCGTTCAGGTCTGTTTCGCCCAAAAGTGAGGCCATGCCAATAACACCATTCATAGGTGTCCTTATTTCGTGGCTCATGGTGGCCAGGAATATGCTTTTGGCCTGGTTGGCTTTATCTGCTTCTTCGCGGGTTTGCTGTTCCTGTAAGCGTTGTTTCTCTAATGCTTCAGATTGGGTAAGCAATTCTTCGTTTAATGACCGTAGCTCTTCTGATTGCGCGCGCAACTCGGTATTTAATTCTAGCAGGTCTGCAGATTGTTTTTTTAATTCTTCTGATTGTTGTAAAACCTTCGCAGTACGTTCTGATACTTGTTGTTCCAGTAAAGCTTTTTGCTTGATAATTGAATTTATCTTTAATAGGTAAATTCCATAAATAACAGCAAATACAAATATGGTTGCCAGACTGATAAACCACCATGTAAGCCAAAATGGCGGCAAAACAGTTAGTTCTATGTTTAATTCGCGTGTTGACCAATTGCCATTTCCATTCTGGCTTTTTACCCTAAAGGTATAATCGCCTGAGGGAAGATTGGTATAGGTTGCTGTATTTTTACGCCTTATATAATTCCAGTTTTTATCAAAGCCAACCAACTGGTAGGCATAAATTGTTTTGTTGGTTAAGGCATAATCTAATGAAACAAATTCAAACGAAATTACGGCTTGCTCATGAGTTAAGGTAATAGCCTTAGTTATAGTAACATCTTGTTTTAATGGCGATGGGTCATTACTATTTTTAGCAACTGCAACAGATTTGTTGAAAATTTGAAAGTCTGTTAAAATTAAAGGTGGATTATATCCACCCCCAATCATTTTATCAGGATCAAACATGTTAAAGCCGTTAACTCCCCCAAAGTATAAAGTTCCGTCTTTACTTTTTAATGCGGAATGAGGCTTAAATTCATTAGCCTGCAGGCCATCATCAACTGTAAAGTTTTTAAATGTTTTCGTTGATGGATTATATTCTGATATGCCATTGTTGGTACTTATCCATAAAATGCCATTATTATCTTCCTTAATAGCATAGGTGTAGTTATTAGATAAGCCATCTTTTATTTTAAAATTGGTAAATCTGCTGGTTTTAGGATCAAAACGATTTAAACCATCAGAGGTACATGCCCATATATTACCTGCGTGATCTTCAAGCAGATCAACTACTGTATTATTACTTATGCTATTTTTTGAGTTATCATGTTTAAAGCTAGTGAATGTATTGGTTTGCTGATTAAGAAGATCAAGACCGCCGTCGTGTGTGCCAATCCAAAGGTTGCCTTTGGAATCTGCTAATAATGAACTAACGTTATTGCTGCTCATGCTTTTGGTATCATAATCATTATGTCTGTAATGAATGAAATTATTGGTTTTAGGGTTGTACAGTTCAAGCCCCTGACCAAAAGTACCAATCCATATTTTACGATCATTTGTTGTAGTTATAGCATATATATTATCACTACTTAAGCTGCTGGTATCATTAGGGTTATGTGTGTATGATTTAAATTTATTTGTTTTGAGGTTCATAACACTGATGCCATCGCCCCAGGTGCCTATCCATAAATTATCTTTATCATCCTCTTTTACCGCTAAAACATAATTGCCAGTGATGCTGCTTTTATTATTTTCTTTGTGTTTATATATAGTAAAACTACCCCTGGCCGGGTCAAAAAGATCCAATCCTCCTCCATCTGTGCTTATCCATATATTGTCTTTTTTGTCCTGGTAAAAACTTAGTACATAATTACTTGACAAGCTGTTTGGCTGCGAGTTGTGTTTGTAATGAGTAAAGTTTTCTTTTATTTTTTTATACAAACTAATGCCTGAAGCAAAAGTACCTACCCACATATTACCTACGTTATCCTTTGCTATGGCATTAACCGAATTACTGGCTAAGCTGGTGTTATCAACATCGTTTTGTTGGTGACTGGTGAATTTGCCGTTGTTATAATTAAATATACTTAAGCCCTTATTTTCAACACCTATCCATAAATTTTGGTTACTATCTTCGGCGATACTTTGTATGCTATTACCTGAAAGCGAGTTGCTGTTACCCGGTATGTTTTTAAAATGTTTGAAAGTGAGGGTGTTGCTATCATACAAATTTAGCCCCCCTGCAGAAACACCAATCCATAAACGGTGGCTGCTATCTTCAAAAATACATCTTATATCATTTGCTGATATTGACCCTTCTGCTTTTGCATTATGTTTAAAACTGGTAAAGGTTTTGGTTTGAGCATTAAACAGATTTAAACCAGATGTAGTACCAACCCATAAGTTGTTATAGCTGTCAACATAAATGGTTTTGATGTTATTGTCGTTTTGATTTTGGGAGTCATCGTTGTTAAAATTATAATGGATGAACTTGTTTTTGCTGATCAGATACTCATCAAGCCCATCTTTTTGATGGCCTATCCATAAATTGCCAGCTTTATCAAAAGCAAGTGATACGAGGTAATTACTTGCAATAGTATTTGTCACTTTATCATTATGCAGATAATGATAAAAGCGATTCTTTTTACGATCGTATTTGTTTAGTCCGCCGCCTATGGTAGCTATCCAAAGGTCGCCATTTTTATCTTCAGCAATATGACCGATGCCATTGCTGCTGATGCTGGTGCTGTCAGTAATATCATTCCTGAAAACTTTAAACCTATTGCCATCAAAACGGTTTAATCCATCGCGAGTGCCAACCCATATAAATCCCAGTTTGTCCTGAAC
The DNA here is from genome assembly GCA_030445275.1 of Mucilaginibacter sp. Classification (GTDB taxonomy): domain Bacteria; phylum Bacteroidota; class Bacteroidia; order Sphingobacteriales; family Sphingobacteriaceae; genus Mucilaginibacter. The sequence goes on from JAUCSE010000022.1 coordinate 248,031, forward strand.
AATAGTATTGACGTTCAGCTCAGATAAACTTGCCCTGCTGCCTATGCGCTGGAAATGAATAGGGAGGTCTTGCGCAAATACATATAATGATATGGCCTGAAAAAATAAAATAAGATAGTACTTAAAGCCAGTCATTATTACGTCGATAAATTGGAGTGCGGATTTATAGCAAAAATATTTATGAAGCGATACCTAATTTAGTAAAATACTTTAAAATATTTCAATATAATTTTGTGTGGAAATTTAAACGAATTAGTGATGAATTTGACTGTAGTTAAGTAACCGATGATTTAATTGATTGTAAAACAGCTTATTTAAACTGGAACAGGATATTGTAACTTATTTTGAGCAATAATATATTAAACAAGCTTTACTTTTGCATATGCAACAACAAAGTAATGATCCGCTTCATGGTAAAACATTACAGATGATCCTGGAAGAGCTTATAGCACAATTTGGCTGGAACGAATTGGATAGGCGCATCCGCATTAATTGTTTTCATGATAACCCCAGTATACAATCAAGCCTGAAGTTTTTACGTAAAACACCCTGGGCCCGTAAAAAGGTAGAGGATCTGTATGTGGCTTATTGTACTAAGTAATTTAGTGCTTGCGCTTATTATTCATTTTGGCCTTTTGACCCGAACTAAAGTTGTAGGTTTTTGAATTAGCCGCCTTTTTTTCGTGGAAAGCCGCTCCAACTATAGGGGCATCAGGATTTACCTTTGCGGACTTTTTTTCTTCTTCTTTTTTAGCTTTTATTTCTTTTTCAATCACCAGTTCATCAGGTAGGGCTGCTGTAGGTATTTTTTTACCGCTGGCCTGTTCAATTTTTTTAACCCGACTCATTTCCAGGTCGGTAGCAAAGGTAATGGCCAAGGTTTCGTTATCACTGCCTGGATCGTGATCAATGATGCGCTCTATGAAGGTTTCTTTTTCCAGCGGCAGATCAAAATGGATGAGGAAAGGGATCCCACTCAGATCAATTGTTTCGTTATTCTCGTTGGCTACAATCAAAACCCGCGAATGAGCTGTTGCTTTAAAGTCTTCCACATTTTTAAAACCATTGGTATCAAAAAACTGTGGATTTAAAAAGGCTACTGCATCACGTAAATGGCTATGCAGGTTTTTGTATAATTTATCGGCTGTTACACGGGTATTTACAAAAACAACTGTTTTGGTAAACAGTTCCTCATCATACAAGAACAAATTGAGTAAATTTAATTTAGTACCAAAATTTGGTACATTGTATAATAACTGCTGATATGTTTGTATAGGTGTTTCTTCCAGTTCTTCCACCTCAATAATAGCGGGCTGATTCATGAAAGGGGCCAGCATTTTTTCAAGTTTGCTGTGCATTACCTCGGTAAATACCAGATGCTGACCTCTGCCTATGCTGTTAGCTAGCTCAACAACGGGTAGTTGTAATCCTTTTTTAATCATCAGGTCGGCATCATCAACCACCAAAAGATCAACTTTGTTTAAGTTAAGAGCCAGTTTTAAGTAAATAGCCCTTGCCCTGTCAGGAGTGGCTACTACAATATCGGCACCATCAGCAAGCGCATCCATCTGGGCTTCAATGCCTGGTGCAACATACAAGCCAACAATAGAGATCGATTTGTTTTTGTTAAGCAGTTCAAATTGTTCCAGCACGGCCATCACCTGATCTTTCTCAGGTACCAGGATCAATACACGCGGAACGCCTTCGGGAGCATAGTTAAAGCGGTTTAAAACACCTAAAACATAGGTGGTTGTTTTGCCGCTGCCTTCGGGGCCTATGGCTATAATATCCTGACCACCAACTATTCTCGCAAGAGTTTTTAGCTGTAGTTCTTTCGGGTTTGTAAAACCAGCTTCATTTACCGATTTAACCAGTTGCTTATTCAGCTTTAATTTTTCAAACCACACCATCAGGAATTGTATTAATTTATTTAAGAGGGCGAAATTACCAATTTAACTGCTCATATCCATAAAGATAAAATATATAGCTGTTTAAAAGTGATAAAAGAGCAAGGACAAAAAGATAAAAGACAGAAAAATCGAGCTTTCTATCCACTGCAGGCGGAGAGCTTATCTCTCAACTAAAATAACAGTCCAGAAAAATTAGTCCGTGGTGCCAAGTCAAGATATGGATAGGTAACCTTTGAGAGGTACAAGCCCTGCGGATGGGCCGGAATAATGATCTTTGGGGTTTGCTTGCTCGCCAGGTAATGCTCAAATTCATCAACACTCATATCCCCGCGACCAATATCCAACAGTCGGCCCACGATGATCCTGATCATTTTACTTAAAAACCTATTGGCCGATATATGAAATCTCAACCTGTCACCGCTTTGATCAACAAATAAACCTGCTGACGATACCTTGCAAATGGTATGGTCAACCCTGTCTGGCATTTTGCAGAAGGCACGATAATCGTCATATAATGGTAGTAGAACTACTGCCTTTTTCATGGCATCAATATCCAGGTTTGTTTCAGGATATAGCGAACTGAACCCACTTAAAAAAGGATCTTTATAGGTATGTATAAAATAATCGTAAGCACGCTGTACGGCATCAAACCTGGCATGTGGCAGGCCCTGCATGGGGATGATGTTGAACAAGGCTATATCATCAGGCAATACCTTATTGAGTCTGAAAAACAGGTCGAAATCCCATTCCTGCTCTATATCCACATGAAAAAAGAATTGACTAGCATGTACATGCGCATCAGTACGGCCGCAACCTGCAATAGCAACAGGATGTTTAAAAAGTTTACTAAGCGCGGTTTCTAAAACTAACTGTACGCTAACAACGCCGGCATGTTTTTGCCAGCCGCTGTATTGAGTACCATGGTAACCTATATGGAAAAAATAACGCATAAGAGTATGGCTCAAAAATCCATAAAAATTCCGGTAAAGCTGTTATAAAGTAAAAAGCCTCCGGTGTATTAAGTGGCCTTTGCGCAACAGGGCTTTAAATGGCTGAATAATTTAATTTGCAAAGCAAATGGTTATTCAGCCATTTGCTTTTACGGCTGATTTTGAAAGAGCTTATTAGGATCTCTATGTTTTTAATCC